>JAEWIX010000050.1 GCA_023386885.1 Pseudomonadota bacterium
CCCCCCCCCCCTCAGCCCCTCCCCACCCCCGCCCATGACGGGGTTTCGTGTTGTAGTGCTAACCGTTCACAACACCCGCTGCGAGCCGGGAATCATCCGCAGCAATCGCGTCGCGATCCAGCTTGTCGCCATCGTCACCACGAAGGCAATCAGCGCCTTGACGATCGCCGGCCAGTCGAAGTCGAACAGCCAGTATTGAATCCACAGCACGAAGGCATAGTGCACCAGAAAGATGCCGTAGGCGTCATTCTGCATCGGATCGAGAATGCTCCAGCCCTCGCGTTTCAGGCGCATGAAGAAGGCTAGGATGGTGAACATCATCCCGGCGCTGAAGATGACGAACAGCACGCTGTAACTCGCCTCGTACCACATCGGCAGCGTGTCGGGATTGCCGAGGATTTCGCGCTTGATGTAGATCAAGCCCCACAATCCGGCATAGGGGATCAGGGTGACGACGCCCCAGCCGATCCAACTCGAATTCGCGAGCTTTCCTTCGGATGCGAGTACGCCTTCGCTGAAGCGGCCGGCACCGATGCCGGCACCGATAAAGAAGTACAGCGCGTAAAGCAGGACGCGGCTGGCCTGCACCGAGAACGGCCCGAACTCGAACCAGTAGCTCGGGCCGAAGATCAGCCGCATCGGCACATAGGCGATGCCGGTGACGATCACCAGCACGGTGAAGAAGAGTGCGGGGCTCTTGAAGCCGCGCACCGAGAGACGGTTGATCCAGAACAGCGAATTCGAACTGATGCGAAACAGCGCGCCGGCGGCGAGATCGAACACCAACAACACCCAGACGAACCACACCGGGCCGCTCGGCCATGGTCCGTCGGTGACCATATTCCACCAGAATGCGCTGAAGCGAAGATCGGGGTCTTGTCGCAATGCCAGCGCATAGTAGGCGATTGGGATCACGGTCAACGCGGCGATGACGAAAGGCAGTCCGAGCCGCAGCAGCCGATCGTATGCGAAGACCCCGGGCACACGGCGGGCGAGACTTGGCCACACGAACAGCCCCGACAGCAAGAAGAACATCGCCATGAAAAAACTGTCGGTGGCGAGCACGACCATGTCGAAGCCGAGCCACGACTTCGGATCGGTATGCCCGAAGTAAGTATAGGGGATCACCGCGTGATGGATGACGACCACCACGGTGAGAAACGTGCGTGCGCGATCCAGCGCCAGATTTCGGCCGTGCGCCTTGGGTGCGATCTCGGGGGCGACTTCAGGCGCCGGATGGGCAATCGATTTCATGCGGCCTCCTGCGCAACGCGATGGCGTGTTTCGCGACGACCCCTGACAGCCACGGGAACCATGTTTCGGGGCGGGTGTTATCGCATGAGAATCCTGGAGAGCAACAGATGAGTATTCTCAAGTGGGCCCTGATTTTTCTCGTGGTCTCGATTGTCGCCGGATTGCTGGGTTTCACCGGCGTCTCCGCGGCGTCCGCTGATATCGCGCGCGTGCTGTTCTACATTTTCGTGGTGATCTTCCTGGTGCTGCTGATTCTGGGGCTGACGATCTTTCGCGCCTAGCGGGCCGTCCCTTCAAGGGATCGGCCCGGTCAGAGCGCCCAACACCGCTGGCCTCGGAGAGAACATCTCCGGGGCCTTTCTCCGATGAGGGACAGTGGAGGCCCATGCCGATCGATACGGGCGATCGAGGCGATCAGGCCGCCGGCAGTTCCTCAATGGTGACCTTGTCGGGATAGAACGCCAGATGGCCGGTGATCTCGGCCATCGCCGGATACGGCGTCTCGTAGCTCCAGATCGCGTTGTCGAGGGTGGTCGCATCGGTCCGGATGCTGAAGTAGCTGGCGTCGCCCTTGTAGGGGCAATGCGTCACCCGGTCGGTCCGCACCAGCCGTGTGCCATCGGCATCGGCGCGCGGGATATAATAGACGGCGGGACAGGTGGCCTCCCGCAGCGTCAGCGCGCGGGTGGTGTCGGCGATCACCACACCGCCGGCCGAGACGCGGATGCGCTTGGCGGCGGGCGCGATGGTGATGGGGTGGTCGGGGCCGGGGATTTTCATCGGCAACCTCGTGAGGCGCCCGGCCGCGATGCCGCAGGCGATCAGGGCGGGCTATTGACGGTGAATCGGATATAGTTATCTCAACATGCCGGAAACAGGGCCGCGTCAGGTCGCGGATCGCCGGAGCCGGTTGCCTGGAGAAGTGTGATGCCGATGGATGCCCGCGATATCGAATCCATGATCAAGGCGGCGATACCCGACGCCGAGGTGACGATCCGGGACCTCGCCGGTGACGGCGACCACTATGCCGCGACGGTGATCTCGGAATCGTTCCGGGGCAAGTCGCGGGTGCAGCAGCACCAGATCGTCTATCAGTCGCTGCAAGGGCAGATGGGCGGTGTGTTGCATGCGCTGGCCCTGCAGACCGGCGTGCCGGACTGACGGTGCCCGACGGATCGGTGGGGTGAGGAGCGGCGCATGACGCAGGCGGCACAACGCGGGAGCTTGCTGCGCGAGCGCAATCCGAAGCAGCATCACCGCGTCACCTTCGTCGAACTGTTCTTCGATCTCGTCTTCGTCTTCGCGGTCACCCAGATCTCGCACACGCTGCTGGCGCATTTCTCGCCGCTCGGCGTGGTGCAGGTCGGCATCCTGATGCTGGCGGTGTGGTGGGTCTGGGTCTTCATGTCCTGGGTCACCAACTGGCTCGATCCGGAGCGGACGCCGGTTCGCGTCATGCTGTTCGTGATGATGATCGCCGGACTGCTGCTGTCGACGTCGATCCCGAAAGCGTTCGACAGCCGTGGCCTGATTTTCGCGCTCGCCTATGTCTTCATGCAGGTCGGCCGCTCGGTGTTCGTCATCTTTGCGGTGCCGAAGTCCGAGACCGGCCATCGCTGCAATTTCTTGCGCATCTCGATCTGGATGAGCGTCAGCGGCGTGTTCTGGATCGTCGGCGGTTTGGCTGACCCCGAGATGCGTCTCTGGCTGTGGCTGATCGCGCTCGCCATCGAATATTCCGGCCCGGCCATGCGTTTCCGCACGCCCGGCCTCGGCGCATCCTCGATGCGGGATTGGGAGGTCGAGGGCGGCCATATGGCGGAGCGTTGCGCACTGTTCATCATCATCGCGCTCGGCGAATCCATCGTGGTAACCGGCGCGACGTTCAGCGAAGCCGCGTGGATGTGGACGACCGCTTTTGCATTCGTCATCGCGCTGCTCGGCAGTATCGCGATGTGGTGGATCTATTTCCACATCGGAGCGGAAGCCGGTTCGCACCGGATTTCCCATGCCGACGAGACCGGCCGGATGGCCCGGCTGGCCTACACCTATATTCATCTGTTTATCGTGATCGGCGTCGTGGTCTGCGCGGTGGGCGACGAGATGCTGCTGGCGCATCCGGATGGCCATCACGGCCACAGCGGCACGAAGGAAATGCTCGCCATGATCGGCGGGCCGCTGATCTATCTCGCCGGCGTCGTCCTGTTCAAGCGCACCATCCGCGGCCACCTGCAATTGTCGCATCTGGTCGGCATCGGGCTGTTGATCGTGCTGATCCCGTTCGGCGCGATGCTGTCGCCGCTGTGGTTGTCGGCCACGACCACCGCAATCCTGATGCTGGTCGCGGCGTGGGAAGCGATCTCGCTCGGCTCGCCCGAAGCGTCAGCCGAGTCTCACACCGAGGCCACCAGCGCGTGAACCGAGAACAGGTTGTCGTCGTCGGTCCATGAGACCTGCGGCGTCCAGCCCGTGCTCTTGGCAAGCGTATTGAAGCGATCGAGGCTGTATTTGTAGCTGTTCTCGGTGTGAATGCTTTCACCGGCGCGGAACGACACGCTCTTGCCGAGGATGCGCACGGTTTGAGCTTTGCGGCTGACCAGATGCATCTCGATGCGGTGGCGCTCGCGATTGTAGATCGCGCGATGCGTGAATGCGGACAGATCGAAATTGCCGCCGAGTTCGTGATTAAGGCGCACCAGCAGATTGAGATTGAAGCGCGCGGTGACGCCGGACGCATCGTTATAGGCGGCGTGCAGCAGGCGGTCGCTCTTTTCCAGATCGACGCCGATTAGCATCAGTGCGCCGGGCCCGAGAATTTGCCGCGCGCTGCGCAGGAAGGCGCTTGCCTCGTGCGGCTCGAAATTGCCGAGCGTTGAGCCGGGGAAGAACCCGACCTTGGGCATGTCGGCAACGGCCTTCGGCAGGTCGAACGGCGCGGTGAAATCGGCCACCACGGGTGCAACCCGCAGCGTCGGAAAGTCGCGCTGCAATGTGGCCGCCTGCGCTTTGAGGAAATCGCCGGAAATATCCACCGGCACGTAAGCGCCGATCCGGCAATGCTTCAGCAACAGCCGCGCCTTGGTGGTCGCGCCGGCGCCGAATTCCACCAGCGCGGCGCCTTCGGGCACGATCGCTGCGATGTCCGCGCCATGGTCACGCAAAATGCCGAGTTCGGTACGCGTCGGATAATATTCCGGAAGCACCGTGATCTGCTCGAACAGTTCGGAGCCTGCGGCGTCGTAGAAATATTTCGGCGATAACTGTTTTGGTTGCCGGCTCAGGCCGTCCAGCACGTCGGCCGCGAAGGCCGAGGTCTGCGGATCGAAGCGCTGGGCTTTCGCCGATGCGGTGGCGCGGGCGTTCATGAAGGGCTCCTGGCGTTCGGATGCGGCGGATCAATCGCCGTAGTCGGCAAGGCGCAGTCCGGTGAACTGCCAGCGATGATGGGGATAGAAGAAGTTGCGATAGGTCAGGCGGCTGTGGCCCTCCGGCGTCGCCAGTGACGAGCCGCGCAGCACAAGCTGGTTGACCATGAACTTGCCGTTGTATTCGCCGAGCGCGCCTTCGATGGCGCGATAGCCGGGATAGGGGGCGTAGGCGCTGCGGGTCCATTGCCAGACGATGCCGAAGGCGTCGTCGAGGAGGCCGGCGCGCGCCGCGACCTCCCATTCCATTTCGGTCGGCAGATGCTTGCCGCGCCAGCGCGCGAAGGCGTCGGCCTCATAGTAGCTGACATGCATCACCGGTGCGTCGAGGTCGAGCGGGCGCAATCCGCCCAACGACATCACATGCCATTCATCCTTAACCTTGTGCCAGTGGCCGGGGGCGTCCCATTGCTCGGCGCTCGCCCTAGCGAAACCGTCCATCAACCACAGTGTTGGGGTGCGGTAGCCGCCGTCGTCGATGAAGGCGAGCCATTCGCGGTTGGTGACGAGCTGCCGCGCCAGCTTCACCGGCCCCACCAGCGCACGGTGCGCCGGCTTCTCGTTGTCGAAATGAAACGTTTCGGCGGCGTGGCCGATGCTGTGGATGCCTTCCTTGAGTTCACACCACGCTTCGCCGCTGCGGGCGGAGGCGGGCGGCGTCCACGCGGGATCGTAGGCCGGATACAGCGGGTTCTGTGCGAAAGCGTGCAGGATGTCGGTCAGCATCAATTCCTGATGCTGCTGCTCGTGATTGAGCCCGACCTCGACCAGCGGCGCCAGTTCGGCCAGCTTATCAGGGCCCGCCTCGTTGAAGAATTTCAACACGGCCGCGTCGACATGGTGACGATAGGCGGTCACCTCCGCCGCGCCCGGACGGGTAAGCAGACCCCGCTCGCCGCGGGCATGGCGTGGGCCGGCACTGACGTAATAGGAATTGAACAGGAAGGCGTAATCCGGATCGAACGGCCGATAGCCAGGACAATGCGGCCCGAGCAGGAATTGCTCGAAGAACCAGGTGGTATGGGCGCGGTGCCATTTCGCCGGGCTGGCGTCCGGCATCGACTGCACCACCTGATCCTCGGAGCTGAGCGGGGCGGCCCGGCGTTCGGTCTCGTTGCGGACCGCGAGATAGGCTTCCGAGAGGCGGGCAGCAGAATTGACCCCGGCGGGCTTAGTGCCATCGGGGTGAATCGAACGGTCGGCTGACAAGCGGTCGGCCGCGGATGCAGATTGCGTCACGGACATCTCCGGTTCAGGGAAAAACGCAACTGTGGCGGATGGGTTCCGAAGAAAAATCTTATCAGGCGTAAACTTAGGATCGCGGATCGGGAAGTTAACCCCGCCAAAGGGCGAAGATGGCTGCCGGGGTGGGAGGCAGACCTGCGCATGACGCAGCGTTGATCGGTGAACAAGCCCGAAAATCGAGCATTTTTCTTGGGATGCAACGGCTTTCGGGCTACATATATCAACAGTAGGTTGGTTCGCGGGCGGTCGCGAATGGCACCGCAAGAGGATGCAAGATGAGCATTGAGCAGTTTATCGAGAACGAAGTGAAGTCGAACGACGTGGTGCTGTTCATGAAGGGCACGCCGCAATTCCCGCAATGCGGGTTCTCCGGTCAGGTGGTGCAGATCCTCGACCACATCGGCGTTGGCTACAAGGGCCACAACGTGCTGGAATCGCCGGAGCTGCGCGACGGCATCAAGGTCTATTCGAACTGGCCGACCATTCCGCAACTCTACGTGAAGGGCGAGTTCGTCGGCGGCTGCGACATCATCCGCGAGATGTTCCAGGCGGGTGAATTGCAGAAGATGTTCGCCGAGAAGGGCGTCACCCTCGGCGCTCCGGCCTGACGCCGTTCTCGCGACAGATCGGCGCGACGCGCTACAACGTCGTCGTCGCCGACATCACGACACTCGATGTCGATGCCATCGTCAATGCGGCGAATAATTCGCTGCTTGGCGGCGGCGGAGTCGACGGTGCGATCCATCGCGCCGCCGGTCCGGATTTGCTCGCCGAATGCCGCCGGTTAGGCGGCTGCGCCACCGGCGACGCCAAGATCACCAACGCCTATCGGCTGCCGGCTCGCCACGTCATCCATGCGGTGGGGCCGGTCTGGCACGGCGGCGGGCAGGGCGAGGACGCGGCACTGGCCTCCTGCTACCGCCGCGCGATGGCGCTGATGGCCGAGCATGAGCTCCGCTCCATCGCCTTTTCCGCAATCTCCACCGGTGTCTACGGTTTTCCCGCCGACCGCGCGGCGCGGATTGCGGTCGCCACCACGATCTCGGCCGAGGCTGGGGCATCGCGTCTTGAGACTGTCATCTTCTGCTGCTTTTCGGAAACGAGCGCTGAATGGCATCGGCAGGCATTGAGTGCGACTGCGGCCTCTTGATAACCTCCCGTCGGCCACGCATTCTCCGCATGGGGACGGAGTCAAATCATATGAATCCAGGATCGACGATCGGCCGGCTTGTTGGTGCGGCTCTGCTGTTTTTTGCGGTGTCGAGCGCTGCACGCGCCGAAGGGACATTCGACATTCCGGCAGGCGCGAAATTCTCGCAGGCGAAACTGGCGAAGATCGCCGACTTCTTCAACAACGAGATCGCGCAGGGCAAGATTCCCGGCGCTGTGTTGCTGATCCATCAACATGGCAAACCGGTCTATACTGGTCTGTTCGGTGTCCGCGACGTGGCGACCAAGCTGCCGATGACCACCGATACCATTTTCCGCATTTCGTCGATGACCAAGCCGATCACCAGCGTCGCGGCGATGATGCTGATCGATGAGGGTAAGCTGAAGCTCGACGATCCGGTTTCGAAATACATTCCTTCGTTCGCCAACATGAAGGTCGGCGTCGAGAAGAAAACCGCCGACGACAAGGCGGTGCTTGAACTGGAGCCACTGAAACGGCCGATCACCGTGCTCGACCTGCTGCGGCACACTTCGGGCATTACTTACGGTTTCTACGGCGACAGTCTGGTGCGCAAGGCTTACGCCTCCGCCAAAATCTTCGACGGCGATCCGGACAATGCCGAGTTCGCCGAACGGATCGCGGTGCTGCCGTTGCAGGAGCAGCCGGGCACGCTGTGGGATTACGGCCATTCCACGGACATTCTCGGCCGCGTGATCGAGCTGGTATCCGGAAAATCGCTGTATCAGTTCGAGAAGGCGCACCTGCTCGATCCGCTCGGCATGGTCGACACCGGATTCTATGTACGTGATCCGGCGAAACGCGATCTGGTGGCGCAGCCGATGCCGAACGACGCCGACTTCCGCGTCGGTTACAAGCTCGATCCGCTGGTGCCGCGGAAGCGCGAAGCCGGCACCGGCGGCATGATCTCGACGCCGCACGATTACGCGCGTTTCGCCCAGATGATTCTCAATGGAGGATCGTTCGACGGCAAGCAATATCTCAGCCCGAAGACGTTCAAGGAGATGACGACAGACCACGTCGGTCCCAAGTCCGGCATCGAGCGCGACTGGGCCTATTTCCCCGGCGACGGCTTCGGTTTCGGGCTCGGCTTCGCCGTCCGCACAGATCCCGGCAACGCCAAACCGCCGCCGCCAGGTTCGCTGGGCGAGTTGAAATGGGACGGTGCCAGCGGTTGTTACTTTGTCATCGACCCGAAGCAGGATTTCTTCTTCGTGCTGATGGAACAGACGCCGACCCAGCGCCAGCGCATCCAGCGCACCGTGAAACAACTGGTTTACGAGGCGCTGGAGAAGTAACGCGAGGAGCGGCTAACGCGGCGGTGCTCCAGACCATTTATTCTGGGTTTCCGTCACGTCCGGGACAAGCCCGGCCATGACGAGGAAAGAGTGCTGGCTTTTTTAGTACCCGCTACTTCTTCTTGCCCTTTGCGGCATTCAACGCCACCGCCGCGCGGATCAGGGCCTTCAACGCTTTCTCGTCGATCTTGTCGCCTTCGTGAAAATCGATGGCGCGGCGCGTGTTGCCGTCGAGACTGGAGTTGAACAACTTCGCCGGATCGTCGAGCGATGCGCCTTTGGCGAAGGTCATCTTCACCGCGGCCTTGTAGGTCTCGCCGGTGCAGATGATGCCGTCGTGCTCCCACACCGGCACGCCCCGCCATTTCCATTCCTCAACGACATCGGGATCGGCTTGCTTGATGACCGCGCGGATGCGCTGGAGCATCTGGCCGCGCCAGTCACCTAATTCCTTGATCCGCATATCGATCAGTTGCGACGGCGATTTTGTCTGCGATCCGCTTGTTGCCATGCGTGTCTCATATCTGGTCGGTAGAGTTGGAAGGGGCGGCACCGTCGGGCGACGGATGCCGCCTCCCGAACCTCAATCCGGCCGTGCCAAGACCTGCTCGAGATTGGCGAAGAATTTTGGCCAGCCATATTTCGCGCCCTGATAGGCCTGTTGCTGATCCGGCCGGAAGCCGATCTGCTCCATGCGAAGATGCGTGCCGGACGAGGTCGGCGTCAACGTCCAGGTCACGACGGTCTCGATGCCGAGCGCGTCCCATCGGTACGACAGCGATTTGTTCGGCTCGATCGCCGTCACCTGACAGTCGACCGTGCCCCATTCCGCCCCCAGTGTGAAGCGATGATCCACAGCCGGCTTGAAGTCGGTCTTCATCAGCCACTCGTCGATCAAATGCGGTTGCGTCAGCGCGCGCCAGACCTTCTCCGGCGGATGCGGCATGTCGCGTTCGACGACGACGGCGAGTGTTTCGGCTGCGAGCGTGTTCATTGGTCCATCCTTTTCAGTACGTCTTCGAGTTTGTCGAACCGGCTGTTCCAGAAGCCGGTCATCTGGCTGGTCCAGTCGACCAGCGGTGCGAGCGCGCGAACCTGCGCGCTGTAGTGGGTCTGGCGGCCTTCGTGGCGGTCACGCACCAGCCCGGCCTGCTTGAGCACGCCGAGGTGTTTCGAGACGGCGGGCTGCGAGATGCCGGCGCGCGCGGTGAGAGCGCCGACCGTCAACTCGCCGTCGCGGCACAGCCGCTCGAAGATCGCGCGGCGGCTGGGATCGGCGAGAGACCTGAACAACTGGTCAGGGGTGGTTGGGTTCATGATGTATAACTCGTTGGCTATGGGTTTATTCATAACCGATGAGTTATGTATAAGTCAAGCGGCAAAAAGCCGGGAAGGGGACGCGCGGAGTCAGGCGCCGCGCAGTATCTCGCGCACCAGGCCGACGGTGTCGTCGATCATTGCGGCCGTGACGTCGAGATGCGTGCAGGCCCGGATGCGGCCATCCATCATCGCGAGCAGCACGCCACGTTCGCGTAGCGCCGTGACGAGTTTGTCGCTTGGGATACCGGCACCGCTCGACTCGAAAAACACCAGATTGGTTTGCGGCTCCTGCACGCTCACTCCGGCGATCTGCGACAGGCCGCGTGCCAGCGCCTTTGCATTTGCATGATCGTCGGCGAGGCGATTGACGTGATGGTCAAGCGCATGAATGCAGGCCGCCGCGCAGACGCCGGCCTGCCGCATCGCGCCGCCGAGCCGTTGTTTCCAGCGCCACACCTGATCGATGAAGTCGCGCGATCCAGCCATCGCCGCACCGATCGGCGCGCCAAGACCCTTGCTGAAATCGATCCATGCCGAGTCCCAGCCCGCCGCCATCTCGCGTGCGGAAATGCCGGTGGCGACGCAAGCGTTCATCAGCCGCGCGCCGTCCATGTGGGTGGCGATGTCGTGTTGCTTGGCGAGCGCGGCGATGCCGGCCAGTGTCTCGGGCGGCCAGATGGTGCCGCCGCCGATATTGGCGGTCTGCTCGGCGCTGATGAGCGTTTGCGGCGGCTGATAGCGCGTCGGCGGGCGCAGCGCGGCGCGCAAGGTATCGAGCGTGAACTGTCCGTCCTTCCCGTCAAGCGGCATGATCTGGAGGCCGCCGAGCGCGGCATGGGCTCCGCCTTCGCGCGCAATCAGATGCGCAGTGCGCTCCGCGAGAATTTCATCGCCGGGGCGGCAGTGCGCCAGGGTAGCCGCGACGTTGCACATGGTGCCCGACGGCATGAACACCGCCGCCTCCTTGCCGAGCAGATCGGCGACGCGTTCGCACAGCAGGTTGACGGTGGGATCGTCGCCGATCTGTTCGTCGCCGACTTCGGCGCGCTCCATGGCCTCGCGCATCGCATGTGTCGGACGCGTCTGCGTATCCGACAGCAGATTGATCCGGATCGGCGGTTGCTTCGGATCGGTGGGAGAGGGGGCGTAGGGCATATCCACTCACGATCGAGATTGTTTGAACGACATCATAGGCAAACAAAAAGGCCCCGGCAAAACCGGGGCCTTCGTATTGCGATAGTCGCGCGGAAATTAGCGCGAATAGAATTCGACGATCAGATGCGGCTCCATCTGCACCGCGAACGGCACGTCGGCCAGTTGCGGAATGCGGATGAAGGTGGCGGTCTGCTTGTTGTGGTCGGCTTCGATGAAGTCCGGTACGTCACGCTCGCCGAGTTGGTTGGCTTCGAGCACGATGGCGAGCTGCTTGGAGGCGTCCTTGACCTCGACGACGTCGCCCGGCTTCAGCTTGTAGCTGGAGATGTTGACGCGCTTGCCGTTCACCTTGACGTGGCCGTGGTTGATGAACTGACGCGCGGCGAACATCGTCGAGACGAACTTGGAGCGATAGACGACGGTGTCGAGACGGCGCTCGAGCAGGCCGATCAGGTTCTCGCCCGAGTCACCCTTCATGCGGGTCGCCTCGACGTAAATGGCGTAGAACTGACGCTCGGAAATGTTGGCGTAGTAGCCCTTCAGCTTCTGCTTGGCGCGGAGCTGGGTGCCGAAGTCGGAGAGCTTGCCCTTGCGGCGCTGGCCGTGCTGGCCGGGACCGTATTCACGCTTGTTGACCGGGCTCTTCGGGCGGCCCCAGATGTTCTGGCCCATGCGGCGGTCGATTTTGTACTTGGCTTCTGCACGCTTTGTCATCGCGTCCTCTATGAGTTGGTGGTTGAGGAAACGCGCCCTCCTGTGCAACAGGGCAAGGCCCCGGTGCCGACAGGTCCGTCCTTAAAGCTTAAGGGGAGGACCACGGGTCGCGAAACGCAACGCGGGCCGAAAACGGCCCGCGAGCAAGCGGTTTCTAGGGGGATCGCGCCGGAATGTCAAATCCCGCCGGGGCAGCTTCGTGGCTCGATTCCGGCCCGGATCACTTCGCCGGCGAGGCTAGCGGCTTGGTCTTGTCGACGACGTAAACCCCCAGCACTTTCAAGTGCTTGCCCTCATGGACCTTGGCGTCGTGAACGACGCCGGCCGGAATCTGGTAGGAATCCCCGGCCTTGAGTTTCAGCGGCGGTTTGCCGTCGACCAGCAGTTCGGTTTCGCCTTCCAGCACGTAGCCGGTTTCGATTCCGGGATGGGTGTGGCGTCCGGCCGAGCCGCCGCCGGGGATTTCGGCGATGCCAGTCACGGTGACGTAGCCATCCGGAAACTCGACCTTCTGCAACGGCGTGCGCTTGATGCCGCCCTGTTGCGCGACGGCGGCTCCCGCCAGCGCGAACGACATGACACCCAGCCCAAGACACGATCCAAGTACGATCTTCTTGATCATCATTGTTCCTCCCAATGGAGTGCTCACGCTAGCAGCGCGCCATGAATGGGAGAAGTCCATCGATAGTTGCGTTAAGCCGCGACCTCGTCGGCGAAGGAATGCACCAGCGCTTCCGCCGCCAAATGCCGTCGCCCCGACGTGAAGATCAGGCGTGGGTCGCCCGCGGGCGGCAGGTCGGGGCTGTCGGGGCCGAGCAGGGTGGCGACGCGGCGGGCGATCGCCGGCGCCGGATCGATCCACTCCACCGGCCAGGGCGCCAGCCGCGCCAGCCGGTCCAGCAACAGCGGGTAGTGGGTGCAGGCCAGCACCACGGTGTCGGTGCGGGCTTCGCCATCGACAAAACAGGGTGCGATCTCGTCGGCGATGTCGGCGTCGGTAATGCTCTCGCCGTTCAGCACGGCCTCGGTCAGCGACGCGAGGCGGGGCGAGCCGACCAGCGTGACCTCGCAGTCGTGGGCGAAATCGCGGATCAGCGCGCGGGTGTATTCGCGCTGCACGGTGCCCTTGGTGCCGAGCACCGAGACATGCCGGGTTTTCGAGCGCTCACAGGCCGGCTTGATCGCCGGCACGGTGCCGACGAACGGCACGCTGTAGGCGGCGCGCAGATGGCTCAGCACCAGCGTCGAAGCGGTGTTGCAGGCGATCACCACGAGGTCGGGCGCATGCGTGTCGATCAGGTCGCCCATCAATGGCACCACGCGGGCGATCAATTCGGCCTCGGTATGTTGGCCGTAGGGGAAATAGGCGTCATCGGCGACGTAGACGTTCCGCGCGTCAGGGCGGGTCCGCACGATCTCTCGCAGCACGGTGAGGCCGCCGAGACCGGAATCGAACACGAGAATGGTGGGACGCTGAGACACGCCAGAACAATACCCCGATTCCGGTTACCAGTGCGTTGTCATTGCGGCGAGGCGAGGGCGGACTCCGAAAGTTCGACTGCCACCCACGCTGAGCAGAGGAAGCCTTGCAAGGTTGCGCGGGGTTGCCTTGAATGCCGGTCCGAGTTGGCGAAACTGTATCTTCGGGTTGGGGGGACATGCCATGCAAGCGTTCATCGCATTGGGGTTGGCTGCGGTCGGATTGGTGGCAGGCGCCAGTGCGCTGTTGCAGCAGGTTCTTGTCGCCAATCTGAGGACCGCGCTGGGCTCGCCCTATTGGGCGGTACTAATCAGCTACATCGGCGGCACGCTCACCATGATCGCGGTGATGGCTGCGATCCGCGAGCCGATGATCGCTGCGGGAGCTATCGCCCGAAGCTCTTATCTGACGTGGGCCGCCGGCGTATTCGGCGTGATCTATATCGTTCTCACCATCCTGCTGATTCCGCGGCTCGGCGCGGCGACGGTACTTGCGCTGCTGATCGCCGGCCAATTGCTGTCGGCGATCGCTTTTGATCATTTCGGATTGTTCGGGCTGGAACGCCATCCGATCGATCTCGGCCGCATGGCGGGCGCGGCGTTGCTGATCGGCGGCGTGCTCCTGATCCGGAACTAGCCTTCTCGGGCCCGCGGATCACGCGTTGCCGAACACCCGCTTGAAGATCGTATCGACGTGCTTGAGGTGATAGCCGAGGTCGAACTTCTCGTCGATCTCAGCGTCGCTCAGGTACTTCCGCACATCGGGATCTGCTTTCAGCAGCGTGCGGAAGTCGCCTTCGCCGCGCCATACCGGCATCGCGTTGCGCTGGACCATCTTGTAGGAATCCTCGCGGCTCGCGCCCTTCTGCGTCAGCGCGATCAGCACGCGCTGCGAGTGAACGAGGCCGCCGAGGCGGTCGAGGTTCTTCTGCATGTTAGCCGGGTAGACCAAGAGCTTCTCGATCACGCCGGCGAGGCGGTTGAGCGCAAAGTCGAGCGTCACGGTGGCGTCGGGGCCGAACATGCGCTCGGCGGAGGAGTGCGAGATATCGCGTTCGTGCCACAGCGCGACGTTCTCCAGCGCCGGCGTCACGTAAGCGCGCACCATGCGGGCGAGGCCGGTGATGTTCTCGGTCAGCACCGGGTTGCGCTTGTGCGGCATCGCCGACGAACCCTTCTGGCCCTCGGAGAAGAATTCTTCCGCTTCCAGCACCTCGGTGCGCTGCATGTGGCGAATTTCGATCGCGAGGCGTTCCATCGACGAAGCGATCACGCCGAGCGTCGCGAAGAACATCGCGTGGCGGTCGCGCGGGATCACCTGCGTCGAGATCGGCTCGGGCGTGAGGCCCATCGCCTTGGCGACGTGCTCCTCCACGCGCGGATCAATCTGCGCGAAGGTGCCGACCGCACCGGAGATGGCGCAGGTGGCGATATCCTTGCGCGCGGCGATCAGGCGTTCCTTGGCGCGCGAGAATTCGGCATAGGCGTAAGCCATCTTGAGGCCGAAGGTGACGGGCTCGGCATGGATGCCGTGCGAGCGGCCGATGGTCGGCGTCATCTTGTGCTCGAACGCACGCGCCTTGAGCGCGGCCAGCACCTTGTCGAGATCCTTGAGCAGGATGTCGGCGGCGCGGCTGAGCTGCACGTTGAGGCAGGTATCGAGCACGTCGGACGAGGTCATGCCCTGATGTACGAAGCGCGCTTCGGGGCCGACGATTTCGGCGAGATGCGTCAGGAAGGCGATGACGTCGTGCTTGGTCTCGCGCTCGATCTCGTCGATGCGCGCGACGTCGAAGACGGCATCCTTGGCCTTGGCCCAGATCGTCCTGGCGGCGTCCTTCGGGATCACGCCGAGTTCCGCCAGCGCGTCGGCGGCATGCGCCTCGATCTCGAACCAGATCTTGAAGCGGGTCTGCGGCTCCCAGATCGAAGCCATTTCAGGGCGGGTATAGCGCGGGATCATCGACAACTCATCATCTTGGGGATTTTGCCCGCGCTGTAGCAGTTTGCGCCTCGTGAAGCCACCCTCGGCCGGGCATTTTTGCCCTGAAAACGCGGCGGATCGCGCGTTCCGGGCCGCTAGGGCAGTCGGCGGGTGACCGCCATGAAGCGGCGGTTCGGGCCGGCGTGGAATTCGTGGGCGTCCACCGTCTCGATCAGCACGGCCAGCGTCTGCGCGCCGATGCTCGCCTGATGGTGATAGACCTCGGCGATGCCGTAAGCGGTGACGCAGCGGCGGTTCTTCGGCAGGCGGCTGTCGTCGTTCAGCACCATCGGCGCGCCGCCGTCGATGGCGAGCGTCAGCGTCATGCCGGTGACGATGACGTCGCCATAGGTGCCGCGTCCGCCGGCGCCGTAACACGACGCCTTGCCAAGCGCCTTGTCAGTGATGGTAAGCGTCAGCTTGCGGCCGTCGGGCAGGGTGATCTCCTGCGCGGTCGCGAGCGGCTTGGGGTCCATCTGGTAGATGCCGATCTCGTCCAGCTCCATCGACGGCTTGCCGGGAAAGCGCGTCCCAACATCGTGAATGAGCAGCGGATCGGTGATCAGCCGCGCCTTGCGCATCGCCTCGTTGCGCAATTCGGGCAGGTCGTGTCCTTCATCCTCGTTGCTTTTCATCGTGACGGGTGAGCCCTTGACGAAGGCATCGCGGCGCGTGTCGATGACCTCGATGCGTGCAAGATGCTCGAGCGAGTCGTAAAGCGTGGTGTATTGCTCGAAGGCAAAATGATTGCCGCTCGGCGAGAAGCCAATCACACGGCGCGCGGCGGCATCGCCTGCCATCGCGAACGGCGCATTACCGAGGGAGGCGCTGGCGACAATGAGGGCAATGCGGGCGAAAGCGGCAAGCCGCTTCAAATGAGCGAATGTGTTTTGCATGCCCGCTCTGTCGCGGCGTGCGGGAACAAAGTTCACGCGGTTTGGTGTTCACGAGTCTGTCGCGCGTGCCAGTGGATTCGTGTTCGCAGGCCGCATCTGAAACGATGTTCTTTCGCGTCGAAACCGAATTGAAACGCATCGGACATTTTCGCCCAATCATCGCGTTTCATGTTTCGTCATTGCGAGCGTAGCGAAGCAATCCAGTCCTTCTTCAAGAGTCTGGATTGCTTCGGAGTTCACGTTTCTTGCAATGACGGGGAAACGCGATTTTCAGAAATGATTTCGAAGATTGATTGAAGCGTTCGATACGTCGGGAATTTTGAGATGATGAGCTTTGCCATGACGAATGCGGAACGATGACGCTTCTAACGCGCAACATGGATGCAACTCGCCGTTACGCGATTACGTCGTGCGTCGCCTTGCCACGCAGCCCCCACAACAGCAGGATCGATGCCACAATGATGGCAAGGCCGATCAAGACAAAGCCTGCGGTCACGAGAGCTTCCTGCCATTGTGCCGCTGAGTGGCCGGCCGCGCTGATGGGAGAAAGCGCCGCGGTGCCAAGAATCGCGGCCATCGTCGTCACGGCCCAGTTGCCGTATGTCCCGCCGAGCAGTGTCCAGTAAGTTGTGGCACTTGCACGGGGCGGGAGCCTGACTTCGTTCCAGACCGCACCAACGGCCAGCAGGAACGTGCCGTTCATGACGCCTTCCAGATGCGCGGCTAATCCCATCCGCACATTCGTGAAGTGCTGTTCGGCGAGGCCGGTCAACAGCCCGATCAGAAACAAGGCCATTCCGTGAAAAAGCAGTCGCTGCCGGTAATTCATTTCCCGCCCTTTCAAATAACCAGACAATCAATGCCCGGATATTAGAAGGCGGCCGGAGGCGCGGCCAGCGGCTTTCGGGGGCGTGCTCCCTACACCATCTCGCCGCGCGCCGCCGCTGCCGCGTGGCGGATGGCGTCGATGTTGGCCTTGTAGCTCGCCTCGGTGCCGCCCTTGAACACGGCGGAGCCGGCGACCAGCGCGTTGGCGCCGGCGGCGGCGAGTTTCGCCGCGACATCCGGCACCACGCCGCCGTCCACTTCGATATCAATGGGCCGCCCGGCGAGCATCGCGCGCAAATCCGTCACCTTGTTGATCATCGCCGGAATGAAAGCTTGTCCGCCGAAGCCAGGGTTGACCGACATCACCAGAACCAGATCGACGAGATCGAGCACGTATTCGATGGCGGACAGCGGCGTCGCCGGATTGAGCGAGACGCCGGCCTTCTTGCCGAGCGCGCGGATCGATTGCAGCGAGCGATGCAGATGCGGCCCGGCTTCGGCATGCACCGTGATGTGGTCGCAGCCGGCCTTGGCGAAGGCTTCGAGATACGGATCGCACGGCGCGATCATCAGGTGCGCGTCGAAAATCTTCTTTGTGTAGGGCCGCATCGCCTTGATGACATCCGGGCCGTACGAAATGTTCGGGACGAAGTGGCCGTCCATCACATCGAGATGCATCCAGTCGGCGCCGGCCTGATCGACGGCGCGCACCTCTTCGCCGAGACGGGCGAAATCCGAGGCCAGGATCGACGGGGCGATCACCAGCGGACGCGGCGCAAACGGTTGGGACATAGGCAAGTTCCCGAATTCTCGATGGAAGGATTGCGCTCCGGTATCACGCGCCGGGTGGCGGAGCAAATGGCGCCCTTTGGCAGGTCCATGCGGCGGCAAGGGATGCCGTCTCATTGGCGGCAAGGGCAGGATTTGCCGGGTAGTGCGACGACGGTGCGAGAAATTATCCAGAGATTACAAGGTGATTTGGCGCGGCACGCCGCTTGCTTTGATAACTGCCGGTAGGTGGTGTGCCGTCGCTGGCGGCGTTGTTGGGGGTAAGGACATGCTGGCTGCTCTGGGTGCCGTGTCCACGATTTTCGATGCGTTGAAGTCATTGTCGTCCTCGACCGCGACACCGTCGCAGGTAACGACGGGCTTCACGCAAAACACGACGGCGTTTTCGGCCACGACGACAACGTCGACGGCGACCAACGCACCGGTGATCTCAGGCGGTGGATCCACCGTTGGAAATCTGTCGCCGGATACACTGAACGCG
This sequence comes from Pseudomonadota bacterium, assembly GCA_023386885.1. Taxonomy (GTDB): domain Bacteria; phylum Pseudomonadota; class Alphaproteobacteria; order Rhizobiales; family Xanthobacteraceae; genus 62-47. The sequence continues at coordinate 18,058 of JAEWIX010000050.1, forward strand.
CTGTTCGCGGCACAAGGCGAACCGCCGGTGAAAAGCAAGGCCGATGCGCTGAGCGATCTGTTCGGGCTGCTTGACGCCGATGGCAGCGGCCGCATCAGCAAGTCCGAATTCGAAGGCGCGCTCGGCGCGGGCGGCACCAACACGGCGGCAGCTGATCGCGTATTCGGCAAGCTGGATACCGATGGCGATGGCGCGGTGAGCGCCGACGAACTCGCCGCAGCACTGACGACGCCAAAAAAGAAGGACGATCACCGCCCTGAATCCGCCAGTGTCAATGATCCGTTGAAGAAGGCGCTGAGCGGCGCATCGACCACCACCACAAGCAATAGCGATGGCTCGGTTACGACGACGGTGACATATGCCGATGGCTCCAAGGTGACGCTGACCTCACCGCCGAGCAATGCGGCATCGAACGCCGCAAGCTCGTCTTACAATTTCGTCGAGCGGGCGATCCAGCGTCAGGCGCAGGCGATCTCCGCATCGGCCGCTGCATCGGTATCGGTGAGCGCCTGATTCATCCGTGAGCGTTGTTGAATCAACGTTTTGGTGCGGTACGCTTAGGCGCTCGATCTCCGTAGCAATTCTCAATTCGGCCGCGCCTGGCCTGGATTTCATATTTCGCTAACCATACACGCCAGTAATCGATCTCGCATGCAAGTATTGCGAGGGTCGAATGCAGGACATACAAGTATTAATGACAGTATTTCTACTGACGGCGGCGAGCGCCGCCCACGCTGCGGACACCGTCTCGCCGTCCAGCCAGAACGACTTTGCCGCATCACTCCTGCTGCGCGGCGGCTACGACACCAATCCGGAATTTTCTTCCGGCAATGGCATCGGCGGCAGCGCCCTTGTCGGTACGGAGACCGCGTTGGCGGCGGGGCGCAAGACCGGCAACGCGACCATCGGCGTGGCCGCGGAAGCCGGCACCGTTCGTTACGCCAATCCGGAGGCGACGCCGACGCAGCGCGGCAAGGTGATCCTGCGCGGCTCTCTCGGCGACGACAGCCTGAAACTGAGTTCGACCACCACCATCGCGGATGTCGCGAGCTACAACCTGCGTTCGTCCGATCTTGGTCAGGCGCTGAAACTGGAAGGCATGGTCGATCAGTTCAAGCTGTTCGTGACCGCCGAAGGCGGACGCTCCCGCCTCAACCAGACCAACGCCATTTTCCAAGATTTTCTGCCGTCGCCACATCAGTTCCTGCGCGCTGCCATCGTGCCGGGCATCAGCCTGGTGCGCGGCAAGGGAGAGGTGGGCGTGTCGGTCAATCTCTCGGCGCGGCGCTATCACGACGAACTCGACGATTTCGGCTATCGTCGCGACAACGAGCGCGTGCAGCCTTTCGTGTTCGCGAAATACAGCGGCGAATCCGTAACGGCATTCGGATCGATATCGCGGCTCTACGGCAAGTGGCATGATGTCGATTTCAGCGACGTCGATCGTTTGCTGTTCGATGCCAACGTCAGTTGGCGCGAAAAGCCTTTCAAAATGGACCTTATGGCCACCCGCCGCGCGTCGGAAACCACCTTTCCGATCTCGCCGATCACCATCGATACGATCTATTCGGCGAAGGCGTCATGGACCATCGATCCGAAATGGACGGTGGCGGCTTCGCTCGGTTACGCCGACACCGAATATCTCGATTCCCCGTTCGTTGCGCGCACGCTGACCTATGGCATCGGCGTTACGCGCGACCTCGGTGACGATCTCACTTTCGGCGTCGACCTGACGCGCGCGCAGGGCACCTTGATCTCCGGCGCGCGCGCCGATGCGTTGATCGTGATGACGTCGCTGACCAAGAAATTTTTGCCGCTCGCGAAAGTAGCGGAATTGCCGACGCCGCTGCACGGCGCGGTGGCGCGATAGTCCGGGTAGCAGAAACAGAAGTGCGGGCGGGGAGGTCCCCGTCCGCGGTCACAAGTGTCAGTAGCAGCCGCAGCCGCCGTGTCCGCCGCCGAGCAGCCCGCCCAGCAGACGGCCCTTGCCGAGCACCGCGCCGAGCACGCCGTTCTTGCCGGTCGCCACCGAGACGTTGGTGACCAGCGCGCTGCGGCCGTTGAGCAGCCCCAGCACACCGCCGTGTCCCGACAGGACATTGGCGCCGATGGCGATGCCATGTCCGCCGCGGCCATGGCCGCCGCCAGCCAAAGCCGGTGCGCTGGCGAGCGTGGTGGCGAGTGCGGCGAGAACCAGAATTTTCTTCATGACGTTTCTCCACTGTTTTGATCATGCTCACAAGCGAGCACGGGAGAAGCATTCGCGTATCGACAGCGGCCTGCAATCTATACTATAAACTAACCTTAAATCTGGCGTGAAATTGCGTATGAATACTTATATATACTTACAAGATTGCTGCGCGCCGTCGGTGGAAAACCTGAGGTGACTTCCGAGATAACGGCATCCATGGCCTCGGGATTCCTGCGGCAAAAGGGTGTTCGTTTGCTGTTGCGATTGCGGCGCGCGAAATCGGATTCGGAAAGCCCGGTTTGCGATATTTATCCACGCGCGGAAGTCACCGTCGAACACCTCATTCGTGACGCGCGATCTCGCGATAGTGGTAGCGATCGCGAATGTCGCGATTGAAAAATCCGCCGCGCGAGTCGGCGCGTGTGAAGGCATCGAATACGTCGGACGGTACGTTGTCGTAGACATAGCGGCGGCCGCTGACGAAGGTGATCGTCAGGCGGCACGACGTCTCGTCATAACTGAAATCACGGATCGCCGTGGATGGCATGACGCGCACCGGTTTGCTTCAGACCGGTAACGCTTTCGGCGATGGTTTGTTGCCGGACCTTTCGTTCGCGAATAACAACCAACCGGTTCGATCTGGTCCGGTTCGGCTTATCGTTTGGCGAAGCGATCCTTCCATGCCGGCAGCGCGCCGGGAAACGGCAGGGCGGTTGCTTCATAAACGCCGCGCGCGATGGCACGCGCCACCACATTGGCGGCGGCGGTGCCGAGTTCGGTGAGGCCGTAGAGCGGATCGATCGGCTTCGCGCCGGTTGCGGCGGCGAACACCAGATCGCCGTCGAGCGGCGCGTGGACCGGATAGATCGCGCGAGCGAATCCGGTCTGCGCCGACATCGCCAGCCGCTGTGCCTGCGCCTTGGTGAGCAGGGCGTCGGTGACCACCGCGACCAGCGTGGTGTTCTCGATGGCGGTCGCGGTCGTCGCGCCCTTGACGCGCATCGCGCGCATGTCGTCCGTGAATGTTGCGGGCATGGCGTGGCCGCCGAACTCGTTGCCGATCTCATAGGGCGCCGACCAGAACCACGGGCCGTCGCCGACCGTGACGCTGCCGACCGCATTGACCACCGCGAGCGCGGCGACGCGAACGCCGTTCGGCAATTCCGCCGACGCCGATCCGAGTCCGCCCTTGAAGTTCGCGGTGGTGGCACCGAAGCCAGCGCCGACGGTGCCGAGCGCGAAGTCGTTGCCGGCGGCGCTTGCGGCCGCATAGCCGAGATCGCGATAGGGCGAGAAGCGGCCCCACTTCTTGTTGCCGCCGTTGAGGAGGTCGAACACGATGGCGCCGGGCACGATCGGGATCACCGCGTCTGCAATGGCGAAGCCGCGGCCCTGTTCAGCGAGCCAGCCCTGCATGCCGCCGGCGGCATCGAGGCCGAAGGCGGAGCCGCCGGCAAGCGCGATGCCGTCGATACCGTCCACGGTGTTGACCGGATCGAGCAGGGCGCTGTCGCGGGTGCCAGGGCCGCCGCCGCGAATGTCCAGCGAGGCCACCGCCGGCTTCTCGAACAGGATGGCGGTGACGCCGGAGGCGAGCGCGGCGTCGTGCGCGTGACCGACGCGCACACCGGCGATATCGGTGAGAAGATTCTTCATGCTGCGGCGTCCTTCGTCTGCTGCGTTCGGCGGCATCGGTGAATGATCGTTTGATTCCGGCATCCATGTTTTCGGCAAGGATGGATTGCCGGGTCAAGTCCGACAATACCGCAGCAGCGACCATCGCGCTGGACCTCGCGCCGGTATTCCCATCGCGCTCACACGGGTTGTCTTCGCGCGGCCCGCCGAATAGATTGGGCGCATGATGTTCATGTCCACGTTCTTCCCGCTGATCTGACTGGCCTGTTCCGTGCCGGCGCGTAAGCGTCGATCAGCTTGATCGGCCCTGCGAATGCAGCGGCCTCTGAAGAATGGACAAAAAATGCCTGCGACTGAACACACCAGCCTGAGCGCGGCTCAGGTCGAACATTTCATCGATGCCGGTTTCGTCAAACTCGAAGACGCCTTTTCCGCCGATCTGGCGCAACGGTGCCGCGACGAATTATGGACGGACATCGGGCTTTCGCCCGACAGGCCGGACGACTGGACGCAGCCCGTCATTCGCGTGGGCTTCAAGACGTCATCGCCGTTCCTTGAAGCCGCGAACACGCCGCGACTGCGCGGCGCCTATGATGGACTGGTCGGTGGCGGACGCTGGCAGGCGCCACGCGGCCTCGGGACTTTTCCGATCCGCTTTCCGTCGCCCGAGTCGCCTGGCGACGATGGTTGGCACGTCGATATGAGTTTCGGAATCGACAATCCCGATTTCATGGAATGGCGTGCGAACGTGAGAAGCAGCGGGCGCGCGTTGCTGATGCTTTTCCTGTTGTCGGATGTCGGGCCTGACGATGCGCCGACCCGCATCCGCAAGAACTCTCACGCGGCGATCGCGCGACAGTTGCTGCCGCACGGTGATACGGGCCTGACGCTTCGGGAACTTGCCGCCGATGGATTTGCGTCCACGGAAGGCTGTGAGGTCGTCCCGGCGACGGGAAGGGCAGGCACCGTTTATCTGTGCCATCCCTTCATCGTGCACGCCGCGCAACCGCACCGCGGAACGCAGCCGCGCTTCATCGCGCAACCGCCGTTGTTGCCGACCGGCGAGTTCGATCCGGCGTTGCCGCCATCGTCGGTTCAGGTTGCAATCCGGAAGGCATGCGGGCTTTGAGGTGGTGATGTTGCGGCAAGCCGTGACTGAACCGTGTTGATAACGACATGGATGACCGGGGCGTCGCGTTTGCAGCGCTGCCGTGCTGCGGCGGCTGGCCCGGCCATGACAGACAGCGGCCACAGCGCCCGAAAGGGCGTCTGTGGCCGGTCACTTCATTATAACATTTGCGAGAGGGCCCGCCGAAACGGTGGGTGAGGTCCCGGAATTGGACCGGCGCGCCCTTGCATCCTGCGGCATCGCCGGTGCAATTAGCCCATCATGATCCATGACGTCACCTTGCCGGCCGCGCTGATCGCCGGCCTCATCAGTTTCCTGTCGCCTTGCGTGTTGCCGCTGGTGCCGCCGTATCTGGTCTATCTGACCGGCGCGACCATCGAGCAGGTCGCCGACGACGAGACGCCGGAAGCCTCCAAGCGCAGCATCATGCTGTCGGCCCTGCTGTTCGTGCTGGGCTTCTCCACGGTGTTCGTGGCGCTCGGCGCCAGCGCCAGCCTGATCGGCGGATTGATCCGCGCGTGGTCGGCGCAACTGTCGATCATCGCCGGCATCGTCATCATCGTCATGGGCCTGCATTTCCTCGGGCTGACGCGGATCGGCTTCCTGATGCGGGAAGGGCGGCTGTCGATGTCGAAGCCGATCGGCTTGTGGGGCGCCTACATCATGGGGCTCGCGTTCGCCTTCGGCTGGACGCCGTGCATCGGGCCTATCCTCGCCGCCATTCTTTCGGTTGCCGCCACCGAGGCCACGGTGGCGAAGGGCGCGGGGCTGCTCGCGGTCTATTCCGCCGGGCTCGGCATTCCGTTCCTGCTGGCGGCGCTGATGATCGAGCAGTTCTCCAGCCTGTTCGCGCGGATGAAACGGCACCTCCACGTCATCGAGAAGGTGATGGGCGTGCTGATGGTGATCACCGGCATCGCGTTCCTCACCGGCTCGATCACCTGGCTGAGCATCTGGCTGCTGGAGACATTCCCGGCGCTTGCGAATTTCGGGTGAGGCAAAGCATTTGATTTTGTCGTCCCTGCGAAGGCAGGGACCCATTGGAAGTTTTCACCCGCGCGCGAGATCGAGCAGCCGGTCAGTCTGGTGTCGCGGCGGTCGTGTGCGACCCGCGCCGCGTCGGCTGCGATAGGTCGCAATCGCCACCACGATCCATGCGGTATGAAAGGCGAGGCCGGCAAGAATGACGATCTGACCGGGGATCGGCCCGATGGCCGCGCGCGTCCACACTTCCTGCAGCGAGGCGACGGGCGCGGGGTGGATCAGCAGCTTGCCGGCATAGGCCGTCACCTGGATCGCGAAGATCCAGCAGTAGTTGTGGCGCAGCCGGCGGCCCACCGCTTCGGCATAGGTGATGTGAAGGTTGGGCGCGCGGTAGTCTTCGTATAGCGTCTTGTTCCAGCCGTTGTCGGTGCGGACGCCATCGCCGCGCAGGATCGGCCCGAAGAAATAGACTTCGAAAATGTGCGCGCGCATCCGCCAGAAATCGAAGAAGCGATAACGTCGCGCCTCGATGCCGAGAAAGGTTGCGACCAGCAGCCCGACGACGACGAGCGGCAAGGGCGACGCGGATTCGCTGCTGAAGGTCAGCGACAACGCGATGCCGGTGGTCAGCACCGCCCAGTTGGTGGTGGCGTCGAGCCGCGTGCGCCACACCGTGCTGCGGTAGACCTCGCCGCGATAGAGATGCGCCAGCGCGGTGATGTCGGCGGAGGAGAACGCGGGAGTGGCGTCGTCGGCGGGAGTTTCACTCATGGCTGGCTTTCCTCCGCTGGCGTCGCTTGTTCTTCAGCCTGACGGTGTCGCGGCACCGGCGCTGCCGTTTCTTCCGGAGCCTGCCAATCGAGATTACGTCGGCGGGCCGAGAGTGCAACGAGGAATTACGAGGGCGGGTGCGCGGGAAGCGAATGCGCTGTGCTGAAGTCGATGCGACGGTCTCCAACGTGCATCGATCCAACGCTGCAAAACAAAACGCCCCGGTGGACCGGGGCGTCGAGAGTTGTCGATCAGCGCGAATGAGGCGCGACGGCTCGCGCCCCGTCACGGCATCAGTCGGAGATTTCGGCGTAGTTGCCCTTGGCGTCCCACTTGTAGACGACGTAGTCGATCGCCTTGATGTCGCCCTTGGCGTCGAAGCCGAGCTTGCCGAGCACAGTGTCCCACTCACCGTCCTTGATGACCTTCATCACCTTCTGCGGATCGGTGGTGCCGGCCTTCTTGACGGCTTCGGTCCACACCTGCATCGCGGCGTAGGTGTAGAGCGTGTAGCCTTCCGGATCGATGCCCTTGGCCTTGAACTTCTCGACAATGGCCTTGGCGGTCGGCTTGTGGCGCGGATCCGGGCCGAAGGTGAACAGCGTGCCCTCGGCCTGCGGGCCGGTGATCGATGCGAACTCCTTGTCGTTCATCGAGTCGCCGGACATCATCACGGTCTTGAGGCCCTGGTCGCGCATCTGGCGCAGGATCAAGCCAGCCTGCTGGTGATAGCCGCCGATATAGACGAGGTCGATGTTGTCGCGCTTCAGCCGCGAGACGATGGAGTTAAAGTCCTTGTCGTCCTTGTTGTAGGACTCGAACATCTTCTCCTGGAAGCCGGCCTTGTTGAGCGCCTTCTTGGTCTCGTCGGCGAGGCCCTTGCCGTAGGTGGTCTTGTCGTTGAGGATCGCGACGTTCTTGCCCTTGAAGTTCTTGGCAATGAATTGCGCGGCGACCACGCCCTGCTGGTCGTCGCGGCCGCAGATGCGCAGCACGTTCCACAGCTTGCGTTCGGTGAACAGCGGATTGGTCGAGGCCGGGGTGATCTGCAATACGTTGCTGTCGGCATAGGCTTCCGAGGCCGGGATCGACGACGACGAGCAGAAGTGCCCGGCGACGAACGGGATGCCCTGGCTGCCGATCTTCTCGGCGATGGAGCGCGCCTGTTTCGGATCGCAGGCGTCGTCGCCGACGAACAGCTTCAGCTTCTTGTTGAGCACGCCGCCGGCGGCGTTGGCGTCGGCGACGAATTGTTCGGCGCCGTTCTGCAACTGGCGGCCGAAAGCGGATTCGCTGCCGGTCATCGGGCCGGCTACCGCGATGGTGATGTCCTGGGCGAAGGTCGTGGTCGAGAGCGCCAGCGAGGCGCCAAAAGCCAGGCCGATCAGCTTCAATGATTTCATGCGGGTGTTCCTCGCGGAGGGTGTCAGGTTGCGCCCGGCTTGTGCCGGTTATCCGGGCATTGTCCGATGATTTGCCGCCGGTGTCATGGGCAAATTTTACGCGCGGCGCCCTTTGGGGACCGCGTCACTTGGTCGCCGCGTCACGCGTGGCGGCCGCCTTCGAGGTAGGCCGCGCGGATTTCCGGGCGTTGCAGCAGTTCCATGCCGGGGCCGCTCATGGTGATGAGGCCGTTGACCATCACATAGCCGCGATGGGCGAGGCGCAGCGCGTGGTTGGCGTTCTGCTCGACGATCAGCACGGTGAGGCGGTCCTCGCGGTTCAGCGTGCGGATGGCGGAAAAAATCTGTTTCGTGATAAGCGGCGCGAGGCCGAGCGAGGGCTCGTCCAGCAGCAACAGGCGCGGGCGACTCATCAACGCGCGGCCGATCGCCAGCATTTGCTGTTCGCCGCCCGACAGCGTGCCGCCGCGTTGCGTCATGCGTTCCTCGAGGCGCGGGAACAGTTTCAGCACGCGCGCGAGGCTTGCCGCGCGCTCGGCGTCGCTGCCGGGGGTGGCGTCGGCGCCCATCTGCAGGTTTTCGGCGACCGTCATGCGCGGGAAGATACGGCGGCCTTCCGGCGATTGCGCGATGCGCAGCCGCGCGACCTCATGCGCCGGCATCGTGGTGATGTCCCGGCCGTCGAACAGGATGTGCCCGGCGCGGGCACGTGGGCGGCCGAAGATCGACATCATCAGGGTCGATTTGCCGGCGCCGTTGGCGCCGATCAGCGCGACGATCTCGCCGGGCTTGATATCCAGATCGACGCCCTTGAGTGCCTCGATCTTGCCGTAGGCGGCGCGCAGCCCATGAATGGCGAGGAGGGATGTCGCGGCGGAGGCCGTCATGACGCGCCGCCCTTTTCTTCACCTCCCCCTGAAAGGGGGAGGTCGGCGCGGGTATCGCGTCGGGTGGGGGTCTTCTGCTCGATCTTGTGTGCAATGGCCTCAAGCACGCCGGTCAGATTCGACAGCACGTCGTTATTCCAGAAACGGATCACTTCGATCCCTTGATCAGAGAGCCAGCGCGTGCGCTCTTCATCGTGAGTCTTGTTTCGCGCGGAAGCATGCTGACCGCCATCGATCTCGACCGCTACGCAAGCTGCCGGGCAATAGAAATCGACTACGTATTTGCCGACCGGATGCTGGCGACGAAACGTCAGGCCGCGCAACTGGTTTCTCCGCAACGCCTTCCACAACGCCAGTTCCGCATCTGTCGGTGTGTGACGCAAGTTGCGCGCGCGTGCGGTCATCGTCCGGGTTCGACTGAAGCGAAAGAGGGACCCCCTCCCGTCCGCTTCGCGGCCGACCTCCCCCTTGCCGGGGGAGGTCGAAGAGACGCATCGCTTCGCACTCATGTGCCGCCCTCCGTGGTCTGCTCCATCACTTGGGCGGCGTCTTCCTCGTCGGCGCCGAGATAGGCCGCGACGACTTTCGGATCGTCGCGCACTGCGCGCGGCGCGCCGTCGGCGATCTTGACGCCATGGTCGAGCACGACGATGTGGTCGGAAATTTCCATCACCACGCTCATGTCGTGCTCGATCAACAGAATCGATGTACCGATGTCGTCGCGGATCGACAGCAACAGATCGCTGAGCGCGGCGCTCTCGTTGGCGTTGAGGCCGGCGGCCGGTTCATCAAGGCACAGCAGCGCCGGTTGCGCGCACATCGCGCGCGCGATCTCCAAGCGGCGCTGATCGCCGTAGGGAAGGTTGCCGGCGGCGTCGTCGGCGCGCTCCAGGAGGCCGATGCGCTGCAGCCATTCGCGGGCGAAATCGATCGCCTCGCGTTCGGCATTGCGGAACGACGGCGCGCCGAACAGACCGAGCAGACTGAAGCCGGAGGCGCGCATCAAGGTGTTGTGCTGTGCGACCATCAGGTTTTCCAGCGCGGTCATGCCGGGAAACAGCCGGATGTTCTGGAAGGTGCGCGCGACTTTCGCGTATTTGCAAATGCGGAAATCATGCAGACGGTCGAGCCGGAACGTCGCGCCGTCGTCGTGCACCAGCGTCATGGTGCCGCCGCTCGGGCGGTAGAAGCCGGTGATGCAGTTGAACACGGTGGTCTTGCCGGCGCCGTTCGGCCCGATCAGCGCGGTGATCTGGCGGCGTTGCGCGGTGAACGACAGCTCGTTGATGGCGAGGATGCCGCCAAAGCGCATCGTCAGCCCGTCGATGGCGAGGATCGGCGCATCGGTCGTCATCCGTGGCCTTCCTTCACCAGCGCGGCCGATATCTCGGTCTGCTTCTTCAGGAACACGGTGGGGGCGCGATGGCCGATCAGCCCGCGCGGCCGCCAGATCATCAGCAGCACCATGACGCCGCCGAACACCAGCATGCGGAATTGATCGAGGCCGCGGAACAGTTCGAAGCCGCCGATCATCGCAATCGCGGCGAGCGCGACGCCGAGCTGCGAGCCCATGCCGCCGAGCACGACGATGGCCAGCACCAGCGCCGATTCCTGGAAGGTAAATGACTCCGGGCTGATGAAGCCCTGACGCGTGGCGAAGAACGCGCCAGCGAAGCCGCCGAACATCGCGCCGATGGCGAAGGCCGAGAGCTTCGTCGTGGTGATGTTGATGCCGAGCGCGCGGCAGGCGACTTCATCCTCGCGCATGGCCTCCCAGGCGCGGCCGATCGGCAGACGGCGCAGCCGAATGGTGACCCAGTTGGTGATCAGCGCCAGCGCCAGGATCAGATAGAACAGGAACACGAGGCGATGGGTCGGCGAGAACGGGATGCCCAGCATCGCGGCGAGGCCGTTCTCGCCCGGCGTCAGCGGAATGCCGAAGGCGGTGGGGCGCGGAATGCCGCTGATGCCGTTGGGGCCGCCGGTCACGTCCTGCCAGTTGAGGATGACGAGGCGGATAATCTCGCCGAAGGCCAGCGTGACGATGGCGAGATAGTCGCCGCGCAGCCGCAGCACCGGGAAGCCGAGAATGACGCCCCACAATGCCGCGAGCAGGCCGGAGACCGGCAGCAGCACCCAGAATGCCCACTGACCGAGTTGGAGGAAGTCCAACGCGACATAAGGGTAGGTGTCGATCAAATGCGGAAACGGCAGTCCGCTTTGCGCGAGCAGTGCGTAGGAGTAAGCGCCGACCGCATAGAACGCGACGTAGCCGAGGTCGAGCAGGCCGGCGAGGCCGACCACGATGTTGAGACCCCAGCCCAGCATCACATAGGTCATCACCAGAATGGCGAGGTCGAGCAGGTAGCGCTCCTTGTAGAAGATCACCGGCACCAGCAGGGCGAAGATCAGCAGCGCCGGCGCCAGCAGGCGGCCCAGCACCGCAAAGCCGCCGCGAAGGCTCGCCGGCAATTCGACGCCGCCGACCGGGCCGATCCAGCGCCGCAACAGTTCGATAATGATACTGCCGACGAACACCGCGCCGACCACGCCGGCGAGTTCGCCGAACCGCGTCCAGTAGATCAACTGTCCCGACGATCCGGCTTCGGTGCGGATGCCGATCATCAGGAAGAACAGCGCCAGCGCGACCAGCGCGCTGATGACGGCTTTCTTCAGGATGAAGCCGAACCCGGCGGTGGGCTCGGCGCTCGCCGGATGTGTGGCGGGTGCTGCCATCCGTCAGACTTTTTCGACTTCGGGACGGCCGAGCAGGCCGGTCGGCATGAAGATCAGCACGATGATCAGGATCGAGAACGCGGCGACGTCCTTGTACTCGACCGAGAAGTAGGCCGACCAGAACGTCTCGATCAGGCCGATGGCAAGCCCGCCGAGCATCGCGCCCGGCAGCGAGCCGATGCCGCCGAGCACGGCGGCGGTGAACGCCTTGATGCCGGCGATGAAGCCCATGAAGAAATCGACGAGGCCGTAATAGAGCAGGTACATCATGCCGGCGACGGCGGCGAGCGAAGCGCCGATCACGAAGGTCATCGAGATGGTGCGGTCGACATCGACGCCGAGCAGCGCCGCCATGGTCTGGTCCTGCTCGCAGGCACGCATGTCGCGGCCGAAGCGGGTGCGCGCCACGATGTAGCTGAAGATTGCCAGCAGCACGATGGTGGTGACGACGACGACGATTTGCACGTTGGAGAGCTGCACGGCGAAGTTGCCGGAGTCGTGCAGCGTATAGCCGCCGGTGATGATCGGCGGCACCGGCTTCACGCGCGCGCCCTGCGACACCTGCGCGAAGTTCGACAGCACGAACGACATGCCGATGGCGGACAGCATCGGCGCGAGACGGAACGATTGCCGCAACGGGCGATAGGCGATGCGCTCCACCGTCCACCCGTAGAGTGCCGTCACCGCCATCGCCACCAGCAGCACCAGCAGCAGGATTACCGGCACCATCGTCATCCCGATCGACACCAGAATCAGGAACGTGATGAGCGCGATGAAGCCGCCGATCATGAAGATGTCGCCGTGGGCGAAATTGATCATGCCGACGATGCCGTAGACCATGGTGTAACCGATGGCGATCAATCCGTAGATCGAGCCAAGCACCAGGCCGTTGATCAGTTGCTGGAAGAAATAATCCATACGCCGCCGAATCGAGAGGGAAGCCAGTTGAAGTGGAATTGAGCCCTGTGCGTTCGTGACCGATGCCGGAGGGTGCCGGATCGTCTCGCGGCAAGCGTGTATGTGCCGAATTGCGACGCCGATGCAGCCATCGATTCCCCCCGCCGGCGGCCACGTCCCGGTTATATACGGATTCTTAACAGTGCGAACCGGGTGCGGCAACCGCGCACAGTCGAGTGGGTGGGGAAGGTTGCACTGCGGTGAATTCCACCGCGCCGGCGTCGGATTTTGGCGGCGTGTCAGCTTTTCCATCTGTGTGGTCGGCCAGATGTGGAACCGGACCGGAAACTTTCCACAGTCGCGTTAAGGTTAACAAATGGTTTCGATTGCTGCCGCAAGGCGGCGGGGCTTTCGTCGTTCGAGGCGCCCGAGCGATTCCGTGAGGGGCGCGTGACGGGCGGGTCCCATGTCGGCGAACTGGCAAACGAACTGGCGATTGAGCAATTTCAGCGGATTTCTTCTCGCGGGCTATTTCGTGCCGGTGTGGACGATTGCCGCGTGGCGCATCGTGCTGTCGCCGATCCAGGGCCTGTTCGAACGGCCGAACGTCGCGGTCGCGATGTTCATCAGCGACCATCTGCAGGTTCCGGCACTGATGACGGTGCGCTTCGCCTGGCTGCTGGCGCTCGGCAAGCTGACGGTGGTGGCGTTCTTCCTGCTGTTCGCGGCGCTGATGCTGCGCCGGGCGGTTCGGCTTGGGCGCGGCGGAGACGAAGCGCTGGGCATCGCGCTCGGGCTCGGCTGCGTCATCAGTTTCGCCAGCATGATGTTTGCCGTGCAAGTGGGCGAGGCGGCGGCGCTACAACTGCACGCCACCGAACTGCTGCTGCTGCTCGGCACCGCGATCCTGATGCTGGTGGATCAGCCGGTGGAGAGTACGTCGTCAATTGAGAGCGACGCGCGCGCGACGGGTTATGCCTTCAGCAATCCTAGTTCCTGAATGACCGCGCCGGCTTCCTTCACCGCATGATTGGCGGCGGGCACGCCGCAATAGATCGCCTGCTGCAGCAGAATTTCCTTGATGTCGTCCGGGGTGAAACCGCCCTCGGCCAACGCCGCGCGGACATGCAGGCGGAATTCGTCCCATTGCCCCAGCGCCACCATGGTGCCGATCACCAGCACGCGGCGGGTGCGTTCGTCGAAATGCGGCCGCGTCCAGATCTCACCCCACGCATGGCGGGTGATGAGGTCGATGAAATCGGCGTTGAAGGCATTCTTGTTGTTGATCGATTTATCGACCCAGGCATTGCCGAGCACCTTGCGGCGCATTTTCATGCCGTCGTCGCGGCGTTGTTGGTCGTCCATGGTTGATGGTTCTCTCAGCGTTGTGTCAGGAAGCCGACGACGGCTTCGGTGAAGGCGTGCGACTGCTCGACGTTGGAGATATGCGCGGCGTCGAGGATGGTCATGCTGGCGCCGGGAATGTTGGCGCGGATGTATTCGCCCGCCGCGATCGGCGTGGCGGGATCGTGCCGCCCGGCGATAACCAGCGTTGGGCGTGAAATGCGCGGCAGCAGATCGCGCTGGTCCAGTGTGCGCAGCGCTTCGCAACAGGCGATGTAGCCTTGCTGCGGCGAGGCGATCAGCATCGCCTTCATGCGTGCGGTGACGGCCGGTTCGCGTTCGCGGAAATCCGCCGTCAGCCAGCCGCCGATCACCGCGTCGGCGACGGAGGCGATGCCACCGTCTTTCACCGCCTTGATGCGATTGTCCCAATTGGTCGGGTCCGGATAATAGCAACTGGTGTTGGCGAGGATCATGCGGTCGAAGCGGTCGGAGGCGTTGGCCCCGAGCCATTGTCCGACCATGCCGCCCATCGACAATCCGCACCAGTGCGCCTTGCGAATGTCGAGCGCGTCGAGGATCGCCAGCACGTCGCGGCCGAAACGCTGCATCGAATACGGCCCCGCCGGCACGCCGGATTTGCCGTGGCCGCGCCGGTCATAGCGGACGACGCGAAATTGCTTGGCGAGCGCGCCGAGTTGCGGCTCCCACATCGCCATGGTGCAGCCGAGCGAGTTCGACAGGATCAGCGCGGGGCCGTCGTCGCGGCCTTCCACCGCGACGTTGAGCGGGCAGCCGTCGTCGGCATTGATGGTGGGCATGGGATAGGCTCCTCCTTATTCTCTGTCGTTCTTATTCTCTGCCATTTTTGCGAGACGAAAGCCGTCACCCTGAGGTGCATTGCGAAGCAATGCCATAGCGAGTTGGCAAGCCAACTTGCGTTCTACGTAAGCTGATCTCGGGTAGACCCGAGATCAGTGGGCGACGGCGATCCTTCGAGGCTCCGTGATTCGCACGTCGCACCTCAGGATGACGCCGTCGCTAACCATGCTCTAGCTTTCATCCTTCAACGACGCCAGCAGTCGGTCGATCAGAGCTTGCGAGGCGCCCTGATAAGCCAGTGGGTCGAACAGTTTTGTCAGCCGCGCGGCATCGAGGTGCGTGGTGACGCGCGTGTCGTCCGCGAGCACGTCGCGCAAATGGCGTTTTGACGCGACCGCCCTGCGCGAAGCGTCCTCGATCAGGTGATGCGCGTCGGCCTTGCCGAGTTTTTCCGCCAGCGCCATCGTCACCGCTTCGGCCATGATCAGGCCGTGGGTGGTGTCGAGATTGGCGCGCATCCGATCCGCATCGACGTCCAGCCCTTCGGCGATGTCGACGATTGCATTGAGCGCGCCGGAGGTGACCAGCAGCAAGGTCGGCAGCGTTGGCCATTCGGCGTGCCACGGCCCGGCGCTGCGCTCGTGCTCCTGTACCTGCGCGGCGAAAATGGTGGCGGCAAGGTTCGGCGCCATCGTGGCGGCGGCGAGCGCGGAGGCGGCGGCCACCGGATTGCGCTTGTGCGGCATGGTGGAAGAGCCGCCGCGACCCGGGCCGGCGGGCTCGAAGGCTTCGCCAACGTCGGTCTGCATCAAGAGCGACACGTCGCGGGCGATCTTGCCGCAGGTGCCGGACAGGATCGCCAGCACGGAGGCGGCTTCCGCGATGCGGTCGCGATGGGTGTGCCACGGCGCGTCCGGTAGCGGCAATTGCAACTCGCGCGCGAGCGCTTCCGACACTGCCATGCCGTTGTCGCCCAGCGCCGCCAGCGTACCGGCGGCACCGCCGAATTGCAGTGCCAATCCATTGTCACGCAGCACCTTCAGCCGCGCGCGCGAACGATGCAGCGCGGCGGCATATTCGGCGAGCTTGAGGCCGAACGGCATCGGCAGCGCGTGTTGCAGCCAGGT
Source organism: Pseudomonadota bacterium (assembly GCA_023386885.1). Lineage (GTDB taxonomy): Bacteria > Pseudomonadota > Alphaproteobacteria > Rhizobiales > Xanthobacteraceae > 62-47. The sequence continues at coordinate 33,984 of JAEWIX010000050.1, forward strand.
GCGCGCCACTGTCGGCGTGTTGCGATGTTTCGCGGCGAGCTTGGCGAAACCGGCGATGGCGCGGTCGAGGTCGGTCAGCAGCGCATCGATGGCGGTACGCAGCGTCAGCATGGTGGCGGTGTCGATGATGTCCTGGCTGGTCGCGCCCCAATGCACGAAGCGGGCCGCCTCGGCGTTGGACTTCGCGACCTCCGCGGTGAGCGCCTTGACCAGCGGAATGGCGAGGTTGCCGGCGCGGGTCGCGGCCTCCGCCAGCGCGGCGATCTCGAAGCGCTCGGCGCGGCAGGCGGCCGCGATCGGCGCGGCGGCGGCTTTCGAGATCACGCCGACGGCGGCCTCGGCGCGCGCCAGCGCGGCCTCGACGTCCAGCATGTGCTGGAGGAACGCGGCGTCGTCGCAGACCGCGCGCATCGCGGCGCTCGACAGCATCGGCGCAAGCAGGGGGGGGAGGGAGGTGCTCATGTGTTGGGGACACTAATCGGTCCCAAGGGCTTATGCCAATCCCTCGGATACCGGTGGCAATCGTCGTGCGGGCCGTCGCCTAATTCGATGGTCCTCTTTCATTTGGCCGCGGCAGGCGCTACTTGGGAGCATCAGATTCAAACACCATGCCGTCGCCCTGATGATGGCAGACGACGAGGAGGCACCCCCATGGCCATGACGATGAACGGCGAAGTTCAGCTCGCCGCGCCACGCGAGACCGTGTGGGAGAAGCTCAACGATCCCGAAGTGCTGAAGTCCTGTATTCCCGGCTGCGAGGAATTGGAGCGCACCGAGGACAACGGCTTCCGCGCCGTCGCCAAGATCAAGGTCGGCCCGGTGTCGGCACGCTTCAAGGGCAAGGTGACGCTCAGCGACCTCGATCCCCCGAACGGCTACAAGATCTCCGGCGAGGGCGAGGGCGGCATCGCCGGCTTCGCCAAGGGTGGCGCGGTGGTCGGCCTCACCGACAAGGATGGCGGCACCTTGCTCAGCTATAATGTCGAGGCGCAGATCGGCGGCAAACTGGCGCAGCTCGGCCAGCGCCTGATCAACGGCACCGCGAAGAAGCTGGCGGACGAGTTTTTCGCAGGCTTCGCCCGCGCCGTGCAAGGCTAGGACGACCGGGCGGAATATAACGCCGATGAGAGACTGATTCTGTCCGCAAGGTGTCACCTCCGCGTCATGGCAAGGCCTTGTCGGCGCGGTGAGGGCATGGCCCGCGCGCGCGGGGCGAGGTTGCCCAACGTCCCGATGAGCCATAATATGCCTTTGGAATGATTTCAAAGAGCCGCGTCGCACGTCATGCGGCGGGGGCAGAGAGTGCATATGGCCAAGATTTCTCTCGTCGTTAACGGCAAACCCGTCACCGCGAATATCGATCCACGCACCCTGCTGGTGCAGTTCCTCCGTGAGCATCTGCGTCTGACCGGCACCCATGTCGGCTGCGATACGTCGCAATGCGGCGCCTGCGTTGTGCATCTCGATGGCAAGGCCGTGAAGTCCTGCACCACCCTGGCGGTGATGGCGGACGGCGGCAGCGTCACCACCATCGAGGGCCTCGCGGCCGAGGGTGCGCCGTTGCATCCGATGCAGGAGGCGTTCCGCGAGAATCACGGGCTACAATGCGGCTTCTGCACGCCGGGCATGATCATGACGGCAGTGGACCTGGTGCATCGCAAGGGACACGATCTCGACGATCACACCATCCGCGAGGAACTCGAGGGCAATCTCTGCCGCTGCACCGGCTATCAAAATATTGTGTTGTCGATTGCCGCCGGCGCCAAGGCGATGGCGAAATCCGATCTCGCATAATCGCATCAGCTTTTCGCGCGCGCTGCACGGGCAAACAGTTTCAGGGCATCACGGATGTACGAATTCAAATATCATCGGCCGACCACGGTACGGCAAGCCGCCAACCTGCTGGGCAAGAATGAAGACGCCAAGTTGATCGCCGGCGGCCACACACTGGTGCCGGTGATGAAGCAGCGCCTCGCCGCGCCGCCGCATATCGTCGATCTGACCCGCATCGAGGGTCTGAACGGCATCGAGATGAAGGGGCGTTCGCTGGTGATCGGCGCCACGACCAAGCACGCCGAGGTGGCGGACTCGGTGACGGTGCGCGAAGCCATCCCGGCGCTGGCCGAACTGGCCGGCGTGATCGGCGATCCGGCGGTGCGCCACAAGGGCACCATCGGCGGCTCCATCGCCAATAACGACCCGACCGCCGATTATCCCGCGGCGTGCCTGGCGCTCGGCGCCACCATCGTCACCAACAAGCGCCGCATCAAGGCCGAGGAGTTCTTCCAGGGCCTGTTCACCACCGCGCTGGAAGCGGACGAGATCGTCACCCGCGTGATGTTTCCGCTGCCGAAGAAGGCGGCCTACGAGAAATTCCGCAATCAGGCGTCGCGTTATGCGCTGGTCGGCGTGTTCGTCGCCCGCATGCCGTCGGAAGTGCGGGTCGCGGTGACGGGCGCTGGCGCCGACGGCGTGTTTCGCCTGACCGCCTTCGAGGAAATGCTGAAGAAGCGGTTTTCGTCGAAAGTGCTGGATGGCTTGCCGGTGTCCGCGGACGGCCTGAACAGCGATCTGCACGGCAGCGCGGAATATCGCGCGCACCTGATCGGGGTGCTGGCGCGCCGCGCCGTCGATGCCGCCAATAATCGGGGCTAGTGGCCCGATTCCAGCCTTCGCTTCCCGCTCTGCAGGCGGTCAGGCGAGGGATAGTTCCAAAGGCCACTAGCAATTTTCAGTTTCCGGTGGAGTCTAGGGTTTGACATTCGCATTGCGAAAGCGCGGTTAGGTGGTTGCGAACGTCAACTCCACTCCACCCGCAGCGTCCAGACTGGCCTGATTTGATGAGTAAGTCTCAAAGCCTTCCCGATTCCGTCGATGCCACGCTCCAACTGCTGAACAGCCACGGTTACTTCGCCGAGCGCTCGCTCGCCACCGTGGTGTACCTGTCGCTGCGGCTCGGGCGGCCGCTGTTTCTCGAAGGTGAGGCGGGGGTCGGCAAGACCGAGATCGCCAAGGTGCTGGCGGCGACGCTCGGGCGCAAGCTGATCCGGCTGCAATGCTACGAGGGGCTCGACGTCGCGTCTGCCGTCTACGAGTGGAACAGCGCGGCGCAGATGATCGCCATCCGGCTTGCCGAAGCCGCCGGCGATTCCGACCGCGATCAACTGTCGCACGATATTTTCAGCGAGCGTTACCTGATCAAGCGGCCGCTGTTGCAGGCCCTGGAGCCGGACGTTGCCGGCGCGCCGGTGCTGCTGATCGACGAACTCGACCGCGCCGACGAGGCGTTCGAAGCCTATCTTCTAGAAATCCTCAGCGACTTTCAGGTGACCATCCCGGAACTCGGCACCTTCAAGGCGCCGCAGCCGCCGATCGTCATCGTCACCTCGAACCGCACGCGCGAGATTCACGACGCGCTGAAGCGGCGCTGTCTCTACCACTGGGTCGATTATCCGTCCGCCGAGCGCGAACTGGCCATCGTCAAGTCGCGCGTGCCGGGCATTTCCGCGAAACTGTCGCAGCAGGTGGTACGCTTCGTGCAGGAGTTGCGCGATCAGGACTTCTACAAGAACCCCGGCGTCGCCGAGACCATCGATTGGGCCACCGCGCTGACCCAACTCGACGCCCGCGCGCTGACCCCGGAAGTGGTCGGCGACACCTTGGGCGCGCTGCTCAAGTATCAGGACGACATCGCCAAAATGCAGGCCGGCACCATGCAAAAGGTGTTGAAGGAAGCCACCAGCGATATATAAGTTGGAATATATCGATGGCGATTGTCGCCATCCTGAGGTGCGAGCGACGAAGCGCCCGGACCACGACTTGTTGCGCAACAAGAGGCAACACGACAGATGACCACGCCCGTGACCGGATTGATCGCCGACAACGTCGTGGGGTTTGCCCGCGCGCTGCGGGCGGCGGGCATTCCGGTCGGTCCCGGCGCGGTGATCGATGCGTTCGAGGCGCTGCGCGTGATCGATATCGGCCATCGTGGCGAGGTCTACGCCACGCTTGAGGCCGTGTTCGTCAAGCGGCATGAACATTCATTGATTTTCGCGCAAGCCTTCGATCTGTTTTTCCGCGCCGAACAGGAATGGATGCATCTGCTGGACTCGGTGCCGCTGCCGGATCAGGCCAAGCCGAAGCCCGCGCCGGCCTCGCGCCGCGTGCAGGAGGCGATGTCGCAGACCAAGAAGGTCGAGCAGGTCCCGTCCGAAGAAGCGCAGGAATTGCGGCTATCGCCGTCCGATCAGGAGATACTGCAGAAGAAGGACTTCGCGCAGATGAGCGCGGCGGAGATCGCCGAGGTCACCCGCGCCATCGCCAAAATGCGATTGCCGCAGGCCGAACTCCGTACGCGGCGTTTCGCGCCGGATTCGCGGGGATTGAGGCTCGATCTGCGCCGCACCATCCGCACCAGCCTGCGCACCGGCGGCGACATCGTCGATCTGCGGCATCTCGGGCGTATCGACAAGCCGGCGCCGATCGTAGCCCTGCTCGATATCTCCGGCTCGATGAGCGAATACACGCGGCTGTTCCTGCATTTCCTGCACGCCATCACCGATGCGCGCAAACGCGTTTCGGTGTTTCTATTCGGCACCCGGCTCAGCAACGTGACCCGCGCGCTGCGCGCCCGCGATCCCGACGAGGCGCTGGCGAGTTGTTCGTCCACCGTCGAGGACTGGGCCGGCGGCACGCGGATCGGTACCTCGCTGCAAACCTTCAACAAGCTGTGGGGCCGGCGCGTGCTCGGGCAGGGCGCCATCGTACTCTTGATCTCCGACGGGCTGGAGCGCGAGGCCGACGATCGACTGGCGTTCGAAATGGACCGCCTGCACCGTTCTTGCCGCCGCCTGATCTGGCTCAATCCGCTGCTACGCTTCAGTGGTTTCGAAGCAAAGGCGCAGGGAATCAAAATGATGCTGCCGTATGTTGACGAATTCCGTCCGGTGCATAACTTGTCTTCCATCGAGGACTTGATCGCCGCGCTCTCCGCAGCGCCTTCGCCGCATCGGCGCGACGCGATCCGCCCCGCAGCTTGAATGAGAGGTCCATCATGCTCGAGCGCGACGAAGATATTCTGCAAGCAGCCGAAGAATGGAAGAAGGCGGGCCATGGCGTGGCGCTCGCCACCGTGGTCGAGACATGGGGCTCGGCGCCGCGACCGGCCGGCTCCAATCTGGTGATCAACGACGAAGGCACGTTCCTCGGGTCGGTGTCCGGCGGCTGCGTCGAAGGCGCGGTGGTCACCGAGGCGCTCGATATTATTGCCAGCGGACAACCGAAGCTGCTCGAATTCGGCGTGGCCGATGAGACCGCGTTCAACGTCGGCCTGTCCTGTGGCGGCACCATCCGCGTGTTCGTCGAGAAGGTGGCGTAGGTGAATCTGGAGACGCTGAAGCAGGTCAACATCGAGCGCGCGGCGCGGCGGCCGGTGTTCGTCGTCACCGACGTGAGTAACGGCGAGCAGCGCATGGTCAAGGCCGCCGATCTCGCCGGCGATCCGCTCGAGACCGAATTGCGCAAGCAGTTGCGCATGGGCAAGAGCGCGATGATTGAGGCGGATGGCAGGAAGCTGTTCGTCAACGTCTACGCGCCGGTCGCGCGCATGGTGATCATCGGCGCGGTGCACATCAGCCAGGCCTTGGCGCCGATGGCGCGTTCGCTCGGTTACGACGTCACGGTGGTCGATCCACGCACCGCGTTCGCGAGTCCCGAGCGGTTTCCCGACGTGCGCGTTGTTGCCGAATGGCCGGACGTTGCGCTGCCGCCGCTCAATGTCGATCACTACACAGCGTTCGTCGCGGTGACGCACGACCCGAAGATCGACGATCCCGCGCTGCTGCATGCGTTCGAGCGCGATTGCTTTTACATCGGCGCGCTCGGCTCGCGCAAAACCCACGCCAAGCGTCTCGACCGGCTGAAGGCGCAGGGCGCGAGCGATCAGGACGTCGCCAAGATTCACGCGCCGATCGGATTGCCGATCGGTGCGATATCTCCCGGCGAAGTGGCGGTGGCGATCATGGCGCAGATTACCGCGCAGTTAAGATTGCCGAAAGAAGGTGCGTCATGAAGTTCGGACCGGCGAAACCCGAGGAAGCCGTCGGCGGCGTCACCGTTCACACGCTGCGCCAGGGTTCGCTTGTCATGAAGAAGGGCACCACCATCGGCCAGGCCGAGGTGGATGCGCTCAACGCCGCTGGAATTGAACAGATCGTCGTGGTTCGGCTCGAGGACGGCGACGTCTCCGAGGACGTTGCCGCCGCCGATATCGCCGGTGCCATTGCCAGCGACGGTGTGATGGTCGAGCGCGCGTTCACCGGCCGCGCCAATCTGTTCGCGACCCGCCCCGGCGTGCTGGTGGTGGACCGCGATGCGGTGGACCGCATCAACAATGTCGACGAGGCCATCACCTTCGCGACGCTTGCGGCTTACAAGCCGGTGGTCGAAGGCGAGATGATCGCGACCGTCAAGCTGATCCCGTTCGGCGTCGAAGGCAAGTTGCGCGATACCGCGGTGAAAGCAGCAGGTCGCGACGCGTTGCGTGTCGCGCCGTATATCATCAAGCGCATCGGCGTGGTGTCGACGATGCTGCCCGGCCTTGTGCCGAAGGTCATCGACAAGACCTTGCGTGTCACCGCCGAGCGCCTCGCGCCGGCGGGAGCGAAGATCGTCGTTGAAAAGCGCGTGCCGCATGACGAAGAGGCGCTCGCCGCCGCGATCGCGGAGGTTTTGAAGCTCGACGTCGAGATGGTGATCGTGTTCGGCGCATCCGCTATCGCGGATCGGCGCGACGTGATTCCGGCGGCGATCGTCGCCAATGGCGGCACCGTCAATCATTTCGGCATGCCCGTGGATCCCGGCAATCTGCTGTTGCTCGGTGCCGCCGACGGCCGCCCGGTGATCGGCGCGCCGGGCTGTGCGCGCTCGCCGGTGGAAAATGGATTCGACTGGGTGTTGATGCGGATGCTGGCCGGGCTGCCGATCAAGCGTTCGGACATCACCGGCTTCGGCGTCGGAGGATTGCTGATGGAAATCGTCACCCGGCCACAGCCGCGCGTAGCCGAGCCCGCGCCCGCCGACAATGCCAAGGTCGCGGCGGTGGTGCTGGCCGCCGGCCGCTCGACCCGCATGGGCGGGCCGAACAAGATGCTGGCCGAACTCGGCGGCAAGCCGCTGGTGCGGATGGTGGCCGAGCAGGCGCTGGCGTCGAAAGCCTCGCCGGTAATCGTCGTCACCGGGCATCAGGCGGACGACGTGGAAAAGGCGCTCAAGGGTCTCAACGTCACCTTCGTGCGTAATCCGGATTTCGCCAGCGGTTTGGCAAGCTCGGTCAAGACCGGCATCGGCGCGGTGCCGACCGACGCGGCCGGCGCCATGGTCTGCCTCGGCGATATGCCGCTGATCGACGCCAGGCTGATCGACAAGCTGATCGGTGCGTTTTCGCCGGAGCGCGGCAGCCTGATCGTGGTGCCGACCTGCGACGGCCGGCGCGGCAATCCGGTGCTGTGGTCGCGGCGTTTCTTCGGCGAGTTGATGGGGCTGTCCGGCGATATCGGCGGCCGGCATCTGGTCGATCATCACAGCGAGGCGGTGGTGGAAGTGCCGGTCGATGGCGACGGCGCCTTCCTCGATATCGACACGCCGCAGGTGCTGGAAGTGGTGCAGCGCGCGGCGCAGACCGATGCGCCGCCGACCCAACCGCGCATGCCCTCGCGCTCGCCGGGCTGATTGATCCGTTCACCAGTTTGAAACATCCGCCCCTTAGCATTTCTCTCGCTGAGGATTTTGGGGGTGGGGATGTTGTCACGACGCGTTGCCGCGCGCCGTTTTTCGGTGTTGTCGAAGTCGCTTTGGAGCGCCGTTCTCGGACTGGTGCTGATCGGATCGGCGCTCGCGCCGTCCCATGCGGCCGGGGCCTTTGCCGTCGGCAAATGCGGCGCTTACGGCAAGGCCATCGATTATGCCGGCGTCAGCGAGGCCAAGGCAGCAGCGCGCAAGAACTGCGTGGGCGATTGCACCACCGTCACCATGAAGCGCGCTTGCGCTGCGCTCTCGATCGACATGACCAATCCCTGCGGCGCCCATGGCTATGCGGTGGAGCCGCGCATTTCCGCGTCGCTCAACAGTGCCACGCGCAAATGCTACGAGTTCGGTGGCAAGGAATGCGTCATCCGCGCCTGGGCCTGCGACGCGCGCGGCTGACGCGCTTTCACGACAACGCAGCAATTTCGATTCCGCGCGGCTCGCGACCGAATGTCGCTTGCGCGATGGATGCCGAACCGCGAAGCTGACGATCATCGCACGACCTACAAAACAAAATGCGACACGATCGCGAACGAGGTGAGGCATGGCTCAGGATTTCGCTGCCGGGAACTACCGCTTCATTCCCGCCGTCTTTCAATTCTCCAGCGGCGTCGCGGCGCAGCCGGGATTCGAGATCGAGCGGGTGCGGTTCGACAAGCCGGTGCCGCTGGCCGAAGGGTTTCGACGCGCCGCCGAGATGATGCGCGCGGCGAACCGGCCGCTGACGGCGTTCTGCGCCTGTGAGCTGCGTTCGCCCGGTGCGTTCAGCGAGGCGGGCTTTCGCGCCTTCAACGAACACTACGTCAAGACGCTGGCGGAGTGGGGCCTGTTCGACGGCAGCGTCAACAGCATCAATCCGGTGGCGCGCAGCAATGTGTGTCCGGAGATCGATCCGCCAGCCGAGCCGGTGTTCTATGCGTTTTCGTTCACGCGGCCGGCGAGCGATGCGCGCCCGACCTTCGTGATCGCCGGCGGTGCGGAAGCGCGCGGCGGCAGTGCGCCATACCCGGAGCGCATCGTGCGCTATCGCGATCTCAGCGCCGAGGGCCTGCGCGAAAAGGTCAGCTTCGTGATCGGCGATATCGGACGGCGCCTTGCCGCGCTCGACGCCGGCTGGAGCGACACCACGGCAACGCAGGTCTATACCGTGCATGACTTCCATCCGTTTGCGGCCGACGAACTGGTGCGCGCTAACGCCGCGCGGTCCGGCATGACATGGCACTTCGCGCGGCCCCCGGTGATCGATCTTGAATTCGAGGTGGATTGTCGGCGCGTGATGCGTGAGACCGTGATCTGAACAATGGCCGGGCAGCGCGCGGATGTGATGGTGCTGGGCGCCGGCATGGTCGGGGTCTCGGCGGCGTTGCATCTGCAGAAGCGCGGGCGCGATGTCGTGCTGATCGACAAGCACGGCGCGGCCGGCGAGGAAACCAGCTTCGGCAATGCCGGGCTGATCGAGCGCGCGTCGGTGTTTCCCTACATGTTTCCGCGCGATCTCACGCACATCCTGCGTTACGCGCTGAATCGCTCCACCGAGTCCCATTATCACCTCTCGGCTTTACCGACGGTGCTGCCGTGGCTGTGGCGCTATTTCCGCGCCTCGACGCCAGAAGGCGCGCTGCGCAGTGCGCGCGCGGCGCTGCCGTTGATCGAACGCAGCCTGGCCGAGCACGAGGCGCTGATCGAAGAAGCCGGCGCGCCGGAGTTGCTGCGCCGAACCGGCTGGATCAAGCTGTTTCGCTCGCAGGCGTCGCTTGACAAGGGTGTGGCCGATCTGGAGCGCGCGCGACAATTCGCCGGCATCACCGCAGATGTGCTCGATCCGGCCGCGATCGAGGCGCGGGAGCCGCATCTTGCCGGCAGCTTCAGTGGTGCGATCCATTGGGGCGCACCAGGTTTCGTGCCGGACCCCGGCAAGCTCGCCAAGACATATGCGGACCTGTTCGTGCGCAACGGCGGGCGGTTTCTAAGCGGCGACGCGCGCACCCTCGAACAGGATAGCAGCGGCTGGCGGGTGCGCGATGCGCAAGGCAATGCGGTGATTGCGCGCGAAGCGGTGGTGGCGCTGGGGCCGTGGTCGGACCTCGTGTTCCGACCGCTCGGTTACAATATCCCGCTCGGCATCAAGCGCGGTTATCACCGTCACTATACACCGCGCGGCAACGCGGTGCTCAATCATCCGGTGCTCGACGCCGATCGCGGTTTCCTGCTGGCGCCGATGAATCGCGGCATTCGCCTGACCACCGGCGCGGAGTTTGCCCGGCTCGATGCGCCGCCGACGCCGGTGCAACTCGAACGCGCGCTGCCGACGGCCCGCGATCTGTTTCCGCTGGGCGAGAGCGTCGATTCGAAACCCTGGATGGGCGCGCGGCCATGCCTGCCGGACATGCTGCCGGTGATCGGTCAGGCGCCGCGCCATCGCGGGTTGTGGTTCGATTTCGGCCACCATCACCATGGCCTCACCCTCGGCCCCGCCACCGGGCGATTGCTGGCCGAAATGATGACGGGGGAGGCGTCTTTCGCCGACCCAAAGCCGTTTGCGGCCGAGCGTTTCGATTAACGGTCGTGTGCGATAACGGCTCGATCATCCGCCCGTGCGGCTTGCATCGGCGCGGGCGACATGGCGATACTGCCCGTCAGGATGGCCGCACGGGGCATGCTGTGAAACCGGTTTCAGGAGCGACGATATGAAAGTCACGATCGAGGTTGATTGCACCCCGCTGGAGGCGCGCGAATTCATGGGCCTGCCCGACGTGCAGCCGATGCAGACCGCGATGATGGACAAGCTTCAGGAGCGGATGTCGAACACCATCGATCAGTTCTCGCCGGAAGCCATCATGCAGAACTGGTTCATGTTCGATCCGAAGATGGCCGGGCGCATTCAGGACATGTTCGCCAACATGGCCGGGCTCGGCACCGGACGCACCAAGACGTGACGTTGTGTTGACGCCAAGCCGGCTCAAGGGCCGAAGGCCGCGCCGGTTCGGGGCCGAGCAGGGGCGGTAACGGGTGAGGGCCGCGCGGTTTTGTCGTTTCGGGACCGGCGGTGTCCGCGGCGATTGCCGTTGCAAATCGCTCGCGGAAAAAGGCACAATCGAACCAGAACGCTGCCAAGGCGTCCAACTATCCTGACATGAGGAAGACGCATGAGCGGCGCCAAGAAGCTGTCCTCTCTGGACGCATCGTTTCTGTATTACGAAACCCCCGAGATGCCGATGCACGTCGGCAGCATCGCGATCTTCCGACTGCCGGAAGGCTATGACGGCAATTTCTTCGAAGACTTCAAGGCGATGATCGCCTCGCGGCTGCACATCGCGCCGATCCTGAAGTCGCGTCTGGAAAAAGCCCCGCTCGATATCGATCACCCGAGCTGGATTGAGGACGATCAGTTCGACATCGACCGCCATATCTTTCGCGGCAGCCTGCCGGCGCCGTATGACCGCGCGACGCTGGAACGCATCGTCGGCTGGATGCACGCCAAGCTGCTGAACCGCGCGCGGCCGCTTTGGGAGTTCTATGTTTTTGAGGGCATGAAGGACAACGAGATCGGTCTCTACTCGAAGATGCATCATGCCTGCATCGATGGCGGCGCTGGCGCGGCGCTGACCGGCATGATCTACGACGTCACAAAGGTGCCGCGCGAAGTGCCCGAGCCGCCGACGCGGCGCAAGGATGCGCCGGAGCCGCGCGAGATGGCGGCGAACTTCCTCAACTCTTATCAGGAAATGTGGCGGCAGGGATTCGAAGGCTCCGGCTTCTCCAAGGGCATCGAATTGCCGCGCTCGGGCAAGAGCGATCTCGGCTCGGTGCTGTTCGACAACGCCATGTTCCAGATCGAAAGTGCGGTGCGCTTCGTCGGCAGCGTGCCGACCATGCTCAAGAGCCTGTCGGAAGTCGCCAGCAAGGTCGCCGATCCGGCATCGCGCGCCAGCCTCGAGCGCATGGCGTCGCCGCCGACCATCCTCAACAAGTCGATCTCTTCGGAGCGTAGCTTCGCGGGCGTCTCGATTTCGCTGTCGCAGGCCAAGGCGCTGGCGAAGCGCTCCGGCGGCAAGCTCAACGACGTGGTGCTGGCGCTCTCCAGCGGCGTGGTGCGGCGCTATCTGCTCAGCCAGAACGCGCTGCCCAACAAATCGCTGACGGCGGGCGTGCCGATTTCGCTGCGCGAGGAGGGCAATGCCGACTCCAACAACCAGGTGTTCGGCATGATCTGTTCGCTCGCGAGCGACATCGCCGATCCCAAGGCGCGGCTGGAAGCGATCATGGCGCAGTCCACCAAGTCGAAGGAAATGTCGCATCCGCTGCGGGCGCTGATGCCGCAGATTTCCAACATCTCGATGCTGGGTGCGCCGATCATGGTGCAGATCCTGGCGCTACTCTACAGCCGCTCGAACCTCTCCGACGTGCTGCCACCGGCGGTGAACATCACCGTGTCCAACGTGCCGGGACCACGGCAGACGCTGTATGCCGTCGGCGCCGAGCTTCTGCATATCTTCCCGGTGTCGATCGCGGCGCACGGCGTTGCGCTCAACATCACCGTGCAGAGCTATCGCGACAATCTCGACTTCGGATTCATCGCCGGCGCCAACATCATCCCGCATGTGCAGGTGCTGGCCAATATGCTTCCCGAGGAACTGGCGGCACTGGAAGCTGCCTACGCATCGGCGCCCGATGCGCCCCGCGCTGCAAGCTGAACGGAGCCGTCGATGATCGAGATGCCGCCGCTGCAATTCGCGCAGACGAACGGAATTCGCATGGGCTACTACGAGGCGGGTCCGAAGTCCGACGCGCCGCCGATGGTGCTGTGTCACGGCTGGCCGGAAATGGCGTTCTCGTGGCGGCACCAGATCAAGGCGCTGAGCGAGGCGGGCATCCGCGTCATCGCGCCGGACCAGCGCGGCTACGGCGCCACCGACCGGCCCGAAAAGGTCGAGGACTACGATCTCGATCATCTCACCGGCGATCTGGTCGGGCTGCTCGATCACTTGAACATCGACAAGGCGATCTTCGTCGGTCACGACTGGGGCGGGTTCGTGGTGTGGCAGATGCCGCTGCGCCATCCCTCGCGCGTCGCCGGCGTGGTCGGCGTCAACACGCCGCACGCCGACCGCGCGCCGGCCGATCCGATTGCGCTGTATCGCAAGCGGTTCGGCGACAGCATGTACATCGTGCAGTTTCAGGACCCGGCGCGGCATCCGGATCGCATCTTCGGCAGCAAGGTGGCTGAGACGTTCGACTTCTTCATGCGCAAGCCGATGCCGCGCAAGGACAAGCCGCCGGAGGCTGCGACCGCGGGTATCGGTGCGTCGTCGAAGTTGAACATGGCGTTCCCGCAGATGGTGGAGGGCTACAACGGCAGCCACGATCCGCGCCAGAAAATCCTGTCGCCTGAGGAGATGAAGGTGTTTGTCGATACCTTTACCCGCACCGGCTTCACCGGCGGCATCAACTGGTATCGCAACATGAGCCGCAACTGGGAGCGCGCGGCGACGCTCGACCATACCGTGCGGGTGCCGTCGCTGATGGTGATGGCGGAGGACGACGCGGTGCTGCCGCCATCCGCCGCCGACGGCATGGAAAAGATCATTCCCGATCTCGAAAAATATCTGATCCGCAACAGCGGCCACTGGACCCAGCAGGAGCAGCCGGAAGAGTTGAGCGCCAAGCTGATCGAGTGGCGGCGGCGGAAATTTGGCTAGTCGTCATCCTGAGGTGCGAACCGGCAGGCGCGCCTCGAAGGATGACTGAACGACATTGTAAGTCGCCATCCTTCGAGACGCGCGCTGGCAGCGCGCTCCTCAGGATGACGGCGCAGGCGAGGAGATGATTTCGATGGCATCGACAAACTTACTGGATCCGATCCCGCATCCGCCGAAGAAGCCGGTGGTGGGCAACATGCTGTCGATCGATGCCACGTCGCCGATCCAGCATCTGACCCAACTCGCCAAGGAGTTGGGGCCGATCTACTGGCTCGACATGATGGGCAAGCCGATGGTGGTCGTCTCCGGCCATGACCTCATCGAGGAACTGAGCGACGAGAAGCGCTTCGACAAGGTGGTGCGCGGTGCGCTGCGCCGGGTGCGTGCGGTCGGCGGCGACGGATTGTTCACCGCCGACACCAGGGAGCCGAACTGGGGCAAGGCGCACAACATTCTGTTGCAGCCGTTCGGCAACCGCGCGATGCAGTCCTATCACCCGAGCATGGTCGATATTGCCGAACAACTCGTGAAGAAGTGGGAACGGCTCAACGCCGACGAGGAAATCGACGTCGTGCACGACATGACGGCGCTGACGCTCGACACCATCGGGCTATGCGGTTTCGACTATCGCTTCAACTCGTTCTATCGTCGTGACTATCATCCGTTCGTCGAGGCGCTGGTGCGCTCGCTCGAAACCATCATGATGACGCGCGGGCTGCCGCTCGAAAAAGTCTGGATGCAGAAGCGCAACCGCGACCTCACCGCCGACGTCGAATTCATGAACAAGATGGTCGACGACGTCATCGCGGCGCGGCGCGACGGCGGCGATACCGAATCCAAGAAGGACATGCTCAATGCGATGCTGACCGGCGTCGACAAGGCGACCGGTGAACAGCTCGACGACGTCAACATCCGCTACCAGATCAACACGTTCCTGATCGCCGGGCATGAAACGACCAGCGGCCTGCTGTCCTACGCGATCTACGCGCTGCTCAAGCATCCCGACGTGCTGAAGAAGGCATATGAGGAAGTCGATCGCGTATTCGGATCGGACGTCAATGTTCGGCCGACGTCGCAGCAGGTCATGCATCTGACCTACATCACGCAGATATTGAAAGAAGCATTGCGGCTGTGGCCGCCGGCGCCGGCCTACGGCATCTCGCCGCTGCAGGACGAAACCATCGGCGGCAAGTACAAGCTGCGGAAGGGCACCTTCGTCACCGTTCTGGTGACGGCGCTGCATCGCGATCCGTCAGTGTGGGGACCGAACCCGGATGTGTTCGACCCGGAAAACTTCAGTCGCGAGGCGGAGGCCAAGCGCCCCGTCAACGCCTGGAAGCCGTTCGGTAACGGCCAGCGCGCCTGTATCGGGCGCGGCTTCGCGATGCACGAGGCGGCGCTCGCACTCGGCATGATCCTGCAGCGCTTCAAGATGATCGATCACAAGCGCTACCAGATGCATCTGAAGGAAACGCTGACGATCAAGCCGGAAGGCTTCAAGATCAAGGTGCGCCCGCGTCCCGACAGCGAGCGCACCGGCAAGGGACCGGCTGCGACCGCCGCGAAGCCCGCGGCGCCTGTTGCGCAGGCGCAGACGCGGCCCGGCCACAACACGCCGCTGCTGGTGCTCTACGGCTCCAATCTCGGCACCGCCGAAGACATGGCGACGCGTGTGGCCGATCTGGCCGGGATCAACGGCTTCGCCACCAGGCTGGCATCGCTGGACGACGCGGTCGGCAACCTGCCGAAGGATGGCGGCGTGCTGATCTTCTGCGCGTCCTATAACGGCGCGCCGCCGGACAATGCGACGGAGTTCGTCAAGTGGCTGCAAGGCGATTTGCCGAAGGACGCTTTCGCCGGCGTCAAATATGCGGTGTTCGGCTGCGGCAACAGCGACTGGGCGGCGACCTATCAGTCGGTGCCACGCCTGATCGACGAACAACTCGCGGCGCACGGCGCGACCAACGTGTTCGAGCGCGGCGAGGGCAACGCGCGCGAGGACCTCGACGGCCAGTTCGATGCGTGGTTCGCCAAGCTCGGTCCGAAAGCTGTCAAGGCGCTCGGCATCGACGCCAAGTTCAGTCGCAGCGCCGACGATGCGCCGCTGTACCAGATCGAGCCGGTGGCGCCGACCGTGCTCAACACCGTGGCCGGACTTGGCGGCGCGGTGGCGATGAAGGTGCTCTCCAACACCGAACTGCAGAACCGGTCCGGCCCGAATGCGTCGACGCGTTCGACAAGGCATGTCGAGGTGGAGTTGCCGCCCGGCACCACGTATCGCGCCGGCGATCACCTCAGTGTCATTCCGCGCAACGATCCGGCGCTGGTGGATTCGGTGGCGCGCCGCTTCGGCTTCCTGCCGACCGATCAAATCCGCTTGCAGGTGCCGGAAGGCCGCCGCGCGCAACTGCCAGTGGGGCAATCGATCTCGGTCGGGCGGTTGCTCGGCGAGTTCGTCGAGTTACAGCAGATCGCAACCCGCAAGCAGATCCAGATCATGGCGGAGAATACCCGCTGCCCCATGAGTAAGCCGAAGCTGCTCGGCCTCGTCGGCGACGATGCAGAATCGCAGGAGCGCTATCGCAGCGAGGTGATGGCGAAACGCAAGTCAGTGTTCGACCTGATGGAGGAATTCCCGGCCTGCGACCTGCCGTTCCACGCCTATCTGGAAATGCTGTCGCTGCTGGCGCCGCGCTACTACTCGATCTCGTCCTCGCCGTTGGTAGAGCCGAGCCGTTGCAGCGCCACCATCGGCGTGGTGGAGGGGCCGGCGGCGTCGGGCCGGGGCACCTACAAGGGCATCTGCTCGAACTACATGGGCGGGCGCCGCGCCGGCGACACCGTGTATGCGTCGGTGCGCGAAACCAAGGCGGGCTTCCGGCTTCCCGAGAATCCGGCGACGCCGATCATCATGATCGGCCCCGGCACCGGGCTCGCGCCGTTCCGCGCCTTCCTGCAGGAGCGCGCGGCGATGATGGCGCAGGACATTCAACTCGGTCCGTCGATGCTGTTCTTCGGCTGCCGTCATCCGGAGCAGGATTATCTGTACGCCGATGAGTTGAAGGATTTCGCAGACGAGGGCATCACCGAACTGCACGTCGCCTTTTCGCGCGCAGGCGCGGACAAGACCTATGTGCAGCACATGATCGCGCAACAGAAGGATCGCGTGTGGGACCTGATCGAGAAGGGCGCGATCGTCTACGTCTGCGGCGACGGCGGCAAGATGGAGCCGGACGTCAAGGCGGCGCTGATGGCGATCCATCGCGAGAAGACCGGCAGCGATGAGGCCGGCAGCGCGCGCTGGATCGACGATCTCGGCACCCGCAACCGCTACGTGCTGGACGTCTGGGCGGGGGGATAGGCTCGCAAGTATCCCACGCGATGATCGTCTCTATGCCGTCATGGCCGGAATGAATCCGGCCATGAC
>JAEWIX010000065.1 GCA_023386885.1 Pseudomonadota bacterium
GCGCACGATCTTGTCGGAAAACCGCTGCACACCTTTTCCGGATCATGCGCATGCTTGGACCGGTCGCGAAGGGGAATTGAGAGTAGCGCGATTTCGCGCCAGTGCAATCAGGCCGGTTCGGGATTGCGCGAGCGATCGGACAAGGCGGTGGAGAGGACGTTACCAAGGGCGCTCTGCTTGTCGCGGCGGTGTTGCACCGAGGAAGGAATGCGCATGGCTTCGCGGTACTTCGCGACCGTGCGGCGGGCAATATCAATGCCCGATGCGCGCAATCGTTCCACGATGGTATCGTCGGAAAGGACCGCGCTCGGCGACTCCGCATCGATCAGCTGCTTGATGTGATGGCGGACCGCCTCGGCCGAATGCGCCTCGCCACCATCGGCCGACGCGATCGAGGCCGTGAAGAAATATTTCAGCTCGAACGTGCCGCGGTTGGTCGCCATGTATTTGTTGGCGGTGACGCGGGACACCGTGGATTCATGCATCTGGATGGCGTCGGCGACGGCCTTCAGATTCAGCGGCCGCAAATGCGCCACGCCGTGGGTGAAGAAGCCGTCCTGCTGGCGCACGATCTCGGTTGCAACTTTCAGGATGGTGCGGGCGCGCTGGTCGAGCGCGCGCACCAGCCAGGTCGCGTTCTGCAGGCAATCGCTGAAGTAGCTCTTGTCGCCGTCCTTGCGCGCGGTTTTCGCAAGCTGCGTGTAGTAGGTCTGGTTGACCAGCACTTTCGGCAAGGTGTCGCTGTTCAATTCCACCAGCCAGCCGCCGTCCGCGCCCGGCCGCACATAGACATCCGGCACCACCGTCTGCACCTTGACGCTGGCGAATTGCAGACCGGGCTTCGGGTTGAGCCGGCGGATTTCCGCGATCATGTCGCCGAGATCGTCGTCGTCGACGCCGCACAGCTTGCGCAGGGCCGCGATGTCGCGCCGCGCCAGCAGATCGAGATGTTCCACCAAGGCCTGCATCGCCGGATCGAAACGGTCGCGTTCGCGCAGTTGAATGGCAAGGCATTCGCTTAAATTGCGCGCGCAGATACCCGATGGATCGAACGTCTGCAGCACGCCAAGCACGGCTTCGACCTGCGCCTGCGTCGCGCCGAGCCGCTCGGCGGCGTTGCCGAGATCGGTCGGCAGATAGCCTGCCTCGTCCACCAGATCGATCAGGTAGCGGCCGATCATGCGCTGCGAGGGCTGCGGTAACGCCACCGACAGTTGCTCGGCGAGATGATCCGCGAGCGAAGTCTCCGCCGCGACGAAGGCTTCCAGGTTGTAGTCGTCATCGTTCGAGGCGCCACCACCCCATTCGGTATAGGCGGTGGGCGCGGCGTCCTGTGCGGCACGCGCGGCGGCGTCCGCCGGCTCCTCGGGAAACACATTGTCGAGGCGGGTGTCGAGCGAACCTTCGATCTCGGCGCGACTGCCGAGGTCCCCGCTCAGCCACTCCTCCTGCCCGGCATCGGACGCTGCCTCGAAACCGTCGCCGGAGGCCGCTTCATCGGCGGAGGCCTCACCGCCATCGCTCGCGATCTCGCTGTTGCGCTCCGGCGCGCCATCCGGTCCCTCGCCGACGCGCTCCAGCAGCGGGTTGCGTTCCAGTTCGTCCTCGACGAAGGCGACAAGGTCGAGGTTGGACAGTTGCAGCAGCTTGATCGCCTGCATTAACTGCGGCGTCATCACCAGCGCTTGCGACTGGCGGAACTCTAGCTTTTGCGACAGCGCCATGAAGGCAAAAACCGTTCCAGTGAATTGGTCCGTTTCTTGCTTAGCTGTTTCGTGTCCGGAAGTACACGACCCGCTGGCGCGCGACGCGATTTGTGATCGCGGCGGTTGAGCAGACCACAATCCGTGCGAACGGAAACCCGGCCTGACGTTAACGAAGCATTAGCCGTCAGCGCGGTGCCCTATAGCCGGAATTCCTCGCCGAGATAGAGCCGTCGTACGTCGGGATCGTTGACGATGGCGTCGGGGTCGCCCTCGGTGAGGATCTGCCCGGCATAGACGATATAGGCCCGGTCGGTGAGGCCCAGCGTCTCGCGCACGTTATGGTCGGTGATCAGCACGCCGATGCCGCGATTGGTGAGATGGCGCACCAGGTCCTGGATGTCGCCCACCGCGATCGGGTCGATGCCGGCGAATGGTTCGTCGAGCAGCATGTAGCTCGGCCGCGTTGCCAGCGCGCGCGCAATCTCGACGCGGCGCCGCTCGCCGCCCGACAGCGCGATCGACGGCGACTTGCGCAGCCGCGCAATGTTGAACTCGTCGAGCAGCGAATCCAGTTCCTTCTCGCGCTTCTTGCGGCTGGGCTCGACCACTTCGAGCACCGCGCGAATGTTCTGTTCGACAGTGAGGCCACGAAAGATCGAGGCTTCCTGCGGCAGGTAACCAATGCCGAGGCGCGCGCGCTGATACATCGGCAGCCTGGTGACGTCGTGACCGTCGAGTTCGATCTTGCCGCGATCCGCCTTGATCAGGCCGGTGATCATGTAGAACACCGTGGTCTTGCCGGCGCCGTTCGGTCCGAGCAGGCCCACCGCCTCGCCGCGTCGCACATAGATGCTGACGCCGCGCACCACCTGCCGCGAGCCGAAACTTTTCTCGATGCCATGCACCGCGAGATAGTCGGTGCGCGGCGCGTGTGCGCTGGTTGCCGCGCGTCGCTGCGCTGGCTGTTGCCGCGGCTGAGGCTGCCGCGCTTGCGATTGAACTTGCGGCGCGGCGGCGGGGCGGGCGACCGGCTGCTCCAGTCCGATACCGTATTGCTCGTCGACGACGGTGATATCGGCGCGCGCGCGCGCGAAGCCTTGCCGGCCGCGCTGCGGCGGCTTTCGCCGGAACATATCGCGCAGATCCACCATGCCGCGTCACTTGGCCTTTGCGAGTTGCCGCTTGAGCGCGGCGGAGAGCCCCACATGCGGACTATCGTCCGGAGGGTAAAGACCGGGCGTGAACAAATCCGTACCGGATCGGCAAAGCGCCATACGTGCGGTCATACCGATGATCCTATCGTCCCAGCAACGGCATCGGCGGCTTGACCGCAGGTGCCGGCGCCGCAGGGCTCGACGCTTTCGCGCCGCAGCCGCCGCCCTCGGACTGGATGAACAGGCCCTGCACCCGTCCGCTGTCGGATTCCACGCGCGACACGCCGGTCGTCATGTTGACGAACAGGCGGTCGCCGCGCAGCACGTTCTTGCATTGCGTCAGCACCACATTACCGCGCATGGTGATGAGATTGCTGCGCGTATCGAACACAGCGAGATCGCCGGTCACCACTTGCTCCTTCTGCGTCACCACGACGCCGCCGCGCGCCTCGAGGCGGCGGATCGACGACGCGCCGCCCGGTCCGGGCGAGGCCGCCTTCATCGCACTCTTGCTCGGGGCGGGCTTGGCCTTGTCGCCGCCGTTCGAGGAATCGTAGAACACCACCAGCGATTTCGACTGCATGGTGGTGTCGCCCTGCACCACCTTCACGTTGCCGGAAAAGGTGGCTTCCTTCTTCTTGTCCATCATCTCCAGCGACGCCGCCTCGATCTGGATCGGCTGGTCGCGATTCTGCGAGAAACCCTGCATGGCGTTGGGCACGCCCTGCATCGCGCCTTGCGCGCGTGCATCCGCGCCGGTGATTGCCGTCAGCGCCAGCAACAGCACGCCGCAATGCATCGCGGCCCGTGCCGGGCGACGAATGCCGTAATTCGAGAAAGCCACCGTCACTGTCATCGGGACCCGCTGTGCTTGCTGGCACCGGACGGCCGCTTCGCCGGCAGCGGCGGCGGATCCTGACTCGGATTGAACACCGCGTTCGAATCGTAGGCCGGCTCGCCGCTATCGTTCCCCCGGCTGCCCTGCGGTGGGTTGTTGGCATCGGCGTTCGGCTGTTCCATCACCAGATTCATCCGGACATTGCCCTCGAAGCGAACCACATCGCCCTTGTCGATGATGCGCAGCCGCTCCGAATCGAGTGTGCCGTTGAGGAGTTTCACCGCCACCGGCTCGTCCGACGTCACCGTGCCCTTGTTGATGTCGACCAGCGCCCGCGTCAGCCGCGCCTCGTAACCGGTGGAAGATTGCAAGAAGACGTCCTTCTGTAGATCGAGTATCTGCGCCTTGGTGTTGAAGACGCCGCTATGGGCATCCATCGTCACCGTCGATTTGTCTTCCATCGTTACCCGCGCCCGTATCGTCGCGAGGTCGACGTGATCCGGATCGGTCAGGTCCTGCGTCGCGCTCTTGGCCCAGACCTGGTAAGGCCGCTGGTCCGGCGAAAAGCCGGACATATGCGGCGATTCCATCGTGATCTTGGTCCCGGACACCACCAGGTTGTCGATATCGACCGGCAAGTCCGGCATCATGACGCGGAACGGGTTGAAAACGGATACCCCCACAATCGCGGCCAGCGACAGCACCACCCCGACGGGAACCGCGATCCGCAGCACGCGCACCAGCCGGCTATGCCGGGCGGCAGCGGCAAAGCGCGCCTCCAGACCTGCCTGATAGGCCGGGCTTTGAGCCGAGTACACCGCGCCTCCTGCATCACGAGGGTGGCCGATCGCCAGGATCGCCAACGATGGATTTCAATGATCCCAATAGCTTACGAGAGGGTCTCGACGATCTCGCCGAATCCCGCCGGCATGCCCCCGATCAGCGGTGCGCCCCCGAAACGAACGTCCGAACCGCCGGGCAAGGGCGAAATCTTTTGCTCAAGTCTTGTGTTCAAATGTTGAAATCCCGCACCCCACACCCGCCTCAATGCGCGGGCACCATTCCCTGACTATCACATAAGCGGCGGTGCCGGGGCATACCAGAGTGCGCCGGCTCGTCTCCCTCCTTGCCGTCCCTGCGCTCAAGAGTGGGCGAAGATGTCCTCGTCCTCCCAGCCGCCGAGATCGAGCCGGGCGCGCGAGGGCAGGAAGTCGAAGCAGGCCCGCGCCAGATCGGTGCGGTTCTCGCGCGCCAGCATGGCATCGAGCCGGGTTCGCAGCGCATGCAGATGCAACACGTCGGACGCGGCATAGGCGAGTTGGGCTTCGCTCAGGGCGTCAGCGCCCCAGTCGCTCGACTGCTGCTGCTTGGAGAGATCGACGCCGAGCAGTTCACGCACCAGATCCTTCAGCCCATGGCGATCGGTATAGGTGCGGGTCAGCCGTGAGGCGATCTTGGTGCAATAGACCGGCTGCGGCATCACGCCCAGCGCATTATAAAGCGCGGCGAGATCGAAGCGGGCGAAGTGGAAGATCTTCGTCACCTTGGGATCGCCAAGCAGCTTTTTCAGGTTGGGCGCATCGGTGTGGCCTTGCGGAATCTGCACGACGTCGGCAGTGCCGTCGCCCGGCGAGAGCTGCACGACGCAAAGCCGGTCGCGATGCGGATTGAGCCCCATGGTCTCGGTGTCGATCGCCACCGAATCGGTGTAGCGGCCAAGGTCCGGCAAATCGCCGCGATGCAGACGGATGGTCATGTTGGTTCGGTCCTGATGCCGCGCGGAACAGCGCGCGGTTTCGGCTTTAACCATTCACGCGTTCTCTGGCAATCGGGCAGCCTCGTCCAGCACGCGATCCGATAGGCGCACGAACCTGACGAACATCGCTGAAGATTTCCTAAACCCCTGACGAACGGAAATAATCTCTTGATCGGCGTACGCCGTCAGGTTGTCATGCCCCTTAATTCACCCGCTGCCAGAGGCCGTCCCATGAAGATCGAGCAACACCGGCTGGCCCGCTTCGCGGTGCTCATCGACGCTGACAATACCTCGCCGCAGATCGCCGAGGGACTGTTCGAAGAGGTGGCGAAATTCGGCGAGGCCAGCGTTCGGCGCATCTATGGCGACTTCTCCAGCCCGCACCTCAAGTCATGGGCCGATATCCTGCAGAAACATGCCATCGATCCCTATCAGCAGTTCGCCTACACCAAAGGCAAGAATGCGTCCGACATCGCGCTGGTGATCGATGCCATGGACCTGCTGCACAGCGGCCGCTTCGACGGTTTCTGTCTGGTTTCCTCCGATAGCGACTTCACCCGTCTCGCCTCGCGACTGCGCGAACAGGGCGCGGACGTTTATGGCTTCGGCGCGCAAAAAACGCCGGAGAGTTTTCGCCAGGCCTGCCGTAGGTTCATCTACACCGAGAACCTGTTGCCGGACACCGCTGCATCCGCAGGCGACACCGCGCCAAAGCCGAAAGTATTGAAACCTCCGAGCGCAGCGGTACCGATCCTGAAAACCGCCATCTCGCAAATCGAAAGCGAGGACGGGTGGGCTCCGCTCGGCTCTGTTGGACAGCAAGTCTCCAAGCTGCTTTCAGATTTCGATACGCGCACCTACGGGTTCGGCAAGCTGAGCGACCTCGTGCGCAAGACCGGCGCCTTCGATGTCGTAAAGGGCGAGGGCGGGCATCTGCGCATCAAATTCCGGCCGCAAAAGGCCCCTGCCAAACCAAAGGGACAATCCTGATCGGTCCGCGCTCAAGGTGTTCGCGGCCAGCTCCGGCTCTCGAACGGCGCGACCTGATAGGCGGGATCGATGGTGCAGTCGCCGGGAAAAGCCTTCTGCTTGGCGCGGCAGCGATCCAGCACGGATTGCGGCGTCGGCCGCTCGCCCTTGTCGATCCACGCCAGCAGCGCATCCAGTTCGGCCGGATAAAGCGGCGACGACAATTTGCTGTGCACATGCTCGCGCGCGAAGGTCTGGACCAGCAGCCCGGCGTTGCCGGCGTGCGCCACCGTATCGCGATACGCCGCCTCGTTCTCCACCGCGGCGGTTGGATCGTCGATCGCATGCAGGGTCAAAACCGGAATCGCGATCTGCCCGGTGGGATCGCTGTCGTAGGCGAGCAGCGCCCGCGCCTGCGGATCGGCACTGACGCGCGGCACCTCGCGGTTCAGCCTGTCGTCGTCCGAGGAGCCGCGATAGACCACACCGACATTGCCGAACGGACTCTTGCCGCCGGTGATATGCGTGGCGATGTCGCGGAACAGAAACGTCGCCCACGCCAGATGCGAAAACAGCGCGCGTTCGGGAATCCGCGTCAACGCCGCCATCTCGGACAGCGCCCGGTTTTGCTCCGGACTGCGCTGCGCCGCCGGAAGATTCCCGCCGGTGCAGGCCACGAAGCGTGCCAGCAATTCCTTCCGGTCAAGCTTCGAATCCGTCGGCAGGCCGATGCCGAGATCGTATTGCGGCTCATCGGGCTTCGGCAGGCTGTGGCAATAATATTGAAACAGCGCGCGCAGATCGATGCGCGGGTTGTAGGTCCGGGTGCCGCCGGCGATCACGCCGCTGGTTAGGAGCGCGCCGTCGTAGTTGCGCGTGCCGTCCGGCGCGACGGCATAAAGCTCGACGACGCGCGCGCCGACGTCGCCGCCCCATGACTGTCCGTGCATGATGGTCCGACGCGGTTTGCCGAACTTGCCGATAAAGGCCTTGCGGGCGTTTTCGATATCCTCCGCCGCCATCCGCGCCCCGTAGCCGGCGCGACGATAGCTGGCGGCGACGAAGGCGTGACCGTCGCGGACGAACTCGGAAAAGCGCTCGAAATCCTTGCTGCTGTAATCCGGCGTGATGGGCGCAAGCCGCGGCCCGCCATGGGCATGCACCACCAGCACGCCATCCCACGCCTTCGGCACGCCGGCGAGGACGTAGGAGCCGTTGTCGTCCTGGCCGCGATAGCAGGTCACGTCCGCGACAGCGGCGGGACAGGTGACGTCCTCGAGCGGCTGGGCGGCATCGGCGGGTACGGTCGATGGCAGGCTGACGAGGGCAAGCCAAAGGACGGCTGACATGCGCATGGCGATCGACTCCGCGGTCCCTCCGGCCACGAAGGTCGCACCAGTCACGCGCTTTGCCAAGAGTAGGAAAGGATCGGAAAGAGATCGCGTCGTCGCGCGCGGCTCTACCGCCCGCGACGGGCGTTTCCTGATCAAATGAGGGAGGGGGGCACGATAAAGAGTGGTGCCCAGGAAAGGACTCGAACCTTCACGACCTTGCAGCCACTGGCACCTGAAGCCAGCGCGTCTACCAATTCCGCCACCTGGGCCCGGGCCGGTTGATACGGATCGCCCGCGCAGTTGTCAAACGGCAAAACGCGGCTTCCCGCAGGGTGCCCGATCGCAGGGGCGGTGCGGCGCTGGCGCATGGCCGAAAATTGCAATGCGCGCCGCAAATCCGCTATACAGCGGCCGAAACAGCTGCGGCTTTGCCGCATCGGGGCCATCGGGCCGGTTGAGGTGATTCCATGTCGTCCTATGTGACCGCGAATTCAGACACCCTCGTCACCGTGTTCGGCGGGTCGGGTTTTCTCGGTCGGCATGTCGTCCGCGCGCTGGCCAAACGGGGCTACCGCATTCGCGTCGGCGTGCGCCGGCCGGAACTCGCCGGGCACCTGCAGCCGCTGGGCAAGGTCGGCCAGATCCACGCCGTGCAGGCCAACCTGCGCTATCCGGGATCGGTCGCGGCCGCGTTGCGCGATGCCAGCGTCGCGGTCAATCTCGTCGGCATTCTCGCCAAAAACGGCGCGCAGACCTTCGATGCCGTCCACGACAAGGGCGCCGCCACCGTGGCGCAGGCAGCAACCCATACCGGCGCCCGTGTGGTGCATGTCTCGGCGATCGGGGCCGATGCCGAATCGGCTTCAGTCTATGCCTGCTCCAAGGCCGCCGGCGAAGCCGCGGTACGCGAGGCGTCGCCGGACAGCATCATCATGCGGCCGTCGGTGGTGTTCGGCCCCGAGGACGATTTCACCAACCGTTTCGCCTCAATGGCGCGGCTGATGCCGGTGCTGCCGCTGGTCGGCGGCGGCGTGACGAAGATGCAGCCGGTCTATGTCGGCGACGTCGCCAGCGCGATTGCCGACGCGGTGGACGGCACTTTGAGGCCGGGCGCGACCTACGAACTCGGCGGGCCCGAGGTACTGACGCTGCGCGAGATCAACCAGATCATTCTGGCGATGACCGACCGCGAGCGCCCGCTGATTCCGCTGCCGTTCGGCCTCGCCAGATTCAAGGCGCTGGTACTGCAGTTCGCGCCCTCGCCGTTCACGCTGACGCGCGATCAAGTGACCTTGCTGCAATCCGACAACGTGGTGTCGGAGGCTGCGAAGGCGGCCGGGCTGACGCTGGAAGGCCTTGGCATCACGCCGGATTCGCTCGAAGCCGTCGCGCCGCAATATCTGTGGCGGTTCCGCCCGCAGGGTCAATTCCAGCGCAAGAGCGCATAGGCGTAAGTCGAAAACGTACTGTTCCCCGTCATGCCCGGGCTTGTCCCGGGCATCCATGTCTTTGCAACAAATCAGCGGGTAAAGACGTGGATGGCCGGAATAAATCCGGCCATGACGATGGAGAGGTCGTGCGCTTGAGTCTGGCCCTCAGAACCCCAGCGCCAGCGCGATCAGACCCAGCGTGCCGACGATCACGCGCCACCACGCGAAGAACGTGAAGCCGTTGCGGGTGACGTAGCTCAGAAACGCCTTCACCACGATGATCGCGGTGATGAACGACACCACGAAGCCGATGGCGATGATGTAGGAGTGATCGAGCGTCAGGTCGTTGCGGCTCTTGTAGAGATCGTAGACGAAGGCGCCGAGCATGGTCGGGATCGCCAGGAAGAACGAGAATTCCGCGGAGGCGCGCTTGTCGGCGCCGAGCAGCATCGCCGAGACGATGGTGGCGCCGGAACGCGACACGCCGGGAATCATCGCCACGCATTGCGCGAAGCCGATGATCAGGTAGGTCAGCAGCGGGAACGCGGTGGCGTCATGCAGATACGGCTTCAGCTCGAGCTGATCGACCCACATCAGCACCGCGCCGCCGACGATCAGCGTGAAGCACACCACCCACGGATTGAACAGGTAACTCTTGATGTAGCCGCCGGCGAGGGCGCCGATGACCGCCGCCGGCAGGAACGCCACCAGCACGCCGATGACGAAGCGCCGCGCATCGGGATCGGTGAACATGCCGGTCGCCACCCGCCACAATTTGACAAAATAGATGGCGAGAATGGCCAGAATCGCACCTAACTGAATCAGGATCGCGAAACTCTTCCAGAAATCGTCGCCGCCCAGATCGAAAAAGCGCTCGACCAGCAGGAGATGGCCGGTCGACGATACCGGCAGAAATTCCGTGACCCCCTCGACAACGCCAAGGACCACCGCGCGAATGGCATCAGATATCATGGGAACTTTCGCTTTCAGGCAGGCGAAACGCCGGCACTTCTCGCTGATTTGCCGATGTCTCGCAATGTCGAATTGCGCAAGTCCCCTGTCCGAATCCGCTGCCCAACTAATGCTTCGGTCGCATCGTCTTCAGGCGTAAGTAAGGCCCGCGCCGCCGGAGACGCTTTGTTAAGGACGCGAAACTATTTAAGGATACGATGCTCACCCTGTTCCATCACCCGTTCTGCCCTCATTCGCGTTTCATTCGCCTCGCGCTCGGGGAATACGGGCTCGACCTGACACTGGCGGAGGAGCGAACCTGGGAGCGGCGCGAGGATTTCCTGATCATGAACCCGGCCGGCACCACGCCGGTGCTGACCGCCGACGGCATCCCGCCGGTTCCCGGCGTCGCCCTGATCGGCGAGTATCTCGACGAGGTTTACGGCGCGGCGCGCGGTGACCGCCGCCTGTTGCCGCAGACGATGGCCGAACGCATCGAGGTCCGGCGGCTCACCGCCTGGTTCAACGAGAAGTTCTTCGAGGAAGCCTCCAACCCGCTGGTAACCGAGCGCATCTACAAGCGCTTCATGAGCGAGGAAGACGGCGGCGGCGCGCCGTCCGCCGACGTGATGCGGGCCGCCAAGGCCAACGTCCGCTATCACCTCTCCTATATCGGCTGGCTGGCGCGGACCCGGAATTATCTCGCCGGCGACCGGATGACCTATGCCGACCTCGCCGCCGCCGCGCATCTGTCGGCAATCGATTATCTCGGCGACGTGCCGTGGCACGAGGACGAGGCGGCGAAGTCCTGGTACGCGCGGATCAAGTCGCGGCCCTCGTTCCGGCCGTTGCTGTCGGAATGGCTGGCCGGCGTCCCCGCCTCGCAAAGCTACGTCGATCTCGACTTCTGAGAGCGGCAGGCGGGCGACCCTGCCTTGATTTCAGGACGCAAGCCCGGCATTGCTCGGCGTCATGAGCAATCCTCCCTTCTTCACCCGCGAGGGTGATCGCTTCGTTCCAACCGACATCGGCGTCAGTCCCTGGGATCGCAAGTCGCTGCACGGCCGCGTCGTTGTCGGCCTGCTGGCCTGCGTCATCGAGGAACGCCACGGCGACGACGCCTACATGCCGGCGCGGCTCACCGTCGACATGTTCCGCCTGCCCGGCCTCGATCCGGTCGAGGTGACCACACGGCTGGTCCGCGACGGCAAGCGCATCAAGGTGGTGGAGGCGGAGTTCTTCAGCGGCGGCGTCAGCATGGCGCGCGCGTCCTGCCAGTTGCTGCGCCGGACCGAGAATCCGCCGGGCACCGTGTGGTCGCCGCCAAGCTGGGACGCGCCGAAGCCCGACGACATGCCGCCGCCGGACCCGACCCTCGGCATGAACGGCATGTGGGCGGTGCGCCGCATTGCGGGCGCGATCGGCACCGTCGGCCCGCGCAAACTGTGGATGAGCGAAGTGCGCGACGTGGTTGGCAGCACGCCGATCACGCCGTTCGTGCGCGTCGCGACCGGCGCGGATTTCGCCAGCCCCTTCGCCAATGCCGGCGACCGCGGCCTCGGCTACATCAACAGCGACGTCACGCTCTATCTGCACCGGCTGCCGGTGACGGAATGGGTCGGCTACGAGGTGGTCAATCACCACGCCACCGACGGCGTCGCCATCGGCGAGTGCTGGCTCTACGACGAAGCCGGGCCGATCGGCACCGCCAGCGTCGCCGCGCTCGGCCAGCGCCAGATGATGGACATGCCGCCGCCGTAGTTCGCTTTCGCTGCACCATCACTTCAAATGCAGCTTCATCTCGTCGCGCGCTTTCAGCGCCGCGCCCTGACGGCCGACGATTTTCGCGATCCGCTCCGGCGCGAAGTTGAGGTCGACGAAGGCCGGCGCGGTGTTGGCGATCTCGTGATAGGTCGCGATCAGCCCGTCACGTAACTGCATCACCGAGACACCTTCGAACATCGCGCGATTGCCGTTCGCTTCCGGCAGTTTCGAGCGATAGCTGAAGGTGTAGCGCGCATAGAGCGTTTTGCCGTCGCTGACCGGATCGTGCATCACGCAGCGGAAGTCCTCCGCCGTGCGATAGAACCAGTCGTTGATCAGTTCGGCGATTTTCGCGCGGCCTTCGAACGCGCCGTAAAACGCGTCGTGATAGACCCCGTCCTCGGTGAACAGTGTCGCGAACCTTTGACCCTGACGTTGCTCAACAGCATCGCAGAATTCGCGAAGCATCGTCGTCGCATTCATGAAGCCTCCTCCCGTCATGAGATTCAATCCAAAAACTCCCCCACCGTCGCCAACAGTCGCGCGATGTCCTGCGGGCGTGACAGCCGGTGGTCGCCATCCTGCACCATGGTCAGCACCACGTCATCGCTGGGAAGGCATTCGGTAAGGCGGAAGGCGTGCCGCCACGGCACGTCGGGGTCCTGCGCGCCTTGCAGGATCCGCACCGGGCAACCGACGTCGATGCTGCCGCCGAGCACGAGATGCTTGCGGCCGTCCTCGATCAGGGCGCGGGTGATCGGATAGGGATCGCCGTACTCCGACGGCCGCATCCATATCCCTTTCGTTTCGATTTCGCGCTTCACCGCATCGGGAAAGCCCTTCCACATCAGTTCTTCGGTGAAGTCCGGCGCCGGCGCGATCAGCACCAAGGCGGCGAGCGGCGTGCCGCGCCGTTTCAGTTCGCGCGCCACCAACAACGCGATCCAGCCGCCCATCGAGGAGCCGACCGCGACCGTCGGGCCCTCGCAGAAGCGGTCGAATACCGCGAGCGCCTCTTCCGACCAGCGGCCGATGGTGCCGTCGACGAAGCGGCCTTCGGAGGCGCCGTGGCCGGAGTAATCGAAGCGCACGCAGGCGCGGCCGTGCTCGGCCGCCCAGTCGTCGAGCGCCACCGCTTTGGTTCCGGCCATGTCGGAATTGAACCCGCTAAGCCAGAACAGTCCCGGCGTCCCGCCCGCTCGTGCCCGCACCGCGATCCGGCGGCCATCCGCGCCCGCGCCGACCGCGACGAAGTCCGGCGCGGCCGCGCCCTCGGTTGCACTGGTCATGGATAGCTTCTCCGTCGATGCGATACGCGCCGCACTGTCGCTTGCGTAACCGCCCGGCGCAATCTATGTGAGCGCTACGTGAGCGGGAACCGCGACGGCAGCGTGACCAAAATGCCGCGTGGCAAGGGTTTTGCTGCGCAAAGGCCGGCAATGCTTGCCCGCTGGCGCGGTTTCCTTCACACTACAGCCTTCATTCACAATACTGGAGAAGTACCCATTCGCCGTCCTAACAGAGCCCCGCCCGTCGCCGCCAAGGATGGGCCGCGCACCAACGACGAAATCCGCAACGCCCAGGTTCAACTGATCGATCAGGACGGGGTCAACCACGGCGTGGTGGAAACCATCGCCGCGATCAAGCTCGCCACCGACGCCGGCATGGATCTGGTGGAGATTTCGCCGAACAATAATCCTCCCGTATGCAAGATCATGGACTACGGGAAGTTCAAGTTCCAGTCGCAGAAGAAAGCCGCCGAGGCCCGCAAGAAGCAGAAGATCGTCGAGATCAAGGAGATCAAGCTCCGACCGATGATCGACGACCACGACTACGACGTGAAGATGCGGGCGATGAAGCGGTTCTTCGAGGAAGGCGACAAGGTCAAGATCACCTTGCGCTATCGTGGCCGCGAAATGGCGCATCAGGACATCGGAACCAAGCTGCTCAACAAGGTGAAGGACGAGGTCGCCGAGATCGCCAAGGTCGAACAGGACGCCAAGTTCGAGGGCCGTCAGGTCGTCATGGTGCTGGCGCCGCGCTGAGCGCGCCAGCCTTAATACATACCCGCGCAGAAAACCTATCGACTGGTCGTCCCCGCGAAGGCGGGGACCCAGACTCCCGGTGCCTTTTCTTTGGCACGGGGCCAGCCGCTCTCCGCAAAACAACGACAGGGGTTATGGGTCCCCGCCTTCGCGGGGACGACTCGCGGAGAGATTTCGTCCGACAGTTGGGGAGACGGGACGCGTAAGCCACCGCAGGAAGTAGCGAAACCGTTCTTTCGCTGAATCGCGTTGCCTTTCCCCCGATCCTCTGTCATAAGCCCCATCTTCATCGCCCGGCTGATCAAGGGCTGCCGTGGCGGTGAGCGTGCGGATCTGTTCCGATAAGGAATAATCGAGCACTTTCAACGCTCTAGCGAGCATTTCAGCCACGCAACCGCCTCCTGGGGCGGCTTTTTCCGTGGCAAGAGGAGAGCCAAATGCCCAAGCTGAAGACCAAATCGGGCGCCAAAAAGCGCTTCAAAGTGACCGGGACCGGCAAGGTGGTGTCCGCCCACGCCGGCAAGCGACACGGCATGATCAAGCGGACCAAGAAGCAGATTCGTCAGCTTCGCGGGACCCGCATCCTGTTCAAGACCGACGGCGACAACATCAAGAAGTATTTCTTGCCGAACGCCTGACGGCCTGTCCGTTGCAACCTCGCCGCTTCAGGCGGCGTCAAATTTCCCAGTCATTTGAAGGAGATCGGTCATGTCTCGCGTTAAACGCGGTGTGACGGCTCACGCCAAGCACAAGAAAGTCTACAAGATCACCAAGGGGTTCTCCGGCCGCCGGAAGAACACCATTCGCGCCGCCAAGGCCGCCGCCGACAAGGCGCAGCAGTACGCGTTCCGCGACCGCAAGCGCAAGAAGCGCACCTTCCGCGCGCTCTGGATTCAGCGCCTCAACGCCGCCGTGCGGCCGCTCGGCATGACCTACAGCGTGTTCATTAACGGCCTTGCCAAGTCGGGCATCACCGTCGACCGCAAGGTGCTGTCGGACCTCGCCATCCACGAGCCCGCGACGTTCCAGGCGATCGCCGAGAAGGCCAAGGCCGCACTCGCGGCCTGATCGTATCCGCCCGGCCGCGATCCCTGACATTTTCATGATGTCGTCATGGCCGGGCTTGTCCCGGCCATCTACGTCTCTACGGCGTCGATGGCCTGTACCACGCGGGTGCCCGGATCATTTCCAGGCATGACGCTGTGCAGGTGGTGGCCATCCATGTCCGATCTCGAAACTCTGCAATCCCAAATCCTCGCTGACATCGCGAGCGCCGCTGATGAAGCCGCGCTCGAAGCCGTGCGCGTCTCGGCGCTCGGCAAGAAGGGCTCGATCTCGGCGCTGCTCGCCACGCTCGGCAAGATGTCGCCGGACGAGCGCAAGTCCGAGGGCGCGAAGATCAATCTCGCCAAGGATGCGGTGACGCAGGCGCTGACCGCGCGCCGCGACGTGCTCAAGAACGCCGCGCTCGATGCGCGGCTCGCGTCGGAAACCATCGACGTCACCTTGCCGCTGCGCGACACGCCCACTGAGGCCGGCCGCATCCATCCGCTGAGCCAGACCTGGGATGAACTCACCACCATCTTCGCCGACATGGGCTTTGCCGTCGCCGAGGGTCCGGACATCGAGACCGACGACTACAACTTCACCAAGCTGAATTTTCCGGAAGGCCATCCGGCGCGGGAAATGCACGACACCTTCTTCTTCAATCCGAAGGAAGACGGCTCGCGGCTTCTGTTGAGGACTCACACCTCGCCGGTGCAGGTGCGCACCATGCTGAGCCAGAAGCCGCCGATCCGCGTGATCTGCCCCGGCCGCACCTACCGCATCGATTCCGACGCGACGCACACGCCGCAATTCCATCAGGTCGAAGGCCTCGTGATCGACAAGGGCTCGCATCTCGGCCACCTGAAATGGATCCTGCACGAGTTCTGCAAGGCGTTCTTCGAGGTCGATCACATCAACATGCGGTTCCGGCCGTCGTTCTTCCCGTTCACCGAGCCGTCGCTGGAAGTCGACATCCAGTGCCGCCGCGACAAGGGCGAGATCCGCTTCGGCGAAGGCGAGGACTGGCTGGAGATTCTCGGCTGCGGCATGGTGCATCCCAACGTGCTGCGCGCCTGCGACATCGATCCCGATGTGTATCAGGGCTTTGCCTGGGGCATGGGCATCGACCGCATCGCGATGCTGAAGTACGGCATCGCCGACCTGCGCCAACTGTTCGAAGGCGACGTGCGCTGGCTCAACCACTACGGCTTCAAACCACTCGATATCCCGACGCTCGCGGGAGGATTAAGTTCGTGAAATTCACCCTCTCCTGGCTGAAGGATCATCTCGAGACCGACGAGTCGCTCGAAAAACTCGCCGACAAGCTCACCATGATCGGGCTCGAGGTCGAGCACATCGAGAACAAGGCCGAGCAGTTGCGGCCGATCCGCATCGCGCGCGTCATCTCCGCCGTGCAGCATCCGAATGCGGATCGTCTGCGGGTGTGCATGGTCGACATCGGTGACGGCGGGGCGCCGGTGCAGGTGGTGTGCGGCGCGCCGAACGCGCGCGACGGCCTCGTCACCATCTTCGGCCCGCCCGGCACCTACATTCCCGGCAAGAACATCACGCTCAGCGTCGGCTCAATTCGCGGCGTCGAATCGCGTGGCATGTTGATCTCCGGCGCGGAGATCGAAATCTCCGACGACCACAGCGGCATCGTCGAACTGCCGGCGGATGCGCCGATCGGCACGTCTTACGTCGAATGGGCGAAGCTCGGCGATCCGGTGATCGAGATCAACCTGACGCCGAACCGGCAGGACGCCACCGGCGTGCACGGCATCGCGCGCGATCTCGCCGCCGCCGACATGGGCAAGCTGAAGGACCCTGGCATCAAACCGATCAAGGGCGAATTCCCCTGCCCGGTACAAGTCAGCGTCGAAGACGCGACGCTGTGCCCCGGCTTCGCGCTGCGCCTCGTGCGCGGCGTCAAGAACGGCCCGTCGCCGGAATGGCTGCAACAGCGCCTGACCGCGATCGGACTGCGCCCGATCAACGCGCTGGTCGACATCACCAACTTCATGACCTACGACCGCGCGCGGCCGCTGCATGTGTTCGACGCCAAGAAGGTGAAGGGCAACCTCACCGTGCGCCCCGCGCGCGATGGCGAGGAACTGCTGGCGCTCGACGGCAAGACCTACAAGCTCGATGATAGTATCTGCGTCATCGCCGACGATCACGGTGTCGAATCGCTCGCCGGCATCATGGGCGGCGAGGCGTCCGGCTGCGATGAAAACACCACCGACGTGCTGATCGAATCGGCGCTGTGGAACGAGATCAACATCGCGCAGACCGGCCGCAAGCTCGGCATCAATTCCGACGCGCGCTATCGCTTCGAGCGCGGCGTCGATCCCGCTTTCATGGTGCCGGGGCTCGAACTCGCGACCAAGATGGTGATGGATCTGTGCGGCGGCACGCCGTCCGACAACGTCGTGGTCGGCAAGGCCTTCCCCGACGATCGCGTCATCGACTATCCGCTGTCCGAACTGAAGCGCCTCGCCGGCATCGAGGTGCCGCTGCCGGAAGCACGCGGCATTTTGCAACGGCTCGGCTTCATGGTGGCGGGCAACGGCCCGGTGGTGAAGGTCGCGGTGCCGTCATGGCGCACCGACGTGCACGGCAAGGCCGACATCGTCGAGGAGATCGTGCGCATCGTCGGCGTCGACAAGGTGCCGATGACGCCGTTCCCGCGCGGCGACAATCCGCGCAAGCCGGTGCTCACCACCTTGCAATCGCGCACCCGCCGCGCCAAGCGCGCGCTCGCCGCGCGCGGCATGGTGGAGGCGGTGACGTGGTCGTTCATCGCAAAGCCGCACGCCGAACTGTTCGGCGGTGGCAGCGCGGCGCTGTCGCTCGCCAATCCGATTGCCGCCGATCTCTCCGACATGCGGCCCTCGCTGCTGCCCGGTTTGATTGCGGCGGCGCAGGCCAATCACGATCGCGGCTCCGACGACGTCGCGCTGTTCGAAGTCGGGCAGATCTTCAAGGGCGACCGCCCGCAGGATCAATTCACCGCCGCAAGCGGCGTGCGGCGCGGCTTCGCGTCGTCGCAGGGCCTGGGCCGAAGCTGGACCGGCGCGGCGCAGGCCAGCGCGTTCGACGCCAAGGCCGACGCCTTCGCAGTGCTGGCCGCGGCCGGCGCCTCCGTGCAGGCGTTGCAGATCGCGTCCGCGAGCGGCGACAAGTTTCCCGCGTGGCTGCATCCCGGCCGTTCCGCCGCGATCCAGATGGGGCCGCAGAACGTGCTCGGCTATTTCGGCGAGTTGCATCCCCGCGCGCTGGAAGCGCTCCGTGCCGACGGCCCGGTGATGGCGTTCGAGGTGATCCTCGACCGCATTCCGGAGGGCAAGGCCAAGGCGACCCGCGCCAAGCCGCAACTCGATCTGCCGGCGTTCCATCCGGTCGAGCGCGACTTCGCCTTCATCGTCGCCCGCGACGTGAAAGCGGCTGACATCGTCCGCGCCGCGCAGGCCGGCGACAAGAAGCTCGTCACGAATGTCACGGTGTTCGACGTCTATGAGGGCAAAGGCATCGACCCCGACAAGAAGTCGGTGGCGATCGCCGTGACGATCCAGCCGCGTGAGAAGACCCTGACCGATCAGGAAATCGACGCCATCGCCGCGAAGATCGTTGCGGAGGTGACGAAAAAGACCGGCGGCACGTTGCGGGGGTAGCACCGCAAATTCAAGAGACGTCTTTCCGTCACCCTGAGGTGCAAGGCACTCTCGCGCCGAGCCCCGAAGGGCGACGGCGTGTGTGACGCATCCTTCGAGGCTCGGGCTGCGCCCTCGCACCTCAGGATGACGGTCGCATTTGCCCGCCTCACTCCCGTCGAAACACACCCTTGGCGAGATCGCTGGCGAAGTATTCGACCTGCAACGACTTCGCCTTGCCGCGCTGGCGGTTGAACGTCACCGTCGAGACGGAGCCGGCCGGCGCGTCCTCGCCCTGCAGATCGATGACGAACGTATCGCCGTCCCAATGCCGCAGCGGAAACACCTTGCCGGCCTCGTTGCCGAGCAACAGCAGCAGCTTGCCTTCCTTGCGCACCACCACCGCGTCGCCATAGTACTTGTTGACGTAAGTGCCCTTGTAGAGTTCGGCGGCGGCCTGCGCCTTCGGCTTGGTTGGCGGCGTCTTGCCGACCAGCGATCCGAACGGCTTGAACATCGGCGCGAAACGCGGAGCGTAACCTGCATACCAGTCGCGCGTCACAATGCCGAACTGCGCCAGATCGGAAAATTCCGCGCACAGCGTTTCGACCGCGCCGATCGGCGCGGCGTTGGACAGCACGACGATGCCGAGATCGAGCGAAGGAATCATCGTCACGCAGGTCGCGGCACCGAGCAGGAACGCGCCGGAATGCGACAGCACCACGCGACCCGACGGCGCGACGCCGACATTCATGCCGTAGCCGTAAAAGCCGGCGCGCTCGCTGGCATCACTGGGCGGCGCGGAGATCATCTGCGGGCTCAGCGCCTGAAGCAGCGCCGCCTTGTCGATCAGCGGCTTGCCGTCATGCGCGCCGTTCGCCAGCACCATCGCCATCCACTTCGCCATGTCGTTGGCAGACGACGAGACGCCGCCGGCCGGTGACTGCTCGTCCGGATCGCGCTGGTAGCGCGGCTGAAAACCGCCATCGACCTTGGCGTGATTGACCGCGTGATTGTCGCGATTGCTGAAATCCGCGTAGCGCGAACTGGTGCGGTTCATACCGAGCGGCAGATAGAGCGCGCGGTCCGACAGCGTCGCCCAGTCGAGTTGCGAGGCCACCGCCACCGCTTCCGCCGCCGTGGTCAGGCCGAAATTGGTATAGGCATAGCTCGCGCGTAACGGCGCCAGCGGCAGATAGCGCAGCCGCTTCAACACGTCCGCGCGCGGATAATCGATATATTCGAGATCGTCGCCGGCGTGATCCGGTAAGCCAGAGCGATGCGCATAGAGATCGCCGATGGTCACCATGCGGCCGACCGCCTTGTCGGAGAGCGCGAACCCCCGCAGATATTTGACGACCGGATCGTCCCACTTCACCACGCCCTTGCCGACCTGCGCCGCGACGACGCTGGCGCCGACCGGCTTCGACAACGAGGCGAGTTGAAACACGGTGTCGGCATCGACGGCCGCACTTTCACCCAGCTTGCGCACGCCAAAACCCTTGGCGTAGACGGCCTTGCCGCCGCGCACCACCGCAACCGACATGCCGGGAATGCCCGACTTCTTCATGATCGCGGCCGCAAGCGCGTCGAGCTTGTTCACCGCCGCATCGATCTGCGCCGGCGGCGCTGGCACCGCGACCGCCTGCGACGGCGGCAGTTTCGCGTCGATCGCGAGGTCGAAAGCGCGCGCATGATCTGGCTGCGTGACGCAGAGCGCCGCCGCCAGCAGCGTCGCGGACGGCAGATGGAAGCGGAACGACATGCGCGTGAACCTCGTCTGGAAATCGATTGCGACCGCCGCGGACAGTAGAGCATGATGCGGAAACGTGTGAAGCGATTTTCGGAATGGCTTCATGCCTTCCGTCGATCTCTTCCCTCCACGCAAGGTCCATCGCGAGCGGCGCATGATCCTCCCCGGTCTGGACGGCTTCAGCTTCGCGGCACTCGCCGTGCTCGTCGTCACCGCGTTTATCGCCGGGCTGGCGCGCGGCTTCTCCGGCTTCGGTTCGGCGCTGATCTTCATGCCACTTGCAAGCGCGGCGATCGGCGCGCAGGTCGCGTCGCCTCTGTTGCTGATTGTCGAGATGATCGCCGCCGCCAGCCTGGTGCCGGGTGCGGCGCGCATCGCCAATCGCAGCGAGGTAACGCTGATGGCGATCGGCTCGCTGGTCGGCGTGCCGCTCGGCACGCTGGTGCTGCTGTACGCCGATCCGCTCGCGGTGCGCTGGATGATCGTCGCGCTGATCGTGCCGCTGCTGATCCTGATGATGGCGGGGTGGCGCTATCCGCGCCCACCCACGCGCCCCGTCACCACGATGGTCGGCGCGGTGGCCGGCTTCTTCGGCGGCGTAGCGCAGGTCGGCGGCCCGCCGGTGGTGCTGTACTGGCTGCGCGACGCGACGACAGCGGCGGTGACGCGCGCCAGCCTCATCCTCTATTTCGCCGTATCGGACTTCATCATCCTCGCGAGCTATCTGTGGGGCGGGCTGTTCACGCGCACGGTGATCGACCTCGCGCTCGTCGCCGGGCCGGTGTTCGGCGTCGGGCTGTGGATCGGCTCGCACATGTTCGGCCTCGCCAGCGACTTAACGTTCCGCCGCGTCTGCTACGCGCTGATCGCCGCCTCCGCGCTCATCAGCCTGCCGCTGTTCGATGGGCTCTTGCGCTGACGATCGTAACTTGCGTCGCCGGTGCATGCGGGACTAGCCTCGCTGATCCGCGTTCGACAGGAGGCTCCCCATGCTGCATCGCCGCGATCTGTTGAAACTGTCCGCACTCGGCGGTCTTGCGTCATTGACGCGAATGCCCGGCGCGCTGGCGCAATCGGCCGCGAAGGCGCCGCGCACGCGCATCGTGTTCCTAGGCACCAAGGGCGGGCCGCGCATCGGGCTCGGCCGTTCCAATCCCGCCAACCTGGTCATGGTCAACGACACGCCGATCGTGCTCGATTGCGGCGCGGGCGTCAGTCACCAACTGGTCGCAGCGAAGGTGCCGCTGCAATCGATCAAGTACATTCTGCTGAGCCACCTGCATTCCGATCACGATCTCGATTACGGCAACCTCGCCTATAACGCATGGGCCACCGGCCTGAAGACGCCGATCCACGCGTTCGGCCCCAAGGGCACCGAGGCGATGACGAAAGCCTATTGGGAGGTGAACAAGTTCGATATCGAGACGCGCATCGCCGACGAAGGTCGTCCCGATCTGCGCAAGCTCTTGATCGCGAAAGACATCGACGCCGACGGCGTGGTGCTGAAGACCGACGACGTCACGGTCACCGCGTTCCGCACGCCGCATCCGCCGATCACGGACAACTTCGCCTACAAGTTCGAGACGCCGGACGGCACCGTCGTGTTCTCCAGCGATACCGCCTACAATCCGAAGCTCGCGGAATTCGCCAAGGGCGCCGACGTCCTGGTGCATGAGGCGCTTTATGTGCCCGGCATCGAAGGCATCATGAAGAAGGTCACCAACGGCGCGACGCTCAGGAAACATTTGCTGGCGAGTCATACCACGACGGAAGACATCGGCCGCATCGCCGCCATCGCGAAGCCGAAACTGCTGGTACTCAGCCATCTCGTTCCGGGCGACAACGACTCGATCACCGACGAGCAGTGGCTCACCGACGTGAAGAAGAACTTCTCGGGCAAAGCCATCGTCGCGAAAGACCTGATGGAAGTGACGCTGCCGCTGCCGGTGTAGATACGACGGCGTCATCCCGAGGTGCATTCCGAATAGCACGCCGTCAATGCGCGCGCCGCTTCCTGCTGCGCGCCTTCTTCTTCTGTGGCGGCGGCAGCTTGACCGGGCCGATCTTCTTCAGTGCCGCATCGGCGGCGTGCTCGCCGCTCTCCCATGCACCATCGACGGTGCCATACAATGTCTCGTGCGTGGCTTCGCCGGCAACGAAGACGCTGCCGAACGGCTCGCCAAGAAGTTTGCGCGCACCGGCCGCGCCAGGCGCCGCCGCCGACATCGCGCCGCCGATCAAAGCGTCGGCGTTCCAGCGCGTAGCGAAGCTGCGCTCCACCTTCGCCACCGCATCGCTGCCGAACAGACCGCCGAGCCATTCGCGCGCGAACGCCACCATGGCGTCTTCGCCCTGCGCCGACAGATCCGCGCCGAATTGTCCCGCGACATCGACGGTGCACAGCGACGAGCCGCCGATGTTGGCGACCAGCAGCGCGGTGCGCGCATCCTTGCTGCGCTCGATCAGGTTTTCGTCACGGCCAAGCCCGAGCGGATTGCCCGGCAATTGCAGCGCGATGCGATCGTAGCTGCCGAGATCCAGGCTGGACGCCGCATCGAGCTGCCGCTTCGGCAGGTCCGGCGCGAAGGCGATGCGGCCCGCCGTCAGCACATGCGTGGACACGGTGACGATGGCCGCGCGTGCCGTGATCTTTCCAACCGGCGTATCCACCGCGACATCGCGATTGCTCCACGCCACGCGCGTCGCCGGCGTGCCGAGCGCGACGGGAACGCCTTCACCGAGCCTTGTCAGCAGCGCTCCCAGGCCTTGCCGACAGACGATGGCGGCGCTGCGTTCCTGCATGCGCGCACGATCCACCGCCGAGAGATTGCGCAGATCCTTGCCGGTCACGCTCGCGCCGAGCACGAATTCCACCGTCGACGCCCAGTCGCCGAGATCGTTCGGCAGCGCGGAAGCGCAAGCGACATCGGCCTTGCCGCGCGAGGCCTCGTCGATGGCGCGATTGGCGCGCACCAGCGCCGTGAGAAAATCCTCCGCTTCGCCTGCGCGCGCGTTGCGCCGGCCGATGCGAATCTTCTGGCCCGTCGTCACCGGTGCGATGTCGATGCCGCTCGCGCGCGCCAGCTTCACCAGCGGATTGCTGTCGGGACTGTAGAGCGCGCGCGCGCCGCGATCGAACGGCACACCGAACAGCGCGGGATCGGTCCGGCAGCGCCCGCCGATTCGTGTCGAAGCCTCGATCACCATGACGCTGCGCCCGGCGGCCTTGATCCGCCGCGCCGCCGCAAGACCCGCCGCGCCGGCGCCGATCACGACAATGTCAACCTCGCGCGGCAGCGGCGCGGCCATGATGCGCGACAAGGGCAGCGCGGCGAATGCCAAAGGAGCCGTCAACACTGTGCGCCGCGAGATCGTCATGTCTGCTTTTCTGAATCGGAGCTTTTCTAATGTCGTAGTTGCCGAAACCTGAACGATTTTCGGGAACGCATTGATAAGTTGCCGCATCCATGGCTGTGCGGCAACCATCATGGTGAATCAATCGTGATTCCGCCGGCACGAGCATGAACCAAATTGCAATGGCTTGCGTCCATGCTTGAGTGACGAAAGCGGTCAGAACGAACCGCGCGGGAGAACCTCATGGGCTTCGTGCTCGATGCTGTCGGCAAACTGATTGCCGGCTACCTCCAGAAAGAGGTACCGGGCTATGAGCCCTTTATGCCGAGCGATCCCGAGCGGCTGCGCGACATCGTCATGCCCGGCGACGTGCTGCTGGTCGAGGGCAACAACCGCATCTCCGGCATCATCAAGTATCTGACGCAATCCACATGGTCACACGCCGCGCTCTATGTCGGGCCGATCGACGGCGCCAGCGAGCCTGACGGCGAACCGCATGTGCTGATCGAAGCCAATGTCGGCGAGGGCGTCACCTCGGCGCCGCTGTCGAAATATTTTCCGTATCACACGCGGGTCTGCCGCCCGGTCGGCCTGTCGTATGAGGACCGCACCACGGTCTGCCGCTACGCCATCAACCGCATCGGCTTCGGCTACGACACCAAGAACATTGTCGATCTGGCGCGCTATCTTTTCCCGCTGCCGATTCCGCAGCGCTTTCGACGCCGCATGATCGCGCTCGGCTCCGGCGATCCGACCAAGATCATCTGCTCGGCGCTGATCGCGCAGGCGTTCGGCGCGGTGCGCTATCCGATCCTGCCGAAGATCACCCGCACCAGGAGTCGGCAGGCGCGGCGCGAGATCCTGCACATCCGCGACTCCTCGCTCTACATGCCGCGCGACTTCGACATCTCCCCTTACTTCGACGTCGTGAAGCCGACCATCGAACTCGGCTTCGACTACACCGCACTGCATTGGGCCGACCGGCAGAAACCGCTCGCGGAGGTAGCGGGCGCCCTCGATCCCTTTCCAGGGGCTTCTGGGGGACTCGAAGGGGTCGTGGAAACGCCGCCGCTCGTTCCTGAAGCGGCTGGCGCGACGGCGTCGCTCGCGACTGCTGAAGAAGTGAGCGCTTGGGCGACCGCATACTGAGCCATTCCCCTTCGATCAGGCACCTAAGCTTTCAAGCGCTGGGCTCCGGCGTCCCTGACGCCGGACTGCGCGAAATTGTCGCAGTCTGCATATTTTCCAACCAAGGTTCGTTTGAAAAATAGGCAGCAGTCTTATAGACAAAGCGCGTTAGCGTCGGATCGCGTGGAGCCTCTCGGACCCCTGTTGCAAGCGGGACAGGCTGTGCCTTCGGCCTGCTTCAACCATAACGCGTGCTGGGGGTGTTTCATGCTCGACGAAAAGCTCGAACCGATTTTCAATGAAGTGTTGCAGCGCAACCCGGGTGAAAACGAGTTTCACCAGGCGGTGCGCGAAGTGCTGGACAGCCTCGGTGCCGTGATCGCCAAGCATCCACGCTATGCCGAGGCGGCGCTGATCGAGCGCATCTGCGAGCCGGAGCGGCAGATCATCTTCCGGGTGCCGTGGATCGACGACAACGGCAACGTCCGCATCAACCGCGGCTTCCGCGTCCAGTTCAATTCGGCGCTCGGCCCCTACAAGGGCGGCCTGCGCTTCCACCCCAGCGTCTATCTCGGCACCATCAAGTTCCTCGGCTTCGAGCAGACCTTCAAGAATGCCCTGACCGGCCTGCCGATCGGCGGCGGCAAGGGCGGCTCCGACTTCGACCCCAAGGGCCGCAGCGAGCGCGAGATCATGCGCTTCTGCCAGTCCTTCATGCTGGAACTGCACCGCCACCTCGGCGAATACACCGACGTGCCGGCGGGCGACATCGGCGTCGGCCAGCGCGAAATCGGCTTCATGTTCGGCCAGTACAAGCGCATCACCAACCGCTACGAGTCCGGCGTGCTCACCGGCAAGGGCCTGACCTGGGGCGGCTCGCGGGTGCGCACCGAGGCCACCGGCTACGGCGCGTCGTATTTCGTCGAGCGCATGCTCGGCACCCGCAAGCAGGGCTTCGACGGCAAGAAGGTGCTGGTCTCCGGCGCCGGCAACGTCGCCATCTACACCATGGAAAAGGTGGCGGAGTTCGGCGGCAAGGTGATCGCCTGTTCGGATTCCAACGGCTACGTGGTGGACGAGAAGGGCATCGACCTCGACCTGCTGAAGGAGATCAAGGAGAAGCGCCGCGGCCGCGTCGCCGATTACGCCAAGGCGCGCGGCAACGGCGCCAAGTTCATCCCCGGCGGCCGCCTCTGGGAAGTGCCGGCGGATATCGCGATGCCGTCGGCGACCCAGAACGAACTCAACGGCACCGACGCCGCCACGCTGATCAAGAACGGCGTGATCGCGGTGGGCGAAGGCGCCAACATGCCCTGCACCCCGGAAGCGGTGCACGCCTTCCTGCAGGCCAAGGTGCTGTTCGGTCCCGGCAAGGCGGCAAACGCCGGCGGCGTCGCCACCAGCGCGCTGGAGATGCAGCAGAACGCCTCGCGCGACTCGTGGACCTTCGAGGCCACCGAAGAGCGGCTGGCGACCATCATGCACAACATCCACGACACCTGCGCGCAGACCGCCGAGGAATACGGCTCGGCCGGCAACTACGTGCTCGGCGCCAATGTCGCCGGCTTCATCCGCGTCGCCGAGGCGATGCAGGCGATGGGCGTGGTGTAAAGGCAATGCCGTGTCCCGGGCGCGGCGCGGCGTAGAACGCCGCACCGCAGAACCGGGACCGTTTCAACGGTATCGTCCGCGATAGTCCCGGATCAGCGAAGCGGCACGGCGCTGACGCTTGCGCCGCATCGCGTCCGGGACACGCTCTTGCCTAACCCAATGTGCATCTCTACCTCTGCATTCGTTTTGCAGAGGAAGCCCGCCATGCTCGACGCCGCCATCAAGGCGCTGACGCAAATCCTGTCGCCGCCGATGCGCGCCATCCTGTGGCGCTCGATCGGGCTCGCGCTGATTCTCATCGTGGTGCTGGCGGTGAGCCTGCAACGCCTGCTGAGCTGGCTCGCCACCTCCGGCATGGTGTGGGCGGAGGCAACGCTCGGCCCCGACTATCACACGCCGCTCAACGTGCTGTCGTGGATGGTGTCGATCGTTGCCGGCTTCGGCATCGTGTTCGGCGCGATCTTCCTGATGCCCGCGATCACCTCGCTGGTGGCGAGCGTGTTCGTCGACGACGTCGCCGATATCGTCGAGCGCGAGCACTATCCGGCGGAGCGCGTCGGCACCGCGCTGCCTTACGGCCTTGCGATCAGCGAGGGTATCAAGTTCGCCGCGCTGACGCTGCTGGTGTATCTGATCGCACTGCCGTTCGCGCTGTTCGCGGGGCTTGGCTTCATCGCGTTCTTCATCGCCACCGCCTGGCTGCTCGGCCGGCAGTATTTCGAATTCGCCGCGCTGCGCTTTCGCCCGGTCGAGGAAGCCAAGGCGATGCGACGTCATCACGCCGGCATGGTGTTCGCCGCCGGACTGATCATCGCCGCCTTCGTCTCGATCCCGATCGTCAACTTCGCGACGCCGGTGTTCGCCATGGCGCTGATGGTGCATCTGCACAAGCAGCTCTCCGGCCCGCGCCCGGAGCTGATCGAGCCCGAACGCACACGGACCAGCGTGCCGACGGTGTAGCGCGTTACACCGTCTTCTCCGGCCACTGACACAGATCGTTGATCAGGCAGACCTCGCAGCGTGGCTTGCGCGCAAGGCAGGTGTAGCGGCCGTGCAGGATCAGCCAGTGATGCGCGTGCAGCATGAACTCGGGCGGAATCACCCGCTCGAGATTCAACTCCACCTCCAGCGGCGTCTTGCCCGGCGCCATGCCGGTGCGGTTACCGACGCGAAAGACGTGCGTGTCCACCGCCATGGTCGGCTGTCCGAACGCCATGTTGAGCACGACATTGGCG
Source organism: Pseudomonadota bacterium (assembly GCA_023386885.1). Taxonomy (GTDB): domain Bacteria; phylum Pseudomonadota; class Alphaproteobacteria; order Rhizobiales; family Xanthobacteraceae; genus 62-47. Next base: position 27,729 of record JAEWIX010000065.1, read on the forward strand.
GTCTTGCGCCCGGCCCCCGGCAGCGACTCCAGTTCGGCACGGGTGCGCGGGACCTCGCCGTTGAACTGCGCGATCAGTTTCCCCGACAACGCGATGACATTCTTCGCCTTGGTGCGGTAGAGCCCGATGGTCTTGATGTACTCGCGCAGCCGCTCCTCGCCGAGCGCCAGCATCTTCGCCGGCGTGTCCGCGATCGGAAACAACTCCCGCGTCGCCTTGTTGACCCCGGCGTCGGTTGCCTGCGCCGACAGCACCACCGCCACCAGGAGAGTGAACGGGTTGAGATGCTCCAGTTCGCCCCGCGGCTCCGGGTTGGCTTCCTGGAAACGGCGGAAGGCCTCATGGACCTCGGCGGCGGTCCAGGGTTTGGGTTTGGAGGCGGCAACCCGCTTTTTGGCGGCCTTCCGAACGGTCTTCGCGCCCGCCGCAAGCGGCGATTTCGCGCCATTGTTTCGCCGCGGCTTTGCCGCAAGATTCCCGTCGCGTTTTGCAGCCGATCCGGCGGCTTTCGATGTCGATCCGGTCGCGGATCGGTGGATGCTTTTGGCCATGATCGGGTATAATGACAGGCCATGACCGCAGGCAACGACTTTGACGATGCCCTCCCCCCGGAGCCGGAATTGTTTTCGGCCCTGCTGGTGCCGCATCGGTCGTTGAGCCGGAAAGGTTTCGCGGTGCTGATGGCCGTCATCAGCGTCCTTAATTTCACCGCCGGCATGATCTTCCTGTTCAAGGGCGCATGGCCGGTGCTGTTCTTCTTCCTGCTCGACGTGCTGGCGATCTACTGGGCGTTCAAGATCAATTTCCGCGACGCCAAGGCGACCGAGGAAATTTCCATCACCTCATCCGAGTTGCGCGTCCGCAAGACCGATCATCGCGGAACGGCGACGGAATGGGTGTTCAATCCGCTCTGGGTGCGGCTCGACCAGACCGTGCATCAGGAATTCGGCATCGAGCGGCTGTGTCTGGTGTCGCGCGGGCGCAGCCTCGCCATCGCGCAGTTTCTCGGCCCCGACGAGAAATCGAGTTTCGCCAGCGCACTGACCAACGCCCTGCAAGCGGCGAAACGCGGCCCGGTCTATAATCATTGACCTGAGACATAGCGTTTTCGAGCGAAGTGGGTACCGGTTCGCGTCAAGAAAACGCGTCAAACAGAAATCAAGACGCCCGCTCCGTTCTTATCGGAGCGGAGTTCTTGTCGGGAAACGGGTGGTTGCGAGCATGGCGAAGTCCTACATCGACAGCATGATGAACCTCGCCACCCAGGAGCACCGCCTCGCTAAACCGGGACCGCAGGACGCCGCGCTGCGCGACTACGACAGCGTGCGCCGGGCCATTGCTTTCATCTCGGCGCACTGGCGCGAGCAACCGACCATCGAGGCCATCGCCGACGCGGCCGGGCTGACACCGGATGAACTGCACCATCTGTTCCGGCGCTGGGCCGGGCTGACGCCGAAGGCCTTCATGCAGGCGCTGACGCTCGATCACGCCAAGGGCCTGCTGCGCGACTCCGCAAGCATCCTCGATGCCGCGCTCGACTCCGGTCTGTCGGGGCCGGGCCGACTGCACGATCTGTTCGTGACGCATGAAGCGATGTCACCCGGCGAATGGAAAGCCGGCGGCGCCGGCATGACGTTGCGTTACGGTTTTCACCCCTCGCCGTTCGGCACGGCGATCGTCATCGCCAGCGGTCGCGGCCTTGCCGGGCTTGCGTTCGCCGATCCCGGCGACGAGATAACCGCGCTGGCCGACATGCGGCGGCGGTGGCCGCGCGCCGAATGCATCGAGGATCACGCCGGCACCGCCGCGATGGCGCAACGCATCTTCGACACGCGGCTGTGGCGGCCAGATCAGCCGTTGCGCGTGGTGCTGATCGGCACCGACTTCGAAGTACGAGTATGGGAATCGTTGTTGAAGATTCCGATGGGCCGCGCCACCACCTATTCGGACATCGCATGCAATGTGCAAAATCCGAAAGCCTCGCGCGCCGTCGGCGCCGCCGTCGGCCGCAACCCGATCTCGTTCGTGGTGCCGTGCCATCGCGTGATCGGCAAGAGCGGCGCGCTCACCGGCTATCACTGGGGCATTACCCGCAAGCAGGCGATGCTGGGCTGGGAAGCCGGACAAGTCAGCGCGGCGTAACCCGCCGCGCCGAGATTGCACAAGACGATTACGCCGCGAGATCGAGCACGGATGCGACGGTCGCGTCGGCGTTGAGCCGATAGATCACCGGCACGCCGGTCGCGAGTTCGCGCTTGAGAATGTTCTCGGGCGTCAGCTTCTCGAGCACCATGATCAGCGCGCGCAGCGAGTTACCATGCGCCGCCACCAGCGTGCGTTCGCCGCGCAACACGCACGGCAATATCTCCTGCACGAAATACGGCAGCGTGCGTGCCAGCGTATCCTTCAGGCTCTCGCCGCCCGGCGGTGGCACGTCGTAGGAACGGCGCCAGACGTGAACTTGTTCTTCGCCCCACTTCTTGCGCGCATCGTCCTTGTTGAGGCCCGAGAGATCGCCGTAGTCGCGTTCGTTCAACGCGAGATTTTTATGAATCGGCAATCCGCTCTGGCTCATCTCCTTCAGGATAATATCGAGCGTGTTTTGCGCCCGCGTCAGCGCCGAGGTGAAGGCGACATCAAAGGTCAGCCCTTGCGCTTTCAGCTTGCGCCCTGCTTCAGCGGCCTCCTTGCGCCCCTGTTCGGTAAGGTCGGGATCTTTCCAGCCGGTGAAAAGGTTCTTCAGATTCCATTCGCTCTGGCCGTGACGCACGAGGACGAGAAGTCGATCGCTCATTCTTTCCGTTTCCATTTCGTGTTTGCGATGGTCGTCGCGCGAGAGCCGACGACACTTGTCTGTCAGAAATCGCTCAGGCCGAGCACATCGGCCATCGAATACAATCCCGGCGGCTTGCCTTGCGCCCACATCGCCGCCTTCAGCGCGCCGTGCGCGAAGATCATGCGATCTTCGGCCTTGTGCGAGAGTTCGATGCGCTCATAGGGTCCGGCGAAGACCACGGTGTGATCGCCGGTCACCGTGCCGCCGCGCAACGCGGCGAAACCGATGTCGCCCTCGCGACGCGCGCCAGTGATGCCGTCGCGGCCCCGCGCCGAGTGATCCTGCAACCTGATATCGCGGCCTGCCGCCGCTGCTTCGCCAAGCATCAACGCGGTGCCGGAGGGTGCGTCGATTTTCGCCTTGTGATGCATCTCGACGATTTCGATATCGAAGTTCGGGTCGAGCGAGCGCGCCACGCGCTTTACCAGCGCCGCGAGCAGATTGACGCCGAGGCTCATGTTTCCGGCCTGCACCACCACGGCCTGCTTGGTCACGCTCTTGATGATCGCATTGTCGGAGGGCGACAAGCCGGTGGTGCCGATCACATGCACCAGTCCGCGCTGGGCGGCGATGGCGACATTGGCAATGGTGGCGCGCGGCACGGTGAAATCGAGAATGCCGTCGGCCTTGGACGACAGCGACCACAGGTCCGCCGAGACTTCCACGCCGGTCGGCGGCAGGCCCGCCAGCGTGCCGGCATCCTGCCCGACCCATTCCGAGCCCGGCGCCTCGAGCGCGCCGGTGACGACGGCACCCTTGGTCTCGGAGATCGCGCGCATCAGCGCGCGGCCCATTCGGCCGCCGGCCCCCGCAACGATCAATCGCATTTCCGACATGGTACGGACCTCAATGATGTCGCGGTATAGCGGGGACACAGCGTCCCGGCAACCAAGGTCGCGTCAAGGCTGCGGCCCGTCATAACCCTCGATCACCACGATATCGCCTTCCGAATAGGGTTTGCGCGCCTTGATCAGCGCTTGATATTCCGGCGACTCGTAGCAGGCCAACGCGGTCTCGTAGTCCTTGAACTCGATGACGACGTTGCGTGAACGGGACGAACCTTCCTTACTTTCGAAGTTGCCGCCGCGAATGAGGAACCTGGCACCGTACTTGTGAAACAGCGCGCCGTTGTGGGCGACGTAATCGCGCTTGTAGCCATCGAGATCATGCACGTCGACGCGCCCGATCCAGTATCCCTTCGCCATTGCTCTCTCCCGTCAGTTTTTTGTCTGTTGGATGTCCGCGACGATCGCATCCGCCGCGGCCTTCGGATCGCTCGCCGCTATCACCGGCCGGCCGACCACCAGATAATCAGCACCGGCCGCGATCGCTCGCGCCGGTGTCATGATCCGTTTCTGATCGCCGATGTCGCTGCCGGCGGGCCGAATGCCCGGCGTTACCAGACTCATGTTTGCGCCCGCGATGGGGCGGAGACTGGCGGCTTCCTCGGCCGAGCACACGATGCCATGGATGCCGAGCCCCTTGGCTTGCTCGGCGCGATGCCGCACCAGATCGGACACGCCGAGCCGATAGCCGGCGGCTTGCAGATCGGCTTCGTCATAAGACGTGAGCACCGTGACGGCGAGTATCTTCAAGCCCGATCCGGCACTGGCTTCGACCGCGGCCTTCATGGTTTGCGGATAGGCGTGGACGGTCAGGAACGTTGCGCCGAGACCCGCGACGCTCTCGACGCCGCTTGCGACCGTGTTGCCGATGTCGTGCAGCTTGAGGTCGAGAAAGACTTTCTTGCCGGCTTCCGCGAGTTGCCGCACCAGCGGCAGCCCGCCGGCGTAAGCGAGCTGATAGCCGATCTTGTAGAACGTCACGCTATCACCGAGCCGCGCGATCATCGCCTCTGCGGCGGGCACGTTCGGAACGTCGAGCGCAACGATCAAGCGATCACGCGAGGGAATGGCATTCTCAGTCATGTTGCCTCATCTGTTCCGCGACATCGATCAACTGTCGCGCCATGGCCGTCAGCATGTCGCGATCATTGCCAGACTTAAGCCGGTCCATATCGTCGTAGGCCTGATCGGCGGCCGACAGCGACAACTGCGTCGGGATGACTGTGACGCGGCATCCGGACAGCATCAAGCGCAGCATCATCAGGCTTCGCGCGCCGCCGAACCGGCCCGTCGACGCCGACGCCAATGCAAACGGACGCCCGCGCATCGCATGTCCGAGCGGTTCGTCACGTTCACGCACCCGCGTCACCCAGTCGAGCGCGTTCTTGAGCAGTGGCGGCGGCGAGGAATTGTATTCGGGACTGACCAGCAGCACCCCGTGATGAATGCCGATCAGCCGCTTGAGCTTGACGGCCTCGGTCGGCACGCCGGATCTCGCCTCGAGATCACCGTCGTAGATCGGGAGTGGGAAGTCGGCGAGCGAGATGAGCGAAACATCTGCGCCGGCTTCGGCCAGTTCGACCATCGCCGCGCCCGCGAGACGTACGTTATGCGATCCGCTGCGCAGGGAACCCGGAATGATCAGAATTTTCAAGGGGCTCATGTCGGACAAGCCCACCTTGATCGCGCCTGCTCCGTTCGAGAGACTGCTGTTCGAACCAATGAATCAGTTCGCATAAGTCATGTCGTATCCAGCTTCGCCTCTCCAGCGGTTTTGCCAGAGGGTCAGCCCTTGCGATACACCCAGACGCGCGCCGGCGGAAGGTTCATCCAGATCCGTTCCGAAGCCTCGGTGGATACGCCCGGCAAGGATTTTGGAATCGGCGGTGTCACCGAATAGGTGAACTGCACGAAAGGCGCTCCCGGACTGAGCGCCGAGAAAGCATCCCGGATCAGTTTCAGCCGGGTCAGCATCGGCTTGGTCACCAGCGGCAGACCCGACACCACGGCGGACGCGGGCGCCATCAACACCTTCGACAGCGAATCCCGCAGCACATAGGCATCGCCCTGAACCACGGTGGCTTGCGGATAGCGGTCGCGCAGCAACGCGCAGAAACCGGGGTTGTATTCAACCAGCACGAGCCGGCTTTGCTCGACGCCGTGCTCGATCAGCGCACTGGTGATCGCGCCGGTGCCCGGCCCCAGTTCGACAACGGGACCGGTCGCGTGAGCATCGACATACTGCGCCATGGTGCGGGCGAGAACGCGACCCGACGGCATCACCGCGCCCATATGCAACGGCTTCTCGATCCATGAGCGAAGAAAGCGAACCTCGTCATCGAGACGAGGCGGCTTCTTCAACACGCGCACGGATGGTTGCAGGGACATTTCGTACCCAGAGAGGGGCCACGGTCGGTAGGATGTCAAATTCTATTCACAAAGACGTAACGCGCGCCGATAAACCGGTCAAGCGAAAGGCTTACTGCGCGGCACTACGGGTACCAAAGAAGTCCTTGACTTTGGTAAAGAAACCGACCGCCTCGGGTTGCGTGGCGCCGGACGACAGCTTCTCGAACTCGGCCAACAATTCCTGTTGTTTCTTGGTCAGATTCTGTGGCGTTTCAACGACCACCTGAACGTACATGTCGCCGGTCTGACGGGAACGCAATACTGGCATGCCCTTGCTGGCGATCCGGAAGCGGCGGCCCGACTGGGTGCCGGACGGCACCTTCACCTTGGCCTTGGTCTTATCGATGGTCGGCACCTCGAATTCACCGCCGAGCGCCGCCGTCACCATCGAGATCGGAACGCGGCAGTGCAGGTCCGCACCGTCGCGCTGGAAGAACGGATGCGATGCCAGCGACAGGAAGATGTAGAGATCGCCGGGCGGACCGCCGCGAACGCCCGCCTCGCCTTCGTTGGCGAGCCGGATGCGGGTCCCGTCTTCTACGCCCTGCGGAATGTTGACGGACAGCGTGCGGTCCCGCGTGACGCGCCCCGAACCGGAGCAGGACGGACAAGCGTCCTCGATCATCTGGCCGCGTCCCTGACAGCCGGGGCAGGTGCGCTCGAGCGTAAAGAAACCCTGCGCCTGGCGTACGCGACCGGCGCCGCCGCACATCGAGCAGGTCTTCGGTTTGGTTCCCGCCTTGGCGCCGGTTCCCGAGCAGGACTCGCAGGTCACCGAAACCGGAATTTCGATTTGCGCAGTCTTGCCGGAGAAAGCTTCCTCCAGCGTAATCTCCATGTTGTAGCGCAGGTCGGCGCCGCGTTCGCGGCCACCGCCGCGACCACGCTGTCCGGCCATGCCGAACAGGTCTTCGAAAATATCGGAGAATGATGACGCGAAGCCGGCGCCGAATCCTGCGCCACCGCCATTGCCCTGCTCGAATGCCGAATGGCCGAAACGGTCATAGGCCGCGCGCTTGTCGCCGTCTTTGAGGATTTCGTAGGCTTCGTTGATTTCCTTGAAGCGGGCTTCGCTCGCCTTGTCGCCGGGATTGCGATCCGGGTGCCACTTCATTGCCAGCTTACGGAAGGCCGACTTGAGGCCCGCGTCCGTAACGGTGCGTTCGACCTCCAGCGTTTCGTAATAGCAGCGCTTCGTCGACATCACCGTCCCCCGCATCGATGGCCGCGGGAGCGCATTGCGCAATCCATTGGCTTCGTCGATTGCCGTCCAACCCCCGGGACACGCCCGGGGGCAGACTTCGTGTCATCGCAGAACGACATGGCCGTCGATCCCTGACGGTTAGGCCGATTTCTTGCCGTTCTTGTCGTCGTCGACCTCGGTGAACTCGGCATCGACGACATCATCCTGAGCGGCGTCGCGTGCCGCGTCCTTGGCGGCATCGGCTTCGGCCTGCTGTTTGTACATCGCCTCGCCGAGCTTCATGGAGACCTGGGCCAGCGTGTTGCTCTTGGCCTTGATGGCCTCGGCATCCTCGCCCTTCAGTGCTTCCTTGAGATCGCTGACGGCATCCTCGATGGCGCGACGATCGCTTTCCTCGACCTTCGAGCCGTGCTCGGCCAGTGCCTTCTCGGTCGAGTGCACCAGCGCGTCGGCATGGTTCTTGGCATCGACGGCCTCGCGGCGTTTCTTGTCGTCGGCCGCATTGGCTTCGGCGTCCTTGACCATCTTGTCGATGTCGGCATCCGACAAACCACCCGAGGCCTGGATGCGGATCTGCTGCTCCTTGCCGGTGGCCTTGTCCTTTGCCGACACGTTGACGATGCCGTTGGCGTCGATGTCGAACGTCACCTCGATCTGCGGCATGCCACGCGGGGCCGGCGGAATGCCCATCAGGTCGAACTGACCAAGAATCTTGTTGTCGGCCGCCATTTCGCGCTCACCCTGGAAGACGCGAATGGTAACGGCGTTCTGGTTGTCCTCGGCGGTCGAGAACACCTGACTCTTCTTGGTCGGGATCGTGGTGTTGCGGTCGATGATGCGGGTGAACACGCCACCCAACGTCTCGATGCCCAGCGACAGCGGGGTCACGTCGAGCAGCAGTACGTCCTTGACATCGCCCTGCAACACGCCGGCCTGCACCGCCGCACCGATCGCCACCACCTCGTCGGGGTTGACGCCCTTGTGCGGCTCCTTGCCGAACAGTTGCTTGACGACTTCCTGCACCTTCGGCATGCGCGTCATGCCGCCGACCAGCACCACTTCGCCGATCTCGCCCGGAGTCAGACCCGCGTCCTTCAGCGCCTTGCGGCACGGTTCGATGGTCTTCTGGACGAGATCCTCGACCAGCGCCTCGAACTTGGCGCGCGTCAGCTTCATCGTCAGATGCTTCGGACCGGACTGGTCTGCCGTGATGAACGGCAGGTTGATCTCGGTCTGCGTCGTCGACGACAGCTCGATCTTGGCCTTTTCAGCTGCTTCCTTCAGACGCTGAAGCGCGAGCTTGTCCTTGGTGAGGTCAATGCCCTGCTCCTTCTTGAACTCGGCCGCGAGGTACTCGACGAGCCGCATGTCGAAGTCTTCACCGCCGAGGAAGGTGTCGCCGTTGGTGGACTTCACCTCGAACACGCCGTCGCCGATTTCCAGAATCGACACGTCGAAGGTGCCGCCGCCGAGGTCGTAGACCGCGATCGTGCCCTGCTTCGCCTTGTCGAGGCCGTAGGCCAGCGCGGCCGCGGTCGGCTCGTTGATGATGCGTAGCACTTCAAGGCCGGCGATCTTGCCGGCGTCCTTGGTGGCCTGACGCTGGGCGTCGTTGAAGTAGGCCGGAACGGTGATGACCGCCTGCTCGACCTTCTGGCCAAGATGCGCTTCTGCGGTCTCTTTCATTTTCTGCAGAATGAAAGCCGAGACCTGCGAGGGCGAATAGGTCTTGCCGTCCACCTCGACCCAGGCGTCGCCATTGGCGGCCTTCGAGATTTTGTAGGGGACGAGCTTCTTGTCCTTCTCGACCATCGGGTCGTCGTAGCGGCGGCCGATCAGGCGCTTGACCGCGAAAATCGTGCGCTCCGGATTGGTGACGGCCTGGCGCTTGGCCGGCTGGCCGACAAGCCGTTCGCCGTCGTCGGTGAACGCGACGATCGACGGCGTGGTCCGCATGCCTTCGGCATTCTCAATGACCTTCGCGGTCTTGCCGTCCATGACGGCAACGCACGAATTGGTCGTCCCGAGATCGATCCCAATGACCTTTCCCATAGTGTCCATATCCTTCTCGTTGCGGCAGGTCGGCTGGGCCCTGACGGCGCCCTGGTCCAACCCCCCAAATATCGAACGCTCGCGATATTGCGATGGTGAGCCTCATATAGAAGGGGGGGTTGTCACCCGCAAGGACCGGACATCGCTCCGGTCCGCGAAAACCCTTGGAAGGCACGACAATATTCCGGTCGACAGGTTCGCCCATGTCCGGCTTCGTCATGTACGGCATTTGAGAAGAAATGCTATTGGCAAGGCGGGCCCCACGGCCGACCATCGAACGGCCTCAATACCTGCTCAATAGACCCCCATGACACATCTCGTCCGCTTCCTCGCTATTGCACTCGCCACACTCTGGGCCGCACCCGTTTTCGCTGCTGACCCGACCTATCTGCCGGGCTCCCGGCTGGGTCTGGTTCCGCTGGTGGGGCTCGCCCCCGCCAAAACATTCGTCGGCTTCGAGACCGAGGATCATGGCGTCAAGGTATTGATCACTGAGCTTCCCGCGGCGGCCTACCGCGAGGTGGAAACGACCTTCAAAACCCACCCGGAGGGGGCCAACGGCATCAAGCCGGAAACCGTCGAAACCAGTGCCGGCCTGGCATTCTATACCGTCGAGACCGCCAAGGACGGCGCCACCGCGGTGCGCCGCTACTCCATGATCCTGTCGGGCGGATCGTTCTCTGGTTTCATTGCGGTCCAGGTCCCCGAGAACGCAAGCAAAATCTACACCGACGAGGCCATCCGATCGATGTTCGCCACCGCCGGAATCCGTCAGGACGTTCCGGTCGACGAGCAACTGGGGACGCTGCCGTTCAAGGTCGCCGAGCGCGGCAGCTTCAAATCGGTCCGGACGTTGACGCCGGGAGGCGCCGTCATGCTCGCGGATGTCGACGAAACCACCGGTATCGAGAAAGGCCCTTTCATGGTGCTTGGCGTCGTCGGTTCGGTGCCCGACAAGCCCAACGATCGGGCGCGCTACGCCGAACAGGCAGCCAGGCTGATCCCGGGCTTGCGCGAGGCCCGCATTACGATGTCCGAGCCGCTCCGGATCGAGAGTGTGCCGGGTTTCGAAACCCGCATCGACGCCGTCAGCGGCAAGGATGCAACGCCCGTCACCGTGGTCCAGTGGCTGCGATTCGGCAGCGGCGGCAGGGCCATTCGCGTGATCGGCAGCGCCCCGCGCGACCAGTGGTCGGAGGCCTTCTCCCGCTTCCGCGCGGTGCGCGACGGCATCCGGTTACGGTAAGTTGTCAGGCTGTCTTACGCGTCGGCTTTACGTTTCGCCCTCGACCTGATTTGCTTTCGCCGTCTCGCTGCGGGAGGTTGAGCCATGCTGAACAGACGGCAGATGATCCTTGCGACAATCAAAACCACCGCCATCGCGGGCCTGATGCCGGGAATGGCGCGGGCCGCCGACAAGATCGCCATCGACGACAAATCCGTCCTGCTCGTCATCGACGTGCAGAACTGCTTTCTGCCCGGCGGCAGCCTTGCGGTGAAGGACGGAGACCAGGTGGTGCCGGTGATCAACCGCATCGCCAAACGCTTCGCCAATGTGGTGATGACGCAGGACTGGCACACCGCGGGGCATGTCTCGTTCGCGTCGAGCCACAACGGCAAAAAACCTTTCGAGGTGATCGACCTGAACTACGGCAAGCAGGTGTTGTGGCCGGATCACTGCGTGCAGGGCACGGACGGCGCGGCACTGTCGAAAGACCTCAACGTTCCGCAGGCGGCGCTGATCCTGCGCAAGGGCTTCCACAAGGACGTCGACAGCTACTCGGCCTTCACCGAGGCCGACGGCAAAACCTCGACCGGGCTTGCGAAATACCTCGAGGCGCGCGGGTTGCGACGTGTCTTCGTCGCCGGATTGGCGACTGATTTCTGCGTTGCGTGGAGCGCACTCGACGCGCGCAAGGCCGGATTCGAGACCTACGTGATCGAGGATGCTTGCCGGGGCATCGACACGCAGGGATCGCTGGCGAAAGCGTGGGTCGACATGGACAAAGCCGGCGTCAAACGCGTTCAATCCAGCGATATCGCAGCGTGAGCTGACCGTTGAAGGCTGCCGCGAAAGCGGCCTTGCGTTTACTCGGAGGCGGTTGCTTTGGCGCCGCCCTTCGAAACGCCGACCAGTGCCGGGCGCAAGACGCGCTCGCCGATCATGAAGCCGGCCTGAATCACCTGCACCACGGTCCCCGCCGGGACGGACGGGTCCGGCACTTCGAACATCGCCTGCTGGAAATTCGGATCGAACTTCTGGCCCGCCGGATCGAACTTCTTGACGCCGTTCTTTTCCAGCGCGTTCAGCAGCGAACGCTCGGTCAGTTCGACGCCTTCCATCAATGACTTGAGCCCAGGATCGGCGGCAGCCCGCGCCTCCGCCGGCACGGCGTCGAGTGCACGTTGCAGATTGTCGGCGATATCGAGAACGTCGCGCGCAAAACCGGTGATGCCATACATCCGGGCATCTGCAACTTCGCGCGTGGTGCGCTTGCGCAGATTTTCCATCTCCGCCAGCGTCCGCAACATCTTGTCGCGCGCCTCGGCGGCTTCCTTGGTCAACGCCTCGACAGACCCTTCCTCAGGATCGTCCGGCATGATGTAGGGCTTGGACACGACCGGTTCCGTGTCCTGCACGGACTTCTCCGGATTATCCTTCGGTCCGTTCTGTCCGTTACGTTCAGTCATTACACAGCTTTCTCGAAAATCGTCTCGAATTGAAGGGGAAGATGCTGGCCGGGATATCGGTGCTTTCGCCGGGAAAATCAAGGCTGTGCTTACGTGGCCGAGGTCCGCACGGCAACGCGGATCAACCGCCGAGCATGCGGCTGACGATGCGCGCGGCATAATCCACCATCGGAATCACCCGCGCGTAGTTGAGCCGCGTCGGGCCGATGACGCCGAGCACGCCGACGATATGGCCCGCGCCGTCGCTGTAGGGCGCGATGATCGTCGAGGAGCCGGACAGCGAAAACAGCTTGTTTTCCGAGCCGATAAAAATCCGTACACCCTCGGCGCGCTCGGCGCGGCCGAGCAGATCGATCACGCCGCGCTTGCTTTCGAGATCGTCGAACAGCGATCGCACGCGCTCTAGATCCTCCAGCGCGTGCAGATCCTCGAGCAAATTGGCGTGGCCGCGCACGATCAGTTGCCGATCCTCGCCGTCGCCACCGGACCAGCTTGCAAGACCGGCAGCGATGATCTTTTGCGTCAGTTGATCGAGTTCGGCGCGGCTTTGCGCCAGTGCCGATTCCAACTCGAGCCGCGCTTCGGCCAGCGTGCGGCCGCGAATCCGCGCGTTGAGGAAGTTCGATGCCTCAACCAGCGCCGACGACGGCACACCAGGCGGCAGATCTAGCACGCGGTTCTCGACCTGACCGTCTTCGGCGACCAGCACCACCAGCGCCCGCGAGGGCTCCAATCTGACGAATTCGATATGTTTCAGCCGCACGTTCGACTTGGCCGTCAGCACCACCGCGGCGGCGCGTGACAGGCCGGACAACTGGGTCAGCGCCTCACCCAGCGCCGCCTCGACCGTCTGCGCTTTGCCCACCGACGCCAGTTGATTCTGGATCGATTGCCGTTCCGGTTCGGACAGATCGCCGACCTGCATCAGCGCATCGACGAAAAAACGCAGGCCGAGTTCCGTCGGCAGACGCCCGGCCGAGGTATGCGGCGCGTAGATCAATCCAAGCTGCTCAAGGTCCGACATCACGTTGCGCACTGAGGCCGGTGACAGCGGAATGGTGATCAGGCGCGAGATGTTGCGCGAGCCTGCCGGCTCTCCGGTGGCGAGATAACTCTCGACAATTTGCCGGAAAATTTCCCGCGAGCGTTCGTTGAGCTGGGCCAGTCCCGCTTTCGGCGCGATCAGGCCGATCGGATCATGATGGGCCACGATTAACTCCTTGGTCGATGGACCTTAATTTGTCCATCTTAGTCCCCGGATACAAGCCGGCATTGCAGCCGAGCCCGCGTCCGCCCCAAAAGCCTTGCCGCTGCCGCCCGCGCCACCTAAAAGCAGCCCCGAGATAACACCCTTCCTTGATTTGCAGGAGAATTGCCATGCGGCCCAGCCGTCGCGCGCCGGATGAGTTGCGACCCGTTTCGCTGGAACGCGGCGTGGTCAAGTACGCCGAGGGCTCGTGCCTCGTGAAGTTCGGCGATACCCATGTGCTGGTGACGGCAACCCTCGAGGAGCGGCTGCCGCCCTGGCTCAAGGGGCAGGGCCGCGGCTGGGTCACCGCCGAATACGGCATGCTGCCGCGCGCGACGCTGGAACGGACCCGCCGCGAGGCATCCGCCGGCAAGCAGAACGGCCGCACTGTTGAGATCCAGCGCCTGATCGGCCGCTCGCTGCGCGCTACCCTCGACCTCGAAGCGCTGGGCGAACGCCAGATCACCGTCGACTGCGACGTGCTACAGGCCGACGGCGGCACACGAACGGCGTCGATCACCGGCGCGTGGGTCGCGCTTGCCGATTGCATCGGCTGGATGAAGACCCGCAACATGTTCAAGAACGGCGGCGGCAACGTACTGCGCGACAACGTCGCCGCAATTTCGTGCGGCATCTACAACGGCACGCCGGTGCTCGACCTCGACTACGCGGAAGATTCCGAAGCTGAGACCGACGCCAACTTCGTGATGACCGGCGACGGCCGCATCGTCGAAGTGCAGGGCACCGCGGAAAAGACGCCGTTCACGCAGGACGAGTTCCTGGCGCTGATGGCGCTGGCCCGCAAGGGCGTGGCGCGGCTGGTCGATCTGCAGAAGATGGCGGTTGCATAGCGTTTTCAAGCCAAACATGTCCTCGGGCTTGACTTGAGGATGGGTACGGTTCGCGTGAAGAAAACGCGTCAAACTAAAGCGTAACTTCGCTGTGTCGTGGTTTCGCGGCTCGCATTGACGTAGGATGACGGAATGCATCGGCGAATCACCGGCAAACTCGTGATCGCAACCCACAATCCCGGCAAGCTTGTCGAGATGCGCGAGCTGCTGGCGCCCTACGGCATCGAGGCGGTGTCCGCCGGCGAGTTGAACCTCGACGAACCCGACGAGACCGGTGATGATTTTCAGGCCAATGCCCGCATCAAGGCGGTCGCGGCGGCGAATGCGTCAGGACTGCCGGCATTTGCGGACGATTCTGGCCTCGCGGTCGATGCGCTCGACGGCGCACCCGGAATCTATTCAGCACGCTGGGCCGGGCCATCCAAGGATTTCACAGCGGCGATGACGCAGATCGAGCGCCTGTTGCAAGAGCGCGGCGCGACGACGCCGGACAAACGCACGGCGCATTTCGTCTCGGCGTTGTGCGTTGCGTGGCCTGACGGCCATATCGAGGACGTCGAGGCGCGCGTCGAAGGCACACTGGTCTGGCCACCGCGCGGCACGGCTGGTTTCGGCTATGACCCCGCGTTCCTGCCTGACGGTCATCAACGTACTTTCGGTGAGATGACCAGCATCGAGAAGCACGGCTTGCCGCCACTTGGTCTTGGGCTGTCGCATCGCGCGCGCGCTTTCGTCAAACTCGCGGAGATCTGCCTTGAGCCGCGCTGACGCCAACGACGCTTTCGGCGTTTACATCCACTGGCCGTTCTGCCTGTCGAAGTGTCCGTACTGCGACTTCAATAGCCACGTCCGCCATGCGCCGATCGATGAGGCGCGTTACGTGCGGGCCTTTACCAGCGAAATCGAGGCGATGGCGGCGCGTGCCCCTGGCCGCGAGGTTTCGTCGATCTTCTTCGGCGGCGGTACGCCGTCGCTGATGGAGCCGCAAACCATCGGCGGCATCCTCGATGCCATCGGAAAGCACTGGTCGACTTCACCCACCGTCGAAGTGACGCTGGAAGCCAATCCCACCAGCGTCGATGCGACGCGGTTTCACGGTTATCGCGCCGCCGGCGTCAATCGCGTCTCGCTCGGCGTGCAGGCGCTCGACGATGCCTCGCTGAAAATGCTGGGCCGGTTGCATACCGCACGCGAGGCGCTCGATGCCGTCGCCATCGCGCGCAGCGCGTTCGACCGTTATTCGTTCGACCTGATCTATGCGCGTCCGGATCAGACGCCGCGCGAGTGGACTGACGAACTGACTTACGCGATCTCGGAGGCGGCCGAACATCTGTCGCTCTACCAACTGACCATCGAGGAAGGCACGCCGTTCTTCGGCCTCCACGCGGCCGGTAAGTTGAAGACACCGGATGAGGCGACCGCACGTATCCTCTACGACGTCACGCAAGAGGTTTGTGCCAAGCATGGCCTGCCGGCCTACGAGATTTCCAACCACGCGCGCCCCGGCGCGGAGTGCCGGCACAATCTCGTTTACTGGCGCGGGCAGGAATATGCCGGAATCGGCCCCGGCGCGCATGGGCGGCTCGACATCGGCGGCATTCGCCATGCGCTTGCCACCGAGAAACGGCCAGAGGCGTGGCTGATGCGCGTCGAGGCCAACGGCCACGGCATCGTCACCGACGATCTGCTCAATCGCGAGGAACGTGCCGACGAATTTCTGCTGATGGGTCTGCGATTGGCCGAGGGCATCGACCCCCGGCGCTATGCCGCGCTATCCGGTCGCGAACTCGATGCCGGACGCATTACGGTGCTGCGTGAAGAAGGCGCTATCACCGTCGATCCGAGCGGGCGGCTGCGCGTCACGCAAGCCGGTTTCCCGTTGCTTGACGCCGTTGTCGCTGATTTAGCTGCCTGAACTAAGCGCCAAAACTCTTGGGCGAACCAGCCACGGGTTGGCCGCCACCGGAAGCGACGCGCATCACCGCGAGGCCACGCTGGTTGGTCCCATCGGCGCGGAATCGAAAGAGTCCGTCGATGCCGGCAAAACCGGACGGATTGGTGAGCACCTCGGTGGAGAACTTCTGAGCGCCCTGGGTGCGCGCCAGCGCCGCGACCAATGCCACCGCATCGTAGGCCAGCGTCGCCGTCCGTACCGGCTGCCGACCATACTTCGTATTGTAGCGCCCGGAGAACGCACGAAAGCCGGCAGGATCGGGCGCTGCATAGAGACCGCCTTGCATGGCCGCGCTGGCGAACACACGCGGACTGTCCCACAGGCCGGTGCCGAGCAATTGCACGCGCCTGAGATTGGCACCTGCCGACGTCAAAGCCTCGGCGACACCGACCACGGCATCGCCGTCATCGGCAAGAAACAACGCGTCGGCACTTCCCAACGCCTGTGCGACATTGCGCACAGCGTTGCTGCGATCGGCACCGTATTTTTCGAAGGCCACGATGCGCCCGCCCTTGCGGCTGACCTCTTGCTTGAAGGCCGCTTCCACCACGTTGCCGTAAGCATTCTCCGGCAATAGCGCGGCATATGAGCGCTTTCCTGCCCCAGATGCATAATCGACGATGCGAGTAACATCCGATTCCGGCAGGAAACTCAGCAGGTAAACGCCACGCCCCGCCACGCTCGAATCGGTCGAGAAGGCGATCATCGGCACACCACGCGCCCGCGCCAGTTGCGCGGCGGCCGGAACCGAGGCCGCAAACAGCGGTCCGAGAATGATCTCGGCACCTTCGTCGAGCGCCTGTTGGGCACCCTGCTGCGCGCCCTGGGCATTGCCGGCGTCGTCCTTGATCAGCAATTGCAGATTGGGATTCTGAAATTCGGCCAACGCCATCTCGGCGGCGTTCTTCATCGACTGCGCGGCCACACCGGCATTGCCCGCCGCCGACAGCGGCAGAATCAAGCCGACCTTGACCTGACCGGTGCCAACCGAAAGCGGCTGTTGCTGCGGGCCCGCAGCCTGCTGCGATCCATTGCCCGTCAGCGCCGATTGCACGCCGGCGCAAGCACCGAGCAAAGGCGTTCCCAAAATCAGGCCGATTGCCGCCCGCCGGGTCGCTCCGCGTCGTTTGATTTCAGGATTGATCGGATCCACCATCGCAATTCTTTCGTTGACCAGCGCCGATCGCCGCCGGTGTCGCAAACGATCTCCTGGGGATTAAGGCATATTGTCGGCGAATAGTTAACCAAAACAATAGGCTTATTTCGCCGGCCGCGCCGTTTCAGCGCCAGCGTGACATTCAGGCACAGTCGAATACGTCGCGCAAAGCCCGCGCTTCCGTCAATCCTGCGCGCCCGAGACCGAAAAGCTGTATCCTGCCGTTCCGATCCTGCCTTACACTGTTGCGATGCCAAGCAAAACTGCTCACTCGGATATTCCTTCGACACAGGCGGAACCGGCCGCGCGCACCTTTATCATATCCGAGCACCTTCTGTTGGCGCCGAAAGCAGCACCCGGCCTGCATCTCGTCGCGACGCCGATCGGCAATCTTGGCGACATCACGCTGCGCGCCTTGCAGACGCTGGCCGGCGCTGACGTCATCGCATGCGAGGACACGCGCGTGACGCGCAGGCTGACGGAGCGCTACGGCATCGCCGCAGTCCTCAAGCCGTATCACGAACATAACGCCGCCGCAGCGCGCCCGAAGATTCTTCAAATGCTGGCGGAAGGTGCGTCGATCGCGCTGGTGTCGGATGCCGGCACGCCGCTGATCTCCGATCCCGGATTCAAGCTGGTGCGCGAAGCCTGCGCCGCCGGCCATCCGGTGATGGCGCTACCCGGCGCCTCATCGGTGCTGACTGCGCTGGCGCTCGCCGCGCTGCCGACCGACCGATTCTTCTTCGAGGGATTCCTTCCCTCCAAACAGGGCGCGCGTCGCCATCGCATCGCCGAGTTAGCTCGCATTCCGGCAACATTGGTGATGTTCGAATCCGGCAATCGCGTGCAGGAGGCGCTGGCCGATCTCGCGGCAGCGATGCACGGACGCGATGCCGCCATCTGCCGCGAATTGACCAAACTGCACGAGGAGATACAGCGCGGCCCGATCGATGCCCTGGCACTGGGAGCCGCTACGCTGGAAACGCGCGGTGAATTCGTGCTGGTCGTAGGCCCACCGCCCGCGCAAGCTCAGATCATGGCGGCCGACGAACTCGACATCGTTCTGCGCGCCGCGCTGAAACGCGGCAGCGTCAAGGACGCGGTTGCCGATGCCGTTGAATTGTCCGGCCGGTCACGCCGCGAAGTTTACGCGCGCGCCCTTGAACTAGCCGGAGAAGATCGTGGAAGCGACGGCGATGACCCGGACTGATCCGACGTCACCAGGCCGCCCTCGAAAAACCGTTGCGACCAAAGCCGCCGCGCCCGAACGCGTCGCGGCCTTTCGGGTCGGTCTCTCTGCCGAAAGCCGGGCCGCCGCCTACCTGATCGCCAAAGGCTACCGCATTCTGGCCCGGCGTTTCCGGACGCCTTACGGCGAAATCGATATCGTCGCCAAGCGGCGCAGCCTGTTGGCCTTCGTCGAGGTCAAGGCGCGCGCCACGCTGGACGACGCCGCCTATGCCGTGACGCCACGCCAGCAAAAACGCATCGTCGATGCCGCCAATGCATGGTTGATGGCGCACCCTGAACATGCCAATTTCGACTTGCGTTTCGATGCCATACTGGTTGCGCCACGCGCCTTGCCGCGCCATCTGCCTGGAGCCTTCGACGCCAGCGCCTGACATCAAGGCATTTCGAACCATCTCGCCAAGACCATAATTCTCAAGAAACTGACAAGCCGGACACCAGAGCATGAGCCTGAAAGTCGCCGTCCAGATGGACCCCATCGCGCGCATCAATGTGCGCGGCGATTCCACATTCGCCCTCCTGCTGGAGGCGCAGCGGCGCGGCCACGCCATCTCCTACTACACACCGGACCAGCTCTCGTTGAACGGCAAGGATGTCGTCGCGCCTGTGCAGTCGCTCAATGTCCGCGACGAAGTCGGCAATCATTTTACGCTCGGCGAACCGAAGCGGACCAATCTCGCATCGTTCGACGTCGTGCTGTTGCGACAGGACCCACCGTTCGATCTCGCCTACATCACCAGCACGCATCTCCTGGAACGCATTCATCCCAAGACGCTCGTGGTCAACGATCCGGCGAGCGTGCGCAACGCGCCGGAAAAACTGTTCGTGCTCGATTTTCCCGAGCTGATGCCGCCGACGCTGATCTCACGCAATCTCGACGAGATCAATGCCTTTCGCGCCGAGCACGGGGCGGTGGTGATGAAGCCGCTGCACGGCCATGGTGGCGCGGCCGTCTTCCGCATCCTGCCGCAGGACATGAATTTCGGATCGCTCTACGACATGTTCGCGGTCACCTTCCGCGAACCGTGGGTGATCCAGCGTTTCCTGCCCGAGGTGAAGCACGGCGACAAGCGTATCATCCTGGTCGACGGCGAGTTCGCCGGTGCGGTCAACCGTGTGCCGGCTGCGGACGATTTGCGCTCCAACATGGTGCGCGGCGGCGCCGCGCGCGCCACCGACCTGACGCCACGCGAACGCGAGATTTGCGAGCGCATCGGGCCGGCATTGCGTCAGCGCGGGCTGTTGTTCGTCGGTATCGATGTCATCGACGATCATCTCACCGAAATCAACGTAACGTCACCAACCGGCATTCGCGCCATCGCCAATCTCGGTGGCGCCGATATCGCAGCACTGATCTGGGACAAGATCGAGGCCAAACGCCGCTGAGCTTCGATATCGGCCAATGTGGTGGGCAGCCGACATCCATGCCCTCATCAACGTGCGATGACTTGACGCCCCGCGGACCACGGCCGGTTTCTGGTGATGGGACTGGCGCCAATTTCCCAACCGATGCCCGACCACAGTACATCGACGACGCCTAGTGTGCCGGCGGCATCCCGTACGAAAAACAAATTCGGCGTCGCATCGACGGACAACACGCCGGGTTGCCCGCTGGGCTGCAATTTCAGCAAGCACCAGATATCGGCGAGACGGGTTTCGTAACGGGAAGGCAGCACCCCCGCGATGGCAACGCTGCGCAAGGGTCGCTTGAGCCTGAAGACTTGCAACGATGTCGCCTCGACGGCCGGCTCGACCTTGGCCAAATATTTTCGGCCGAACCCCGCGCCGAGCCAGGAGATCCTGACGTCGCTGCGCGCCGAAACATCCTCCCGGAATTGATCATGCGCCACAAACTTCGACGCACCATCGAGCGCCGAGGTCGTCAACGGCTCTGTCAGATCATCCGGGGTCGGCGGGCAAAGAACCCTTGATACCGGAATCAAGCTTACGGATTTTCCGGCGGGTATGACATCACCACCGCCAGCTACACGTTCCTGCCTCACAGCAACGGGATCGGCACGCGAAACGCTGCAGGAGAAGGCTCCCAAACCACCCACAACCCCTCCAAGCAAGACAAGTACCGCGTGTAGCACCTGTTTTTCCGGTCGTTGTCCCATTTTGCTCCCCGATTCCCCGCAACCGGAAGCAAGGTAGCCAACAACCTTCATGTGTAAATGATTAGCTTAACTCTTAGTTAACCATAAAAATCATGATATATACATATATATACTGATATAAATTTAAATGAAATCTACATAATACTAAGTGTATACTTTATCCATTGGCGCCTATTGATATGCTGGATCAGAGGCCGGCTTCCGACTTTCGTTCTCTTATTGTTCTTGCGTCCTGTAAGTTGCAGCGCTAGCTTCCTGTTTGGAGGGGCGCCATGGTCCAACGGGTCTCCACGGTTGCATTCGAAGGCATCGAAGCTCGGGCAGTCGACGTCCAGGTGCAGGTTGCGCCAGGGCTGCCGGCGTTTACGATCGTCGGCCTTCCCGACAAGGCTGTATCCGAGGCACGTGAACGGGTCCGCTCCGCGCTGATCGCATCCGGGCTGGCACTCCCCGCGCGGCGGATCACCGTCAATCTCGCACCCGCCGACCTTCCCAAAGAAGGTAGTCACTACGATCTGCCGATCGCGCTTGGCCTGATGGCCGCCATCGGCGCCATTCCAGCGGACGCCCTGACCGGTTTCACGGTTCTGGGCGAACTCGGTCTCGACGGTTCGATCGCACCCGTCGCAGGCGCGCTGCCGGCGGCCATCGGCGCCAACAGCCGCGACGAAGGCTTGATCTGCCCCGCCGCCTGCGGAGCCGAAGCGGCATGGGCCAGTCCCGACATCCAGATCGTCGCGGCACGGTCGTTGATTCAGATCGCCAATCACTTCAAGGGCACGCAGGTTCTGTCGCGGCCACAGCCGCGCATTCACCCGCAGAATGCTTCACAACTCGACCTGCGCGACATCAAGGGTCAGGAAAGCGCCAAGCGCGCACTCGAAATCGCCGCAGCCGGTGGCCATCATCTGCTGATGACCGGATCTCCGGGCGCCGGCAAATCGATGCTGGCGGCACGGCTGCCGTCGATCCTGCCGCCATTGTCTCCCGCCGAATTGCTCGAGGTCTCGATGATTGCCTCGGTCGCCGGCGAGATCGAAGGCGGCGCGCTCACAAACCGGCGGCCGTTCCGCGCGCCGCATCACTCCGCCAGCATGGCGGCGCTGACCGGCGGCGGCATGCGGGCCAAGCCCGGTGAAATCTCCCTGGCACACCAGGGTGTGCTGTTCCTCGACGAGTTGCCCGAATTCGATCCGCGCGTGCTGGATTCGCTGCGCCAGCCGCTGGAGAACGGCGAAGTCTCGGTGTCACGCGCCAATCATCGCGTCACCTACCCGGCCCGTTTCATGCTGGTGGCGGCGATGAATCCATGCCGATGCGGGAACGCCTATGAGCCGGGCTATGCCTGCAAGCGCGGTCGCATCGACCGCTGCACGGCGGACTATCAGGCCCGCATCTCGGGACCGTTGATGGATCGCATCGATTTGCGCATCGAAGTCCCTGCCGTAACCGCCGCGGATCTGATCCTGCCGACGGCGTCGGAAGGATCCGCTGAAGTCGCCGCCCGCGTCGCAGCGGCGCGGGACATTCAACTCACGCGCTATACCGCTGCCAATCTGCCACATGTCCGCACCAATGCCGAAGCTCCGGCCGCGGTGCTGGAAACCGTCGCACAACCTGATGCGCCGGGACAGAAGCTATTACGCGAAGCGGCCGAAACCATGCGCCTGTCGGCCCGCGGCTACCATCGCGTGCTGCGTGTGGCACGCACCCTTGCCGATCTCGACGGCATGGAACAGATCGGCCGGATGCATCTGGCGGAAGCGCTGTCCTATCGGGCGCTCGCGGACGATATCCGGCACGCCGCATAATCCGCCATCGAAGTCGTCAACGGCAAACTTGCGCCATGGCGAGACATCAACCGGACGGTAACGACTTTTGTTTACGCTGCGCAAACCATATGCCCTGCGATCTCACACGGGCGGTTCAAATGCGGACAGCGTACCATGTCGCGCTTCAAGATATTTGCCTCGGTCATCCCGCTGATTCTGGCTGGTGTGTTCGCCCGCGAAAGCCTGTCGCCGCAACCGCAGCCCTGCATTATCGTCGGCACGACGGCAGTGCAGATGGCCACAGCATCCTGGCAGCCGCAATTGCGCGTCAGCTTCACTGACAATCCTGCTGAAGCAACGGTACGGGTGCAGATCGTCAGCAGCCCGGACAACGCAGACTTTACGGTGGTCGACGACGTCGACGGCGCGGAGCCCGATGCGTGCGCGGCTCACACCGCAACGCGTTACATCGGCATCGCAAAAGCTGTATCCGCATTGCAGCCGATCATCTATCTCTCTCGCGAACCGGGCGATTTCCGCATCTTCGTGCAATCAAAGACATTCTCCTCTCGCGCTGCCGCCGCACTTTTGGTCGGCGCTGACGACAACCGCGCCCGCGTCGCCGCAGCGGCGCTTTAACGCTTCATCAACCCTGTTCCAAAGCGACCGGTTAACGCTGCCCGCTTGCAAGCACTTTGCAAGATCGGCACGGCATCCTTGGTGCCGGAGTGGCAGGGACGTGCTTCGGCGAGGGTTCAGTACTGAAAAGCGTAAAGCTGTTCAGGTTTTGCGACTCTCCGGGTCGGATCACATCATGCTCTGAACGATGGGAACCGAGCGCTTCAAGCAACGGTTCGGGGAGTTGATCGATGGGTCGGATGTTTCGGATCAAGGCGCGTATGCGCCGCTTTGCACGCCGGCATCCGCGCATCAGTTTCCTGCTTCGCGCGTCGATACTTTTTTCAGCGGCATTCGGTGGCGCTTACGGCTTCATCGCCGGAAGCCGATCGGATGTCTCCGGATACGACCCCAATGCCTTCGCCATCGGCGCCAGCTTCCTTTTCGCGATTGCCTGCGCGGCTCTTGCCCTCACCAGCATGCGTTTGCGCTGGATGCGCAAAAAAATGCGCACCGTGCTCCAGCACAATGAGGCGCTGGTCGACCGCAACTGGGAACTGAAGGAAGCCGAGGAACGCGCGCGCGTCCTGTTCGAATCGCAGGGCGACCTCGTGGTGCTGCGGCAGACGGATGGCACCATTCAATTCGTCAACGATGCCTATTGCACGCTGGCACAAAAACCGCGGGACGCTCTGGTCGGCACACGTTTCGAACTTCCCGTGCTGGAACAAGGCAAGATCGTCACCGACCCTGCCGGCACACGCACGCATGACCAGAAGATTGCCACTGCCACGGGCGCACGATGGATCGGCTGGCGCGAGGGCATCGTGCGGCCTGATGCAGGACAGCCCGCAGAACTGCAATGCGTCGGCCGCGATGTCACGGATCGCGCTGAGACCGAACGGGCACTCAGCGAAGCGCGCGATCACGCCGATGCAGCCAGCCGTGCCAAGTCGCGTTTCCTTGCCATGGTCTCGCATGAGATTCGCACGCCATTGAATGGCATCATCGGCATGAACGGGCTACTGCTCGACACGACACTGACACCGGAACAGGCAACATACGCCAAGGCGGTCCGCACCTCCGGCGAAGCCCTGTTGTCGCTGATCGAGGAGCTGCTCGATTTCTCCAAGATCGAAGCCGGCAAGATCGATCTCGAACAGCGCCCGTTCGCTCTGGAGAGCCTGATCGAAAGCGTCACCGAACTTCTGGCCCCGCGGGCGCAGGCGCGCGGACTGGAAATCGCCGCCTATGTCGATGAGCGGCTGCCGCCGGAGGTCGTCGGCGATGCAGCACGTCTTCGCCAGGTGCTGCTCAATCTGGCCGGGAATGCGATCAAGTTCACGCAAACGGGCGGTGTTGCGCTTATTGTCGAACCGGGACCCTTGCCCAACGAAGTGTTGTTCATGGTGCGCGATACCGGCATCGGCATCGCGCCGGAGGCACAGGCACGTATCTTTCAGGAGTTCGAACAAGCCGACGAGCGCATCGCGCAGAACTACGGCGGGACCGGACTCGGTCTCAGCATCAGCGAACGGATCGTCCGGCGCATGGGTGGACATATTTCCTTGCAAAGCGTTGCCGGAAAAGGATCGACTTTTTCGTTTGCGATCCCGATGGTTGGCGGCGGTGGCGACGATGATGGCGAGCGACGGTCGTTCGAAATTCCCGATCTGACCGACAAATCGATTATGCTGGTCGCTCCGCAAACCGTCGAAACCTCGCTGATTGCCCGTCGTCTGCAGCGCTGGGGTGCACAGACCTGCACCATCTCTGACGCTGTGGCGGCGCAAGCCCTGCTCCCGGAACGGTCATGGCACGCGGTCATGATCGACGGCGCCTTTGATACGAGCATCGTTATCTCGTTGGCGACAGCCGCAAGGCCTCACGCCATGCAGCGTATCGTGATGTTCACGCCCGCGACGCGCCACGAATATCGTGACATCACGCGCGAGCACTTCACCGGTTACCTGGTGAGGCCGCTACGCGCGGTTTCATTGGCAAGCCGCCTGATTGCGCCCCCACATCCAACGACCGCCAACGATACGATCGATGTCGAATCCGACAATGAACGCGTTGACACCAAGACATCAAAAGCAACGACGCGGCGCGGCCTTTCGATCCTCGTCGCGGAAGACAATGAGATCAATGCCCTTCTGATGCGGTCGTTGCTCGCGCGTCTTGGCCATCAGGTCGTCGTGACGACCGACGGTAACGCCGCGGTTGAATCGTGGCTCGCGGCAGAGGCCGCGGAAAATCCCTACGATCTTGTCCTGATGGATGTCCAGATGCCGACCCTCAATGGCATCGAGGCGACCAAACGCATCCGGATGCGCGAAGCTGGGCAAACCGCGCGACACACACCCATTATCGCCCTGACGGCCAACGCGCTGGTGGAAGATCGCTATGCCTGCTTCGAAGCCGGTATGGACGGCTTTCTGGTCAAGCCGCTCGATCGCGAGAAACTCATTGAGATCATCGCCCGCCTCGCAACGTCACGGCACCTAGCCGCGTAGAGTTTCAGTCTCTCGCATCTCACACCTGCCGCATCGCGCGTGTCATCCGCCGCTCATGCGGATGTCACACGACTGTCGAACGCCGGTGCTCTGTCGTCCTCGACGATCCCCTCGCTATGATTCGAGCGGATCGCGGTCACGAGGATGGCGATGCAAGGTTCTGAACGCGGCACCGCGCGGGGCTACCCAAAACAACCCCTGCTTCAGATGCTCCGGCCGGAAAACGTCGGCGCGCTCGCCAATAGTGCAATTACCTGGCTCAAGCCACCACCGTATATTCTGCCGTCCGATCGTTCGATTACTTCTGCTCCGCTCTCCCTTGGGCGGCTCGGTTCGCTCGAGGCGCGGCTCGCCCAGAGCAAGCGCGACGTGAAACAGGCACAGAAACTGCGCTACAAGGTTTTCTACAAAGACGGAAATGCCATTGCCGATGCGCGAACGATGCTGGCGCGTCGCGACAAGGACGCCTACGACAGGATCTGCGACCACCTTCTGGTGATCGATCACGATGCCCGGCCGACGCGAAGCGGGCAGCCGCGTGTGGTCGGGACCTATCGCCTGTTGCGACAGGACGTCGCCAAACGTCATGACGGCTTCTACACCGAGAACGAATTCGACATCTCGGGCCTGACGACCCGACACGACGGGTTACGCTTTCTCGAACTGGGCCGGTCCTGCGTTCTACCGGCCTATCGCAACAAGCGCACGATCGAGCTGCTCTGGCAGGGTATCTGGAACTACGTCTGCAGCCATCGGCTCGACGTGATGATCGGTTGCGCCAGTCTCACTGGCACCGACCCCGAGCGGCTAGCGTTGCCGCTGTCCTTTCTGCATCATTTCGCGAGGGCGCCGGACCCGTGGCAAGCCGGCCCGCTGCCTTCGCGTCGGGTCGAGATGAACCGCGTGGCCAAGCATCAGATCAACCACAAGGCCGCGCTTCGCGAGTTACCGCCCTTGATCAAGGCCTATCTGCGGCTCGGCGCCCATATCGGCGACGGCGCGGTGATCGATCATCAATTCGGCACCACCGACGTGCTGATCGTCCTTCCGGTCTCTGTCATCAAGACACGTTACATCGAGCACTTCGGCGCCGCTGCGGCTTGACCGCAGCGATTACAACCGCCGCAGCGCGACCGTCTCGACGACGTGATCGGTACCTTTCTTGAGAATCAGCGTCGCGCGCGGCCGCGTCGGCAGAATGTTGTCCTCGAGATTTGCCAGATTGGTGCGCTCCCAGATCGCCAACGCTGTCGCGGTGGCTTCCTCGTCAGACAACAGCGCATAACGATGGAAGTAGGATCGCGGGTCGTGGAATGCCGTATCGCGCAACGCCAGAAACCGTTTCACGTACCACTTCCGCAGCACCGGTTCATCGGCATCGATATAAACCGAGAAGTCGAAGAAGTCCGACACCACCGGGATGGCCTGGCCGTCGCGCGGCAGCTTGCCGGTCTGCAACACATTGACGCCCTCGACGATCAGGATGTCGGGACGATCGATCTCGATCCATTCATTCGGGATAATGTCGTAGGTGAGGTGCGAATAGACCGGCGCGCGAACCGGGCGGCGTCCCGCCTTGATGTCGCTGAGGAAGGCGAGCAGCTTCTGCAGATCGTAGCTTTCCGGAAAGCCCTTCTTCTGCATGATGCCCTGCCGCTCCAGCACGGCATTGGGAAACAGGAAACCGTCCGTCGTCACCAGATCGACCTTCGGCCGCGGCGACCATCGCGTCAGCAACGCCTGCAGCACGCGCGCTGTCGTCGACTTGCCAACCGCTACCGAGCCGGCAACGCCAATGATGTAGGGCATCTTGCGGTCCTCGATACCGAGGAACTGCCGCTGCGCCACATAGAGTCGCTGGGTCGCATCGACATAGATCGACAGGAGACGCGACAACGGCAGATAGATTTCCTCCACCTCGTTGAGATCGAGACGATCGTACATCGAGCGCAGCGCCGCGATTTCGTCGGCAGCCAGCGTCATCGGCATGTCGTCACGCAACTTCGCCCATTGTTGCCGCGAAAAGATCCGGTAGGGGTTGTATTGCTGCTCCAGCCGCGCATCCATGGCGCCGCCCTCCATCTGGGTTCAGTCGCGCTTGCGCGCGGCCTTCTCTTCCAGTCCGGACATTGATGTGCGTTGCGCCAGCGCGGATTCGACATCCTCGAGCGTCACGCCTCGTGATTTTAGAACCACCAGCAGGTGGAATAGCAAGTCGGCGCTCTCGGCTATGAGGTGATCGCGATCGTTCTCGACCGTTGCGATGATGGTCTCGATCGCTTCTTCACCCAGTTTCTTGGCGCAGTGCTCGGGGCCCTTGTCCAGCAGCTTGCGGGTATATGACTTATCGCCACCGGAGGCCGCGCGGGCATCGATGACGGTTGCAAGATCGTGGATGGTGAAACGAGCCATAGCGGCGCTTTCTAACATTTCCGGCGAAGGTGCGGGAGCGCAAATTCCGGCGTTGGTTTACGGATCGAGCCGCATCGGCAGCCCGGCGCGCACCATGTGCTCCTTGGCCTCGCGGATGGTGAACTCGCCGAAATGGAAGATAGAGGCGGCCAGTACCGCCGTGGCGTGGCCACCGCGAATACCTTCGACCAGGTGATCGAGATTGCCGACGCCTCCCGAGGCAATCACCGGGACGGGAATACCATCGGCCACCGCACGCGTCAGTTCGATGTCGAAACCCGAGCGGGTGCCGTCACGATCCATCGAGGTCAGCAGGATTTCGCCCGCGCCCAGCGATACCACTTCCTGGGCATATTCAACGGCGTCGATGCCGGTCGACTTGCGGCCGCCGTGGGTGAAAATCTCCCAGCGATCCGAGCCGCCGGCCCGCTTCACGCGCTTGGCGTCGATGGCGACCACGATGCATTGATCGCCGAACTTTTCCGCTGCTTCCTTGACGAATTCGCGCCGCGCGACCGCAGCGCTGTTGATTGACACCTTGTCCGCGCCCGACTTCAGCAACGTCCGGATATCATCCACCGTGCGCACGCCGCCGCCGACCGTCACCGGCATGAAGCAGGCTTCCGCCGTGCGCCGGACCACGTCGAGCATGGTACCGCGATTTTCATGCGTCGCCGTGATGTCGAGGAAACACAATTCGTCGGCGCCGGCGGCGTCGTAGGCGATAGCGGCTTCCACCGGATCACCGGCGTCGCGCAGATCGATGAAGTTCACGCCTTTGACGACCCGGCCGTCCTTGACGTCGAGGCAGGGAATGACGCGTACCTTGAACATATGATGCTCCTACGCCGCCCGCGCGCTGCGGATCAGCTCGAGCGCCTCGGCAGGATCGACCCGCCCATCGTACAGCGCACGCCCGGCGATAGCGCCGGCAAGCTTCTTCGCGCGCGGCGACAGCATCGCCTTGATGTCCTCGATCGAGGCGAGACCGCCGGAGGCGATCACCGGAATCGAGATTGAGTCCGCCAGCGCGATGGTGGCGTCGAGATTGAGGCCCTTGAGCAGACCGTCGCGCGCGATGTCGGTGAAGATGATCGCGGCGACGCCGGCATCCTCAAAACGCTGACCGATCTCCAGCGCAGTGACCTGCGAGGTTTCCGCCCAGCCTTCCACCGCCACCTTGCCGTCGCGTGCATCGAGACCGACAGCGACGCGACCGGGAAATTTCGCGGCCGCTTCCTTCACGAAAGCCGGATCGCGCACCGCCGCGGTGCCGATGATGACGCGGGTGATGCCCTTCGTGAGCCACGCTTCCACCGTCGCCAGATCGCGAATGCCACCGCCAAGCTGAACCGGCATCTTGATGACCTTCAGCATCGCTTCGACCGCCTGCGCATTCATCGGCTTGCCGGCGAACGCGCCGTCGAGATCGACGACATGCAGATACTCAAAACCCTGCGCGGCGAAGCTTTGCGCCTGTGCGGCCGGATCGAGATTGAACACGGTGGCGCGCGCCATGTCGCCCTGTTCGAGACGCACGCACTGGCCGTTCTTGAGATCGATAGCGGGAAAAAGAATCACGGCTTCCACTTCAGAAAATTGGCAATCAGCGCCAGCCCGAAACGCTGGCTCTTCTCCGGATGAAACTGCGTGCCGATGGCAGTGTCCTTGCCGACCATGGCCGTCACCGGCCCGCCGTAATCAGCCCGCGCCAGTACATCCGCCTCGTTCGCCGCGTTGAGATGATAGGAATGGACGAAATAGGCGTGGCGACCTTTCGGCCCCAGCGGCAGCCGTTCCAACACCGGATGCTCGCGCACGACATCGAGCGTATTCCAGCCCATGTGCGGAATTTTCAGGCTCTCGTCGCGCGGCGCGATCTTCTCGACGTCGCCGCCGATCCAGTTCAGGCCGTCGGTGGTGACGTTCTCCTTGCCGTGCGTCGCCATCAACTGCATCCCGACGCAGATGCCGAAGAACGGCCGCGCCTTGACGCGCACAGCTTCCGTCATGGCGTCGATCATGCCGTCGACGGCGTCCAGTCCCTTGCGGCAATCGGCGAAGGCCCCGACGCCGGGCAGCACGATGCGATCGGCGCGAAACACCGCGTCGGGGTCGCGCGTCACGATCACCTTGTCCGGATTTTCAAGGCTACGGGCCGCGCGCTCAAACGCCTTGGCCGCCGAGTGCAGGTTGCCCGATCCGTAGTCGATAATGGCGACGCTCACGCCGAGCCTCCCGGCTGCGGAAACAAACCAACGATGCTGCCGGGCAGCGGCGGCGGCCGCGAAAACGATTGCCCCGGAATGTCGCGGGTCGGCGGCGGCCCGCCGCGCTCGACCGACATCGGGTCAGTGGAATCGGTGCGCCCGGCAGTCCAGCGGTCGAAGAAACGCCGCTCGGCATCCTGTTCGTTGGTCCCGGCGACAACGTCCAGTTGCCGCCACTTGCCGCGCGACAGTGTCCATCGCCGCAGACTGGCCGCTTCCAGGCCGATTAGCAACGCGATCAACAGCAGCACGCAGAGGCTGACGCCACCGCTCACGCGCAGCACGCCGAGCGACACGCTGACGCCAACCATGACAGCGACGTAACCCAGCAACGCCCACCACAGCCGATGATAGAGTAGCCAGAACGGGCCAAAGACAAAGGCCCAGACATGAAAGCCGTCGCGCACGAACACCGCGCGATCGCCCGCGGCGCGCGCATTCATGTCGCTCGTTCGTGGCGCGTGAACCGTATAAATGCGCATCATGTCCCTCCGACGGCCGCGCCGTCAGCCGCCAAGCTGGCCCTTGGTGGACGGCACTTCGCCCGCATTACGGGGATCGATCGCGACCGCCGCGCGTAGCGCCCGCGCCAGACCCTTGAAGCAGGATTCGGCGATATGGTGGCTGTTCTCACCATATAGGGTCTCGACATGCAGCGTCACACCGGCATTGATGGCGAACGCATTGAACCATTCGCGCACCAGTTCGGTGTCGAATTCGCCGATCTTGTCGCGCGGAAACTCCGCCTTGAACACCAGAAACGGCCGGCCGGAAATGTCGATCACCACCCGCGTCAGCGTCTCGTCCATCGGCATGTGGACGCCGGCATAGCGGGTGATGCCCGCCATGTTGCCGAGCGCCTGCTTGACCGCTTGGCCGAGCGCGATGCCGACATCCTCGGTGGTGTGGTGGAAATCGATATGGAGGTCGCCCACCGCCTTCACGGTCAGGTCGATGCGGGAATGGCGGGCCAGCAGATCGAGCATATGGTCGAAAAAGCCGATTCCGGTCGCGATATTTGCCGCGCCGGTGCCATCGAGGTTGATCGCCACCTCGATGTCGGTTTCCTTGGTCTTGCGCTTGATCGTAGCCGTCCGCATAGGGACTCTCCGCACCCTGAACATTTCGAAAACGCGCCCTTTTAACAGGCTGGTGCCGCCTTCGCTACTGCGGGAAGCCAGGTTTCGCGGCGGATTGACCATATGGTGACCGGATTCGACCGATCCGCCGCAATTGCAACCCTGCCCGCCAGTCCCTAGATCATGGCCGCGAAAGGATTCCCATGACCCCCTCACATTCGATGTCCGGCGATGGTTCGCCGCAAGTCTGGCACGGCACCACCATCGTCACCGTCCGCAAGGGCGGCAAGGTGGTGATTGGCGGCGATGGGCAGGTGTCGATCGGCCAGACCGTCATCAAATCCAACGCCAAGAAGGTCCGCAAACTCGGCAAGGGCGACGTGATCGGCGGCTTCGCTGGCGCCACCGCCGATGCCTTCACGTTGTTCGAGCGGCTGGAGGCCAAGCTGGAGCAGTATCCCGGTCAACTCACCCGCGCGGCGGTCGAACTAGCCAAGGACTGGCGCACCGACCGTTACCTGCGGCGGCTCGAGGCGATGATGATCGTCGCTGACAAGGAGGTCTCGCTGGTGCTGACCGG
Source organism: Pseudomonadota bacterium (assembly GCA_023386885.1). Taxonomy (GTDB): domain Bacteria; phylum Pseudomonadota; class Alphaproteobacteria; order Rhizobiales; family Xanthobacteraceae; genus 62-47. Next base: position 59,588 of record JAEWIX010000065.1, read on the forward strand.
CACCGGCGACGTTCTCGAGCCGGAAGGCGGCGTGATGGCGATCGGCTCCGGCGGCAACTATGCGCTGGCCGCCGCCCGCGCGCTGGCCGACAGCGACAAGGATGCCGAGGCTATCGTGCGCCGCGCACTCGATATCGCCGCCGACATCTGCGTCTACACCAACCGGAACGTCACGATCGAAACGCTCTGAGGGAGCCGCCCGATCATGGCACCGGACTACGCCTTCCGCCCGATGACGCCGGCCGACCTGCCGCTGGTCCGGCGCTGGCTGGCGGAACCGCATGTGGCGCAATGGTGGGGCGATCCCGCCGAACAGTACAGTCTGGTCAGCGGCGACCTCGACGAACCGGCGATGGACCAGTTCATCGTCTCGACGCGCGGCAGCGAATTCGCCTACCTGCAATGCTATGACCTGACGGCATGGAATTCAGGTTTCGGCGAACATCCGCCCGGCACGCGCGGCATCGACCAGTT
>JAEWIX010000072.1 GCA_023386885.1 Pseudomonadota bacterium
ATCTTCGCCGTGCTGATCGCCGTGGCGCTGATCGCGCTCGCGTGGATCATGTCGCAGGTGGTGCGGTTTGCGCTGTCGCGTTCCCGCGAATTCCTGGCGGATGCCGGCTCCGTCGAACTCACCAAAAATCCGGATGCGATGATCTCGGCGCTGCGCAAGATCGAAAATCGAGGCGAACTGCCGGGCGCGACCTCGGCGGTGATGGAGATGTGCGTCGACAATCCGCGAGAGGGATTTGCCGACGTGTTCGCGACGCACCCTTCGGTGGAGCGGCGGGTGAAGGCGCTGGTGAAATTCGCCGGCGGCCACGATCCCGGTCCGCTGGCATTGCCGGAGGACGAGACCCCCATGGAGGACTTCACCGAGGCACCGGTCCATGGACCGTGGAGCGACGAGCCGACGCCGCCTGCGCCATCTCCACCTGGCGGACAGGCCAATCCCCTGCCCAACCCGCTGCCGATCCCGGGGCCGATTCAAGGCCCGTGGGGCCGCCACTGAATACAAGATCAGTCGGCTGTGGTTGTTAACCCACTTTGACGGGATTAACGTTATCGGCGGCGGCGGCGATTGGAAATCTCCCTCGTTTCTGCCATCTTCGCGCGCAAAGTCAGCGCAAGATGGGACTGCGACGCCCTACCGAAAGGGCGTCCGCAATGGGGACACGGGTGTGAGCCTTCATGCCCGCTTCAAATACAGCGCATAAGGGAATGTCATGGCGAAACCAGCAGTGATTGTCGTGGGTGCGGACAAGGGCGGCGTCGGCAAGACCACCGTGTCGCGAACGGTGCTCGATTATTTCAACGCCAACAATGTCCCGACCCGGGCGTTCGACACCGAATCGCCGCGCGGCACGCTGAAACGTTTCCACCCCGACATCACCGAAATCGTCGACATGACGGCGACCGCCGATCAGATGAAGATCTTCGATACGCTGAACTCGGCCGCCCCGTCAGTGACCGTAATCGACGTCCGCGCCGGCCTGCTGTCGCCGGCGCTGGCCTCGTTGCGCGACATCGGCTTCCTCGATGCCGCGAAATCCGGCCAGATCACCTTCGCGGTGTTCCATATCCTCGGGCCGTCGATCGCCTCGCTCGACGAGATCGCCGAGACCGCCAACTTCATGGACGGCGCAAAGTATTTCCTGGTGAAAAACTTCATCAACAACACCAGCTTCTTCGAGTGGGATCAGGCGACCTACAACTCGTATTTCCACCGCATCAAGGGTGCAACCGAACTGACCATTCCCAAGCTCAATGAAATGGCGTTCGAGCAGGTCGAGGTCGCCTCGGTGCCGTTCCTGCAATTCGTCGCCAACAAGGGTCCGAAGGACGAAGCGGCGAATTATTCCTTCGTGCTGCGCGGCTATGTTCGCCACTGGCTCGCCAACGTCTGGAGCGAGTTCGACCGCATCAAGCTGACCGACATCGTCGGCAAGGACAAAGACAAGGACAAGACGGCAGCCGCTGCCGACAAGCCGGCGGCCAAGGCGAACGAAAAATAGCCCGCCCTTCGTCGAGGGGCTGGATCGGGCGCGAAAATTCCCTGATATAGCGCCATGCGCCGCACGCCCGTTTACATCATCTGTTCGCCCCGGCCGCAGGTCGGCAAGACGCTGATCGCGCGGCTTCTGTGCGAATTTCTGCTGCTGCAACGGGGCAGTGTGATCGGCTTCGACGTCAATCTGAAAGAGCCGTCGCTACTCGATTTCCTGCCGCGCACCACGGAGACGGCCGAGATCGACGACACCTTCGGCAAGATGGCGATGATGGATCGCCTGATCCTCAACGACGGCATTGCCAAGGTGATCGACCTCGGTTTTCACGCCTTCGATGAATTCTTCAGGATGGTCGGCGAGATCGGCTTCTTCAAGGAAGCCGCGCGGCGCGGCATCGTGCCGATGGTGCTGTTCGTCGCCGACAGCGACCGGCTGTCGATCCGCAGCTACGCGACGCTGCAAACGACCGTGCCGGCGCGCGCCCTTATCACGATCGACAACGAATACGTGCTGCGCGGTGAAATGCCGGCGATCTTCAGTCAGGGACGGCAGTTGAAGCTGCCTGCGCTGCCGGCGTTCCTCAATACCTACATCGACCGCACGTCGTTCTCGTTCACCGGCTTCCTGCGCGGCAAGACCGATTCATCCAGCGAGTTGCATCAATGGATCCGCGATGCGTATTTCAGCTTCCGCGAACTTGAACTGAGTTTATTGCTGCAAGGCGGGTAAAGGAATTCTCGGCTCCGTCATGGCCGGGCACAGCCGTTCGAAGAACGGCGTCGCTTCGCTCGCCTTTGCCCCGGCCATCCACGTCCTGCTGCGATAAAACTGACGTCAAAACGTGGATCATCGGGACAAACCCTGTGATGACGCAGCGATATTAGACAGCTCAGTCCTTCGCGATGAAGCCTGCTTCTCAATGCCCGCCGAACGCCATCAAGGTGCGCACCGGCACGTTCATGCCGCGCAGCTTGTCGGCGCCGCCGAGGTCCGGCAGATCGATGATGAAACACGCTGCGCAGACCTCCGCGCCGATCTGGCGCAGCAGCTTCACCGCGCCTTCCGCGGTGCCGCCGGTGGCGATCAGGTCATCGACCAGAATCACGCGCTCGCCGGGTGCGATGGCATCGACATGCATTTCCATTTCGTCGGTGCCGTATTCCAATGCATAGGCCATCCGCACCGTCTGATGCGGCAGCTTGCCCTTCTTGCGGATCGGCACGAAGCCCGCCGAGAGCTGATGCGCCACCGCGCCGCCGAGGATAAAGCCGCGCGCCTCGATGCCGGCCACCTTGTCGATCTTCGAGCCGGCCCACGGATGCACCAGTTGATCGACCGCGCGGCGAAACGCTCGTGCGTCACCGAGCAGCGTCGTGATGTCGCGAAACAGGATGCCCGGCTTCGGATAATCCGGAATGGTGCGAACAGCGGCTTTCAGATCGTCTTCAAGGACCATCGGACCCTTCCCCTCAGTCAATTACGTCGTCATGCCCGGCCTTGTGCCGGGCATCCACGTTTTCCTCGCACTACTTCGAGTCACGCAAGACGTGGATGGTCGGAACAAGTCCGGCCATGACGGGTAACCGCCGCCACGATCTTTCGATTCAATTTGCATTCTTCCCCAGCCGAAACGCGTTCTCGACGATACGCAGGCCCACCTCGCCGCCGAGCGACATCAGCGACTCGGGGTGAAACTGCACACCGCCGACCGGCAATGTCTTGTGCTCGATCGCCATCGCCACGCCGTCTTCGGTCGAAGCGGTGACCTGCAACACCTCCGGCATGGTATCGCGTTCGACATACAGCGAGTGATAGCGGCCGATAACGATCTCGTTCGGCAGGCCGTGCATCAAGGTGCCGCCGCGCACCGCGACCCGCGACGGCCGACCGTGCGCGGGTTGCGTCAACTGCCCAAGTTGCCCGCCAAAGTATTCGCCGATCGCCTGCACGCCGAGACAGACGCCAAACACCGGCAGCTTCTTTTCAAGCGCGGTGTCGATGGTCTGCTTGATGCCGAAGTCCTCCGGCCGTCCCGGCCCTGGCGACAACACCAGCAGATCGTAGCTGCCGCCGTTGAGCATCGCCTGCGCGTGCTTGTAGCGCGTCACGCTGACTTCGGCGCCGACCTGCCGGAAGTAATCCGCCAGCATGTGCACGAAGCTATCGTCGTGATCGATCAGCAGCACGCGCTTGCCGGAGCCGCTGGCATCCGGCGCCACGCTCGAGAGCGGCTTCGGCGGATCGCCGCGCAATGCCTGAAACAGCGCCGCCGCTTTGGTCTGGCACTCGCGGTCTTCCGCCGCCGGATCGCTGTCGAACAGGCAAGTGGCGCCGACGCGAACTTCGGCCAGGCCGTCCTTCATGCGGATGGTACGGATGGTGAGGCCGGTGTTGATCGAGCCGTCGAAGCCGACCACGCCGAACGCGCCGGCATACCAGCGCCGCGACGAGCGCTCATTATCCTCGACGAACTGCATCGCCCATTTCTTCGGCGCGCCGGTCACCGTCACCGCCCAGGCGTGAGTGAGGAACGCATCGAGCGCGTCGAAGCCGGGACGCAGGATGCCCTCGACGTGATCGACGGTGTGAAACAGCTTCGAGTAGGTCTCGATCTGCCGCCGCGCCAGCACTTTAATCGTTCCGGGCATGCAGATGCGCGCCTTGTCGTTGCGATCGACGTCGGTGCACATGTTGAGTTCGAATTCGTCCTTCTGCGAATTCAGCAACTCGCGAATCTTCTCGGCGTCGCCGATGGCATCGGCGCCGCGCGCGATGGTGCCAGAGATCGGACACGTTTCGATGCGGCGGCCGTCGGAGCGCACAAACATTTCCGGCGACGCGGAGACGAGAAACTCACCGTCGCCGAGATTGACCAGCCCGCCATAGGGCGACGGATTGATGCGACACAGCCGCTGAAACACTTCGGCGGGGGTGCGTTCGCATGGCTCGCCGAAGAGTTGCCCCGGCACCGCCTCGAACAGGTCGCCGCGCGCGAACGAGGCGCGCGCGGTCTCGACCGTCGCCTGATATTCGCCCGGCGCGTGATCGGTGAAGCCTTGGCGACCGGTCTTGGCGTAGACGCTTTCGCCGGTATCGGTCGACAAACCCTCAGTGGATTTGCCGTTGAAGGCGAATTCGAAATTCAAGGTGACGCCGCGGCCAGTGGCACGGTCGTAAGCCAACAGACGATCTGGAATAAACAGCACGATGTCGCGCTGATCGGCTTCGCGCGCGCGCCGCTGCACCAGGTCTTCCATCTGGAAGACGAGATCGTAGGCGAACGCGCCGTAGAGCCCGAGCAGTGGATCGACCGGCGACGCCAGCACCGCGACGATGGCGCGCACCAGCGACATCGCGCTGGCGCGGCGGGTTCGCTGATCTTCGTCGACCGGGGCTTCGCCGCGCAGGATGTTTCCGGCAAGGCGGGTCGCGGAGGTCTCGGTGATCTCGAACGCGGGATCGCTCAACGTCGCACCTAGAAAAGCGACCAGTATCTCGCCGCGCGAATTCAGCGCCTTCAACACGAATTGCGTGCCCACCGTTTCCAGCGCCAGCGGCGGATCGGCAAAGCCCATGTCGAAGCTCTCGTAACGGCCCGGCACTGTGGTGCCCGAGGACAGCACCACACCACGGCGGCGGTCGAGCAGATCGATCAGGTGATCCAGCGCCGCACCGCCGGTGAAATGCGTGACGGTGCGCGAGACGTCGAGACCGGCGGCGGTGCGGTAGCTCGCCTGCGCGGGAAGCAGAAAGACGGTCCTGTTCATGGCATCCTCTTACGAAACTTGCCGAAGGAGCGCCACACAGGACAGGTATGCCGGATCATGAAAAAGGCCGCCGTCTTGCGAGGCGACCTTGACGATTGGGAAAAACGAAATCGCACCGGCCACCTTCAGGAGGTGCGCCACCACAGACGGCTCTGGGACAGGGTGCTCATGGGCGGCAAATCACCACGCCGACGCGGCGACGTCAAGGGCGTCCAAAGCGTCACCGGCCACCGGCGCGATCACGATAGCCCGGCGGCCGCCGCATCCCAGGTCAGGATGGTGAAATCGAGATCGCCGACTCCCTCCTCGATCGCGGTCCAGCCGAGTTCTTCATAGAGCGAGCGACGCGACGGCCGCGCCGTGAGATAGACCTTCGGAACACCAAGGCTCAGTGCATAGCGCGCCGCGTGGGCGATCAATTGCCGGCCGATGCGACGCGAACGGAATTCCGGCTCGATCCACACCGCCGCCACCCATGGCGTATACTGCGGCCGCTCGTCGAGATCGGAGGCGATCACCGACGCGGTGCCTGCAAACACGCCGCCCTCGTGAGCCACGAAGGCGCGCGGCATGCCGCCGGAAGCCAACCCTTCCTTCATCCGCTCGGTGATGTAGTCGCGCGGCACCCCATTCGGCTGCCACCACGCGCGCCAGATCCGGTCTGCAATCTGATCGAAGAATTCCGGGCGCTCGCTCAGCGGCGAGATAGCGACGCCGGTGACCAGTTCACCCAAGATGCGTCCTGAAAAATTCGGCGGCGCGGCCCCATGCCAGCTCCGCGGCCTCGCGATCGTGCACCGCCGCCCGCTGCTCGTTGACGAAGGCGTGGTCGGCGTCATAGCGGAAGAACTCCGCCGTCTTGCCGGCCGCCTTCAGTCCCTGCTCGAAAGCATCGACCACCTGCGGCGTGCACCAGTCGTCGCGATTGGCGAAATGGCCCTGCAACGGCACGCGAATATCGGAGGGCTTGGCCGCCTGCTCCGGCGGAATGCCGTAGAACGCCACCGCCGCGCTTAGTTCCGGCAGTTTGGCCGCGCCGATGATGGTCACCGCACCACCGAGACAAAAGCCGGTCAGCCCCACCTTGGCGCCGTTGCGCGCCAGATACTGCGCTGCGCCGCGCACCGTCTGCGTGGTCGCGTCGATGAAATCGAGCGATCCCATTTCCTTGTTGGCGGCTTCGGTGTCGTGATAAGGCACCAGAACGCCGTTGTAGAGATCGGGCGCCAGCGCATCGAAGCCGGCCAGCGCAAAGCGGTCGGTCAGCGCCTTGATGTTTTCCGACAGACCCCACCATTCCTGGATCACCACGACGCCCGGCGCGTTGCCGCGCGCGGCGTTGGCCAGATAGCCTTTCGCCTCTTTGCCGTCGGGGCGTTTGAACGTGATGCTGCTTCCCATGATGTCCTCCGTCGTATCGCGAGCGTCTTACATGGAACCCATTGTGTCCGCTCTGTCGTGACAAGGCAATGATGGGCAGCATATTGCCGGCCATGCAGACCCGGATGCCCTCTAACGAAAAAGCCCCCGCAGTGCGGGGGCTTTCTCATTTCGGGATTGCGTCCGCGCGATCAATGCGCGTTGGCCCAGACCTTCTTCTTGGTGAAGTACAGGAGCCCCGCGAAGATGATCAGGAAGATCATCACTTGCATGCCGAGGCGCTTGCGCGCTTCGAGATGCGGCTCGGCCGCCCACATCAGGAATGTCGTCACGTCGTGCGCGTACTGCGCCACGGTCTGCGGCGAGCCGTCGTCGTAGGTGACCTGGTCGTTCGACAGCGGCTTCGGCATCTTGATGGCGTGACCGGGGAAGTACTTGTTGTAGTACGCACCTTCGGGGATGGTAACGCCGGCCGGCGGATTATCCGCATAGCCCTGCAGGATCGCATCGACGTAATTCGGACCCTGCTCCTGAAACTGGGTGAAGAAATCGAAGATGAACTGCGGGAAGCCGCGCGCATAGGATCGCGCCTTGGCGATCAGCGACAGGTCCGGCGGAGCCGCGCCACCGTTGGAGGCACGCGCAGCGTTCTCGTTCGGGAACGGCGCCGGGAACTTGTCGGCGACGCGGCCCGGACGCTCGAACATCTCGCCAGCGTCGTTGGGACCGTCCTGCACCTTGTACTCGGCTGCAACGGCCGCCGCCTGCGCCGGGGTGAAGCCCGGGCCGCCCGGATCGGCGAGGTTGCGGAAGTGCACCAGATTCATCGAGTGACAGGTCGCACAAACTTCCTTGTAGACCTTGTAGCCGCGCTGCAGGGCGCCACGATCGAACTTGCCGAACGGACCCGCGAACGACCACGACAGCGACGGCGGGGTTTCGGAATGATCCGCCGCCTTGGCCTGCTGCACACCACCGGTGAGCAATGCGGCACCAGCCAGCAGCGCCACCGCGATCGACGCAACCGCCTTCTTGCCGGACTTCGCCAGCACGTCGTCGGCAATCGAATTCGGTACCGCGCGCGGCGTCTCGATCCGGCTGAGGATCGGCAGCACGATCAGGAAGTAAGCAAAGTAGCAGAACGTCAGGATGCGGCCGACGGTGACGTAGACGCCTTCAGCCGGCTTGCCGCCGAGCCAGCCCAGCAGCACGCAGACCACGACGAAGATCCAGAAGAACTGCTTGGCGAGCGGACGATAGCGCAGCGAACGGGTCTTGGCGCTGTCGAGCCACGGCAGGAAGGCCAGCACGATGATCGCGCCGAACATCGCGATGACGCCGCCGAGCTTGCTCGGGATCGAACGCAGGATCGCGTAGAACGGCAGATAGTACCATTCCGGCACGATGTGCGCGGGGGTGACGCCCGGATTGGCCTGAACGTAGTTTTCAGCGTCGCCGAGATAGTTCGGCATGTAGAAGATGAACCACGCGAAGAAGATCAGGAAGCAGGCCATGCCGAACCCGTCCTTGATGGTCGCGTAAGGTGTGAACGGCACGGTGTCCTTCTCGGTCTTCGGCTCGACGCCGGCCGGGTTGTTCTGACCGGCGACGTGCAGGGCCCAGACGTGCAGCACGACGACGCCGGCGATCACGAACGGCAGCAGGTAGTGCAGCGAGAAGAAGCGGTTCAGCGTCGGGTTGCCGACCGAATAGCCGCCCCACAGCAGCGTCACGATGCTCTCGCCGACATAGGGAATGGCCGAGAACAGGTTGGTAATGACGGTGGCGCCCCAGAAGCTCATCTGGCCCCACGGCAGCACGTAGCCCATGAAGCCCGTGGCCATCATCAGCAGGTAGATGATGACGCCGAGGATCCAGAGCACTTCGCGCGGCGCCTTGTACGACCCGTAATAGAGGCCGCGGAACATGTGGATGTAGACGGCGAAGAAGAACATCGATGCGCCGCAGGCGTGGATGTTGCGCAGCAGCCAGCCATAGTTGACGTCGCGGACGATGAGTTCGACCGACTTGAAGGCGAGATCGGCATGCGGCGTGTAGTGCATCGCCAGGAT
>JAEWIX010000089.1 GCA_023386885.1 Pseudomonadota bacterium
AACAGCAACAGCAGCGACAGGCCGGTGATGACTTCCGGCATCACCAGCGGCGCATACAACATGCCGGAGAACAGCGTGCGGCCGCGGAACGCGGCGCCGCGCACCAGCGCCAGCGCCGCCAGCGTCCCGAGCACCGAGGCCAGCGTCGCCGAAACCGCGGCAACGCGCAGGCTCGTTGCCAACGCCGACAGCATCGCCTCATCTTGGAAGAACGTCGTGTACCAGCGCAGCGACCAGCCGCCCCAGACCGTAACCAGTTGCGAGGCATTGAACGAATAAATCACGAGGATCACGATCGGCAGGTACAGAAAGGCAAGTCCCAATGCCAGGGACACGACATTAAACCGCGACATCGCTGCAAAGCGGCCGCCGCTCACGATCGCACCATCTGACGACGCTGAAACCGGTCGTAGATCACCAGCGGCAGCAACAGGATCAACAGCAGCATCACCGCCGTGGCTGCAGCGACCGGCCAGTCGCGATTGGTGAAAAATTCCAGCCACAAGGTCTGGCCGATCATCAGCGAATCCGATCCCGCCAGCAGATCCGGAATGACGAATTCGCCGACCAGGGGAATGAAGCACAACAGAGCGCCGGCACCGATCCCCGGCAAGGACAGCGGCAGCGTCACGCGCCAGAAGCTCTGCACCGGCGAACTGCCAAGATCGGCGGCGGCTTCAAGCAATGCGGGATCCAGTTTCGACAACGTCGCGTAGAGTGGCAGGATCATGAACGGCAGGTAGGAATAAACCATGCCGATATACATGGCGGTGTCGGTCGACAGCCACACCACCGGCTCCGACACGATATGCAGTGCCAGCAGAATCTGATTCAATAATCCATCATGCTGCAGGATATTGATCCACGCATAGATGCGGATCAGGAACGAGGTCCAGAACGGCACGATCACGAGCATCATCGCCAACGGCTGCCAACGTCGTGGCAGGCGCGACATCGCATAGGCGATCGGATAACCGATCAGCAACAGCAGCGCGGTCGCAGTCGCCGCCACCGTGAGGCTGCGCAGGCCCGACGCCACGTAGAGATTATCCGAGAGGAGCAGACGGAAGTTGTCGAACGACAGCGCTGCGAAGGCCGCAACCAGCGCCGGCCAGCCCGCTCCCAGATCGAACGCCGGCAGATAAGGCGGCTGCGCGATGGCCACCTGCGACAGGCTGAGCTTGAGAACGACCCCGAACGGCACCAGAAAGAACAGCACCATCCAGCCGTAAGGCGCGATGGCGGCAAGACGCGCCGGCCGTGTGAAGATGTTGCGTGCGCTCATGTCATCGATCCAGCACCACGCAATCGTCCGGTGCAAACCACGCCGTCACCCGCTGTCCGACGCCGTAGGCATCCGCATTGAGGCGCGCGGCATTGGCGAGCGACGCGCGCAGCGATGCGCCGCCGTCGAGCACGATCGTGTAGGACGACGCGCTGCCGAGATAAGACACGTCGGCAATCACGCCTTCGAGCCGGTTCATCGTGCCGGCATGAGAATCGTCCGCCGGCGCCCGCTGTGACAACCTGATCTTTTCCGGCCGGATGGCGACGCAGACTTCGGCAACGTCACCGAGACCGCGCGGCGCCGACGCCGACAGCACACCCGCGCCTTGCGTGGTCACGCGCAGGCGACCCGCCTCGCGCGCCTCGATCCGGCCTTCAAGGATGTTGACGTCGCCGACGAATTCGGCGACCCACCGCGAGCAGGGCTCCTCATAGAGTTGGCGCGGCGTCGCCACCTGCGCGAGCCGGCCCGCGTTCATCACACCGATGCGATCCGCCAGGGTCATCGCCTCGTCCTGATCGTGGGTCACCACGATGAAGGTGAGGCCAAGCTGGCGCTGCAATGCCAGCAATTCGCGCTGGGTGCTCTCACGCAATTTCTTGTCGAGCGCTGCCAGCGGTTCATCGAGCAACAACAATTGCGGCCGCCGCGCTACCGCGCGCGCCAGCGCCACGCGCTGACGCTGGCCGCCCGACAGTTGCTCGGGACGACGCTTCGCCAAACCCTCCAGACGAACCAGCGCCAGCAATTCGGCGACACGCGCCGCAATCTCGGCGCGCGACATGCCGGCGCGGCGCAGCCCGAACGCAATATTGTCGCGGACATTGAGATGCGGGAACAGCGCGTAGTTCTGGAACATCATGTTGACCGGACGCTGATGCGGCGGCATCGGCGCGACGTCCTCGCCATGCAGCAGAATCCGTCCGGAATCCGGCGTCTCGAATCCGGCCAGCATCCGCAGCAGCGTGGTCTTGCCGCAGCCGCTCGGCCCCAGAAGCGCGAAGAACTCACCCGCCTTGATATCAAGCGACACGCCATCGACCGCGGTAAAGCCACCGAACCGCTTCCCGACCGCATCGATGCGCAGCAGCGGCAAGGCCGTGCCTGCGTTCGCCTGTGGCGCCGTTTCCGAAAGTGCCCCCACCCTTAACCCCCGATGATGCCGCGCTCGCCATCACGCCGAAACCCCGTTCACCGAAGCCTCCGGCGTGGCTGGATTTCGAGAAACAATGATGTAGCCGGGGATGCGCGAAGGCTCAACCGCCGCGCGACAAAACGCTGCGGGCAGCAGAAAGATCGGCGCGGTTCAGCCGAATTTCCGGCCGGCAGTCAACAGTTTCGGCTCGGCGCGGCCAACCAGCGCGGCATACTGCTCGATCGGCGCCGGCTTGCCGATGAAGAAGCCCTGAATCACGTCGCAGGATTCATCCGCGAGGAAACACAGTTGCTCGTAGGTTTCGACGCCCTCGGCCACGATCGACATATGCAGGCCATGTCCAAGCCCGATGACCGCGCGAATGATCGCCGCCGATTGCGGATTGTGACCGAGATTCATCACGAAGGCCCGGTCGATCTTGATCTTGTCGAACGGGAACGCTTGCAGGTAGGTCAGCGACGAATAGCCGCTGCCGAAGTCGTCCATCGAAATGCGCACGCCCAGCGCTTTCAACCGACGCAACAGACCGAGGCCACGATCGAAATCCTCGATCAGCACGCCCTCGGTGATTTCCAGTTCGAGACGCCCCGGCGCAAGCCCGGTTTCGAGCAATACCGCATGCAGGAAGTTCACCAGGTCGCTGTGCATGAACTGCGCCGGCGACAGGTTGACCGCGATCTGCAGCGGCTTCGGCCACGACGCCGCCTCGCGACAGGCTTCGCGCAAAATCCACTGGCCCATTTCAACGATCAGGCCGCTCTCTTCCGCCAGCGGAATGAAGTCACCCGGCGGGACGTCGCCACGCGTAGGATGCCGCCAGCGCGCAAGCGCTTCGAACCCGATGGTTTCGCGCTCGGCATCATCGCGGCTTGCGCGCGCCTGCGGCTGAAAGTGCAACGACAGTTCGCCATTGCGGATCGCCATCGACAGGTCTTGATGCAGAATCCGCCGATCACGAATCTGCCGATCCATCTGCGGTTCATAAATATTGATCGAGCCACGCGACCGCGCCTTGGCCCGGAACAAGGCCGCGCCGGCATTCGCCAGCAGCGAAGCCGCATCGTTGCCGTTGGCCGGGAAAATGGAGATGCCGGTGGTGAGGCCGGTGCGAACCGACTTGCCATCGATGCGGAATTCCTCCGCCATGGTCTCGACCAGACGATTGGCCACCGTCAACGCCGCCTCGGGCTGCGACCCATCGATGATCAGACCGAATTCGTCGCCGCTCAGCCGCGCCACGACGCCGCCGCCGGCGGCTTCCTGAATCCGCTGCGACACCTCGACCAGCAGCTTGTCGCCGACCGCGTGGCCGAACACATCGTTGATCTCCTTGAGACCGTCGAGGTCGACCGACAATACCGCGAATTTCTCGTCCGTTCCGTCGCACGCCTCGATCATCTGGGACAGCGACTGCAGGAATGCCGGGCGGTTCGGCAGATCCGTCAGGCCGTCGTGATAGGCCATATGCGCCATGCGCGCCTCGGTCTGGCGCCGGTCGGTAACGTCTTCATGCGTCTTGATCAGATATTGCGGCCCGCCTGCCTCGCCCGCGACCGTCACGCGCCGGGTCAGGAACAGCCGCAAGCCATCCTTGGTGCTGATCGGATGCTCCTCGGTTTGCATCCCGCCCTTCTTGATCGCGGCATTGTCCCGACTGATGATGACGGAGGCCTCGCGCGCGTTGAACAATTCCGCCGAGGTCAGTCCGGTGACGTCTTCGCGGCGGCGATTGAGAATGACTTCGGCGCGGCGGTTGGCGAGCAGGTAACGCCGGTCGGTGATGCTCTCCACCGTCACCGCGATCGGGATGTGGTCCACCACCGTTTCCAGAAACGCCTTGGCGTTTTCCAGTTGCTCCGACAGCGAAGCGCGCTCGGTCACATCGTCGAACAACGCGACAAGGAACTCGGGTTCGTTGTTCTGGTTGCGGACAAGCACGCGGTTGTTCGCCAGAATGCAGCTTCGACCGTTGCGCTCGATATGAATTTCACCGCTGGTTTGTCCCCTCGGCGCTTCCATGGCCGCCCGGTCGGCGGCATCGATCGCCGCGGCCGTCTTCGCCGTATAAAGTTCGTCGGCGCGTCGTCCGACAATCTTCTCACGCGAGAAGCCGGAAAACTGCTCGAAAGCCCTGTTGGCGAAGATGTAGCGGCCGTCCTCGACACTCTTCGCGGCGATACAGACCGGAACATTGTCCATAATGGATTCGAGGAAGCTGTTGGCGGAGGCCAGTTGCTTCGCGAGGTTGCGCTGTTCGGTGCAATCCTCGTGAGTCGAAACCGCACCGCCGTTCAACAGTCGATAGCGCTTCACCAGGATCGAGCGACCATTGGTCAGTTCGAGAATCAGGCCATTGGTATCCACGGCATAGGCATCGCCGTGGTCGGCCACTTCGGGAATCCCCTGCCGCCGGCGTAGCGCGAAAAGTTCACGACCGGTGATACCCGATGCAATGTCGCCGCGGGTGAGACCGTAAATTTCGAGGTAGCGATCGTTGCAGAAGACCACCTTGTCCTGGCGATTGACGATCACCACGCCATGGCTAAGCGTATTCAGCGCAGTGGTGACGAGGGCGGTGCCGCGCGAAAATGCGCGCTTGACCCGATTCAAGGCGGCAACCGCCCAAAGAACGATGGCGATCAAAAAGGCGAGAGCCACCACACCGCCGATGACGAATTGCCATAGCAGGATCGGATCCGTCGCTCCGAACGAAGCCGTCTGGTCAAAGTTAGCAGGCAACGCCGATGCTGCCGCAAACGGCACCACCGTCATTAAAACAAACGCCGCGCTCCAAGCAGGATTCGCTCCGTTGCCGCCTGCCTGCCACTTCTTGCCAGCCATCATTCACCTGCGGATACCGCACGCAATATCTGGCCGCGCCAATTTGAATCAGGTAAACGGGTAGCGCTCCCGTGCCGTAATTCGGCTCAAATTCGGGCAAATGCGGTCGCATGATTAATACTTTACTAATATTGCGCCACGCAGGCTGTGAAACGCCGCAGGCTGCGGCGATCCGCTCCAAGCCGCTCCCGCCGCGATCACGTCATCAATGAGCCGAACGCCGATGGATCAAGTCGAATGCGTCATCGTCGGAGCGGGCGTTGTCGGCCTGGCGATTGCACGACGACTGGCGCGCGCCGGCCGCGAGGTCATCGTGCTGGAAGCGACGGAAGCAATCGGCACCGGCATATCGTCGCGCAACAGCGAGGTGATCCACGCCGGCATCTATTATGCCGCCGGCAGCATGATGGCCCGGATGTGCGTGAGCGGCAAAGCTATGCTCTATGCCTATTGCCGGGAGCACGACATTCCGCACCGCAATTGCGGCAAGTTGATCGTCGCGACACGGCCGGAGGAAGTCGACAAGCTTCAATCCATCAAGGCGCGCGCCGAAGCCAACGGCGTCGGCGATATGCAACTCCTGAGCGGTAGGGAAGCGTGCGCGCTGGAGCTGGCGCTGAGTTGTCAGGCAGCGCTGTTGTCACCTTCGACCGGGATCGTCGACAGCCACGCCTTGATGCTGTCGCTGCGCGGCGAGGCCGAAGCCGCCGGCGGCGCATTCGCATTTCACGCGCCATTACTTCAGGCGCGCATCCAGGGCGAGTGCATCGAGATAGATGTCGGCGGTGAAAACCCGATGTCGCTGCAATGCCGATGGCTCATCAACGCCGCTGGTCTCGCTGCAACCATGGTCGCGCGCCAAGTCGACGGCATGCCGCTCGACCGCATTCCGCCGGCCTATCTCGCCAAGGGCAATTACTTCAGTTGCAGCACCCGTTCGCCGTTTTCGCACCTGATTTATCCGGTGCCGGAGCCCGGCGGACTGGGCGTCCACCTGACGCTGGACCTTGCGGGTCAAGCCAAGTTCGGGCCCGACGTCGAATGGATCGATAGCGTCGATTATGTCGTGGATCCCGAGCGCGCGAACAGGTTCTATCCGGCCATTCGCCGCTACTGGCCCGGCCTCCCCGACGGCGCATTGATGCCCGGCTACGCCGGCATACGTCCAAAGATCGTCCCGCCCGCCGTGGCCGTGCAGGATTTCGTCATTCAGGGGCCACACGATCACGGTGTCGCCGGGCTGATCAATCTGTTCGGGATTGAGTCACCTGGATTGACGTCGTGCCTCGCTCTCGCGGATCACGTCGGGAATTTGGTGCAAGGCTGACGTCGCATCACCCGTCGCGATACATCGCAATCAAATTACGTTCGCTCCGAACGACATTTGGCTTTAGCGCGTTGCAAGGAATGCACCAAGCGAAATGGCTCGTACAAAGCGGCAGCAATTGTGCGTCGTGATGAGGCTGAATATCAGCTTGCGAGAACTTCGCTTCCGACTCAATCAGAAGCGAAGAATCTCTCGCGCGCTCGACCTAGTGCAACATCGCCTAGTGCAGTGTCGCGTCGGCGTGTTGCCGGAGCTTTTCGATTTCATCCTTGAGGAGCAATTTTCGGCGCTTGAGTTCGACGATGCGAAGATCGTCGGTGGACAGATGCCTAAGGGCCTCGTGCAACTCACTCTCGAGAACGCGGTGTTTCCGTTCCAGTTCAACGAGATGCGACTGAACCGCCATATAAAACCTCCTCGGGCTGGGATGAATCTCAAACGCGATTTGGATAATGAAGTCTACATGACATGGGAAATCTGTCGATAGATATAAGGTCGCGGAAGCAGCTTTCCGCGCCGTCATGAAAAACAAAACGTGAGTGCGGAACCACGCCGCTTGCGCGCGCGCGCAATCGTCAGGATAATGATCGAAGACCGCAGACGATTTGCTGCTACCGTTTCGCGATGCAAGATTTCGTATGACATGACCGACGAAGACCAACGCGAACTCGGCGCCCAACTGGCACGGCTGCAACAAGAACACCGCGACCTCGACGCGGCCATCGATGCATTGCATCAATCGCCCGCACCCGACTTGCTGCAGTTGCAACGGCTGAAGAAGCGCAAGCTGCTGCTGCGCGACCGTATCGCCTTTGTCGAAGATCAGATCACGCCGGATATTATCGCATAACGTGCGTCGCGTGCACGGCTCCCGGAGCCGGACGGATCGACAGCGATCGTTAGCCAAACCTCCGAGGATTTCGTGACGACACAAAGTCGGGATTCCGGCCTTTAAGACCTGCTGATATGCATGGCTGTTGTTGAGGTTGACCGGGGCAGGCTTGCGAAGCGGATACCTTGCCCCCGCCGAGCGAAACGGATAATCCAGCCTATGTTTCTGGATTCTTGAGAACAATTGACGCTATGAACGCCCCCGTTACCATCATCATGGGCAGCCAGTCGGACTGGGAGACCATGCGCCATGCCGCGCAGACGCTGACTGCGCTCGGCATCACCCATGAGACGCTGATCGTCTCCGCGCACCGCACGCCCGACCGGCTTTATGCTTTCGCCAAGGGCGCCAAGGCGGCCGGCTGCAAGGTCATCATCGCCGGCGCCGGCGGCGCGGCCCACCTGCCGGGCATGACCGCGGCCCTGACCGAACTGCCGGTCTTCGGGGTGCCGGTCGAATCCAAGGCGCTATCCGGCGTCGATTCCCTTTATTCCATCGTCCAGATGCCTGCCGGGATTCCGGTCGGAACCCTGGCGATCGGTCGGGCCGGCGCCATCAACGCCGCGCTGCTCGCCGCCAGCGTTCTGGCGCTCAACGACCCGGCCCTCGCCGGCAGATTGTCCGCGTGGCGCCAGCAACAGACGGCGTCCGTGGCCGAACGGCCGGAGGGCGCAACGTGACGGCTTCGGGTTCGGTGAAGCTGAAACCCGGCGACACCATCGGAATTCTCGGCGGCGGCCAACTGGGCCGGATGCTGGCGTTGGCCGCGGCGCGGCTTGGCCTGCGCTGTCAGGTGTTTTCACCGGATCCGGACTCACCGGCGTTCGACGTCGTGCAGTACGCGACCTGCGCCGAATACGCCGATGTCGAAGCGCTCGAACTGTTCGCGGCCGATGTCGACGTGATTACTTACGAATTCGAGAACGTCCCGGCGGCCACCGCAATGGTGCTGTCCGCCCGCCGGCCGGTGCTGCCAAACCATAAGGTCCTGGAGATCACCCAGGACCGACTTGCGGAGAAAGACTTCGTCAACGGCCTCGGCATCGCCACCGCACCTTATGCCGATGTCGCATCGGCTGAGGGTCTGCGCGCCGCGATCGGCACCATCGGCCTGCCCGCTGTGGTGAAAACCCGCCGCTTCGGCTACGACGGCAAGGGTCAGGCCATGCTGCGCGAAGGCGTCGATGTCGACGCGGCTTGGGCCGATCTCGAAACCAAATCCGCCATTCTCGAAGGCTTCGTGCCGTTCGAACGCGAGATATCGGTGATCGCGGCGCGTGGTGTTGACGGTCAGGTCGAGTGCTTCGACGTCACCGAGAACGAACATCGCGACCATATCCTGAAGCATTCTCACGCACCGGCGCGCATCCCGGAGACGCTGGCGGAAGAAGCCCGCAGCATCGCGACCCGCATCGCGACGGCGCTAGACTATGTCGGCGTGCTGGCGGTCGAGATGTTTGTCGTCCCCGGAAAAGACGGCCCGTCGCTGCTGGTGAATGAAATCGCCCCGCGCGTGCATAACTCCGGTCACTGGACGCTGGACGGCGCATCGGTCTCGCAGTTCGAACAGCACATCCGCGCCATTGCCGGATGGCCGCTGGCCAAGCCGCTGCGCCACGGCGCGGTGACGATGACCAACCTCATCGGCGACGAGATCAATGACTACACGCGATGGCTGACCGTGCCGGGAGCGACCGTGCATCTCTACGGCAAGGGCGCCGCGCGCCCCGGCCGCAAGATGGGCCACGTGACGGAGGTTGCACCGCAAGCTCCGCCAAAACCGTAAGATTGCTGACACCGCACGCAAACAAAAAGGACCATGGCAAGCCATGGTCCTTTTGCCATTATGGGATCCAGCGATTACTTGCCGGCAACCACTCCACCGGGTTCGTCCGGGCTAAGCCAGCGATACAGCACGCCGCCCAACACGCCGCCGACCAGCGGCGCCACCCAGAACAGCCACAACTGCTGGAGCGCCCAGCCGCCGACGAACAGCGCCGGGCCGGTGCTGCGGGCCGGATTGACCGAGGTGTTGGTCACCGGGATGCTGACGAGGTGGATCATGGTCAGCGTCAGGCCGATCGCCAGGGGCGCGAAGCCCGCAGGTGCCCTGCCGTGCGTCGAGCCCATGATGATGAACAGGAACACCATGGTCATCACCACTTCGCTGATGAGGCACGCGACCAGATTGTAATGCCCCGGCGAATGTTCGCCGTAGCCGTTTGAGGCGAAGCCCTTGGCGAGATCGAAACCGGCGGCTCCGCTGGCGATCATATACAGCACCGCCGAGGCGACGACGGCGCCGACCACTTGGGCGATGATGTAGGGAACCACCTGCCCGGCGGGGAACCGGCCGCCGGCCGCCAGACCGACCGTCACCGCGGGATTGAGATGCGCCCCGGAAATATGGCCGATGGCGTAGGCCATGGTCACCACGCTGAGACCGAAGGCCAGCGCCACCCCCAAGAGCCCGATGCCGACCTGTGGAAAGCCGGCCGCGATAACGGCGCTGCCGCAACCGGCGAAGGTGAGCCAGAAGGTTCCAATGGCCTCTGCGACGTATTTTTGGGTATTCATGGTTTTTGCCCTTTTCCCATTAGAATCGCGAATCGCCTCGCGACTATGGAAGCAGGCGCCGGAGACTGTCGAGGAGCCGGCCGCAGGGCAGCCCCAAGAATAGGTGGAAACGGCCGTCAAATACCGCCCAACGGCTCCTTGGGCGTGGTGGACATTCCCGATCCGATCTGGTACAGCGACGCCCTTGAGGTAAGGGATACGGCCCTTTGTCGCCCCCTGCCTTCTCAGATTCCAATCCGGTTTATTGAAAGAGGATGGCGCGTGCAGGTTCTCGTCCGCGATAATAACGTCGATCAAGCTCTCAAGGCGCTCAAGAAGAAGATGCAGCGCGAGGGCATTTTCCGCGAGATGAAGCTCCGCGGCCATTACGAAAAGCCGTCCGAGAAGAAGGCCCGTGAAAAGGCCGAAGCCGTGCGTCGTGCACGCAAGCTGGCCCGCAAGAAATTGCAGCGTGAAGGCCTGCTGCCGATGAAGCCGAAGCCGGTGTTCGGCGCCGGTGCAGGCGGGGACCGCGGCGCGCGTGGTCCGGGCGCCGGTGCAGGCCCGCGCGGACCGCGCTGAGCCGAGCCCTGATCATCGAGTTACGAAAACGCGGACCTTTCGGTCCGCGTTTTTGTTTGTGCCGACGATATGTCCTGCGCGACCACGCGCACGCGGAAGCAATTGCCCGGCATATCACCGCGTGAAACGCCGATTTCCCAGCCACGGCAATATCGTCGAACCTGACATTGCCAATCAGGTTCGCACTTACGCCTTCAACTCGACCTCGAGGAAAACGATGGCGTCCTTGGTTTCATTGAGCACGTCGTGCTCGACACCTGCTTTGCGGAAATAGGATTTTCCGATGCGGAGTTGCGCGATCGAGCGCGAACCATCCGGCGCGACGATGGTCATGTCGCTGTTGGTCACCGGCACGATGACGTAGTCCATCTCATGGCGATGATGGCCGGTGGCGCTGCCGGGCGCGAGCCGCCACTCGGTGACGCGCACCTCGTCATTGTCGATCTGAACGTCGGATGTCGCAGCGATAGCCATGGGAACTCCTTTCGAGCTTGGAGCATGATCTCGAAAAGTGGAAACCGGTTTTCGGATGAGATCATGCTCAGCAAGAATAACCCGTAGAGTCTGATTAAACGAAGTTGAATCAGACTCTACGGAACGAATGCCACGAACAGGAATACCGCAAACACCACTATCTAAACCAGCCCAAAGCGTTCTCGTCGCGGCCCATAAAAGCAAACGGCCGGGACAAACCCGGCCGCTCGTATTCTTGTACCGCTCTCGATGGGGCGCCGTTACATCGCCTTGACGATGTTCTCGGTCATCTTCTTGGCGTCGCCGAGCAGCATCATGGTGTTGTCGCGATAGAACAGCGGATTGTCGATGCCGGCATAGCCGGACGCCAGCGAGCGCTTGATGAACATCACGGTGCCGGCTTTCCACACCTGCAACACCGGCATGCCGTAGATCGGCGAGGTCTTGTCCTCTTCCGCCGCCGGGTTGGTGACGTCGTTGG
>JAEWIX010000031.1 GCA_023386885.1 Pseudomonadota bacterium
GCGCTGGGGGGAGCGGTGCGGGCGGGGGCGGCCGGGGCTCCGCCGCGGGAGACGGCGCGCAGCGGCAAGACCTCGCTGATCGCGATCGGCGCCTCGACCGGCGGCGTCCCGGCCGTGCAGACGGTGATGCGAGACCTCGCCCATCTCAGGTTGCCGATCGTCGTGGTGCAGCACATGCCGCCGGGCTATACGGCGAAATTCGCGGCCCGGCTTGCGACTGCGACCGGTCTCGACGTCCATGAGGCCGTCGACGGCGACAGGCTGAAGCCAGGGATGGCGGTGGTGGCGCCCGGTGGTTCACGCCATCTCGAGATCGAGGAGCGGCGCGGCGAATTCGTCTGCGTATTGCGGGAGGGGCCGCTAGTCAGCGGCCATTCGCCGTCGGTCGACGTGATGTTCCACTCGGTGGCGCGCAGCGTCGGCAGCCATGCGGTCGGCATCCTGCTCACCGGCATGGGGCGCGACGGCGCTGACGGTTTGTTAGCCATGCGCAAAGCCGGGGCCGAGACGTTAATCCAAAGCGGTGAGACCTGCGTGGTAAACGGGATGCCGAAAGCGGCCTTCGAGTTGGGGGCGACCGAGCGGGTCGTCCCACTCACACAGATTGGTACCGCGGTCAGCCAGTTGATCGGCGAGAAGCCGAACCTGCGCACCGCGTAAGGAGAGTAAGATGTCAAAGGCCAGAAGCGAGTACCGCATCCTGGTGGTCGACGACCAGAAGAGCATGCGCGGCCTGGCGACCTATTTCCTCAAGCAGATCGAGTTCCAGGACATCGATGAGGCGGAGAATGCCCGCGAAGCCCTGATGAAGATGCAGACCAAGCGCTACGACCTGCTGCTGCTGGACTGGAACATGGACGGGATGAGCGGCATCGACCTCCTGCGCGCGATCCGCTCGGTGCCGGAGCTGAACCAGATCAAGATCATCATGGCGACCTCGGAACGCTCGGTCGACAAGATGGACGAGGCGACCAGCAACGGTGCCGACCACTACGTCGTGAAGCCCTATGAACTGCGCGATCTCGAAGTGCGGGTGAAGAAGGTCCTCGCCTGCTGAGAGTTGCCTGTCGAGGCCTGCCGGTCTCGCCATCGTGAAGCGAAGCCCCGTAGCCGTTGGCTGCGGGGCTTTCTGCTTTGGGGCATGATGCGTCCGTTCATTCGTCGGATCGGAGAAAAGCCATGCTGCCGTCGCGCCGCCAGATCGTTGCCGGGATCGCCGGGGCTGCCGGTGCCGGTCTCGCCTCCCGCGAGACAGTGGCGCAGGCACTCACCGGCGCCCATGCCTTCGGCTTCGACAAACCGGGGGGCGGGCGCCTGCCGCTCGCCGAATACCGCGGCCGGCCGATCCTCGTCGTCAACACCGCGACGCGCTGCGGCTATGCCGGGCAGATGGCGACGCTGGAGCAGCTCTGGCAACGCTACCAGACGCGCGGCCTGATGCTCGTCGCGGTGCCAAGCAATGATTTCGGCGGGCAGGAACCGCTCGACGGCGCGGCCATCGCCGAGGCCGCCCGGCAGAGCCACGGCGCGACCTACACCTTCGTCGAGAAGAGCGTGGTGCGCGGGCCGGAGGCGCATCCGTTCTATCGCTGGGCCGCCGCGGAGAAGCCGGCGGACACGCCGCGCTGGAACTTCCACAAATACCTGGTCGGCCGCGACGGCGCCCTGCTCGGCGGTTTTCCGGCCGCGACCGACCCGCTCTCGCCGCAGCTCGTGCAGGCGATCGGCCGGGAGCTGGCGGCGGGGTGAGCCGCGCCTGTCATTCTGACGGGAGCTTTTTTACTTCTTCGGCCGGAACGCCGCGATCACTGCCGGGTCGGTTTCGAGCCAGGGCCCTTCGATCAGGTCGATGCAGTAGGGGATCGCCGGCATCACCGCGTCGAGGCATTCGGCGATGGCGCGGGGGCGGCCGGGCAGGTTGACGATCAGGGACTTGCCGCGGATGCCGGCCGTCTGGCGCGAGAGGATTGCAGTCGGCACCTTGGCGAGGCTGACCTGACGCATCAATTCGCCGAAGCCGGGCATCGGCTTCTCGACGACGTCCTCTGTCGCTTCCGGTGTGACGTCGCGTGGGGCGGGGCCGGTGCCGCCGGTGGTGACGATCAGGCAGCAGCCTTCCCTATCGGCCAGATCGCGCAGCGTTTCGGCGATCACCGCGCGGTTGTCGGGGATGACCCGCGCGACCGCCTCCCAGGGCGAGGTCAGGACCTTCCTGAAATAGGCGTCGAGGGCCGGCCCGCCCTCGTCCGCATAGATACCAGCCGAGGCACGGTCGGAGACAGTGACGATTCCAATCCGGGCGGTCGCGGTCATCGTCTCTCTCTCTCTCCTGTGGGTGGCCTGCTGTATCGGCCGGGGGCGGAGGGCCGGTCAAGCCGGCCTCGCCAGCACGGGGGCGATCTGCTAGCGCAGCGCCATGCGCCTTGCCGCCGCCCTGTTTCGTTCTTCGGACGCCCGCAGCTTCGCCACCAGCTTCGGGGCGACGGTCGTGCTCGCCGTCGGATTGCTGACCGCGCTGACGCTCTGGCGCGATCCCTATTGGGTGTTCCGCGACAGCCCGCCCTGGACACGTGACGGCGCCGGCGCGAGCCGCCTGCTCGATGTCGAGATGCGCCTGATCAAGCCGCTGCAGATTGCGAGGCTGAAGCCGCAGACGTTGCTGATCGGCTCGTCGGTCGTCTATCGCGGGCTCGATCCGCGCGATGCCTCCGGCATGGGAGGGCACGTCTACAATGCCGGATTCTCCGCCCTGATGGCGCGCGAACTGCCGACGCTCGCGGCTTTGGCCGTCGATGTCGGCAGCGTCAGGCGCGTCGTGGTCGAGCTCGACTATTTCATGTTCACCACCTGGCCGCCGCCTCCGCCGATCGACCGGAAGCTCGCGACGGCATCCGGGCGTCGCGAAGCGCTGGTCTCGGTCGTGCTCAATCCGAAGGTGATCGACAATCTGCGCGGGCGGCAGTCCCGGCGGACAGAGCCCGGCCTCTGGCATGGCGACGGCTACAAGGCGACGCCGGATTTCGATGCGGAGCTGGTGGGCAGGATCACCCGCGAGCAGAATATCGCGGCGATGGCTTATCGGCCGGGCGATCTGGCTCATCTCGAGCAAGCGCTCGATCTGCTGCAGGGGCGGGAGGTCACCATCGTCCTGTCGCCGATGAGCGCGGCGCAGCGGCAGCTCGTCACCGATGGTGGAAGGGCCATTGAGCTTGCCGCCTGGCGCCGGGACGTTGCCGCGCTGGCGGCCCGGCGCGGCTTGCCGTTCCACGATCTTGTCTCAGGCCATCCGTTCGAGGATTTCGATCCCGCCAAGGCGTCGTCGCGCTACTGGCTCGACACCCTGCATTTCAAGCCGGAGGTCGGCCGCTGGCTGCTCGGCCGGATCGGGCTCGGACGGCCTCCCGCAGGCGCCGCAGCCACATCCGGCTGAGGGCCGCAGCTTGCGCTGTGCCGGCGCGGCCGGGGCCGACGCGGATGATGGCATTGGTCATCTCGCGACGCTCGCCCCAGACATAGGTGCCGGCATCGACGCCTTCGCCGGCGCCGCTGTCGAAGAAGGCCGGCGGCGTCCCGTTGAAATCGGCCTGCAGCATGGCGATCGTCAGGGTCCGGCCGGGCGAATGACGGCTTTGCGTCTCGTCATAGGCGATCTTGAGAAAATGCCGGCGGTTGCCGCTTTCGACCAGCAGGCCCATGGCGATGGCGCGGCCGTCATGCAGCAGGGTGTCGATCAACAGCGTGTCGTCATTGGCGCAAAGCTCGGCCAGGCGGCGGATATAGGCGGCGTCCGCCGGCAGGCAGGCGATGGCCGTGCCGGCTTCACCCTTCCAGCCGGAAGCTTCGAGGGTGAGGAAGGCGTCGAGCGCCTCCAGCGCGCCGCGGCCCCGGTTACGCCGGAAGGTGAGGGCGCCCTGCTTCGCCACGGCCCGGAACTGCTGCATCCGCTTCTTGTAGGCGGAGCCGAGCGCGCGGCGCAGATAGCTCTCGAAGTCGTCTTCCGGGCGCGGGGTCATCACGGGCCGGACCCAGCGCTCATAGGTCGAGATCGCGCTGCCGGTCTGGCGGCAGGCTTCGGAGAGGGCGGCATAACAGGGGCCGTCGAGCGGCAGCAGCGGGAGCAGCAAACGGTGCGGCAGGTCGCGCGAGGCGAGCAGATAGCGCATCAGGGCGCGGGCCGCCTCGGATGCATGGTCGCGGTCGAGCACCGGCAGCGAAGAGACTTCGTAGAGCGGCACGAGCGGTGAGGCGAGAGCAGGGATGAAGCCGCTGCGCCAGCCCTTCACGCGCCGGAAGGCCCAGATTCCGACGAGCTGTTCGAAGTCGAGTGCTTCGCTGAGCCAGGCGCAGAGCACGACGATCTCGTCCTCGGGGACGAGCAGGGTCGCGGCCGAGACGGCAGCCGGTGCCATATGCGGATTGGGCTCCAGCGCATGGCGCGCGAGCTCCGCGAAAACCGGCCCCAGCTCCGCGTAAGCGGCGGGGCCGAGGCGCCTGACGACGATTCCCGTGCTCAAGACCGATGGCCGTCCCGGTTCGGCAGGCGCCATTCGCCGCGCAGGGCGAGGACGAAGGCGATCACCTGCGCCGTGGCGCGGTAGAGTTCCTCGGGAATCTGATCGTCGAGCTCGACCGCCGAGAGTGCCTGCGCGAGGATTGCGTTCCGCTCGACCTCGACATCATGCTCCCTGGCTGTCTCGACGATGCGCTCGGCCAGTTCGCCGCGGCCCTTGGCGGTGACGCGCGGCGCGCCATGCCCGTCATATTCCAGCGCGACGGCGATGCGGGGCGGCTGCGGCGCGCTCATGACAGGCGATCCAGGAACTGGCCGGCGGTCGGCTGCATCACGTGGGGCTGGCCGGTATGGATGTCGATGACGCCGCTGGCGAAATCGGCATCGAGCAGCGCGCCTTCGAGGCCGGGCGCCGCGCCGCGCAGGAGCTGGCTGGTCTCCTCGCGCTCGGCCCAGATCGAGACGCCGACATCGCGACCCTGCAAGGTGACGACGCCTTGCAGCGGTCCCATCGGCTCGACATCGAGCGCGAAGCGGATGCGCCAGAGCGGCGGGCTCGCCCCTTGCGCGTTGCGGCGCGGGGTGTCCCGCTCGACCTGGAGCGGCAGGATCGCGATGCCCTGATGGAAGGCGATCGGGATCTCGGCGAGCCAGCGCTGCGCCGCTTGCGTGCCGTCCTGCCGGGCGGGCTCGAGCGGCAGCGAGGCGTATTGCGCGAGCTTGACCCGGTCGAGCGCGGCTTCGGTCTGGTCGAGCAGGGTCTCGGCGATGGCGAGCGGCTTCTCGGCCGGGTGGAGCGTCGGCTCGACGGCGGGTTGCGGCGCGAGCGGGCCGTCCCGGCGCGGCGGGGCGAGGCGGGCGGGCTGGTCGGTGGAAGCGAGCCCCGCCTGACGATCCACCGCCTGCCCATTGTCAGGCTCATGTCGACCTGCCTTCGGGTCCGGCGACAGGGCGTCGATGATCGGCAGCAAGGTCTCGCGCAGCGCCAGCAGCCCGGCCTTCAGATCGCCCTGCCGGGGTTGCGGCAGGCCCGCGGCCTGTCGCGTGTCGAGGAAGAGCCCGGAGGCCTGGAAGGCCTGCTTCAGCCGCGCCGCGGTCGGCGCCTGCCGCTCGGCCGGAACGGCCTGGGCAAGCACCTGCTGGATCGCGGGCGGCAGCGTTTTCGGCAGGGCCAGCGAAATCGTTCCCTGTGCCAGCGCATGCAGATTGGCGAAGAGCGGGGCGAGCCCCGCCTGCCGCTGCAGGACGGGGCCGAGCAGAGGCCCGGCGATCGCGCGGGCGACCATGGCGTTCGGGATGGCAGGGAAAGCGGTTGGCGGGGCGGCTGCGGTCGCCGTCGAGATTGCCGGGGGCGTGCTGGCCGGAGCCTGACCGGCGAGCGGCGGGGAAGCGGGCGCCGCAGTGCCCGGCGCTGGAACGGGGGCCTGAGCCGCAGCAGGGCCAAGTGTTTGCAGGGCTTGCCGCAAGAAGGCCTGCTGCATCGCCACCGGGGAGGGTGGGTGCGCGGCCTGTGCGACAGCCGGCGCGGCCGGCGCGGCAGCCTGTGGAGCTGGCGAGGGTGCCGGTGCTATCGGCGGGCGGACCGAAACCGGCGATGCCGGGGCTGCATCCGGCTGCGCAGGGGTCGGCGTAGGAGCTGGTTGCGGCGGGGCTTGCGCCGGCGCTGGCGCATTGGGCGGGCGCAGTTCGACCAGGGTGGCGCGCAGATCGCCGCCTGGCTGCTCGGGCGGATCGAGGCGCAGTAGCAGGGTGGCGCCCGGCTGCAGGGCCGCCTGCCTCGCCTGCGGACCGGCGAGGACCAGCGCGACCCTGGTCTCGCCGATCATGGCGGTCGCGGTGCCGTCCGGCTCCAGCGAGGCGAGCCTGGCCTGCACCATCCGGCCAGCCGTCAGCTCTCCGCCTGCGTCGAGCGCCTGCAGCAGGGTGGCGAGGGTCTGGCTCTTGACGAGCTGGGCGAGATTCATCGGGTGACCACGTGAGGACGCAGTACCTTGTCACGAAAGATTAAGCATTTCCTTGCCGGCCGGCCGCGTCGTGCAGAGCGTGCCTGCGCGCCGGGCGCTGGTCTGGCGCGCGCCGCTGCGGCAGGGTTGGCCATCGCGTTCGAGGATTTCAGCCATGGATTATCGCCGTCTCGGCCGCTCCGGCCTCAAGGTCTCGCCGCTCTGCCTGGGCACGATGATGTTCGGCGGCCCGACCGACGAGGCGACCTCGCGCCGGATCATCGACAGCGCGCGCGAAGCCGGGATCAATTTCATCGACACGGCCGATGCCTATAACGAGGGCCAGTCCGAGGAAGTGACCGGCCGCGCCATCGCCGCTCATCGCTATGACTGGGTGCTCGCGACGAAGGTCGCCAATCCCATGGGCAAGGGGCCGATGCATGGCGGGCTGTCGCGGCGCTGGGTCCTGCGCGCCTGCGAGGACAGCCTGCGCCGGCTCGGCAGCGAGACAATCGACATCTACTACCTCCACAAGGAGGACCATACGACGCCGCTGGAAGAGACGGTGCATGCGATCGCCGATCTCGTCCGGCAGGGCAAGATCCGGCATTTCGGCGTCTCGAACTACCGCGCCTGGCGATTGGCCGAGATCTGCCGGCTCTGCGACGAGCTCGGGATCGACCGCCCTGTGGTGAGCCAGCCCTATTACAACGCGATGAACCGCATGCCGGAGGTCGAGCATCTGCCGGCCTGCGGCTATTTCGGGTTGGGGGTCGCCTCCTATTCGCCGCTGGCGCGCGGCGTTCTGACCGCGAAATACGCGCCGGGGCAGGCGCCGGCGGAGGGCACCCGTGCCGGGCGCGGCGACCGCCGGATGATGCAGGCAGAGTGGCGCGAGGAGAGCCTGGTCATCGCCCAGACGATCAAGGAGCATGCGGCAGACAAGGGGCTGACGCCGATCCAGTTCGCGGTGCGCTGGGTGCTGAACAATGCCTTCGTGACGGCGGCGATCGCCGGCCCGCGCACCTTCGAGCAGTGGGAAGCCTACCTTGCCGCGCTCGATGCCGGATTCGACGCGGAGGACGAGGCGCTGGTCGACCGGCTGGTGCCGGCCGGCCATCCCTCGACGCCGGGCTACAGCGACCCGGCCTACCCGCTCGAGGGGCGCGTCAGCCGCGTCTGAGCGGCTCGCGCGTCAGTTGATCATGCAGAAGCCGCCGATCACGACATCGGTCTGGCACCACGGCTTCTTGGCCTCGCTGTTCGAGGAGAGGCGCAGCGGCACGGATTCCTCGCGCTGGGCGGTCGCCGGCGGAAAAGGGACGCGCTGGGGCTGGTCCGCCGCGGCCTGTGAGCGGTTCGCGCCGGCGGCGATGCCGGGCACGACGACGATGCTGCGACTGGTCTTTGCTGGCGCGGCCGAGCTGCGCCCGCCGACGCGGAACTTGGCGGCCTCGGCCTGAACGGGCAGCAAGGTGGCGGTCGCGAGCAGGCAGGCAAGGGTGGCGATGCGGCGCATGAGAACGGTCTCCCGGTTGCCGACAGGATGCCGCGATCTGCCGCAACGGCAAGGAAAGCCTGGAATCAGTCTCAGCGAGGCGTTAACGCCGGTTCTCAGGCGGCTGCCCGAGGCCGGGTGAGGCTGTCCCAGGCCGCCATCGCGCCCTGGGCGATCGTCTCCAGCATGGGCCGCGAAGCGCCGTCGCGCGCCTGGATCGACATGCCCTGCTGGACGGTGACGTAGTAGCTCGCGACCGGATGCGGATCGAACGCCGCCGGCAATTCGCCCTCGGTGATGGCGCGCCGCAGCCGCTCCTCGATCATGGTCACGCTGCCGGCCCGCATCTCGCGCAGGATGCGGCTGGTCTCGTCGCCGACGCCGATGGCGTTGACCGCCGATAGAACGACCATGCAGCCGGGCGGGCGCCCGGGCCGGGTGAAGGTGCGGGCGCTCGCCATCAGATAGCCTTCGAGCGCCTCGCGCGCCGTCGGTGCGTTCAGCAAGGGCGCAAGGATGTCGTCGCTTTCGGTCGCGGCGAAATGGTGGATCGCCTCCCGGTAGAGCTCCTCCTTGCTGCCGAAGGCGGCGTAGAGGCTCGGCGAATTAATCCCCATCGCCTCGGTGAGGTCGCTCATCGCGGCGGCCTGGTAGCCGCGCTCCCAGAACACGTCCATGGCGCGCTCCAGCGCCGCCTGCCGGTCGAAACTGCGTGGACGGCCCCGTTCGGCCATGCATCCGCCTCCTCGAAATTATTCTGTGTCGTTCGTTATATATTTTGCTTGACGGCTGAGGGCAAGCGCGCCAGTCATTATGTATCGATCGTTATGGAAATGGAGTTTGCCATGTCACACCTTGCCGGAAAGCGCGCCCTCGTCACCGGCGGCAGCCGCGGAATCGGTGCCGCCATCGCCCGCAGGCTCGCCACTGAGGGCGCCGATGTCGCGCTGACCTATGAACGCTCCGCCGACAAGGCGGGCGCGGTCGTCAGGGAGATCGAGGCGCTCGGCCGCAAGGGCTTCGCCATCGCCGCCGACAGCGCCGATCCCGCAGCGGTGACGCGCGCGGTCAATGATGCCGCCAAGGCGCTCGGCGGGCTCGACATCCTCGTCAACAATGCCGGGATCTATCGCGGCGGCCCGGTCGCGGACTGGAGCCTTGCCGATATCGACGCGACGCTCGCCATCAATGTCCGCGCCGTGGTGCTGGCCTCGCAGGCTGCGGCGGCGCATCTCGGCGAGGGCGGGCGGATCATCTCGACCGGCTCCTGCCTCGCCGACCGGGTCGTCGAGCCGCACGTGACGCTCTATGCGAAGAGCAAGGCCGCGCTGATCGGCTTCACCAAGGGGCTGGCGCGCGACCTCGGCCCGCGCGGCATCACGGTCAATATCGTTCATCCCGGCTCGACCGATACCGACATGAACCCGGCCGGCGGCCCCGGCGCCGATGCCCCGCGGGCGCGCATGGCGATCCCGCGCTACGGCCAGCCGGAGGATATCGCCGGGCTCGTGGCCTATCTCGCCAGCGAGGAGGCTCGCTTCATCACCGGCGCGGGCTTCGCCATCGATGGCGGCGTGAACACCTGACGCCGAGCCGGTTCGAAGGAACCCGTCATGGTCGGGCTTGCCCCGACCATCCACGTCTCCCTTCGCGTTGCGCGATGCTCAAGACGTGGATGCTCGCCACAAGGGCGAGCATGACGGGGGCGACTTCGTGTCTGGCCCTAATGCCCTGGCAGGACGATCATGGTGGGCCTGGCCGGCAGCGTCGCCTTGCCCAACGTGATCGTCGCCTGGTCGCGGCGCTCGACCGGCCAGAGGTCCTGCGTGCGGGCGAGGAAGCGGTTCAGCGTGCCGCCGCCGAAGAAGTGCATCGGGATCATCACCCGCGCCTGGATCGATTTCAGCACGTCCAGCATGCCGGTCTGGTCCAGCGTGTAGCTGCCGTCGACCGGGAAGAGCACGATGTCGACCCGGCCGAGCGCACGCAGATGGCCGGGCTCCAGAGGGTGATGCAGATGGCCGAGATGGGCGATGCAGAGCTCGCCGATCTCGAAAATGAAGATCGAATTGCCGTCATAATCCGTGCCGCCTTCATAGGTGCGGATATTGGTCGGCACGTTGCGGACGCGGACATCGCCGAAGGTGAGGTCGTGTTGCGCCGCGCCCCGGCCGGACAGGTCCCAGCCGGGCAGGACATGCTTGATCGCCGGGTCGGGATTGCGCGAGTTATGCGTCGAGTGCGCCTTGTTCATCGTGGCGATGTCGGGCGTCACCGGCGGGCGGACATAGTCGTTGTAGTCGGTCGCGATCTTCACGCCGCCCAGCGTCTCGATCAGGAAGGTGGCGTGGCCGACGAAGGTCAGCCTGGCCTCGTCCTTCGCCAGCTGAACCCGCTGGATCGGCAGGCCGAGGCTCGCCATCTCCGGCCGGCAGCCGGGCTCGTTCGACTGGGCGCTGGCGGGAAACGTGGCCAGCAGCGCCAGGGTCAGACTCGCGAGGATACGCAACAGGACGGCGGGCAGGCTCATCAGCGGGCTCCGGCAGCGTTCAGGCCGAATGAGCTTCCGGCAAAAGCCGGGCCGGGGGAAGGGCGCCGGAAGCGCTCTGCCGCTTTTGTGAAAGGCACCTGCTTCGCCGGCAGGCGGTTGCGGGCGGCGCGCCCGGTCGCTACATAGCGGCCAGATTTCCCGACATCCCTGTCGCAAGCGTTCGAAAGCGGAGCCCGCTCGCCCCATGTCCCGCCAGTTCATCTATCACATGCGCGGCCTGTCCAAGACCTATCCGGGCGGCAAGCAGGTCCTGAACAACATCCATCTCTCGTTCTATCCGGATGCCAAGATCGGCGTGCTCGGCGTCAACGGTGCCGGTAAGTCGACCCTGCTCAAGATCATGGCCGGGTTCGACAAGGAATGGACCGGCGAGGCCTGGGTCGCGGAAGGCGCGCGCGTCGGCTACCTGCCGCAGGAGCCGAAACTCGACGAGACGCTGACCGTCCGCGAGAACGTCATGCTCGGCGTCGCCCCGCAGAAGGCGGTGCTCGACCGCTATAACGAGCTCGCCATGAACTATTCGGACGAGACCGCCGACGAGATGACCAATCTCCAGGACGAGATCGAGGCCAAGGGCCTGTGGGATCTCGATTCCAAGGTCGACCAGGCGATGGACGCGCTGCGCTGCCCGCCGGACGACTGGGCTGTCGACAAGCTCTCGGGCGGCGAGCGCCGCCGCGTCGCCATGTGCAAGCTCCTGCTGGAGCAGCCCGAATTGCTGCTGCTCGACGAGCCGACCAACCATCTCGACGCCGAGACCACCGCCTGGCTCGAAGGGCACCTCAGGACCTATCCGGGCGCGATCCTGATCGTCACCCACGATCGCTACTTCCTCGACAACGTCACGAGCTGGATTCTCGAGCTCGATCGCGGCCAGGGCATCCCCTACGAGGGCAATTACTCGGCCTGGTCGGTGCAGAAGCAGAAGCGCCTCGCCCAGGAAGGCCGCGAGGACGCCTCGCGCCAGAAGACGCTGGAGCGCGAAGCGGAGTGGATGGCACAGTCGCCCAAGGCCCGCCAGGCCAAGAGCAAGGCCCGCATCCAGCGCTATGACGAACTGGTCCAGAAGGCCAACAGCAAGGGCCCCGATACCGCCCAGATCATCATTCCGATCGCCGAGCGGCTGGGCAACAACGTCGTCGATTTCGAGGGACTGTCGAAGGGCTTCCAGGACAAGCTCCTGATCGACGACCTCTCGTTCAAGCTGCCGCCGGGCGGTATCGTCGGCGTGATCGGCCCCAACGGCGCCGGCAAGACGACGCTGTTCAAGATGATCACCGGCGCCGAGAAGCCGGATGCCGGCACGATCAAGGTCGGCGAGAGCGTCCAACTCGGCTATGTCGATCAGAGCCGCGATTCGCTCGACGACAAGAAGAACGTCTGGGAGGAAATCTCGGGCGGCAACGACGTGCTCTATCTCGGCAAACGCGAGATCAACTCGCGCGCCTATTGCTCGGCCTTCAATTTCAAGGGTGGCGACCAGCAGAAGAAGGTCGGCTCGCTCTCGGGCGGTGAGCGCAACCGCGTCCACCTCGCCAAGATGCTGAAGTCCGGCGCCAAC
Organism: Pseudomonadota bacterium; assembly: GCA_023386885.1. Taxonomy (GTDB): domain Bacteria; phylum Pseudomonadota; class Alphaproteobacteria; order Rhizobiales; family Xanthobacteraceae; genus 62-47. The sequence goes on from JAEWIX010000031.1 coordinate 12,064, forward strand.
CTGCTGCTGCTCGACGAGCCGACCAACGACCTCGACGTCGACACGCTGCGCGCGCTGGAAGAGGCGCTGGAGGATTACGCCGGCTGCGCTGTGATCATCAGCCACGATCGCTGGTTCCTCGACCGCATCGCGACCCATATCCTCGCCTTCGAGGGCGACAGCCATGTCGAGTGGTTCGAGGGCAACTTCGCCGATTACGAGGAAGACAAGAAGCGCCGCCTCGGCATCGACAGCACGATCCCGAAGCGCATCCAGTACAAGAAGTTCTCCCGCTGAGTGCTTGATATCTGACTCGAAACGCCCCGCGGTGCCGCAAGGGCCGCGGGGCTTTTTCATGTGTTGCTTTAAGATGGTTCGTACGCTGCCAAGGACTCGGCATTGCCGGCGCTGGACTACGGTCGCGCTCCGGCCTCAACTGACGGCATGCTCACTCTCGACCATCTCACCGTGATCGCCCCGACGCTTGCGGAAGGCGTCGCGCATGTTCGGGAATGCCTCGACCTCGATGTGCCCTTCGGCCAGCGGCACGGCTATATGGGCACATATAACCACCTGCTGCAGCTTGGCGGAACCGACTATCTGGAGATCGTCGCGCTGGACTCTGAAGGAGCACATCCCGGCCGGGCGCGCTGGTTCGGGCTCGACGACCAGAAGCAGGTCAGGCGGGATTGGGAGGTCGGCCGCCGCCTGCGCGGGTGGGTCGCCCGGACCGATCGTATCGACGATGTCCTGAAGGGCAGGGAAGCGATCTTCGGGCGCAAGGTCGGGCTGCCGATGGACGCTCCGGCCTTCGATTTCGCCATTCCCGATGACGGCTCGCTGCCCTGGGGCGGGGCGGCTCCCTCGATCATCGACCGGCGCGGCAAGGCGCGCTCGATGGCGACGATCGCCGATCTGGGCGCCCGGTTGCGCGGGTTCTCGCTGGAGCATCCGGAGGCCGAGGCGATCGCGAGCCTTTTGCAGGAACTGGGAACGGAGCGGGGGCCTGTCGTCAGCCACGGGCCGGAGCTGCGCTATCGGGCTCGGATCGAAACGCCCGCCGGACCCAGGGAATTGTCCTGATCGCTGCGCCGAACCAGTATGGCTCCTACATCCGCTCGCCGGGGATCAGGCTCGCCTGCCTGACCCAATCCGAGAACTGCGCTTCGTCGAGGGTGTCGTTCTCGTGGATGTCGAGATAGCGCACCTCCTTCTGCCTGGACGGGCCGGGCGGCACAGGGTTCAGCGCCGCGCCCTTGAAGAACGAGACCTTCACATAGCGGGTGAAGCAGTGGATGCCGATGAACCAGGTCTGGTTGCCGGTGCCGTAGAGCGGTGAGTTCCACTTCACGGCCTTCTGCACGTCCGGCACTGCTTTCACGATCAGTTCGTCGATGCGGCGGCCGAGCGCGCTTTTCCAGCCGGGCATGGCGGCGATATAGGCCTGTACCGGCGCATCGCCATCGCCCTTCGGGATCTGCGGGTTGCCGCCCGATAGAAGGCGCGGCGGGTCATCTGAATTCATGCGGTCGCTCCTGCCGGACGTGCCCCAGCGCGGCCATGTTACGGAAGCCGGCGGGCGGGCAGCAACCACGGTGTCCGGCGCCGAGAGCCCCGCTGCGACGCTATGACATGACCCCCATCAGCCCGGCCCGTAGCGTTTTTCCTTTGGGAATCAATGTAATTCAGCCGGGGCTACGAGTGGCAGGCAGACCCGCCATGCAGTTCTCGTCTGACGACTTAAGTTATGATTAAGGCAGCGGCTCCTAGGAGCAGAGTCGCGTCCAAAGCAATTCTACGCCTTGGAACTGATAAATCCGATCTGGAACTGGTCAAGTTATTGATCGTGTTCTTGCTGCCATGACGTGAAGGTTGATTATGACTAGTCAGTATATCCAGGGTATGGTGCAGGATGTGAAGGAAGGCGGCCTGTCGCGGCGCTCCTTCATCCAGAAGATGGCGGCGCTGGGCATCACCGCGCCGATCGCGACCCAGATCCTCTCCTGGAACGATGTTGCGATGGCGAATGCCACGCTCGAATACAAGCCGACCAAGGCCGGCGGCGGCGGGCCGCTGAAGATGCTGCTCTGGCAGGCCCCGACCCTGCTCAACCCGCATTTCGCCTCGGGCACCAAGGACCAGATCGCGTCGCGCGTGTTCTACGAGCCGCTCGCCGGCTGGGACAAGGAAGGCAACCTGATCCCGCAGCTCGCGGCCGAAGTCCCGACCAAGGCCAATGGCGGCCTGTCCGAGGACGGCACGACCGTGACCTGGAAGCTGAAGAAGGACGTGAAGTGGCACGACGGCAAGCCGTTCACGGCCGATGACGTCGTCTTCACCTGGGAATACGCCGCCGACCCGGCGACGGCCGCCTACACCACCGGTGCCTACAAGGACATCAAGGTTGAGAAGGTCGACGATCTCACCGTCAAGGTGATCTTTGCCAAGCCGACGCCGTTCTGGGCCGATCCCTTCGTCGGCGTCGCCGGCATGATCATCCCGAAGCATCATTTCGGCGAGTACAAGGGCGCCAAGTCGCGCGAGGCTCCGGCCAACCTGAAGCCGGTCGGCACCGGCCCCTACAAGTTCGCGGACTTCAAGCCGGGCGACATCTTGTCGGGCACCCGCAACGAGAGCTATCACGTCGCCAATCGTCCGCATTTCGACACGTTCGAGATCAAGGGCGGCGGTGATGCGGTCTCGGCGGCGCGCGCCGTCCTCCAGACCGGCGAATACGACTACGCCTGGGATACGCTGGTCGAGGACGAGGTCCTCAAGCGCATGGAGATGGGCGGACGCGGCAAGATCAGCGCCGCGCCGGCAGGCGATATCGAGTTCATCACCCTGAACACGACCGACCCGTGGACCGAGGTCGATGGCGAGCGTTCCAGCGCCAAGACCAAGCACCCGACCCTGTCGGATCCGGCCGTGCGCCAGGCGATCAACCTGCTGATCGACCGCGACTCGATCCAGAAGTTCATCTATGGCCGCGCCGGCGCTGCCACGGCGAGCTTCGTCAACGAGCCCAAGCAGTTCAAGTCGGAGAAGCTCAAGTACGAGTTCAGCATCGAGAAGGCCAACAAGATCCTCGACGAGGCCGGCTGGAAGAAGGGTTCCGACGGCATCCGCGAGAAGGACGGCAAGAAGCTGAAGTACGTCTTCCAGACCTCGATCAACGCCCCGCGCCAGAAGGTGCAGGCGATCATCAAGCAGGCCTGCCAGCGTGCCGGCATCGATATCGAGCTGAAGTCGGTCACCGCTTCGGTGTTCTTCTCGTCGGATGTTGCCAACCCCGACACCTACACCAAGCTCTATACCGACATCGAGATGTACACGACGACGCAGCCGCAGCCCGATCCGGAGCGTTTCCTCAACCAGTTCACCTCGTGGGAAGTCGCCAGCAAGGAGAACAAGTGGCTGGGCCGCAACGTCTCGCGCTACACCGATCCGGCTGCGGACGAGGCCTACAAGGCCGCCCAGAAGGAGCTCGATCCGGCCAAGCGGGCCGCCTACCTGATCAAGGTCAACGAGATCTTCTGCGAGGCCAACGTCATCCTGCCGATCCTGTCGCGCAAGAAGGTCGTCGCCGCGTCGAACACCCTCTCGCATGACCATTCCGGCTGGGACGTCGACACCTGGAACCTCTCGTCCTGGTATCGCGCCTGAGGCAGATATTGGTCCTTGCGGAGAGCGATCCCCGCAAGGACCACCCAATGAAGAAGGCCCGGCGGAGGCATCCGCCGGGCCTTTTCTATGGTCGTTGGCTGTGTGTGGTTGGGGAGCCGCGTCAGCTCGCCAGCCGCTTGATCGCACCGGCGCGGCCACCGACCAGGATGCGCTCGTCGACATCCTTGATGTCGCGCAGGCCGCAGAGCGCCATCGTGGTGTCGAGCTCCTTGCGGATGATGTCGAGCGCGGCGGTGACGCCCTGCTCGCCCATGGCGCCGAGCCCGTAGAGGAAGGCGCGGCCGATGAAGGTGCCGTGCGCGCCGAGCGCGATCGCCTTCAGCACGTCCTGACCGGAGCGGATGCCGCCGTCGAACAGAACCTCGATGCGGTTGCCGACCTGCTCGACGATGCCGGGCAGGGCCTCGATCGAGGAGAGCGCACCGTCGAGCTGGCGGCCGCCATGGTTCGAGACGATCAGGGCATCGGCGCCGCTCTTGGCCGCCATCTCGGCGTCTTCCGGATCGAGGATGCCCTTGAGGATCAGCTTGCCGCCCCATTGCTCCTTGATCCACTGCACATCGTCCCAGTTGAGCTGCGGGTCGAACTGGCTGGCGGTCCAGGAGGAGAGCGAGGACATGTCGGCAACGCCGGTGACATGGCCGACGATGTTGCCGAACTGCCGGCGCGGCGTGTCCAGCATCTTCAGGCACCAGCGCGGCTTGAAGGCGAGATTGATCAGGTTGGCGATGGTCGGTTTCGGCGGGGCGGAGAGGCCGTTGCGGATGTCCTTGTGGCGCTGGCCGAGGATCTGCAGGTCGAGCGTCAGCACCAGGGCGGAGCAGCCGGCCGCCTTGGCGCGCTGGATCAGGCGGGAGATGAAGTCGCGATCCTTCATCACATAGAGCTGGAACCAGAACGGCGCGCTGGTGTGGTTCGCGACATCCTCGATCGAGCAGATGCTCATGGTCGAGAGCGTGAAGGGAACCCCCGCCTTGGCGGCGGCCTTCGCGGCGAGAATCTCGCCATCGGCGTGCTGCATGCCGGTGAGGCCGGTGGGGGCGAGCGCGACCGGCATGGAAACCGGCTGGCCGATCATCTCGGAAGCCAGCGAGCGGTTGGTCATGTCGACGGCGACGCGCTGGCGCAGCTTGACCTTGGCGAAATCGGTCTCGTTGGCGCGATAGGTGCCCTCGGTCCAGGCGCCGGAATCGGCGTAGTCGTAGAACATGCGCGGCACGCGGCGCTTGGCCAGAAGGCGCAGGTCTTCGATGGTCAGGGGCTGGGCCATGTCTCGTCTCGCCGTTGGCGTCCCGTCTTGTCCTTCCGGCTTGCTCGCATGCTGGCGGACAGCGCGCAACCGTTCGCCGCGCAAACGGGCCTTTCGTCAGGAGATCGCCATGTCCCAAGACACGGATCATGCTGACGAAACCTTGACGAAGGGCGGCAGGACCTGCCTGAGCTTTCATCTCGACAAGGAGCGGTTTTCGGTCAATCCTACCTTGCCGGCATAGGGGCCATGCGTTCAGTGCCGGTGAGAGACGCTTTGGCTTCGAGGGATGTGGCGATGGCGACCGGAACCGTGAAATGGTTCAACACTGAGAAGGGGTTCGGCTTCATTCAGCCGGCGGAAGGCGGCAAGGATGTGTTCGTTCACATCACGGCCGTAAAAGAGGCCGGCATGATGACGCTGACGGAAGGGCAGCAGGTTTCGTTCGAGTTGAAGACCGAGCGCGGGAAGACGGCCGCGGGCGATCTGAAAGTGCTCTGAGACCGTTCTGTTGCCGTAAGGTTCGCCTGCCGCGCGCGGCGGGGTGCTGGCTAGCGCGCGCCTGAAAGATGACGACCGGATCGGCGTTGTCGCCGTATGTCCGGCGCTGCTCCTTTGACGCGACATGATGCGCCGAAAGCCCCGTCCAGGTCTGGCCTGCGGGGTTTTCAAGCTTGAGCATCCGGAAGTAGAGCGGAGTCGGGCGCATCAGGCGGCCCTCTGGTTCTTTCGCTCATGCGGAGGCGCCGCGTGGCTGACAGGGAAGATCGCGCCCGCTCATCCGTCTCCTCAAACGACGAAAGAAGCCTCCGTCCTATCTTTCGCACGACAATCCGCTTGCACGAACGGCGTGTTCGATATAAAGATATCTTTATATCTTTTTTCGTGCGGCGAGGGAGTGCGACCGCGTGCGGCAGCCGACGACATTGTCTTCCGACGTGCTTCTTGCGGGCCTCAGGGCTGCCGGCGAGGAGACGCGGTTGCGCATTCTCGCGCTGCTCTCCGAGGGCGAGCTCTCGGTCTCCGATCTCACTGACATTCTCGGCCAGTCGCAGCCGCGTATCTCGCGCCATCTCAAGCTTCTCGCCGAGGCCGGGCTGGTGCGGCGCTCGCGCGAGGGCGCCTGGGCCTTCTTCCGGCTCGACGAGACTGGGCCGGGCGGCGCCTTTGCCGCTTCGCTGGCCGCCTGGCTCGACCTGAGCGACCCGGTGCTCGCGGCCGATCGCGAGCGGCTCGCGGCTGTCAGGGCGACGCGGGCCGAGGCTGCGCAAAACTATTTCGCAAGCGTCGCGCGCGACTGGGACCGGCTGCGCGGCCTGCATGTGCCGGATCATGCCGTCGAGGCTGCGGTCGAGGAGGCGGTCGGCGAGGGCTCGCCTGGCGCGATGCTCGATCTCGGCACCGGCACGGGCCGGATGCTGGAGCGGATCGCGCCGAAATTCGGCCGGGCCGTCGGCGTCGATGCCAATCATGCGATGCTGGCGGTGGCGCGCGCCAATCTTGAGCAGACGGGGCTGTCGCGTGTCGAGCTCCGGCAGGGCGACATCTACGCGCTGCCCTTCGCGCGGGGCTCCTTCGATCTCGTCGTGATCCATCAGGTGCTGCATTTCCTCGATGATCCCGGCCGTGCAGTGCGCGAGGCGGCTGCGATGCTGGCGCCCGGCGGGCGCCTGATCGTCGTCGATTTCGCGCCGCACGAGATGGAATTCCTGCGGACTGAGCATGCGCATCGCCGGCTCGGCTTTTCCCGCCAGCAGATCGCCGCCTGGTTCGCCGAGGCTGGCCTGTCCTGCGATCTTTCCCGCGAAGTCACCCTTGCCGATGGCGGCTCGGGCCAGCTCCCGGTCATGCTCTGGCGTGGCCGCGACCGGCGCGTCCAGGCCGATCCGCCGGCCCGCACGATCAATCTCGAGGTTGCGTGATGAATGCTTTCCGCCCCAGCCGCCACGGCTCGCGCCGTCCGCGCGTCTCCTTCGAGTTCTTTCCGCCGAAGACGGAGGAGATGGAGGTCGCGTTGTGGGACAGCGTGCGCCGGCTCGAGCCGCTCGGACCGAGCTTCGTCTCGGTGACCTATGGCGCCGGCGGCTCCACCCGCGAGCGCACTCACGCCACGGTCAAGCGCATGGTCGACGAGACCGGGCTGAAGCCGGCGGCGCATCTGACCTGCGTCTCGGCGAGCAAGGCCGAGGTCGACGAGGTCATCCGGTCCTATTGGGATGCCGGCGTGCGCCATGTCGTGGCTTTGCGCGGCGATCCGGCCGGCGGGCTCGGCACGATCTATGAGCCGCATCCGGAGGGCTATCACCAGACCTCCGATCTCGTCGCTGGCCTGAAGCGGATCGGCGATTTCGAGGTGACGGTCTCGGCCTACCCGGAGAAGCATCCGGAGGCGGCCTCGCTCGATGCCGATATCGACGCGCTCAAGAAGAAGGTCGATGCCGGCGCGACGCGGGCGATCACCCAGTTCTTCTTCGATAACGACGTCTATTTCCGCTATCTCGACAAGGTGCGCGCGCGCGGCATCGAGATCCCGATCCTGCCCGGCATCGTACCCGTCCAGAACTTCAAGCAGACCGCGAATTTTGCCCGCAAGACCGGCGCCAGCGTGCCGCAATGGCTAGCCGACCGGTTCGAAGGGCTGGAGGAGGACGTCGCGACCCGCCGCCTCGTCGCAGCGGCCGTCTGCGCCGAGCAGGTGCTCGACCTGATCGATCGTGGCGCCACCGACCTGCATTTCTACACGATGAACAAGGCCGACCTCGTCTATGCCATCTGCCATCTCGTCGGCCTGAAGCCCGAGAAGCCGGCGGCGCAGGCCGTGGCGGCGGAGTAAGCCTGATGTCCGACTTCATTCCCGCTCCCGTCGATGGCGCCGAGATCGAGCGCTCGCTGCGCCAGGCCGCGCGCGAACGCATCCTCGTGCTCGACGGCGCGATGGGCACGCAGATCCAGAACCTGAAGCTCTCGGAAGCCGATTTCCGCGGCGAGCGCTTCAAGGGCTTCAATCACGACCTCAAGGGCAATAACGACATCATCGCGTTGACCCAGCCCGAGGCGCTGCGCGACATCCATCTCGCCTATTTCCGGGCGGGCGCCGATATCGTCGAGACCAATACCTTCTCGGGCACCTCGATCGCCCAGGCCGATTACGGCATGGAGGCGATCGTCTATGAGCTGAACGTCGCATGCTCGCGGCTCGCCCGCGAGGCAGCGATGATCGCCGAGAAGGAAGACGGGCGCCGCCGCTTCGTCGCCGGCGCGATCGGCCCGACCAACCGCACGCTTTCGATCTCGCCCGACGTCAATAATCCGGGCTTCCGTGCCGTGACCTTCGATCAGGTCCGCGATTCCTATGCGGAGCAAGTCAGGGGCCTGATCGATGGCGGCTCCGAGCTGCTGCTGATCGAGACGATCTTCGATACGCTCAACGCCAAGGCCGCGATCGTCGCGATCGAGCAGGTCTATCGCGAGAAGGGCATCCGCCTGCCGGTGATGATCTCCGGTACGATCACCGATCTTTCCGGCCGCACCCTCTCGGGCCAGACGGTCGAGGCGTTCTGGAATGCCGTGCGCCATGCCGCCCCGCTGACCATCGGCCTCAACTGTGCGCTCGGCGCGCGCGAGATGCGCGCGCATATCAAGGACATGTCGCGCATCGCCGGCACGCTGGTCTGCGCCTATCCGAATGCCGGACTGCCCAACGAATTCGGCCTTTATGACGAACGGCCGGAAGCGACCGCCCAGATGTTGGCGGAGTTCGCCGATGCCGGCTTCGTCAACATGGTTGGCGGCTGCTGCGGCACCACCCCGGACCATATCCGCGCCATCGCCCAGGCTGTCGCCGGCAAGGCGCCGCGCCAGATTCCCGAACCGAAGCCCTGGCTCCGTCTGGCGGGGCTGGAGCCGTTTACGCTCGACGAGACCATTCCGTTCGTGAACGTCGGCGAGCGCACCAACGTCACCGGCTCGGCCAAGTTCCGCAAGCTGATCACGGCCGGCGATTATGCCGCCGCGCTCGATGTGGCGCGCGACCAGGTCGCCAACGGTGCACAGGTCATCGACATCAACATGGATGAAGGCCTGCTCGATTCCGAGAAGGCGATGACCGAGTTCTGCAACCTGATCGCCTCGGAGCCGGATATCTCGCGGGTTCCGATCATGGTCGACTCGTCGAAATTCCCGGTGATCGAAGCGGGCCTCAAGACGATCCAGGGCAAGCCGATCGTCAACTCGATCTCGATGAAGGAGGGCGAGGAGGCCTTCCTCGAGCAGGCGCGCATCTGCCGGCAATACGGCGCGGCCGTCGTGGTCATGGCCTTCGACGAGGTCGGCCAGGCCGACACCTTCCAGCGCAAGATCGAGATCTGCACGCGGGCCTACAAGCTGCTGACCGAGACGATCGGCTTCCCGCCCGAGGACATCATCTTCGACCCGAATATCTTCGCGGTGGCGACGGGCATCGAGGAGCACGACAACTACGGCAACGACTTCATCGAGGCGACCAAGGCGATCCGCGAGACCCTTCCGCATGCCCATATCTCGGGTGGCGTCTCGAACCTGTCCTTCTCGTTCCGCGGCAACGAGAAGGTGCGCGAAGCGATGCATTCGGTCTTCCTGTACCATTGCATCAAGGCCGGCATGGACATGGGCATCGTCAATGCCGGCCAGCTCGGCTCCTATGACGATCTCGATCCCGAACTGCGCGAGCTCTGCGAGGACGTCGTCCTCAACCGCCGCAAGGATTCGACCGAGCGCCTGCTGGAGGCCGCGCCGCGCTTCAAGGGCGACGGTTCGGTCGCGGCTTCGGGTAAGGATTTGGCCTGGCGCGAGCTTCCGGTCGAGAAGCGGCTGGAGCATGCGCTGGTCGCGGGGATCACCGAGTTCATCGAGGCCGATACCGAGGAAGCGCGCCAGCGGGCCGAGAAGCCGCTGCATGTCATCGAGGGGCCATTGATGGCCGGCATGAACGTGGTCGGCGACCTTTTCGGCGCGGGCAAGATGTTCCTGCCTCAGGTGGTGAAATCCGCTCGCGTGATGAAGCAGGCCGTCGCCTATCTCATGCCCTTCATGGAGGAGGAGAAGCGCCTCAACGGCGGTTCCGAGCGCTCGGCCGCCGGCAAGGTGCTGATGGCGACGGTCAAGGGCGATGTCCACGACATCGGCAAGAACATCGTCGGCGTCGTGCTCCAGTGCAACAACTTCGAGATCATCGATCTCGGCGTGATGGTGCCCGCGGAGAAGATCCTCGAGACGGCCATCCGCGAAAGCGCCGACATGATCGGCCTGTCGGGCCTGATCACGCCGTCGCTCGAGGAAATGACACACATCGCGGCCGAGATGCAACGCCGCGGCTTCAAGGTGCCGCTGCTGATCGGCGGCGCCACCACGTCGCCCGCGCATACCGCCGTCAAGATCGAGCCCAACTACGAAGGCCCGGTGGTGTACGTCAAGGACGCGTCGCGCGCCGTGGGCGTCTGCCGCCAGCTGGTGACGCCGGACATGAAGCCCGGCTTCGTCGCCGAGGTGAAGGCCGAAAACGCGCGCCGCCGCGAGGCGCACGCCGGCAAGAAGGTGAAGACGGCGCAGCTGTCGCTGGCCCAGGCCCGCGCCAACAAGCCGAAGATCGACTGGGCCAACTACTCGCCGCCGGTGCCGCGATTCCTCGGTGCCAAGACCTTCGGCGACGTGCCGCTCGCGCAGCTCACGCCGTACATCGACTGGATGCCGTTCTTCAACGCCTGGGAGTTCACCGGCAAGTTCCCCGAGGTGCTCGACGATCCGAAGCGCGGCGCCGCGGCGCGTGCGCTGTACAAGGACGCGCAGGAGATGCTCGTGACGATCCTGCGCGAGCACTGGCTCACGGCGCGTGCGGTGGTCGGGTTCTTCCCGTGCAACAGCGTCGATGAAGAGATCGAGGTGTACAGCGACACTACGCGTTCGCGCGTGTTGCACCGCCTGCATCACCTGCGCCAGCAGAAGGGCAAGCCGGAAGGCCAGCCTCACTACGCGCTCAGCGATTTCATCGCGCCCAAGGATTCCGGCAAGGTCGATTACATCGGCGCGTTCGCCGTGACCGCCGGCATCGGCATCGAGAAACATCTCGAGCGATTCATCAAGGCGCACGACGACTACAACGACATCCTGCTGAAGTCGCTGGCCGATCGTCTGGCCGAGGCCTCGGCGGAAGCGCTGCACCTGCGCGTGCGGCGCGAGCTCTGGGGCTACGCGCCGGAGGAACGCCTCACCAACGATCAGCTCATCGCCGAGCAGTACCGCGGCATCCGGCCGGCGCCGGGTTACCCGGCCTGCCCGGATCACACCGAGAAGGGCACGTTGTGGCAGATGCTCGATGTCGAGCGCGCCATCGACCTCAGAATCACCGAGAGCTTCGCCATGTATCCCACGGCCGCCGTCAGCGGCTGGTACTTCGCGCATCCCGACGCGAAGTACTTCGCGGTCGGACCCATCGACCTCGACCAGCTCCAGCACTATGCCGCGCGCAAGAACTGGACCCAGGCCGAGGCCCGCAAGTGGCTCATCTCGAACGTCGAGAGCCGCGCGCAGGATCCGCACGACGAAGCGGCGTAAACGCAAATGGGGATTGTCCCCTTCAATGAAGCGCTGCGCTTCTGGCTGAAGCTGGGTTTCATCAGCTTCGGCGGCCCGGCCGGGCAGATCGCGATCATGCACCACGAGCTCGTGGAACGGCGCCGCTGGATTTCCGAAGGCCGGTTCCTGCATGCGCTCAACTACTGCATGTTGCTGCCGGGTCCCGAGGCCCAGCAGCTGGCGACCTACATTGGCTGGCTGCTGCATCGGTCGCGCGGCGGGCTCGCCGCGGGACTGCTGTTCATCCTGCCGTCGTTCGTGATCCTCGCGGCACTCTCGTGGGTGTACGCGACTTACGGCAAGGTGCCGGCGATCGCGGCATTTTTCTCGGGCATGAAACCGGCGGTGGTCGCCATCGTGGCGTTCGCCGCCTGGCGCATCGGCACGCGGGTGCTGCGCAATGCCTGGCTGGGGGCGATCGCGGTGCTCGCTTTCGTCGCGCTGGCCCTATTCGGGGTGCCATTTCCCTTGATCGTCCTCGTGGCCGCGGTGGCCGGATTGGCGGGCTCGCGCATCTCGCCGCGCAGCTTCCAGGCCGTTGGCACCGCGCATGGCGAGGGTGCGCTGATCGACGAACACAGTGCCACGCCCGGACATGCAACCTTCTCGTGGGGACGACTGGTGTGGGTGCTGACCGCAGGCCTGGTTCTCTGGCTCGCGGCGATGTCGCTGCTGGTGGCACTGGAAGGAGGGCACGGAACGCTGGCGCGCATGGCCGCGTTCTTTTCCAAGGCCGCGCTCGTCACCTTCGGCGGCGCTTATGCGGTGTTGCCCTACGTGAATCAGGCGGCCGTCGAGCAATACGGCTGGATCTCGGCCACGCAGATGGTCGACGGGCTCGCGCTTGGTGAGACCACGCCGGGCCCGCTCATCATGGTCGTGACATTCGTTGGTTATGTCGGCGCCTGGACCCATGCGGCGGCGCTGGGTATGTCGCCGTGGCTCGCCGGTCTCGCCGGCGCCACGGTGGTCACCTATTTCACGTTCCTGCCGTCGTTCGTCTTCATCTTCGCGGGCGGGCCGCTGGTCGAAGCCACGCGCGGCCGTCACCTGTTCACGGCGCCGCTGGCGGCGGTCACCGCGGCCGTGGTCGGCGTCATCGCCAACCTCGCGCTGTACTTCGCGCGACATGTGTTCTGGCCCGGCGGGCTGGCCCATCCACCCGACTGGACGACCTTGGCCATCGCCTGCGGCGCGGCACTGGCATTGTTCTGGTTCCGGCTCGGAATCATCCCGGTGATCCTGGCGTGCGGAGTTGCCGGCCTGCTCATGCATCTTTGATTAAGATCCCGGCATGAGCGCCTCAGGGACGGAAAGTTCGGCGCAGCGTCTGATCTTCGACGACTACGTGCTCGACCTTGCGCGTGGCTGCCTGCTGCGCGAGGGTCGCGAGGTGACGCTGCGGCCCAAGACCTTCGCGGTTCTGCGCTACCTCGTCGAGCACATGGGCGAGCTGATCTCCAAGGAAACCTTGCTCGCGGCCGTGTGGCCCAACTTGATCGTGACCGACGACACGCTGGTGCAGAGCATCGGCGAGTTGCGCCGCGCCTTCGCCGAAGCGGGTCGCGAGTACATCACCACCGTGCCGCGCCGCGGCTATCGGTTCGAGGCGCCGCGTGCCGTGGCTCCGCTGGTCGAGCCGGTGAAACGCGCGTTCCGCTGGCGCTGGAAATACGGTATTGCCGTTCCGCTGCTGCTGGCCCTGGTCGTTCTCGTCTCGTGGTTCACGATCCGTCCGCGCGACGTGGTGCCCGAAGCGTTCGCCAGTGCACGACCGGCCATCGCGGTGTTGCCGTTCCAGAACCAGAATGACGCGGCGTCGCGCGAATACCTCGCCGATGGTCTGACGCAGGACCTGATCAACTCCCTCGGGCGGTTCTCCGCGTTGACCGTGATGTCCTGGAACGCGGTGGCCGGCTACAAGGGCGCACTCGCGAAGCCGGGCGAGATCGCGCGCGTGCTCGGCGTGCGTTACCAGGTCGAAGGCAGCGTGCGTTACAGCGACGATCGCGTGCGCGTCAGTGCGCAGCTCGTGGACGCGCAGGGGCGCGTGTTGTGGTCCGCGCGCTTCGACGAGGCCACGGCCGACGTGTTCCAGCTGCAGGATCGCATGACGCGCGAGATCGCCGGTGCGCTCGCCATCCGCGTCACCGAATTCGAACAGCGGCGCGTGGCGCACAAACCCACCGCGAATTTCGATGCCTACGATTGCGTGCTGCGCGCGCGACCCGCGCTGCAACGTCCCACGCGGGCGGGGCTGGTCGAAGCGCGCACGCTGCTGCGACGGGCCATCGAGCTCGATCCCAACTACGCCGCGCCGCACTCGGCCCTTGGCGACACCTTCCACGCCGCGGTGTCCATGGGATGGGCCGAGTCGCCCGACGAGTACTGGGTGCGGGTGGTCGAGCAGGCCAACGAAGCGTTGCGTCTCGATGCCGGCGATACCCGCGCGCGCATCCTGCTCGGCCGGCGCTACATCGCCTACAACCAGTTCGACGAGGCGCGTGCGCAGATCGACCAGGCCATCGCGATGAACCCGAGCGACGCCGATGCGCTCGCCGGCCGCGGTAACATCCTGGTGTGGCTCGGCGATCAAGATGCGGCCATTGAATCACTCGAGCTCGCGCAACGTCTCGATCCCGAGCTCAATGCCTTCGATCGCTTCGCGCTCAGCCTGGCTTACTACCTGAAGGGCCGCTACGACGAATCCATCGAGCAGGCCGAGCTCAACCTGCGTCGCAATGCCGAGGCGCGCTTCACCTACGCGATGCTGGCCGCGGCACATGCCGAGGCGGGCCATGCGGCGGAGGCCGCACGCGCCGCCGAGGCGGTGCGTCGCCACGATCCCTTGTTCGATCCGGAAACCTTCGGCAACAAGTTCCGCGATCCGCGCAACCTGGCCCACGTGCGTAAAGGGCTCGGCAAGGCCGGACTCTATCGCCCGGGTTCCTGAGCTTTGAGCAGCTCGCGGTTGTGCCGGGCGCGCTCGACGTTCTTGCCGAGCTCCTGGCGGAACAGGTCCGGCCCATAGGACTTCCCGAACAGGTACAACTTGCCGTCGCTGATCAGCCAGTACTCGGGGTTGGCCTCGCGCACTTCGCCACGGGCCAGCGCCACCGCGCAGAAGTTGGCGAACTGCGGCGCATAACGCACCGGGTCGGCCTTGAACATCTCGAGATGAGCGGCGCTCGCGAAGTGCCATACGTGCTCGTCCCAGGCGTATTCGAATTGCGCCTGTCCCGGCGTGGCACGCTGCAGCGTGAAGTACGCCACGGGATCGTAGCCCTTGATGCCCAGGCGCATGCCGGAGGAGGCTGGGGGCGTGGCCGCCATGACCGGCAGGACGACGAGTCCGGCCAGCAGGGCGGCCAACAGCAACGGGCGACGCATGATGGGCGCGACCATAGCGCGATTTCGGCGAACTTTCGGGGGTTCTTCGTGACGTCCTGTGCGGACTGGGATCGAATGCCGGCCACCGACGGGAGGAAACATGAAACACATCGTTCGCGGCCTGGTCCTGCTCCTGCTCTGCGGCCTGGCGCAGGCCGACGTCATCATCGACTGGAACTTGCGGGCCGACGCCATCGCCACCGAAAACCGGCTCAGTCCACCGGTGCACGGGCGGGGCCTCGCCATGATGCACGTCGCCATGTTCGAGGCGCTCGATGCCATCGACCGACGCTACCAGCCGTATCGCCTGAACCTGGTGGCCGATCGCAACACGTCGCGCGAGGTCGCAGCCGCCATGGCGGGGCACGATGTGTTGGTGGCGCTGTACCCCGACCAGAAGGCGGCGCTGGATGCGCTCATGGAGCAGACGCTGGCCGCGGTGCCCGACGGCCCGCCGCGTGAGCGCGCGCTGATCCTCGGCCGCAAGGCCGCCGCGGGCATCCTGGAGCTGCGCGAGCGCGACGGCGCCAGCGTGCCGGACGATTACCGCCCGGTGACACCGCCCGGCCAGTACGTGCCCACTGCCGCCGTCGTGAGCGCCGCGGTGGGCGCGTGGAAGCCCTGGATCATGACGAGCGCCGACCAGTTCCGTCCCGGTCCACCGCCCGCGCTCACCTCGGCATTGTGGACGCGCGACCTCAACGAGATCCGCGAGGTCGGCGGGCTGAACAGCTCACTGCGCAGCGAGGAACAAACTACCGTGGCCCGGTTCTGGTTCGTCACCGGCGCGCGCGCGTGGAATCCACTGGTCGCGCAGCTGGCGCAGGCCAGGCAGATGGACCTGCTCGACTGCGCGCGCCTGTTCGCGCTCGCGTCGATGGCCGGCGAAGACGCGTTCATCGCGGTGTTCGACGCCAAGTACCACTACAACTTCTGGCGCCCGGTGACCGCGATCCGCAACGCCGACCAGACCGGCAACCCGGCCACGCCGCGCGACGCCGGCTGGCTGCCGCTGGGTGAGACGCCCATGCATCCCGAATATCCCTGCGCGCATTGCATCACCTCGTCGGCGGTGGCCACGGTGATCCGCGGCATCGTGGGCGAGGACATCGGTACGTTGACGCTCACCAGCGCGACGGCGCCCGGCGTCACGCGCCGCTGGACACGGCTCGAGGACTACGTGAACGAAGTGTCCAACGCGCGAGTCTGGGCCGGCTTCCACTACCGGTTTTCCACCGAGGTGGCTCGCGACATGGGCCGGAAGATCGGGGAACTGACCGTGGCCACGCAACTCCGGCCGCTCAAGCCGAAGAAGTGAGCTACTTCTTGTTGATCAGCCAGAGGCCAACGACGCACAACAGGATGCCGCCGATGTTGACCAGCGTGAGTTTTTCATTGAGCCAGGCCACACCGATGAGCAGCAGCAGCAGCGCGGCCGCGGACTGCGTGACGATCTGTCCGAGACTCACGTCGAAGCCACCGCGGTAGAGCAGCAGGAAACCGAGATCGAGGAACACGATCACCACGCCCAGCGCCAGCGTGGTCCAGTTGAGCTGGCCGAAGGCTTCGCGCAGCGCCGCCGGCCCTGGCAGTGCTACGTACACCGCCGAGAATGCCACCGTCACGACGGCGTAGGTCACCGCCAGCGATAGATAGGGATTGGCGCTCGCGGGCGTCAGCTTCATCACGATGTGGTACGCGACGGTGGCGGCGATGGCGACGCCCAGCCAGATCAATTGCATGACGAGTCCTCTCCGAGCCCGGGTGCTGAGTGTGCACATCCGCCGGGCTATTGCTAGAGTGCCGCGGCCACGAGGAGAGACGATGACGCGTTCGACGACCTGCTGCCTGATTGCCGCCTTCACCCTGATCGCGCCGTACGCGCGCGCCGCCGATCCCGTGCCCGGTCCCTGGCGCGCGTTGCTCGACGCAAAGATGTCGAACTTCGACGTGTACCTGAGTTACCACGGCAACGACATCCTGAACGTGATCCAGGGCAAGGCGCCCAAGGGCCTGAAGCCCATCGGCCTGAACCCGAAGAGCCAGAACGTGTTCAGCGTGATCGAGCAGGACGGCAAGCCCGTGCTGCACATCACCGGCGAGATCTACGGCTGCCTGCAGACCCGGGAATCCTTCTCGAACTACCACCTGAAGCTCGAGACGCGGTGGGGCGAGAAGAAGTGGGTGCCGCGGCTCGAGGAGCCGAAGGACTCGGGGATCCTGTACCACAGCCGCGGGCCGTTCGGCGTCGATTACTGGAAGTCCTGGGCGTTGTCGCACGAGCTCCAGGTCATCGAACACGGGCTCGGCGAGTACTGGACCCAGGCGAGCTCGGCCATGGACATCCGCGTCGATCCCGGCAAGCCGGGCGCGCCCGGTGAGCAAGCACCGCGCTGGAATCCAGAGGCGCCATGGCAGGAATTCGCCGCGCCTAACAACCACGCACTCGCCGGTTCCGACCAGGATCGCGTCGGCGCGTGGAATCGTCTCGAGCTCTTGTGCTTCGAGGACGACTGCGTGCACATCGTGAATGGACTCGTGGTCATGGCGCTCAAGAACGCGCGCTACAAGGACGGCCAGAAGTGGGTGCCGATGACGGGCGGCAAGCTGCAGATCCAGAGCGAGGCCGCCGAGGTGTTCTATCGCGACATCGAGATCCGCTCGATCCCCGCCATGCCCGCGGAGCTCGCGAAGTACTTCAACTAGCGCGGTTCAGCGGTTCTCGGCCGGCGGCAGCTTGAAGATCAGGCCGCCCTTGAGCACCACGTCGACGTTCTCGAGCACCGAGATGTCGATGAGCGGATCGCCGCGCACCGCGACCAGGTCGCCGAGCTTGCCCACGGCGAGCTCGCCGACCTCGTCTTCACGCCCGAGGTAGTGCGCGGCCACGGAGGTGGCCGACTGGATGGCCTGCATCGGCGTCATGCCGCGCTTCACCATGATCTTGAACTGGCGCGCATTGAGCCCGTGCGGGAACACGCCGGCGTCGGTCGCGAACACGATGGGCACGCCGGCCTTCACGGCCTTGGTGAACGCCTGGCGCTGCACCTCGGTGGTCTCGACATTCTTGCGCAGGAATTCCTCGGGCCAGTTCTGCTTGCGTCCTTCGGTGTCGATGTAATCGCCGTTGTACACGTCCATGGCCAGCGCCACGTTGCCGCGCTTGAGCGCGGCCTGGATGCCGGCGTCATCGAGATAAGAGGCATGTTCGACGGTGTCGACGCCGGCGTCGATGGCATTGCGGATCGATTCGGCGCCGTGCGCGTGCGCCGCGACCTTCTTGCCGTCCGAATGCGCGAGCTGCACCACGGCGGCAATTTCCTCGCGCGTCATCTCGGGCGCGCCGGGCACTCCGCCATAGGCCAGCACGGCACCCGACGCGATGACCTTGAGCAGATCCGAGCCACTCGCGAGCAACACCTCGGCGCGTTCGCGGAATTCCTGGGGTCCGCGTGCCACGCCGGCGTGGAAGCGCGAACTGTCGTCGGGCTCCTGGTATCCGGGCACGTACAGATCGCCGCCGCCGTGCGGGATCGTGAGATAGGGACCGCTGACCAGCATGCGCGGACCCGCGGCGGAGCCACGATCGATGTAGTCGCGCAGCTGGGTGTCCGTGCCGAGCACGTAGGTGCCCACGTTGCGCACGCTGGTGAACCCGGCCAGCAACGTGGCCCAGGCGTTCTCGACTCCCTGGTGCAAGGTGTCGTCGACGGTGCGCGTGAAGTACACGCGCAGGTCCGCGGTGTCCTCGGGCCGGTCGGTGAGATGCGTATGCATGTCGATGAGGCCGGGCAGGCAGGTGTACTGGCTCAGGTCCAGCACCGGCACCATGGTGGCGGCGGCGCTGCCCCGGCCCGAGCCGAGCTCGATGCGCTTGATGCGGCCGTCGCGGATCAGCACCAATGATTCACCGTGCGGCAGGTTGCTGACGCCATCGATGAGCTGCCCGCAGTGCACGGCGATCGTGCCGCTGTCGGGTGTGTATGGAATGTCGCGCACCGCGAACTGCTGGCTCAATTCGGGCGGCGCCATGGCGCAGCTGGTCAGGAACAGGGCCGCGAGGCCGGAGACGACGGAAGATTTCACGCGAGTGGAATGTATTCCTGGTTGTCGAAGTCGGGCAGCTTCATGCGACCGGCGCGCCAGTCGGCCTTGGCCTGCTCGATACGTTCGCGCGACGAGGAGACAAAGTTCCACTCGATGAAGCGTTCGCCGACCGGTTCGCCGCCGAGCGCCATCACCGTGGACGATTGCACGGCAGTAAGCGTGGTGTCTTCGCCGCGGTCGTACACCAGCATCTTGCCGGCACCGAAGCGGCGGCCCTGCGCCTCGACCTCGCCGGCGGCGATGTAGACCGCGCGCTCGGAGTAATCGCCCGGCAGCGCGACGCGTGCGCCTGGCTGCAGCTCCCAGTGGGCGTAGAACAGGGGTGAATGCGTGGTGACTCCGCTGGTGAGCCCGAAGGCCGAGCCGGCCAGCAGTCGGGTGCGCACACCACCATCCTCGTTCACGGGCAGCGACTCCGGGCCGAAGTGTCCGAAGGAGGGCGCCGTCTCCTCGTGTTCATTCGGCAATGCGACCCAGGCCTGGATGCCGTGCATCAGTCCGCCCGCGGCGCGCGCCTTCTCGAAGCGCTCGGAGTGCGTGATGCCGCGGCCCGCGATCATCCAGTTCACTTCGTTGGGCTGGATGGCCTGCTGCACGCCGACACTGTCGCGATGCATGATCTCGCCCGCGAATAGATAGGTGACCGTGGCGAGGCCGATGTGCGGGTGAGGGCGCACGTCCACCGAGCGCGGGATGCCGGGCTCGAATGTCACCGGCCCGATGTGATCGAAAAAAATGAATGGCCCGACCATGTGCCGGCGCGTGAATGGCAACACCCGCCCAACTTCGAAGCCGCCGAGATCCCGCCGCCGCTGGTCGATCACGTCCATGGCGCGGATTATGGGGACACTCCCCGATTCCTAGCAAACGGGGACGGACCTTCTCGGGTTGCGGTGGCGGAGGCTGTGCGGTGTGGGGTCTTCGGGCCGACGGGGACGGTGTAGGTCTGCGGCACGCCTGCCCACGGCGGACTCTCTTTGCGACCGAATGGAGCGCGGCGAGGAGAAAGCCAATACGGGCCGCCGCATTGCATATGGGCGCAGCCATTTTTGCAGACGTTAAGGCCCGTA
>JAEWIX010000071.1 GCA_023386885.1 Pseudomonadota bacterium
GGTGGGGGTCTTGTTCCACAACGGACCCCTTCCCCAACCCTCCCCCTTGCAGGGGGAGGGAGCGCAACACGGATCAGCGCCTGAATGCAACTCACCGCGACAACTCCTTCAACCCAAGGCGAATGAGTTGCGCGGTTTCGGCTTTCTCGCCGGCCTCGCGGGAGGCGGCGGCAATGGCAGCGGCGGCTTGCGGCTGGCCGTAGCCGAGATTGACCAGCGCCGAAATCGCGTCCGCCACGGCGCGCGGTGCACGGGCGTCGTCGAGGGCGCCGGACAATTTCACCACCGCCGGATCGACATCGGCGAAGGCCGGCGCCTTGTCCTTCAGTTCGGAGACGATGCGTTCGGCCACCTTGGCGCCGACACCCGGAGTGCGCGCCACCGCCGCCTTGTCGCGCAGCGCAATCGCGTTGGCGAGATCGGACGGCGACAAGGTGCTCAGCACCGCCAGCGCGACCTTCGCGCCGACGCCCTGCACCGTCTGCAACAACCGAAACCATTCGCGCTCGACATCGCTGCGGAAGCCGAACAGCTTGATCTGATCCTCGCGCACGTAGGTCTCGATCGACAGCACAGCAGCTTCGCCGGGCGACGGCAGCGCCTGCAAGGTGCGCGAGGCGCAATGCACCTGATAGCCGACGCCTTGCACGTCGAGGATGACGTAATCCTCGCCGTAGGAATCGATGAGGCCCTTGAGTTTGCCGATCATACGTTTATCCCGCCACCCTGATCTTCAGCGCCGCGCTTTGCCGGTGGTGCGCGTGGGTGATGGCGATGGCGAGGGCGTCGGCGGCGTCGGGGGTTTTCGGCGCGGCCTTCGGCAGCAGAATCTTCAGCATCACCTGAATCTGCGTCTTGTCGGCATGGCCGGCGCCGACCACGGTCTTCTTTACCTTGTTGGGTGCGTATTCCGCCACCGGAATGCCGAACATCGCCGGCACCAGCATGGCGATGCCGCGCGCCTGCCCGAGTTTCAGGGTGGCGACGCCGTCCTTGTTGACGAAGGTCTGCTCCACCGCCGCCTCGGCCGGCTTCAGATCGCCGAGCATCTGCGTCAAGCCGTCATGGATCGCCAGCAGCCGGCGCGCCAGCGCCATGTCCTCGCGCGTCTCCACCGAGCCGCAACCGACATAGATCAGCCGGTTGCCCTCGATGTCGATCACGCCCCAGCCGGTGCGGCGCAGCCCCGGGTCGATGCCCACAATGCGAATCGGTGTCGATGCCATAACCCATGATATCGCAACCGGCCGCGCGCGTCCGCCCGGGTCCAACAGGCTACAGGATCAATCCGCCGTCGACGATCAGCGTCTGGCCGGTGACATAACTCGCCAGCGGCGAGGCCAGGAACAGCGCGGCGCCGGCCATGTCCTCCGGAGTGCCGAACCGCTTTAGCGGAATGTTCGCGATGGTCGCCTCGCGCCGCTTCGGATTATCGGTCGTCACCTTGGTCAGCTTGGTATCGACCAGCCCCGGCGCGATGCCGTTGACGCGAATGCCGTCTTCCGCCCAGGCCTGCGCCAGCGTGCGCGTCAGCCCGTAGGCGCCGGTCTTGGAGGCGTTGTAGGCGGGATTGCCCTTGGTGGAATGGAACGCCGCCACCGAACTGATAATGATCAGCGAACCCTTGTTCGCTTTCAGCATGGCGTGGAATTTCGCGGCGCAGGCCATCAGGCTCATCAGGTTGACTTCCATCACCTTGCGGAAGCCGTCCATTTCGAACTCGCCGCGGCTATAGATCACCGTGCCCTGCGCCAGCACCAGAATATCGAGGCTGTCGAAGTTCGGCGTGAAATTGTCCACCGCACGCGGATCGCTGACGTCGAGCTGCGCATAATCGAGGCCGTCGAGATCGGAGCCCTCGACGCCGATGTAGCCCGCCGCACTCGGCTTGGTGCCGCAGATGTTCACCTTCGCGCCACGCGCGCGATAGGCCTGCGCGATGCCGTTGCCGATGCCGCTGGAGCCGCCGACGATCAACGCGCGCTTGCCGCTGAAATCCAGTTCGTTCATGGGTGTGGTTCACTCCTGTTGCCGCATTGCGCGGGCGTTTGACCTTTGCCGGGAACGATGCAAGCCTTGAAGCATCGCGCTTGTCAAATCCGCCGCGCGGAAAGCGCATCCGCCACAACCCTTCCGGAGAATGCCTCCCATGACCGATTTCAAACAGCTCAGCCGCTCGGTGCGTGGGCTTACCGTGCTCGTCACCGGGGCCGCCAGCGGCATGGGCCGCGCCACCGCGCGGGTGTTCGCCGCCGAGGGCGCCAATGTCGCCGTCACCGATTACGACGGCGCCGGCGCGCAGGCAGTGGCGGATGCGATCACCGCGAGCGGCGGCAGCGCCAAAGCGTGGCAGTTCGACGTCGCGGACGCCGCAGCGGTGACGCGCGTGGTGAACGAAGTGGCGCAGCATTTCGGCGGGCTCGATATCGTCGTCAACAATGCCGGCATCTCCACCGTCAGCGCCATCGACGGCGATGGCTACGACGCGCTGTGGGATCGCGGCATCGCAGTGCTGCTGACCGCGCAGCAACGCATCATTCGCGCCGCATTGCCGCACCTTCGCAAATCGAAGTGCCCGCGCATCGTCAACATCGCCTCCACCGAGGCGCTCGGCGCGACCGCGCTGCACAGCCCCTATTCGGCGGCGAAGGCCGGCGTCACCGGGCTGACGCGCTCACTCGCGGTGGAGTTGGGGCGCGAAGGCATCACCGTCAACTGCATCTGTCCGGGGCCGATCACCACCGGCATGACCGACCGGATTTCAGCTGAGCACAAGGCGATTTACGCCAAGCGCCGCACCGCGCTCAATCGTTACGGCGATCCCGAGGAAGTCGCGCACATGACGCTGAGCTTGTGCCTGCCGGCAGCCTCATTCCTCACCGGCGCGGTGATCCCGGTGGACGGCGGACTGATGGCGCGCAATGCTTGAGGCACGCTGACGCAACGATCGGAGGCGTCGCGTCAGCGCATGGCGCCCTGACATCAGCGTCGATTGACAACGAAGACGCGCGGCGTAGCCTTTTCTCGAAGCAAAAATGACAACGAGGAACCGCGCCATGGCCATCAGCATCCGCCAGCTTCATCCGCATTTCGTCGGCGAGGTATCCGGCGTCGATCTCACCAGACCGCTGACGCCGGATCAGGCGTTCGAAATCGAAGCCGGCATGGATAAGTATGCCGTGCTGGTGTTTCACAATCAGGACATCACTGACGAACAGCAACTCGCCTTCGCCGAAAATTTCGGACCACGGGAAAACCGCAAGGGCGGCAGCGTCACCAAGAAGGACGACTATCGCCTCTCGTCCGGGCTCGCCGATGTCGGCAATCTCGACAAGAGCGGCAAGCCGCTGCCGCGCGACCACCGCACGCACCTGTTCAATCTCGGCAACTGCCTGTGGCATTCCGACAGTTCGTTCCGGCCGATCCCGGCGAAGTTCTCGCTGCTGTCGGCGCGCGTGGTCAATCCGAAGGGCGGCAACACCGAGTTCGCCGACATGCGCGCGGCCTATGACGCACTCGACGACGAGACCAAGGCTGAAATCGAAGACATGATCTGCGAGCACTCGCTGATGTATTCGCGCGGCAGCCTCGGCTTCCTCGACTACAGCGAGGAGGAAAAGCAGATGTTCAAGCCGGTGCTGCAACGGCTGGTGCGCACCCACCCGGTGCACGGCCGCAAGTCGCTGTATCTGTCATCGCACGCGGGCGCCATTGGAGGCATGAGCGTGCCGGAAGCGCGCGTGCTGCTGCGCGACCTCACCGAACATGCAACGCAGCCGGAATTCGTCTACGTCCACAAATGGAAACTGCATGATCTGGTGATGTGGGACAATCGCCAGACCGTGCATCGCGTGCGGCGTTACGATCAATCGCAGCCGCGCGACATGCGCCGCGCCACGGTGGCGGGCGACACGCCGACGGTAGCGCAGCAGGCGGCGGAGTAAGCGACAGCCGGCAGCGCCGTGACACCGGTCACGATCTTCACGAATGGTTCCGCGCCGGCTGAAAATTTACCTCGGAACAACGCCGCGCCGGCCGTGTTGACGGTGGCGATATGGCAATGTGCCGAGGAGGGATTTCAATGAAGACGTTTGCTGTCATGGGTATCGCTGTCGCGGCGCTGCTAAGCGTTGGCTCGATGGGATCGGTCGCACAGGCACAGGGCGTGGGAATCGGTGTCGGCCCGGGCGGGGTCGGCGTGCATATCGACGACGGCCATCACCGTCATCGCAGCCACCGGCATCGTGACCGCGACTATCATCGTGATCGTCACCATCGCCACGAACGCCGCCACATGGAGCGCCGCCATCACCATCATCACCACCACGGCGACCGGATCTACATCCGCTAAGCGCGATCCCTATACTGTCGACGAAACGAAAAGACCCTCGCGGACAATCCGCGAGGGTCTTTGTGTTCAATTAGTCGACATGCAACGATCAGCGCGGCAGGTTGGTCGATCCCATCAGGAAGGTATCGACCGCGCGGGCGCACAGCCGCCCCTCGCGGATCGCCCACACGACAAGCGACTGACCGCGCCGCATGTCGCCGGCGGTGAACACCTTCGGCAGCGAGGTCTCATAGTCCGCCGTGTTGGCGCGGACGTTGCCGCGCTGGTCGAGTTCGACGCCGAGCGTCTTCAGCAGACCCTCATGCAACGGATGCACGAAGCCCATCGCCAGCAGCACCAGGTCGGCGTCGAGGATGAATTCGCTACCGGGGATCGGCTGGAATTTCTCGTCGACGCGAACGCAATGCAGCTTGGTGACCTTGCCGTCCTTGCCTTCGAATTTTTGGGTCAGCACGGCGAAATCGCGTGCCGCGCCTTCCGCCTGGCTCGATGAGGTCCGCATCTTCAGCGGCCAGTTCGGCCAAGTCAGCGCCTTGTTCTCGTGTTCCGGCGGCGCCGGCATGATTTCGAGTTGCGTCACCGAGAGCGCACCCTGCCGCAACGAAGTGCCGATGCAGTCGGAGCCGGTGTCGCCGCCGCCGATCACCACGACATGCTTGCCGCCGGCGAGAATCTCCTTCACCTCACCGAGCGCCTCCTTGCCGACGCGGCGATTCTGCTGCGGCAGGAAATCCATCGCGAAATGGATACCGTCGAGATCGCGGCCGGGGATCGGCAGGTCGCGCGGCGCTTCCGCACCGCCGGTCAACGCCACCGCCTCGTAATCCTTCAGCAACTGCTGCGGATCGAGCGCGCCCTTGTCGGAGCCGCCAACCGGCGCGTTGTAATGGAAGGTGACGCCCTCGGCTTCCATCTGCTTGACGCGACGGTCGATGACACTCTTCTCCATCTTGAAGTCGGGAATGCCGTAACGCAGCAGGCCGCCGGCCTTGGCGTTCTTCTCATAGAGATGCACGTCATGACCGGCGCGGGCGAGTTGCTGCGCGCAAGCCATGCCGGCAGGGCCGGAGCCGACCACGGCGACCTTCCTGCCGGTCTTGTGCGCGGCGATCTCCGGCTTGAGCCAGCCGTTCTCCCACGCGCGCTCGACGATGGCGTGCTCGATGGTCTTGATGGTCACCGGCGTCTCGGTGATGTTGAGCGTGCACGACGCCTCGCACGGCGCCGGGCAGATGCGGCCGGTGAAGTCCGGGAAGTTGTTGGTTGAGTGCAGGTTGCGCGACGCCTCTTCCCAATTGCCCTGATAGACCAGATCGTTCCAGTCCGGGATCTGGTTGTTGACCGGGCAGCCCGGCGTGCCGGGCGCGACCGAGCCGGTGCCGTGGCAATACGGCACACCGCAGTTCATACAGCGCGCCGCCTGCTCGCGGAGGTCCTTTTCCTCCAGCGGGATAACGAACTCGTTGTAGTTCTTCAGCCGCTCGGCGACCGGCGCGTACTTCCGGTCGTTGCGATCGATTTCAAGAAAGCCTGTAATCTTGCCCATCGCTCAAGCTCCAATCGCGATTTGCGGCTCGACGGCCTCGGCCGCCTGCAATTCCTTCAGCGCGCGGCGGTATTCCACCGGCATCACCTTGCGGAATTTCGGTAGCCAGGTCTTCCAGTCGGCGAGGATTTCGGCGGCGCGCGCCGAGCCCGTCAGCCTGGCGTGCCGCGAGATCAGCACGTGCAGCCGCTTGATGTCCTCGCCGAGCAGGTTGGAGAACACATCGACCTGACCGTGCGCTTCGAGATCGCCGGACTGATGGTAGACCTCCTCGTTGACCATCTCCTCTGAGAGGAGCGGTTCGAGTTCGACCATCGCCAAATTGCACAGCTTCGGAAACTCGCCGTCCTCGTCCAGCACATAGGCGATGCCGCCCGACATGCCGGCCGCGAAGTTGCGCCCGGTCTTGCCGAGCACGACGACGATGCCGCCGGTCATGTATTCGCAGCAGTGATCGCCCGCGCCCTCGACCACCGCGATGGCACCGGAGTTGCGCACGGCGAAGCGTTCGCCGGCGACGCCACGGAAGTAGCAGTCGCCCTCGATCGCGCCGTACATCACGGTGTTGCCGACGATGATCGACTGTTCCGGCACGATGCCGGAATTGGCCGGCGGCTTGACGATGATGCGGCCGCCCGACAGGCCCTTGCCGACATAGTCGTTGCCTTCGCCTTCGAGCTCAAAAGTGACGCCGCGCGCCAGCCACGCGCCGAACGCCTGCCCCGCCGTCCCCTTGAGGTTGACGTGGATGGTGTCGGCCGGCAATCCGGCATGGCCGTAATGCTTGGCGACGACGCCGGACAGCATCGCGCCGGCGCTGCGGTCGGTGTTGCCGATCTCGGCGTCGATCGTCACCTTGGCGCCGCGATCGATCGCCGGCTGCGCCTGCGCGATCAGCTTGCGGTCGAGCACCTTCCCAAGGTGATGATTCTGCTCCTCGCACTGATAGACCTTCTGGCCGGGTTGCTCCGGCTGCTTGACGAACAGCTTGGAGAAATCGAGGCCCTTGGCCTTCCAGTGCGCGACGAGACGGGTCTGATCCAGCATCTGGGTCTGGCCGACCATCTCGTTGAAGGTGCGGTAGCCAAGCTCCGCCATGATCTCCCGCACTTCCTCGGCGACGAAGAAGAAGAAGTTGATGACGTGCTCGGGCTGGCCGGTGAAGCGCTTGCGCAGCACCGGGTCCTGCGTCGCGACGCCGACCGGGCAGGTGTTGAGATGACACTTGCGCATCATGATGCAGCCGGCCGCGATCAGCGGCGCGGTGGCGAAGCCGAACTCGTCCGCGCCCAGCAGCGCGCCGATGACGACGTCGCGTCCGGTGCGGAAGCCACCGTCGACCTGCACGACGATGCGGGAGCGCAGCCGCTCACGCACCAGCGTCTGATGGGTTTCGGCAAGGCCGACCTCCCATGGCGAGCCGGCATGCTTGATCGAGGTCAGCGGGCTCGCGCCGGTGCCGCCCTCGAAGCCGGAAATGGTGACGTGATCGGCGCGCGCCTTGGCAACGCCTGCGGCCACCGTGCCGACGCCGATTTCCGACACCAGCTTCACCGACACCTGACCCGCCGGATTGACGTTCTTCAGGTCGTAGATGAGCTGCGCGAGGTCTTCGATCGAATAGATGTCGTGATGCGGCGGCGGCGAGATCAGGCCGACGCCCGGCGTCGAATGGCGCACCTTGGCGATGGTGGCATCCACCTTGAAGCCGGGCAATTGCCCGCCCTCGCCGGGCTTCGCGCCCTGCGCCATCTTGATCTGCATCATGTCGGAGTTGACGAGATACTCCGTGGTGACGCCGAAGCGGCCGGAGGCCACCTGCTTGATCGCCGAGCGCATCGAATCGCCGTTCGGCAGCGGCTGGAAGCGATCGGCTTCCTCGCCGCCCTCGCCGGTGTTCGACTTGCCGCCGATCCGGTTCATGGCAATGGCCAGCGTGGTGTGCGCTTCACGGGAGATCGAACCGAACGACATGGCGCCGGTGGCGAAACGCTTGACGATCTCCTTGGCCGGCTCGACTTCATCGAGGGCGACAGGCTTGCGGCGATCCTCCTCGGCGGTGCGGACCTTGAACAGGCCACGCAGCGTCAACAGCCGCTCGGACTGCTCGTTGAGCATCTTGGCGAAGGCGCGATAGCGATCCTGCGAATTGCCGCGCACCGCGTGCTGAAGCGCCGCGACGGATTCCGAGGTCCACGCATGGTCCTCGCCCCGCGCGCGGAAATTGTATTCGCCGCCGACATCGAGCGCGTTCTTCAACGCCGGCTTGTCGCCGAACGCATCGGCATGGCGGCGCACCGCCTCCTCCGCGATCTCTTCCAGCCCAACGCCCTCGATGCGGGTGTGGGTGCCAGTGAAGTACTTGGCGACGAAGTCCGCCTTCAGCCCGATGGCGTCGAAGATCTGCGCGCCGCAATAGGACTCGTAAGTGGAGATGCCCATCTTCGACATCACCTTGAGCAGGCCCTTGCCGATCGCCTTGATGTAATGCTTGACCAGCACTTTGTCCTCGAGCGCCACCGGCAGGCGGCCCTTCATGGCGATGATGGTTTCGAAGGCGAGATACGGGTTGATCGCTTCCGCGCCGTAGCCCGCGAGGCAGGCGAAGTGATGCACTTCGCGCGGCTCGCCGGATTCGATCACGAGGCCGACGGACGTACGCAGACCGACGCGGATCAGGTGATGGTGCACGGCGGCACAGGCCAGCAGCACCGGAATCGGCACACGGTCGCTGCCGGTCATGCGATCCGACAGGATGATGATGTTGACGCCCTCGCGCACCGCGGCTTCCGCCCGGCCGCAGAGTTCGTCGAGCACCTGCTCCAGTCCGGCAGCGCCGAGGCCGCTGTGGAAGGTGGTGTCGAGCGTGCGCGACTGGAAATGCGACTCCGCGATGTCGGAAATCGCGCGGATCTTTTCCAGATCGCTGTTGGTCAGAATCGGCTGACGCACTTCGAGCCGCTTGGTGCGCGACAGTCCCTCGAGGTCGAACAGGTTCGGCCGCGGGCCGATGATCGACAACAGACTCATCACCAACTCTTCACGGATCGGGTCGATCGGTGGATTGGTGACCTGTGCGAAGTTCTGCTTGAAGTAGGTGAACAGCAGCTTCGAGTGATCGGACAGCGCCGAGATCGGCGTGTCGGTACCCATCGAGCCGGCCGCTTCCTCGCCGACCGCCGCCATCGGCGTCAGCAGGATGTTGACGTCTTCCTGGGTGTAGCCGAACGCCTGTTGCCGATCGAGCAGCGACAGGTTGGAGCGCGGGCCGCCGCCCGGCGCATCCGGCAATTCCTCCAGCACGATCTGGGTGCGGTCGAGCCAGGTGCGATAGGGATGGCTCTTGGCCAGCTTGGCCTTGATCTCGTCGTCGGGAATGAGGCGGCCCTGATCGAGATCGACCAGCAGCATCTTGCCCGGCTGCAGCCGCCACTTGGCGACGATCTGATCCTCCGGCACCTTGATGACGCCCATCTCCGAGGCCATCACGATACGGTCGTCCTTGGTGACGAAGTAGCGTGCCGGACGCAGGCCGTTGCGGTCCAGCGTCGCGCCGATCTGGCGGCCGTCGGTGAAGGCGATGGCGGCGGGGCCGTCCCACGGCTCCATCAGTGCGGTGTGATATTCGTAGAATGCGCGGCGCTCGTCATCCATCAGCGGATTGCCGGACCACGCTTCCGGAATCATCATCATCACCGCGTGCGGCAGCGAGTAGCCGCCCTGCACCAGGAATTCGAGCGCGTTGTCGAAGCAGGCGGTGTCCGACTGGCCTTCATAGGAAATCGGCCACAGCCGCGAGATGTCCTTGCCGAACTTGTCGGACGAGACCGACGCCTGTCGCGCCGCCATCCAGTTGACGTTGCCGCGCAGCGTGTTGATCTCGCCGTTATGCGCGATCATCCGGTACGGATGCGCCAGCGACCAGGTCGGGAAGGTGTTGGTGGAGAAACGCTGATGCACCAGCGCCAGCGCGCTCTCGAAATCCGGCTCGTGCAGGTCGGGATAGTAGCTGCCGAGCTGGTCGGCGAGGAACATGCCCTTGTAGATCAGCGTGCGGCACGACAGCGACACCGGATAATAGCCGGCGAGGCCGCGGTCGCGGCGCTGATAGATCGCGTTCGAGATCGACTTGCGCAGGATATAGAGCGTGCGCTCGAAGCCGTCGTCGGTGGCCTGATCGCCGCGGCCGATGAACACCTGCATGTGGCGCGGTTCGGTCGGCTTCACGGTGACGCCGAGCGAGGAATTGTCGCTCGGCACATCGCGCCAGCCCAGCAGCGTCAGGCCCTCGGCCTTGATCTGATCGGCGAAGATGCCCTGAATGACGCCGCGCCACGCGTCGTCGCGCGGCATGAACAGCGCACCGACAGCGTAATGCCCCGGCTTCGGCAGCTTGAAGCCAAGCTCCTTGGCCTTGCGCGAAAAGAAGGCGTGCGGAATCTGCACCAGAATGCCGGCGCCGTCGCCGGCGCGCGGGTCGGCGCCGACCGCGCCGCGATGCTCGAGATTGCAGAGGATCGACAGCGCGTCCTCGACGATCTGGTGCGACTTGCGGCCCTTGATGTCGGCAATGAAGGAGACGCCGCAGGCGTCCTTTTCCATCGAAAGGTCGTACAGACCCTCTGCCGGCGGACGCCAGGTATGTTCATGCTCGGTGGCGGCGGCGATCGGTTCGGTATGGCTGTGTTTGCTACGATCCGTGGCGGGATTCGAAATATATGCGGGAGTCTCGCGTGCCGGAACGGTGGGTTCCGAAATCACTGCGAACGGTTGCTGCGCAAATCCTGCCCGGTTCGTGCTCACATTCTTATCCTCGATGGTATTTGCGAGCCTTCATTCCGATATCGGAACCCCGGCCCTCTCTCCTTTTTGTGCGGCCCCTCCCCGGATGGGCGGAGCCGGCGTCGACGTCGCTTGAACGTTTCACTGCCGCAGGCCGCTCCCGCTCGCTGACATCAGGGCTCACGAAACCCTGCAGGCACCCTGTTAGGCGCCCAGCGGCGAAAATCCACCAAACCTCAGTTATAGATCGCGCGGCTCACCACCGTCACGGCAGGCGAGCGACCTTTCTTTTCGCGCGCTCTCAGCCACCATCCTAGCGGGGCGGCCCAGCGAGCGAAATTCCGTTCGAAATTAGGACAGCATTACTGCCCTAGATTGAGATTGCCAAACTTTTTTTCAACATACAAGCGTCTGGACCCATTCTAACGCAATTTTTTACGGGATCGTGGCAGCGATACGACCGAATATTACTGAATGTTACCAAGGGTGCGGCGTCGACAGCAAAACGCCCCGGAAACCGGGGCGTTCGCTTGTCAGTCAACTTGAGCGACGACGCCTGAGATCAGGCGGCGGCTTTTTCCCCGCTGTTCTCGATCACCGGTTGGGCCGACGCGACACCGTTAATCGGAATCTGGCGCGGCTTCTTGGCCTCGGGAATCTCGCGGACCAGATCGACGTGCAGCAGGCCGTTCTCCAGCGAAGCGTTCTTCACCAGCACGAAATCGGCAAGCTGGAACACGCGCTCGAACGCCCGCGCCGCGATGCCGCGATACAGCACCTCGGCCTTTTTCCCGGTGTTGTCGTTGGAAACTTTCTCGCCCTTGATCGTCAGGGTGTTTTCCTTGGCGACGATCGAGAGTTCGTTTTGCGCGAAACCGGAAACGGCGACGCTGATACGGTAAGCGTTCTCACCGGTGCGCTCGATGTTGTAGGGCGGATAGCCAGCGGCGGTGTCGCCGGGCGCCTGGTCGAGCAGCGAAAACAGACGGTCGAAACCGACGGTGGAACGATAGAACGGGGTAAGATCGAACGTACGCATAATTCAGTCCTCCATTGAGCGACATAAGTAGCAACCCGCCCGCCAATCGGGCCGGGCTGTCGTCTGCGCGCAGCCTGTAGAGCGGCCTGCACGAAGGTGATATGGGAGGGCTGCAACCGGCTTCAAGAGTTCGCGCCGGCACTCTTTGTCTCACTCGCCGCCTTGATTTCCGGCGCCTTCTCCCTAACCGGTTTCTGCATGACATTGGTTTCGATTCCCGCCAATCCGGTTCCCGATGGCGCCGTCAGCGGCACCATCACCACACCGGACGGTGTCAGCCTGCGCTACGCGCGCTTCGCACCGCCGCCGGGCCGCAAGGGCACGGTCTGCGTGTTCACCGGGCGCGGCGAGCAGATCGAAAAATACTTCGAGACGGTGCGCGATCTTCAGGATCGCGGTTTCGCGGTGGCGACGCTGGACTGGCGCGGACAAGGCGGCTCCGCGCGGGGCTTGAGCGATCCGCGCAAGGGCTACGTGCGCAATTTCGCCGACTTCGAGATCGACGTCGAAGCGTTCTATCGCCAGGTCGTGCTGCCCGACTGTCCGCCGCCGTATTTCGCGCTGGCGCATTCGATGGGCGGCGCGGTGATGCTGCGTGTCGCGCACGCCGGCCGGCGCTGGTTCGATCGTATCGTTCTGTCGGCGCCGATGATCGACCTGCCCGGCCGTACCACGTCGTGGCCGCTGCGAACGCTGTTGCGCGCGATGCGGTTCGCCGGCATGGGCGGCAATTACGTGCCCGGCGGCACCGACGTGCTCGTGGGCGAAGCGCCATTCGCCGACAACCCGCTGACCAGCGATCCGGTGCGCTATGCCCGCAACGCCGCGATCCTCGCGGAAGATCCGAACGTCGGCATCGCATCGCCGACGGTGGCCTGGGCCGACACCGCATTCCGCACCATGCACGGCTTCCGCGCGACGCATTATCCGTCGCAGATCCGCCAGCCGATCCTGATGCTGGCGGCGGGCGCCGACACCATCGTCTCGACGCCGGCGATCGAGGAATTCGCCTATCACCTGCGCGGCAGTTCGCAACTGGTGATTCCGGGATCGCGCCACGAAATCCTGCAGGAGCAGGATCGTTACCGTACGCAGTTCTGGGCGGCGTTCGATGCGTTCGTCCCGGGCTCGACCGTGAGATGAAGTAACACGCCTTATATCGCAGCGGGGGGGGGGGGGGGGGGGGGGGGGGGGGGGGGGGGGGGGGGGGGGGGGG
>JAEWIX010000042.1 GCA_023386885.1 Pseudomonadota bacterium
GTTTCGGAAGCGGAGCAGGTGCTCGGCTGAGCGGGTAAATCTCATTCTGACGCGTTTTCCTTACGCGAACCGGTCTCCACTTCGCTCGAAAGCGCCATGACTCACAGCCACCGCTTTCGCCGCTTGAAGCTCTTCAGGTTCTTGAAACTCTTGCGCTGGTCGCCCGCGCCGCCGAGATAGAATTCCTTGACGTCTTCGTTGTTGCGCAACTCGTCGGCGGTGCCGTCGAGCACGACCTTGCCCTGTTCCATGATGTAGCCGTGGCTCGCGACCGAGAGCGCCGCGCGGGCATTCTGCTCGACCAGCAGGATGGTGACGCCGAGATCGCGGTTGATCTGGCGGATGATGGCGAACACTTCCTTGACCAGCAACGGCGACAGGCCCATCGAGGGCTCGTCCATCAGGATCATCTTGGGACGCGCCATCATGGCGCGGCCGATCGCAAGCATCTGCTGCTCACCGCCGGAGAGATAACCGGCGAGGCCGGTGCGCTCCTTGAGGCGCGGGAAATACTTGAACACCATATCGATGTCGGCGTTGACCTCGCCGTCGCTACGAGTGAAGGCGCCCAGCCTTAAATTCTCCAGCGTGGTCATGTCGGCGATGATGCGGCGACCTTCCATCACCTGAAAGATGCCGCGGCGGACGATGTGATCCGGATCGATGCCGTTGATGCGCTCACCATTGAACATGATGTCGCCGCGGGTGATCTCGCCTTCCTCGGTTTTCAGGAGGCCCGAGACCGCCTTCAGCGTCGTGGATTTTCCGGCGCCGTTGGCGCCGAGCAGCGCCACGATGGCGCCCTTCGGCACGTCGAGCGACAGGCCGCGCAGCACCAGGATGACCTTGTCGTAGACCACCTCGATGTTGCGGACGGACAATAGCGGTTGGACCGTCGCGACGGGCGCGGGCGTCGGCCGCGTCTCGGATTGCGTGGATGGCTGCATGATCTCGGCCCTTGCCGGTTGAGGCGGTTACCTCCCCTCGAAAGGGGAGGTCGGATTGTAGAGCTGGCGGAAGGGGATCAATTGGTCCCCTCCCTAACCCTCGCTTTCAAGAGGAGGGAGTGTGCTTACCAGCCAAGCCATTCCGCCTTGCGCGGCAGTTCGATGGTCTTGACCTTCTCGAGCTTGATGGTTCCCTTCTTCATCAGGTCGTTGAGGTCACCGTCGGTCGCGCCCGACACCTTGGTGCGGTAAAGATCGACTGTCAGCGTGCCGCGATGATCCTTGTCGGTCCAGGTCGACGGATTGCAGACGCCTTCCAGACCCGCCGGCACCCAGCCCTTCTTCTGGTAGAACGCCTTCTTGACGTTCTCACCGGTGACGCCGCCATTCTTGGCGGCCCATTCCAGTGCCTCCTTCATGTACATCGCGCTGCACACGCCGGCGATGTAATGCACCGGACGATAGGCGGCGCCGCTGGCGTCGGAGATCTTGGAAATCTCCAGCAGGGTCTTCATGCCGGGCGCGTTGCCGCCCCAGGCCACCGGGGTGCGCAGCGGGAACACGACGCCATCGGCGGCGGTTCCTGCCGTCTTGGCCGCGTTCTCATCCATCCCCCAGACGTTGCCGAGGAACTGAACATCGACGCCGGCGGTCTTGCAGGCCTTGATCACCGAGATGTTGGAGGCGGCGGTGTTGCCGAGGTAGGCGTAGTTGGCGCCGGAGCTCTTCAGGCTCAAGCACTGCGCGCTGTAGTCGCCCGGCGTCAACGCGAACACCAGCGGCGGCAGTACTTCGAAGCCAAGCTCCTTG
This sequence comes from Pseudomonadota bacterium, assembly GCA_023386885.1. Lineage (GTDB taxonomy): Bacteria > Pseudomonadota > Alphaproteobacteria > Rhizobiales > Xanthobacteraceae > 62-47. The sequence goes on from JAEWIX010000042.1 coordinate 1,758, forward strand.
GCGATGGCTTCACCCGCGGCCTTGGGTGCGTTCGGATAGGGATGGTTGGCGCCCATGTGGACGAACTTCGGTGCGCCGGACTTGCCCTTGGCCTTCCAGTCTTCCGCGGCCCAGGTCAGTTCGGCGCGCAACGCGTCGGAGTAGCTGGGGCCGTAGAAGAAGTTGTAGGGCGCGGCCTTCGACTTGCCGGCGGCGCCGGTCGGGTCGGTCAATTGGCCGGCATAGGAGGCCGACAGGAACGGGATCTTGTCTTGCGCGACGAAGCCCGTCAGCGCCTCGGTGTCGGCGGTGCCCCAGCCCATGATGGCAGAGACCTTGTCGGAGCCGGTCCACTTCTTGTACTGCGCAATGGCGCGCGGCACCTGATAGCCGTAGTCGACGGTTTCGATGTCGACCTTGGCGCCGTTGATGCCGCCGTTCTTGTTGATCCAGGCGAAGGTGTCGGCGACGGCCTGGCCGTAGGGCGTGCCGACGTCGGACGTGCCGCCGGAATAATCGGCGAGATGGCCGATCTTGATCGACGATTGCGCCAGCGCGCCGCTGGCGCCGAGCATGACCGCAAGCGCGGCGCTGCCGAGCAGGGTGGTGATTTTCATGGGTCTTCCTCCTGTTGATTTGTGAGGCGGTCTTGCTGCCCGTTCCGGCCTCAGTGCGAGAACGGGTAGAATTTCCAATAAGCCTTGATCTGGTGCCACCGATGCGCGAGCCCATCCGGCTCGAAGACCAGAAAAGCGATGATGATGGCGCCGATGGCGATTTCGCGCAGGAAGGTGATGTTGTTCTTCAGGCCCAGCGTCTGGTCGATCAGCCCGCCGCGCAGCGCGGCGCTGAGCCATTCCATCGCCTCCGGCAGCAACACGACGAAGGCCGTGCCCATCAGGGTGCCCATGATCGATCCCAGCCCGCCGATGATGACCATGGCGAGGAACAGGATCGAGCGCTCGATGCCGAACCCTTCATAGGACACCACGAGCTGATAGTGAGCGTAGAGCGCGCCGCCGATGCCGGCGAAGAATGCCGCGATGCCAAACGAAAGCGTGCGATATTTGGTCAGGTTGATGCCCATGATCTCGGCGGAGAGGTAATGGTCGCGCACCGCAATCAGCGCGCGACCGTCGCGCGAGCGCATCAGGTTGGTGACGAGCAGAAACGAGATCACGACATAGGCGAGCACGACATAGAAGTACTGATGGTCGCCGCTCACCATGTAACCGAAGATCGAGAACGGCTCGGCCGTCGCCGGCACCGAGCCGCCGGAAAACCATTCGGCGCGGGCGAAGAAATCGAGCAGGATGTACTGCGCCGCCAGCGTGGCGATGGCGAGATAGAGTCCTTTCAGCCGCGCGGCCGGTAGCCCGAAAATCAGCCCGACGATCGCCGTGATGACCCCGGACAGCGGAATGGCGAAGAAGGTCGGTACCGACAGTTTGCTCGACAGATAGGCTGAGGTGAAGGCGCCGAACAGGAAGAACGCCGCGTGGCCGATGGAGATCTGGCCGGTGAAGCCGAGCAGCACGTTGAGGCCCAGCGCGGCAATGCCGTAGATGCCGATCGCAATCAGCATGCTCATCCAGTAGTCGCCGAGGAAGAATGGCGCGCACGCGGCGAGGATGACGCCGGCGATGGCGAAGTTTCGGCTTGTCGCCGTCGGGAAGATGGTGGTGTCCGCCGCATAGGAGGTGCGGAAATCGCCGGCGGGGATCATTGAGTTAGCCATGTTGGATTACACCCGCTCGATGTCCTTGGTGCCGAACAGACCGTAAGGCTTGATCATCAGGATGATGATCAGCACGTAGAACGGCGCGACTTCGTAAAGATTGCCCCAGTGCAGATATTCGCCGTCGATATACTGAGCGAAGTTTTCGAGCAGGCCGATGATGATGCCGCCAAGAACTGCGCCGGCGATGGAATCGAGGCCGCCGAGGATGACGGCGGGAAAGACTTTGATGCCGTAGACGGACAGTCCCGACGACACGCCGTTGACCACCGCGACCACGACACCCGCGACCGCCGACACCGTCGCCGAAATCGCCCATGACATCGCGAACACATTCTTCACGGAGATACCGAGCGATTGCGCAACCTGCTGATCGAACGCCGTGGCGCGCATGGCGAGGCCGTGTTTCGAAGCCTGGAAGAACCACGCCATCGCCGCCATCATCGCCAGCGAGACGATCAGGCTCATGACGTAGACGGTCTGGATCGACAGACCGAGGAAGTTGACCGACTGGCTGGTGAAGATCGGCGGGAACGGCTGCGGATTGACGCCGAAAATCCATTTCATCGACGCCTGCAGAACGGTGGAGAGCGCGATCGTGACCATGATGACCGAGATGATCGGCTCGCCGATCATCGGCCGCAGAAACACCATCTGGATCAAGATGCCGAAGACGAACATGAACACCATCGTGATCGGCATCGCGGCGTAGAACGGCACTTGATATTTGACCATCAACGCCCAACACACCCAGGCGCCCACCAGCAGCAATTCGCCCTGTGCGAAGTTGACGACCTGCGTCGCCTTGTAGATCAGCACGAACGACATCGCGACTACGCCATACAGCGTGCCGACCACGAGGCCGTTGACCAGAAGCTGGATCAGGAGTTGCGTGTTCATGATGGATATCTCGTCGCGGATTTCGTCTTGGCCGGGCTTATTCCGGCAATCTCTCCATTCTTTCGGTCGACGGATGCGCGGGTCGCGCCCGCGCATGATGCGAGAATTGGGACCGGGAAAAGAATCATCACTCCGCGGCCTCTCTCATTGCACTGCCCATCAGGTCGATCACCTTCAGCGTCGTGCGGATGCGTTGCGTGGTGCCGTCCTGGAAGCGGATCACGGTATCGACCTTTATGTCGGTCTGCCCGCCATAAATGCCATCGATGATATCGGCGTATTTCTCGTTGATGACGCTGCGGCGCACCTTGCGGGTGCGGGTCAGTTCGCCGTCGTCGGCGTCGAGTTCCTTGTAGAGCAGCAGGAATTTCGAGATGCGTTGCGCGGGCGGCAGCGTGGCGTTCACCGCTTCGACTTCCTTGTGCAGCAGCTTGTAGACCTCGGGCCGCGACGACAGGTCGGTATAGGTGGTGAAAGCGATGCGGTTCTTCTCCGCCCATTTCGAGACGATGGAGTAGCGGATGCAAATGATCGCGGCGAGCTTGTCGCGGCCGTCGCCGAGCACGACGGCTTCGGCGACATAGGGTGAGAATTTCAGCTTGTTTTCGATGTATTGCGGCGAGAAGCGATCGCCCGCGAGCGTCTGCGCCATGTCCTTGATGCGATCGATGACGACGAGTTCGCGGCTCTCGTTGAAATAGCCGGCGTCGCCCGAACGCATCCAGCCGTTGTCCATGTCGGCAACCGAGGCCTCCGGGTTCTTGTAGTAACCCAGGAACATATTGGGATGGCGGACGAGGATTTCGCCGACGCCGTTGGCATCCGCGTTCTCGATCCGCAGTTCGATGTCGTCGGCCATCGCGACGCCGGTGGTGTCGGGATCGACGCTTTCTTCCCGATGCAGGGTATAGGCGCCGAGCGTTTCGGTCTGTCCGTAGAGCGTACGCAGCGGCACGCCCATGGCGCGGAAGAACTTGAAGGTGTCGGGCCCGAGCGCCGCTCCGCCGGTGGCCGCCGACGTCAACCGGGAAAAGCCGAGCCGGTCACGCAGGGCGCGGAACAGCAGTCCATCGGCGACGACGGAGTGCTTGCCATGCTCCAGTGCGGCGAGCCCGGTCTTCATGCCGATGTCGTAGAGTTTCTGCTTCAGCGGCGAGGCATCCATCACCCGCGCGCGCACTTCGGCAGCGAGCGATTCCCAGACGCGCGGCGCGAACAGCACGAAGGTCGGCGCGATCTCGCGGAAGTCGTTCATCATCGTCTCGGGCTCTTCGACGAAGTTGATCTTCATTCGCGACAGAAGCCCCATGCCCAGCGCGTAAATCTGTTCCATGATCCACGGCAACGGCAACACCGAGACGTATTCGTCGTCGGGGCCCTTGGGATCGAAGGTGAGGTAGGTGGCGCAGTGGCGCAGCACCGAGCCGCCTGACAGCATCGCGAGCTTCGGATTGGCGGTGGTGCCGGATGTGGTGCAGAGGATCGCCGTGACGTCGGCGCCGGTGGCGTCGACCAGCCGATCGTAAAGGTCCGGTTCGCGCGCGGCGCGGGCGCGCCCCGTCTCGGCCAGCTTGTCGGCGGTCATCAGCCGGGGATCATCGTATTTCCGCATCCCGCGCGGATCGGAATAGACGATGTGGCGGATGCTCGGCACGCGGTCGCCGAGACTGAGGAGCTTGTCGATCTGCTCTTCATCCTCGGCGAACACTACCTTGGCCTCGCCGTAGCTGATGAGGTATGCGGCTTCGTCTTCCAGCACGTCGCGATAGAGCCCGAGGCTGAAGCCCCCGATGGCATGAGCTGCGATTTCGGCGGCGACCCAGTCCGGGCGGTTGTCGCCGATGATGCCGATCACGTCGTCCTTGCCGAGGCCCAGTTCGATCAATCCGAGCGCGAAATCGCGGGTACGGGCGTGGTACTGTTCCCAGGTGAACGACTTCCAGAGTCCGAAATCCTTCTCGCGCAGCGCCACCTCGCCGCCATGCTCGCGCGCGTTGAGCCGCAGCATCTTCGGGAAGGTCGGTGCCTGCGCGGCGCGGGCGTGATAATCGAATGCCGGCTGCCGGGTCATGCGTTTGCCTCCAGCGGCCGTGGCGTGTCGTCGGGATCCGCCAGCGCCTCGTCTTCCTCGCCGAGATAGGCGCTGCGGACGTGCGGATCGGCCAGCACGGCGCCGGGATCGCCCTCGGCGATCTTCTTGCCGAAATCCAGCACGACGACCCGGTGCGAGATGTCCATCACCACGCCCATGTCGTGCTCGATCATCACCACCGTCATGCCGAACTCCTCGTTGAGGTCGACGATGTAGCGGGCCATGTCCTCCTTCTCTTCGAAGTTCATGCCGGCCATCGGCTCGTCGAGCAGGATCAGCTTCGGCTCCAGCGCCATCGCGCGAGCGAGTTCGACGCGCTTGCGCAGGCCGTAGGAGAGGGTGCCGGCGGTCGCCTTGCGCACCGATTGCAGGTCAAGAAAGTCGATGATCTCCTCGACCTTCTGCCGATGAGCGAGTTCTTCGCGCCGCGCGCCGCTGAGCCAGTACAGCGAGCCGGTGACGAAGTTGTTCTTCAACAGGTGATGGCGGCCGACCATGATGTTGTCGAGCACGCTCATATGATGAAACAGCGCGAGATTTTGGAAGGTGCGGCCGATGCCGAGCGCCGGGCGGGCATTGGTATTGAGGCCGGTGATATCCTGTCCGCGATAGAACAGCTTGCCCTCGGTCGGGCGGTAGCGGCCGGAAATGCAGTTGACGATCGAGGTCTTGCCGGCGCCGTTGGGGCCGATGATGGAAAACAGTTCGCCTTCGCGCACGCCGAAGCTGACATCGGTGAGGGCGCGTACGCCGCCGAAGCGCAGCGAAACGCCACGGACTTCCAGCGCATGGTCTGCCGTTGCGTTCACCGCTCCCCTCCCTGCTTTCGGCGTCTTCGACGCTCTTGTGGGCCATGCCCAGACTGGAACCGTGTCCCGGCGTCGGTGAAGATCGCTCAAGTCACGGATTTTGCCTGTAAATTCTCAGGACGCCAAGCCGCGTCCTCCGTACCCGGATGCCGCCGGATGATATTGCAAGTTGTGGCACCAAACCGGTCGCACTAAAGTACAACCTTAGTCGCGTGCCTTGTCGTTGTTCTCGTTTTTCGCCAATCCCGCCGTCAGCAAGCGACGGTCCAACGATTTTCATGATGTCTATGGCAAAGCCGATTGCCGGAATGTCTTGTGTCCGACATTTCCCGCTGCAATGTGAACAAGTGGCCGTCGCAGCGTGCTGTTGCGGTAAAATCAAGCCGCTCGGACCATGATCGCTTCCGACCATCTCAAACGCATTGCGCTGTGGGCCTCCGGATTGAGTGAACGCGAGATCGAGGTCGCACGCGCCGGGATGACCGAAAGGGCGTTTGCCGCCGACGAATTCATCTGCATGCGCGGCGATAAGTTCGAGTACTGGACCGGCGTGGTTTCAGGCCTCGTGAGGATCGGAACGATCTCGCATTCAGGCAAGGCGGTGACCTTTACCGGTCTCACGTCCGGAGCCTGGTTCGGGGAAGGCTCGGTGCTGAAGAACGAGACGCGGCGATACGACGCGGTTGCTCTGCGCGACAGCCGGATCGCCTTGATGGAGCGTGCGACCTTCCAGTGGCTGTTCGAGAACAGCGTCGGATTCAACCGTTTCCTGGTGTCGCAACTCAACGAGCGCGTCGGCCATTTCATGGGGCTTCTGGAATACGGTCGCATGCTGGATCCGACGGCGCGGCTGGCGCGCTGTATCGCCTCGCTCTTCAACCCGATCCTGTATCCGGATGGCACCCGCCAACTCGACATTACCCAGGAGGAAATCGGCGCACTCTCCGGCATGTCGCGGCAGAACGCCAATCGGTGCCTCAAGGCGCTGGAAAAGGAAGGTGTGCTGCGGCTTGAGTATGGCGGCCTGACCATTCTCGATCTGGAGCGGTTGCGCAATTACGGGGAGTAACCTTCGCTGGAGCCGATCCTCAAGGAAGTTTGGGCTTAGCGCGGTAGTGCTTCCGCGGTGCAGGGCTAGCTAACAACAACACTCTCGCGCTTGACGTCGATGGCAGACGTAAACCTGTGACGCTTGATCGCGTCGAATATGTCGGATGCGGATGATCAACTGTGAGATCGGCGGCGTTTACAAATGGCTACTTCGGTGCGTTGGGGCCCGGCTTCGCCAACCACGCCTCGTATTCCGGCGTCCCGCGCGGCGGCGGTATGGAGTCAGGAGCGCCACCCAATATTTGCGGTGTCATCTGTCCGACTTCGTAGCCGGATGTTGCGCAGGCTGAAAGGCCAAATGCTAAAGCAAAGATCAGTGAAAGTCGCAGGGCCATCGGCGTGATCCTTGGTTGCTGCCGAACTTAACATCGATCTGAACACCAACCAAATCCAGCTTACCTAACCTCCTTCAGAGGACAAGAATTGCCGAACCAGGTGATGGAACGCGGCGCTTGGCGTCCGATCCGCGCTTGGTCGTTGCACGTCAAAGCGTCGGCGCGACCGTTATACAGTGGATGTCTACAGGTTTAGGGAACGCCGTTGGCCAACTTGCCGCGGCTATTGCGTCCCAACGATGCCTTGGATCGCGTTCGCAAATCTCGATTGTCACGCTGATCCCGTCTTGGCCTTCTTCGATGTCGCGTTGGTGCCGATCACTTCGTCGGCTTCGAGTTGCGCGATCTCGGCGGCACTGAGTCCCAGTACCTCGCCGAGCACTTCGTGATTGTGCTGACCCAGCGTAGGTGCGAGGCGGGTGATCGGGTAGGGCGGGCGCGCGTCGCCTTCGCGATAGGACACCGATGGCAACAGATGCGGTCCCATATAAGGGCGCACGGCGGATTGCCAATGTCCGGTCGAGATCAGGTGAGGATCGCCCGCGAGATCTGCGGGAAGCCGCGCCACCCCCGCGGCGATGCCGGCAGCCTGCAAGGTCACCATCGCGAGGTCGGGACGCACCGTCATGGTCCAGTGACGGATCGCCACCTCGATGCGATCTTCCTCAAGACGCCGGCCCGCGGCGGTCTTCAGCGCCGGGTCGGCGGCGAGATCGGGCCGATGCATGATGTCGCACAGTTTCGGCCATTCGTCGTCGCTGCGGATCGCCAGCGCGATCCATTGGTCCTCGCCGAGGCAGGGGAAACAGCCGTTCGGCACGTATTGCGGATGGCGATTGCCGATCCGCGGCGAGGTTTTGCCGGTCGCGGCCTGCTCGATGATCGATGGCGCGGTGAACTGCATGCTGCATTCGACTTGCGCAAGGTCGATATGCTGGCCCTCGCCGGTGTTGCGCTGCTGCATGAAGCCGAGCATTAGCGCCGCCGCTGCGCTGACGCCGCCCAACGGATCGCCAAGTGCAGCATGCAGCATGGTCGGCGGGTCTTCTTCGCTGCCGTTTACGGAAGGCAATCCGGACGCTTGTTCGAGGGTCGAGCCGTAGGCCCGGCAATCCCTCCATGCCCCCGTGGTGCCGAAGGCCGGCATCGTCACAACCACGAGCCGCGGATTGATCTTGAGCATCGCGGCCGGATCGAGCCCCATGCGGGGCAGAACGTCGGCGGCGTAGTTGTCGATCACGGCGTCGGCGGTCTTGAGCAGCCGCTTGAGCAAATCCAGTCCAGCGTCTGAGGTCAGGTCGAGAGTGATGCCGCGCTTGTTGCGGTTCATCATCTGGAACCAATAGGTTTTCTCGTAGGTGCGTTCCGGATGATACGGCCCGCGCGGATCGGTGCCGCGAAACCAATCGGGGTATTGGCACGATTCCACCTTGATCACGTCGGCGCCGAGGTCGCCCATCTGCCGCGTCGCCGTCGGTCCGGCCCAACCCATGGTCAGGTCGATGATGCGCAGGCCCTTGAGCGGCTGGGGATCGTCGGGCGTTGCCGCCTGCGTCGCTAGACGCGCGCGCGAGGCGATTGACGCCTCATTGTGAGCGCCGGCGAGCGGCGCCACGCCGTTGGGTTTGGGGCGCGAGCGTGTCAGGTGTTGCGGCAGCACCGGTGCGTCGAAGGACGCCTCGCCGATCCGAACCGGCGCGAAAGCGCCGCGCGCACGATGGACCTGCTGCGCCAGCAGTTCGGCCATGTCCGGCACGATGGCGAGCGGCAACCGCAATTCGATGCCCTGGTCGAACCATTCGCGTGCGGTCTTCTGCATCAATACCGGATGAATGATATGACTCAACTCATCGGCATGCTTGTATCGCTCCGCCGTGGACGAGTATCGCGGATCGGGACCGAGTTCGGGCAGCCCGATCATGGCGCAGAAGCTGTTCCACTGCGCCGGCGTTACCACGGTGACGCCGAGCCAGCCCTGTTTGGTGGCGAAGTTGCCCACCGGAAAGCCGCGTCCAAAGCGGTTGATGGCAATACGCGGCCGCGTGAAGCCGGACTCCAACGCCAGCCCGGTGTCGAACTCGCTGATCTGCAACATCGCCTCAAAAGCGCTGACCGCAAATCGTCGCGCGCCATGCGCGCGGCCATAGAGTCCTGCGAGGCTCGGGATGAAAGCGGTCAGTCCGGCCATCACCGCGATCTGGCCGTCTCGCGGCAAGACCGGCGGACCTTCCGCCGCGCCGACCAGTTTCACCAGCCCGGCAAGGCTGCGGCATATTGAATCGGTCGCAACATAGTCGCGATAAGGGCCGTGTTCGCCGAACCATGAGATCGCGGTGATCGCCAGCGCCGGATCGGTGGCTCTAAGATCGTCGTGTCGCAGCAATGAAGTTTCGATGTCGGGTGGCGTCCGCCCATCAAGCAGCAGGTCGGCGGCACCGAGCATTGCGCGAATTCGTTCGACATCGGTGCGTTCGGCGAGATCCGCCGTGACGCTTTGCTTGTTGGTGTTGAACCAGGCGAAGCAGGCGCTTTCCTCACGACCATCACCTGCATTCACCGTCGGTGCAATACGCCGCGCCGGATCGCCGCCGGGCGGCTCGACCTTGATGACCTCCGCGCCGAAATCGGAAAACAGCTTTCCGCAGTAGGCGAGCGCATCGCCGGTGCCGATTTCCACCACGCGCAAATTCGTCAACGGCATATCCGGCATCGGTTTCCGCCTTTGTTTTTCGTTGCACGTATAATGTCCGGACGATCAGATGCGTCAAGTCGCGCGGTCGGCAAGGCGGCCGACCTCCAACGGCAACGTCGGAAAATCCGGCTGCACGCTTTAACGATTGCTTGGAAATGGGATTGGCGCGAAGCCGCAGCGGATGATAGAGCAAGCCGCGTCGCGCCGGCTGGGACCGGCTTCGTTCATATGGTTACGTCATGCCCGATCCCCAGTTTGTTCTGACCCTGTCCTGCCCGGATCGACCGGGGATCGTCTCCGCGGTATCGACCTTCCTTGCTCACAATGGACAGAACATCCTTGACGCACAGCAGTTCAACGACGTCGAGTCGGATCATTTCTTCATGCGGGTGGTGTTCAATCCAGCCGATCTCGCAGTAAGCCTGTCGTCGCTGCAAACCGGTTTCGGCGCCATCGCCGAGCGGTTCGCGATGCGCTGGCTGATGCGCGACCGTGCAACGCGGCGCCGGGTCATGCTGCTGGTGTCGCAATCCGACCATTGCCTCGCGGACATTTTGTATCGCTGGCGCACGGGGGAATTGGCGATGATCCCGACCGCCATCGTCTCCAATCATCCGCGCGAAACCTATAACGGGCTCGATCTTGGCGACATCCCGTTTCACTATCTGCCGGTTACCGGCGAAACCCGGCCCGCGCAGGAAGCGGCCATTTCCGATCTGGTGAGAACGACGCAGACCGATCTCGTGGTGCTGGCTCGCTATATGCAGATCCTGTCGGACAAGCTGGCGGAAGAATTGTCGGGGCGCTGCATCAACATTCACCACTCGTTTCTGCCGGGGTTCAAGGGTGCGAGGCCGTATCATCAGGCTCATGCGCGCGGGGTCAAGCTGATCGGAGCCACGGCGCATTACGTCACCAGCGCGCTGGACGAGGGCCCGATCATCGATCAGGACGTCGAGCGGATCAGTCACCGCGATGCGCCGGAGGATCTTGTCCGCAAGGGGCGCGATATCGAGCGCCGGGTACTGGCGCGCGCGGTTCGCCACCATCTTCAGGATCGCGTGATCCTCAATGGCAACAAGACGGTCGTGTTCATGGACTGAGACGGCCTCGCGGCTATCTCATCGGCAGATTGGCAACGATGCCGCGCAACACTTTGCCCGGCAATTCGATCCCCGCCAGCTTCCAGGTCAGCGAACTGCGGTGCAAGACGATGGAGGTTGCTTCCTCGGGATCGGAGGATTTGCTGACGCGGATGCCCAGCTTCACGGGGTTGATGAAATGCATCCGACCCAACAGCGTGAGGATATTGATCCTCTGCAGATCGGTGAGGGACGGCAATCCGGACAGTGCCGGCAATGTTTTCGTTTCGGCAGGTTGGCCGGACTTGAGCAACTCCGTGAGGTTTTCGGGCGTCAGCAACTTCGACACCAGGGCGTCGGCAACGGTGGCGCCATAGCCACCCACCAGCATCCGCTCCATTGCGCCGACCCGCCGGGTCGCTTCCACGCGCTTTATGTAGGCACTCACGATCTGCTCGCTCAGGGAACGGCTCAACCGGGGGAGATCGGTGCGGGCGACGATCGCGGCTCCATCTCTGGCCCGCGTGGCATCGGCCAGATCGGTGAGGCCATACAGCGCCGACCCATAATAGGTCGCGATGGTTGCGACGGCCGCAATGACGATGCTCAGGAACCAGCGCATCTCGTGTCTGTTCGCTCCAAATCAGATGGGGTGGTTGCCGCTCTCCCCAGACGGCATCGCGATGTGCCAGGATTGTGGTGTTGAAGGCCACTGAGCGGAAAGGACGGCAACCGTGACAAAAGATACGATGATCGGCGTGGATATGGCAAAAGCTGTTTTTCAGCTGCACGGTGCTTTGATGACCGGAGAGGTGCTGTTCCGCAAGAAGCTGTCGCGGCAGGGTTTTGCGAAATTCATGACGGAGCAGCGACCGTCGGTGGTGGTAATGGAGGCGTGCGGCAGTGCACACTACTGGGCCCGGGAGATGGTTCGACTTGGCCATGAGGTAAAGCTGATCGCGGCGCAGTATGTGAAGCCGTTCGTGAAGCGCCAGAAGAATGATGCGGCCGATGCCGAGGCAATCGTGATCGCGGCTCAGCGCCCCGAAATGCGCTTCGTCGAGCCCAAGTCAGCGGAGCAGCAAAGCCGGGCAATCCTGTTCCGCGCCCGCGATCGGCTTGTTCATCAGCGCACTGAACTAGTGAATGCGCTGCGTGCTTGCCTTTATGAGTATGGCTATGCAGTTCCGCAGGGTCTTCACCAGCTCAAGCGGATTGCGGAGATTCTGGACGAGCCAAACAGCGACCTGCCCAAGTTGATGCGTGAGGAATGCCGTGATTTGCTCGAACAGATCGCGGCAAAGACGGCCCGCATCGATACCCGGACCGCGAAGATCAAAGCGCTGGCGGCTAAAGCGGATACAGCGCGGCGCTTGCAGACCATTCCCGGGGTTGGCCCCTTGACCGCCCTGGCCGTTGAAGCTTTTGCTCCGCCGATGGAGAACTTCCGGTGCGGCCGCGATTTTGCCGCTTGGCTCGGTCTCGTGCCACGCCAGTTCTCGTCCGGCGGTAAGGAGAGGCTCGGACGCATCTCCAAGGCGGGTCAGTCCGATATCCGCAGGCTGCTGATTATCGGTGCCATGTCGCGCCTGAACTGGCTGGGCCGAAAATCCATGGCGGAAGGATCATGGCTTGCACGCATGGCCGCGCGAAAGCCGCGAATGCTGGTCGCGATCGCATTGGCAAACAAGATGGCCCGGACGATCTGGGCTCTGCTGACGAAGCATGAAGATTATCGTGTTCCGACGCAGGCGACGGCATGAACGAGATCATGTAATCAGCCTGACGCCGGATATGGGGGGTGAAAGAAGGCGACGACCCGAATGGGCAAAATGATCGAACAGATCTGGATCGGGAAAACCAGTTTAGAGTCGTGAGCAGCAAGCTCGAAAATCAGATTTGGACCCGACCCGCAGATCACCATACCGGCCAGCGGCTTCTGAAAATGCCGCAGTTACAGGCCTTACAGAAGACCGCGCTCGATCACTCGCACACTCGGATCAAAACCTCTTGCATCACGGGCGGCAACCACAGAAGGTCTCTGAGGGCGTACCCGAAGCGACATCCCATGGGAAATCGAATTGTTCGCAGGTGCACCCAAGCATTCGTTTTATCCAATTTTTTGTGGCTAAAATCCTGTTGATCGACCACCGCTTTTGTGAGCCATTTGGAGCCGATATCCGTGTCCGATGCGGTGGCAAATCCATGCCGACCCGAGAAGTTGTCGATAGCGCCAGGCGGAAAACGCCGGCTGTTCGGTTCATTAGCGGACGCTGAGGGGAGGAGTCCTTATGTTCATCCGTCAGAAAACACTGTTTCAAGTGGCCGCCGCCAGCCTTTTGCTGGGTGCTTCCGCCGTCGGGGCGCAAGCGCAAGACACCGTGAAGATCGGCCTCATCGTGCCGATGACCGGCGGTCAAGCGTCCACCGGCAAGCAGATCGACAATGCCGTCAAACTCTACATGCAGCAGCATGGCGACACGGTCGCGGGCAAGAAGGTCGAGGTCATCCTGAAGGACGACGCCGCTGTGCCGGACAACACCAAGCGACTGGCGCAGGAATTGATCGTCAACGACAAAGTCAACATCATCGCGGGCTTCGGCGTGACGCCGGCGGCCTTCGCCGCGGCGCCGTTGGCAACCCAGGCCAAGGTGCCGGAGGTCGTGATGGCCGCAGGCACGTCCGTCATCACCGAGCGTTCGCCCTATATCGTTCGCACCAGCTTCACGCTGGGCCAGTCGTCGACCATCATCGGCGATTGGGCGGCGAAGAACGGCATCAAGAAGGTTGCTACGTTGACCTCCGACTATGCGCCGGGCCATGACGCGCTGAAATTTTTCAAGGAGCATTTCACCGCCGGCGGCGGCCAGATCGTCGAGGAAGTCAAGGTGCCGCTGGCCAACCCGGACTTCGCTCCGTTCCTGCAACGCATGAAGGACGCCAAGCCGGATGCAATGTTCGTGTTCGTGCCGGCCGGGCAGGGCGGCAACTTCATGAAACAATATACCGAGCGCGGCCTCGACAAGAGCGGCATCAAGGTGATCGGGCCGGGCGACGTCATGGATGACGACCTTCTCAACGGCATGGGTGATTCCGCACTCGGCGCGGTGACGGCGCATATCTATTCGGCGGCGCACCCCTCGCAGGTGAACAAGGATTTCGTCGCGGCCTACAAGAAGGCGTACAACCAGCGCCCGGGCTTCATGGCCGTCGGCGGCTATGACGGTATCCACTTGATCTACGAAGCTCTCAAGAAGACCGGCGGCAAGGCGGATGGCGACTCGCTGATCGCGGCAATGAAAGGCATGAAGTGGGAAAGTCCGCGCGGCCCGATCTCGATCGATCCGGAAACCCGCGACATCGTGCAGAACGTCTATATCCGCAAGGTCGAGAAGAAGGACGGCGAGCTTTACAACATCGAGTTCGAAACCTTCAAGGACGTCAAGGACCCCGGCAAGACGAAGAAGTGATCGTTCAACGGCCAAGCCGTCATCCTGAGATGCGAGCCTTCGCGGCGAACCTCGAAGGATGGCGGCGATCATGTCATGCCGTCGCCCTTTGGCGGCCGCAGGGATGCGGACGCTTCACGACGACGGCTATCGCTGCGAGCCGGCATTCATGACCACGCTTCTCACCATTCTGTTCGACGGAGTCGCTTACGGCATGTTGCTGTTCGTGCTGTCATGTGGGCTGGCGGTGACGCTCGGCCTGATGAATTTCGTCAATCTGGCGCACGGCGCGTTCGCGATGGCCGGCGGTTATATCTGCGCAGTGCTGGTCAATCAGTCCGGCGTTCCGTTCTTTGTCGCCTTGCCGATGGCGTTCATCGCCAGCGCCTTGATCGGCATCGTCATGGAGCAGACGCTCTATAAACACCTTTATCATCGCAATCCGCTCGATCAGGTGCTGTTCACCATCGGGCTGGTGTTCATGGCGGTGACGGTGGTGGACTACATCATGGGGTCGTCGCAGATTTTCATCCATCTGCCGGAGATGCTGCAAGGTCAGTTCCAGATTTTCGGCGTCGGAATCGGCCGCTATCGCCTGATGATCATCGTGATCTGTGGCCTGCTGACGCTGGGCATCCAGCTGACCCTGGCCAATACTCGCTTCGGCAGCCGCCTGCGCGCCGCGGTGGACGATCCGCGCGCGGCTTCCGGTCTCGGCATCAACGTGCCGCAGGTTTTCGCGCTGACCTTCGCCTTCGGATCGGGCCTGGCGGGGCTGGGCGGCGCGCTCGGCGCGGAGATCCTCGGGCTCGATCCGTATTTCCCGCTCAAGTTCATGATTTACTTCCTGATCGTCGTTACGGTCGGCGGTTCCCAAACCATCACTGGTCCGTTCCTGGCCTCGCTGCTTCTCGGCGTCGCCGACGTCGCAGGCAAGTACTACGTGCCGAAACTCGGCGCCTTCGTCATTTATACGGTGATGATCGTGATCCTGATCTGGCGTCCCAACGGCCTGTTCGGCCGCGTCACGCAGCGGTGAGCGAGCGAGTCATGAGCGGCAGTGAAAAGCGGACCGAGAGCGCAACGGTGACCGGGCCATGAGCGCGGATCACGACGTCGGCGAGATTTCGTTGCGACGTGCCCGTTGGGGGCACGGCGAAACCGCCTTCTGGCTGGTCGCGATCGCTTCCATCTTCGTTTTTTCCGATCGCTACCTGATCCTGACCGAAATGGCCTGGCTTGGGTTGTTCGCGCTATCGCTCGATCTGATCCTCGGCTATGCCGGGATCGTTTCGCTCGGCCACGCCGCCTTCTTCGGCGTCGGCGCCTATTGCGCGGGGCTGCTGGCGGTGCACGGCATCGTCAAGGAACCGGTCCTGGCGCTGTTGGTCGCCGGGCTCGCCGCCACGGTTCTGGGCTTCGCGACCAGCTTCCTGGTGATCCGAGGCTCGGAGCTCAGCCAGTTGATGGTGACGCTCGGCATCGCGCTGCTGCTGCGCGAACTCGCCAACAAGTTCTCCGACATCACCGGTGGTTTTGACGGATTGCAAGGTATCGTCATCGATCCGGTCCTCGGCCTGTTTGCCTTCGATATCTTCGGCAAGGTCGGCTTCATCTACTGCCTCGTGGTATTGTTCGTGCTGTTCCTGTTGGCGCGCCTGATCGTGCATTCGCCGTTCGGCCTGTCGCTGCGTGCAATCCGCAACAGTCCGCTGCGCGCCGCAGCCATCGGCATTCCGGTCAACCGGCGGTTGATCGCGATTTATACGTTGTCGGCGTTCTATGCGGGGATCGCCGGCGCCTTGTTCACGCAGACCACGGCGCTGGCCTCGCTCGACGTGTTTTCGTTCGAGCGCTCCGCCGACCTTTTGCTGGTGCTGGTGATCGGTGGCGCCGGTTATCTTTACGGCGGCTTGATCGGCGCCGTGGTGTTCCGGGTGCTGCAGGACATGTTCTCGTCATGGACGCCGCAGTTCTGGCAGTTCTGGATCGGGCTGGTGCTGGTGTCGATCGTTCTGATCGGTCGTGAGCGGATGTATCGCGGCGTGCTGTGGCTGCCGCGACTCCTGATGCAACGCGTGGTCGCAATGCGCGATGGCGCGGCCGCCTCGGATCGGAGCGCGTCATGACATTCGCGCTGGAAACCATCGGCCTCGATAAGCAGTTCGGCGGCCTGCACGTCACCCGCGACCTGTCGCTGAAGATCGCGGCCGGCGCGCGCCACGCGCTGATCGGTCCCAACGGCGCCGGCAAGACCACGGTGATCAATCTGCTGACCGGCGTGATCAAACCGAACGGCGGCAGGATCCTGTTGCAAGGCGCGGAGATCACCGGCCTTACGGTACAGGCGCGGGTGTTGCGGGGGCTGTCGCGGACCTTCCAGATCAACCAGCTTTACGCCGATCTGACGCCGCTCGAGACCATCGGGCTCGCGGTGTCGGAACGGCTCGGCCATGGCGGCGACTGGTGGCGGCGGCTCGGCTCTCGCGCCAACGTCAATGTCGAGATCGCGGAGACGCTGGCGCGTTTCCATCTGCTCGACGTGATGAACGAGCCGACCGGCATGTTGCCTTACGGCAAGCAGCGTCTGCTGGAGATCGCGCTCGCCATCGCAACCAAGCCGCGGGTGCTGTTGCTGGACGAGCCCGCGGCCGGCGTCCCACAAAGCGAGCGGCACGATATTCTCGCCGCCGTCGCGGGCCTGCCGCGCGAGGTGACGGTGCTTCTGATCGAGCACGACATGGACCTCGTGTTTTCCTTCGCGGATCGCATTTCGGTGCTGGTCAATGGCGCGATGCTGGTCGAGGGGGCGCCGGACGAAGTCGCGCGTGACCCGCGCGTCAAGGCGGTTTATCTCGGCGAGGGCGCCGATGCGTGAATTGCTGAACATCGAAAACCTGCGCGCCGGTTACGGTGAAGCCGTGGTGTTGCCGGACATGACGCTGAAGCTTGCGGATGGCGAAGTGTTGGCGCTGCTCGGCCGCAACGGCACCGGCAAGACCACATTGATCAATTCCATCGTCGGCGCCACGCGCCGCTTCAGCGGCACCATCCAACTCGGCGATGTCGACCTGACGCCGCTTCGCTCGGACCAGCGCGCCCGCGTCGGGATCGGGTGGGTGCCACAGGAGCGCAATATCTTCCGTTCGCTCACCGTCGAAGAAAACATGACGGCTGTGGCACAGCCCGGCCCGTGGGACGTGGAGCGGGTCTACATCATGTTTCCGCGTCTCAGGGAGCGGCGCAAGAATTTCGGCAATCAGCTCTCGGGTGGCGAGCAGCAGATGCTGGCGATCGGCCGCGCGCTGACGCTCAATCCGAAAGTGCTGCTGCTGGACGAGCCAACCGAAGGGCTTGCGCCGATCATCGTCGATGAACTGCTGGCGGCGCTTGGTGCGATCACCCGCGCCGGGGGCATTTGCACGATCATTGTCGAGCAGAATGCCCACAAGATCCTTCGCCTTGCGGACCGCGTGGTGATCCTCGATCGCGGAACCATCGTCCACGAGGCGTTGAGCGCGGCGTTGCAGTCGGATGCGACGCCGCTGGAGCGTTTCCTCGGTGTCGGAGGAAAGGCGTAATGCGCTTGTTGTCGCGACGTTGCTTCGCTACGTTCGCGGCGGCGGATAACCGTCCAATACGATCTCGGGAGTAAGACTGATGCAAAGAACAAAACCGCCGTTTCGCGCCGATGAAGTGGGGAGCCTGCTGCGCCCGCCGCGCATCAAGGAAGCGCGCGCCAAGCTGGAGAAAGGCGAGATTTCGGCGGACGATTTGCGCACGATCGAGGACAGCGAGATCGAGAAAGTCGTACACAAGCAGGCGTCGATCGGCCTGAAGCTCGCGACCGACGGCGAGTTTCGCCGCTCGTGGTGGCACTTCGACTTCCTCAAGGATCTGGTCGGCTGCGAACTGTTTCACCCGGAGCTCGGCATTCAGTTCGCCGGCGTGCAGACCCGGCACGACGCGGTACGCGTGATCGGTAAGGTCGATTTTCCGGATACCCATCCGATGCTCGATCACTTCCGCTTCCTGAAGAAGCACGCCGATGCGGCCGGCGTCACTGCCAAGATGACGATTCCCTCGCCAGCGGTGCTGCATTTCCGCGGCGGCCGCAACCTGATCTCGAAGGAGGTTTATCCCGACCTCGAACCGTTCTTCGAAGACCTTGGCAAGACCTATCGCAAGGCGGTGAAGGCTTTCTACGATGCGGGCTGTCGATATTTGCAGTTCGACGACACCGTGTGGGCCTATCTGTGCTCGCAGGAAGAACTGAAGAAGTCGCGTGAGCGCGGCGACAATCCGGATGGCCTGCAGGAAATCTATGCCCGCGTCATCAACTACGCCATCGCCGAGCGTCCGGCCGACATGACCATCACGACGCACGTGTGTCGCGGCAATTTCCGCTCGACCTGGATTTCGTCCGGCGGTTATGAGCCGGTGGCGGAAACATTGCTCGGCAAGATCAACTACGACGGCTACTTCCTCGAATACGATTCCGACCGCGCCGGCGGGTTCGAACCGCTCCGTTTTCTGCCGAAGGGCAACAAGATCGTGGTGGTCGGCGTCATCACCTCGAAGTTTGGCGAACTGGAAAACAAGGCCGACATCGAACGCCGCTTGCGGGAAGCCGCCAAGTTCGCGCCGCTGGAGCAGCTCGCAGTGTCGCCGCAATGTGGCTTCGCCTCGACGGAGGAGGGCAACGTGCTGTCGGAAGACGAGCAGTGGGCCAAGCTGACGCTGGCCGTCAATGTCGCGAAGGATGTGTGGGGCTGACGAGGCCGCGCCGTATGGTGTGTGCTGAACGAAGCGGGGCGATGCTTTGCGGCGCATTCCTCGCATGGATGCTTGTCGCCGGGATGAGCCCGGCGGCGGCACAAGCAGAGCATTGGGTCGGCGAATGGCGACAGGTCGAGTCCAATGCGGGTCCGTGTCCTTCGTGCCGGATCACGATTTCCGGTACGGGGCGCGTGCTGACGGTGACCGCCAACAATGGCTGGACGGCGCAGGTGATGGCTGCCGTAGAGAATGGCCTCGCCGCAGCGCACGGCGAGGGGCAATGGAATGAAGCGCGGGTCGGAAGGCTTGCCGGCCTGCCATTCACCTGACCGAGCGCGGCGATCGGCTGCATATGTCCATGCGGATCATGCGTGCCGGACGGATCTGGACGGTTCGCGCAGCTTTCGGCCGACGCTGACGCGGATCTCGCTCCGGTAGATGCGTCGGCGAAGGACGCGTGGGGCTGCGATCACTGTGGCGTCGCGGGCGCCGCGTCGAGCAACGTCCGGATGCGCGCCAGTTTGTCCGGATTGCGCGTGATGTAGATGCGCGTGATCAATCCGTTCTCGATGTCGAGCGCGGTAGTCTGCACCACGTCGCGCTCGCGGCTGATGTAGCCGGGCAGGCCGTCGATCCGCAGTGGACGGAACGACGACGGTGGTGAGAGACCGTACTTGCGCATGAGCCCGCGATAGAGTCGCAACACGCGCGCCAAGCCGAAGATCGGATTGCGGAATGCGAGCACCTTGCCGCCGCCGTCCGATTGCAGGACGACATCCTTCGCCAACAATCGGCCGAGCGTCTGTACATCGCCCAATCGCGTGGCGTCGAAGAAGGCGGCTGCGATCCGTTCGCCTTCGTCGCTCGCCACCGGAAAGCGTGGCCGCGCCTCCTGCACATGCTTGCGTGCACGCACGGCCAGTTGCCGCACCGCCGGCGGTTCGCGGCCCAGCGTGCTTGCGACCTCGTCGAGCGCAACGCCGAACACGTCGTGGAGCAGAAATGCCGCACGCTCCAGCGGCGAAAGCCGTTCGAGCGCCATCATCAGCGTAAGCGTCAGATCGTCGTGGTCCGGCTCGTCGGGCGCTTCGGCGATCGGGTCGGGCAACCAGGTGCCGAAATAGGTTTCGCGTCGCGCGCGGGCGGAGTTTATGGCGTCGAGACAGAGTCGCGTCACCACGCGCGACAGGAAGGCGGGCGGCGACCGGATGTCCATGCGATCGTTGCGCTGCCAGCGCAGCCAGGCGTCCTGCACGACGTCTTCAGCTTCGCTCATCGAACCGAGCATCCGATAGGCGAGGCGCAGCAGCCTTGGCCGTTGCGCCTCGAAGATCGCCGTCGCTGCGTCAGGCGGCCGCGACACGCGCCGCTTCCTTGGGGTGCGCCGCCCGCAAGCCGATGGCGAACCTGTTCCAGGCGTTGATGGTGCCTATCAGCATCGTGAGGTTGACCTGCTCGGCCTCGCTGAACTCGCGTCTCACCGCCTCGTAGTCTTCATCCGGCGCACCGGTTTCGGAAATCAGTGTCAACGCCTCGGTCCAGGCGAGAGCCGCCCGCTCGCGGGGGCTGTAGAGCGAGGATTCGCGCCAGGCGCTGAGTAGGTAGATGCGCATCTCCGTTTCGCCGGCCTTGCGGGCGTCGGTGGCGTGCATGTGGATGCAATAGGCGCATTCGTTGATCTGCGAGGCGCGCAGCTTCACCAGTTCGATCAGGCTGTGCTCGAGGCCGCTCGCCTTGATCGCGGTCTCGACCGCCACGAGGGCCTTGATCGGCTCGGGGGCGGTCTTGAAAGGATCCTGGATACGCTGGGTCATGAGAGGGCTCCTGGGTTGCAAGAAGGGAATCACGATCATGACGAGGCGGCGTGTCCGGATGTGACATGGCCTGCGTCCCGTCATCGTCTTTTTTCAACGATGCGCTTGGCGCGGCGGTTTTCAAGGCCGGGATGGTCGTGAAATTCGGGTTTTCATTGTGGGAAGATAGTGATAGATAAGTTCGTCAGAGCATTCTCTGCCCACCAATTCTGCCCACTCACAGCCTGGCCCACCCGTCATCATGAAACACGATCAGTTGCTCGGTCAGATCACCGACTTCTGCCGTCAGGTTGAGATGGCGGAATCGACCTTTGGCCGTCGCGCGGTGAACGACGGGAAGCTGGTGGCGCGGTTGCGCGAGGGCAAGCGCATCACCATCGACACACTGGAACGCATCCAGCTTTATATCGCAACCAACACGCCGGGCGGAGTGGTTCCACCGCGCGAACTGGATGCGCCGATCGAGCGGCGTGATCCGCGAGCCAATTTCCGCTTCTTCGAGAACCGGCAAAAATATCTGCTGTTCGTCCACACATGTAGCGAGAAGCGGGTGATCGCCGACCGCATCGCGATGGAACTGGGCAGCATCCATCCGCGGCCGCCGGCGTTGCGGCTGTTCGACGCCGGCTGCGGCGACGGCACCGTGCTGGCGCGGGTGCTGCGGGCGATGCACGGCCGTTTCCCGCACATGCCGTTCTATGTCGCCGGCAAGGAACTGAGTCTCGAGGACGTCAAGCTGACGCTCGACAAGCTGCCGGACCGGCTGTTCGAGCATCCCTCGACCGTGTTCGTGCTGACCAACATGCATTACGCCGAGGCGCCGTGGTTGGCGCCGCGCGCTGCTGCAGCCGCCGCCGGGATGGTCTGGCGCGAAGTGCCGCTGCGCGGCCATTCGGCGGGCGAATTCGAAGCCCAAATCGCCGAATTGCAGCCGTTCCTGCAAGAGAACTGGCGGGCCAGCGTCAGCGAGCGCTCCGGGATGCCGGTCTACGAGCGTCCGGTGGCGCTGATCCTCTATCGGGAGGATCACCAGTTCCTGCTGGACTCGGTGATTCCGCGCGCCGGGCGCGCCGAGGCGAACTTCGATCTGATCATCGCATCGCAGCCCTACCGCGCAAAATCCTCGGAAGCTTTCCGGGCGAAGCGCATCGTCGCCCCGCTGGCGCGCGCGTTGCGACCCGGAGGCCGAATGATAGGAATTCATTCCCATGGAAGCGATCCGGGGATGGAAATTGTCCAGGCGGTGTGGCCGGGGGAAAATCCGTTTCCGGTCAATCGTCATGAGTTGCTGCGCGCCGTCAAATACGAACTGGGATCGGCGGCGCGTGACCTCAACTTTAATGCCTATTCCGATAGCCGTTCGATCTTCCGATATGATATGGAAGCGCTGCCGCACGAGGTTACCGGACCGATCGGGACCTCGACGGCGTTCGCAGCCTGGAATGCGGCGGTCTATGTCGCCCAGATCGAAGATGACCGCCTGACGGAGATTACCCAGAGCGGCGGTTATCTCGATGCCACGCGGGACGTTCTGCGCAAGTATAACGGGCTGTGGTTTTACGATGAATCCTACGTCATCTCGCGCCGTCGCGACTGACACTTCAGGACAACATGAAAAGAGCCGCTCATGGGGAGCGGATGACAAGAGGTTTGTTTGATGCGCGCGTCTTATCTGTTCACCAGCGAATCCGTTTCCGAAGGTCACCCGGACAAGGTTTGCGACCGGATTTCCGACGAGATCGTCGATCTGTTTTTCCGTGAGGGGCCGAAAGCGGGCATCGATCCATGGGCGATCCGCGCCGCGTGCGAAACGCTGACCACCACCAACAAGGTCGTGGTTGCGGGTGAGACCCGCGGACCTTCGAGTGTCACCACCGATCACATCGAGCAGGTGATCCGCGACGCCATCAAGGACATCGGCTACGAGCAGGACGGCTTCCACTGGAAGACCGCGGACGTCGAAATTCTGCTGCATCCGCAATCCGCGGATATCGCGCAGGGCGTCGATGCGCTGCAGCCCGGCACCAACAAGGAAGAGGGCGCCGGCGACCAGGGCATCATGTTCGGCTACGCCACCAACGAGACGCCCGAATTGATGCCGGCGCCGCTGCATTACGCTCACAAGATTCTGCGCCTGATTTCCGAAGCGCGTCACTCCGGCAAGGAGAAGGTGCTCGGTCCCGACTCCAAGAGCCAGGTGACGGTGCAATACGAGAACGGCAAGCCGGTCGGCGTCCGCGAGATCGTGGTGTCGCACCAGCACCTCATCGAGGACATGACCTCGAACCAGGTGCGCGAACGCGTCGAGCCTTACGTTCGCGCCGCGTTGCCGGAAGGCTGGATCAACGGCAAGACCATCTGGCACATCAACCCGACCGGGAAATTCTTCATCGGCGGTCCCGATGGCGATTCGGGTCTCACCGGCCGCAAGATCATCGTCGATACTTACGGCGGCGCGGCCCCGCATGGCGGCGGCGCGTTCTCCGGCAAGGATCCGACCAAGGTGGATCGCTCGGCCGCTTACGCCGCCCGCTATCTCGCCAAGAACATCGTTGCCGCCGGCCTCGCCGACAAGGCGACGTTGCAACTCTCCTACGCCATCGGGGTGGCGCGGCCGCTGTCGATCTACATCGACACCCACGGAACCGGAAAGGTGCCGGAGGACAAGCTCGAGCGCATCGTGTCGGAAGCGATGGACCTGACGCCGCGCGGCATCCGCAAGCATCTCGATCTCAACAAGCCGATTTACGCGCGCACCTCCGCTTACGGTCACTTCGGCCGCACGCCGGACGCCGACGGCGGCTTCTCCTGGGAGAAGACCGACCTTGCCGAAAAGCTCAAGGCTGCGGTGTAAGGCAAAGCCTGGATTGTTCAAGACGTCATGGCCGGGCTAGAGCGCGAAGCGCGTTTTCGCAATAGGTGTCCCGGCCATCCACGTCTGAGCGCAAAAGCCAAGACGTGGACGCCCGGCATAAGGCCGGGCATGTGAGATCAACAGCGTGTCGGGTGACTTCGTCGGCACGACTCGGATGAGGATATCAATCATGACCACCGCTACCGCGAAAGCACCTTCCGCCGGCACCGATTACATTGTCGCCGACATCGGTCTTGCCGACTTCGGCCGCAAGGAACTGTCGCTGGCCGAAACCGAAATGCCGGGTCTGATGGCGACCCGCGAGGAATACGGCCCCAAGCAGCCCCTGAAAGGCGCGCGGATCGCGGGCTCGCTGCACATGACGATTCAGACCGGCGTGCTGATCGAGACGCTGGCGGCACTCGGCGCCGACATCCGCTGGGTATCGTGCAACATCTATTCGACACAGGACCACGCCGCCGCCGCCATTGCGGCCGCCGGCATTCCGGTGTTCGCGGTGAAGGGCGAAACGCTCAAGGAATACTGGGATTACACCGCAAAGTTGTTCGACTGGCACGGCGGCGGTCATCCCAACATGATTCTTGACGACGGCGGTGACGCCACGCTGTTGATCCATCTCGGTGTGCGGGCCGAGAAGGGCGACACGGCGTTCCTCGACAAGCCAGGCGCCGAAGAGGAAGAAGTCCTGTTCGCGTTGATCAAGCGTCTCCTGAAGGAAAAGCCGAAGGGCTGGTTCGGTGAAGTCGCCAAGAGCATCAAGGGCGTTTCGGAAGAAACCACCACGGGCGTGCACCGGCTCTACGAAATGCAGAAGGCCGGCACGCTGCTTTGGCCGGCAATCAACGTGAACGACAGCGTCACCAAGTCGAAGTTCGACAACCTCTACGGCTGTCGCGAATCGCTGGTCGACGGCATCCGCCGCGGCACCGACGTGATGATGTCGGGCAAGGTGGCGATGGTCGCCGGCTTCGGCGATGTCGGCAAGGGCTCGGCGGCGTCGCTGCGTCAGGCCGGCTGCCGCGTCATGGTGTCCGAGGTCGATCCGATCTGCGCGTTGCAGGCGGCGATGGAAGGCTATCAGGTCGTGACGATGGAAGAGGCGGCCCCGCAAGCCGATATCTTCGTCACCGCCACCGGCAACAAGGACATCATCACCATCGACCATATGCGCGCAATGAAGGATCGCGCCATCGTCTGCAACATCGGCCACTTCGACAACGAGATCCAGGTCAACACGCTGAAAAACCTGAAGTGGACCAACATCAAGCCTCAGGTCGACGAGATAGAATTCCCCGACAAACATCGCATTATCCTGCTGTCGGAGGGCCGTTTGGTGAATCTCGGCAACGCCATGGGTCATCCATCCTTCGTGATGTCGGCCTCGTTCACCAACCAGACGCTGGCGCAGATCGAACTTTTCGCCAACAACAAGGACGGCAAGTACAAAAAGGAAGTCTATGTGCTGCCGAAATCCCTGGACGAGAAGGTGGCGCGGCTGCACCTCGCCAAGATCGGTGTGAAGCTCACCGAGTTGCGCAAGGATCAGGCCGACTACATCGGCGTGAAGGTCGAGGGACCGTTCAAGGCCGATCACTATCGCTATTAGGATCAGCATGGCGGTCTTTGGGTGCGGCGTTTTATTGACGCCGCACCAGGCTGCAAGAGACAGAAGTCGGTCCGGCGAGCCCAGGCGCCGATGGGTTGAAGAAGTTCGCAGATCCGGCGGGTTTCGGATTTTCTCGCCTCAAGCACGTCTTTCTCTTGAGATGCAGCGCGACGATCAACTGCGATGACAGCACGCTTGGCGTCCTTGCTCCAATTCGGAAGGCGATTGGAACATGGTCCGGTAAGATCGATGCGGCGCTTGTCTGGGCGGAGCGATCAGCTGCGCATTGAGCGGCGCTCCTTCCGTCTGCTTGTAATTGTTTGAATCAAAACGTGTTTGTTGCGGCTATTTTGGCGTTCTCGCGATCCCCGCCAACATGGTACGACACGGCGGCGCGGCTCCCGGCAGGTCGCGGACAATTGGATTTTGGGGCCTTCGCACATGGACGTTGCAAAACCGCCATATCTCGCTGCAGGGCAGCGATGGCGCGTCGTGCGTAGCCCGCCCTTGCGAACAATGTGCCGGTCGTATCGAGACAGCCGACCAATCCTGACGCGCCGGCGAAGCCGACCTGCGTCGCCGGGATACCGCACCGCGCCGCAAGTTGAACACGGTCCGCCAATCCATTCTCCGAAATCGCCAACCAGCAGAGTGTCATGAATCAGCAACTACGTTCCGAGCCCGTCCCGTTCATCGATGTCGTCGCGCAGCGTCGGCGACTTGGATCAGCCATCGATGAGGCCGTGGGACGGGTGCTCAATCACTGCCAGTTCATCAACGGCCCGGAGGTGATCGATCTGGAACAGAAACTCGCAGCCTTCACCGGTGCGAAGCACGTCGTGAGTTGCGCCAGTGGCACCGATGCGTTGATCATGGTGTTGATGGCGAAGGGCATCGGTCCCGGCGATGCGGTCCTGTGCCCGTCGTTTACTTTCTGCGCCACCGGCGAAAGCGTCGCGCTGACGGGTGCGTCGCCGGTTTTCGTCGATGTCGATCCGGTCACCTTCAACATGGATGTCGCGTCATTGAAGCGCGGCGTCGCCGCGGCGAAGGGCGCGGGTCTGCAGCCCAAAGGCATTGTCGTCGTCGATCTTTTCGGCCAGGCCGCGGATCACGACGCCGTGGCCGCCGTGGCCGCGGCCGAGGGGTTGTTCGTACTCGACGATGCCGCGCAGTCATTCGGCGCCACCTACAAGGGTCGGCGGCTCGGTGGCATCGGCAACATCATGACCACCAGCTTTTTCCCGGCCAAGCCGCTCGGCTGCTACGGCGACGGCGGCGCCATCTTCACGGACGATGCGGCGCTCGCTGATCTCCTGCGCAGCATTCGCGTTCACGGACAGGGCTCCGACAAGTACGACAATGTTCGTCTCGGTCTCACCGCGCGGCTGGATACCGTGCAGGCGGCGGTACTGTTGCAGAAGCTGACGATCTTCGAGGACGAGATCGTGGCACGCAACGAGGTCGCCGAGCGCTACGCCCACGGTCTCGGCAACGTCGTGACCGTACCGCGGATTCTGGACGGCAATACGTCGGTCTGGGCTCAGTATACGATCCGGCTGCCGCGCGGCGACCGTGACGGTTTCGCGGCGGCGCTGAAGGCGAGAGGTATTCCGACCATGGTCTATTACCCGAAGTCCATGCATCAGCAGACCGCCTATCGCCACTATCCGGTGGTCGACGGCGGCTTGCCGGTTAGCGAGGCTCTGTCGAAGGACGTCATCAGCCTGCCGATGCATCCCTATCTCGACGAGGCGAGCCAGATCCGCGTCATAGCGGCCGTGCGGGACGTCGTGGGCGGCTAGGGGCGGAGCCGGAACGACTACTGCTTTGCCGCCTTGCGCGATATCGTCGAAGCAGAGGACGCTCTGGCAAATCTTTTCTATCGACGGATAAGCACCGTCGGTGCATCACCAGCCTCGCGCGACATCATGCTCGCGCGAGGCTGTTGATGGGCAGTGCTCCGTTACCCCGGCAAATATCGGGGACGCCGCGGCGCCATTTTGCGGCATTCGTCCAGCCGATGCGTGGCAGCGCACGCAACGGTGTCGGTCAGTCCGGCGTGAGGACCTGAACCCCTCCCGGAGCAGAGCATGCATCGGCCTATCGCAAACTTGGCGTCGCAAACTTGCGTTTAGGCGCTGCCGTTCATCACGCTTGCGTTTTGCCGTCACGCGGCGCTGGCAAATTTTGCAAGCGCATTGTTAGATGGTCGGATTCAAATAAAAAACTTCCAAGGAGAAAACGCGAATGATCCGACTACCATCTCGTCTGGCCGCGATCTCGGCCGCTGCGTTGCTGCTCACCGCCGGCAGTGCACTGGCCCAGAAGAAATACGATACCGGCGCCAGCGATACCGAAATCAAGATCGGCAATATCGAGGCCTATAGCGGCCCGGCGTCAGCCTACGGCATTATCGGCAAGACCGAGGAAGCCTACTTCAAGATGATCAACGATCAAGGCGGCATCAAAGGCCGCAAGATCAATTTCATTTCCTACGACGACGGCTACAGCCCGCCGAAGACAGTCGAACAGACCCGCAAGCTGATCGAGAGCGACGGGGTGCTGTTCATCTTCAATCCGCTCGGTACGCCGACGCAATCGGCCGTTCACAAGTACATGAACGCCAAGAAGATCCCGCAGCTTTTCATCGCATCGGGCTCCAGCAAATGGGACGACGCAAAGAACTTCCCGTGGACCATGGGCTATCAGCCGAGCTACCGCTCGGAGGCGCGCATCTTCGCCAAATATATCCTGGCGACCAAGCCGGACGCCAAGGTCGCGGTGTTCTACGCCAACGACGATTTCGGCAAGGACTATCTGCTAGGTCTGAAGGATGTCTTCGGCGACAAGGCGTCCAAGATCATCATTGCGGAAGAGAGCTATGAAAACAGCGAGCCCACCATCGATTCCCATATCGTCAAGCTGAAGGGCACGGGGGCTGACGTCTTCGTCAACATATCGACGCCGAAGTTCGCCGCACAGGCCATCAAGAAGATGCACGAGATCGGCTGGAAGCCGATGCATCTGATGACCGACGTGTCGATCTCCATCGGCGCAGTCATGAAGCCGGCGGGCTTCGATGCCTCCGAAGGCATTCTTTCGGCCGGCTATCTCAAGGACGCGTCCGATCCGCAGTGGAAGGACGATGCCGGCATGAAGAAGTTCATGGCCTTCGTCGAGAAGTACATGCCGGGTGCGAACATTGCCGACGCCAACATGGTCTACGGTTATTCGGCGGCGCAGACCATGGTGCATGTGCTGGAGCAGTGCGGTGACGATCTTACCCACGCCAACATCATGAAACAGGCGGCCAGCATCAAGAATTTCGTGCCGGACACCTTGATCCCCGGAATTCATGTCAAGACCAGCGCGACCGACTTCGCGCCGATCGAGCAGCTCAAGATGATGAAGTTCACCAACGGCAAGTGGGATCTGTTCGGCGACGTGCTCAGCGCCGAAACCGATCGCTGATCGCATCACGACGAGACAACAAGAAGGGCGGTGTCCATCCTGACGCCGCCCTTCTTTTTGACTTCGCGATTCTTGTCGGGCCAAACCGGCTATTCCGGCTTCCCGATGGTGATTATCAGGGTCCCTACGCCGTCGATCCCGCATTCGACCTTGTCGCCGGGGACAAGCGCGCCGACGCCGGCAGGGGTGCCGGTCAAGATGATATCACCGGCGTCGAGCGTAACCTGCTCCGACAGCTTTGCGATGATTTCCGGCACGCTCCAGATCAATTCGGTGAGATCGCCCTTTTGCTTCTCCGTGCCGTTGACCGAGAGCCAGATCCTTCCCTTGGAGGGGTGGCCGATCTTGGCGGCCGGCTGCAATGCGCCGCATGGCGCCGAACGGTCGAACGACTTGCCGATCTCCCATGGCCGTTCCTTTTTCTTTGCAGCCCCTTGCAGGTCACGGCGGGTGAGGTCAACGCTGACGCCGTAGCCGTAGACGTGATCGAGCGCCTTATCGGCGGCAATATTGCGGCCGCCGCTTTTCAGCGCCACCACCAGTTCGACCTCGTGATGGAAGTCCTTGGTGAGCGGCGGATAGGGGATCGTTGCGCCATCGGCAACCGCCATGTCGGCATGCTTGGCGAAGAAGAACGGCGGTGCGCGTTCGTCGTTGCCCATCTCGCGGATGTGCTCGAGATAGTTGCGCCCGACGCACCAGATGCGGCGGACCGGGAATCTCTTGCTCTCGCCGGCAACGGCAATGGAGGCTTGCGGCGGCGCGGGAATGACGAATGACGCGGGAGTGCTCATGTAGGACTCGATCATCGAGGGAGGGACGGGAGACGAACGCGTTCCAGTTTATGCCGAGGCGGTCGTCGCCGCCAGCGGCGTCGCCTCACGATGCTGCAGGCGGAAGAACGACGCATAGCGGCCATTCCGGCGAAGCAGGTCGTCGTGGCGGCCGCGCTCGACGATTTCGCCGCCCTCGACCACCAGGATTGCATCGGAATTCATGATGGTGTGCAGGCGGTGGGCAATGACGATGGTGGTGCGGCTCTCGCACAGGTGGGTGATGGCTTCCTGCACCTGCTTTTCGGACTCCGAGTCCAGTGCGGCAGTCGCTTCGTCGAGCAGGATGATTGGCGCATCCTTCACCAGCGCACGGGCAATGGCGATGCGCTGGCGCTGGCCGCCGGAGAGTTGCGTACCGTGCTCGCCGACCGGCGTGTCGTAGCCCTTCGGGAAACCCATGATGAAGTCGTGGGCGCAGGCGGCCTTGGCGGCAGCGACGATCTCGTCGTCGCTCGCACCCGGTTTGCCGAACGCGATGTTGTCGCGGATGGTGGCGCGGAACAGATAGACATCCTGGCCGACATAGGCGGTCTGTTGCCGCAGCGAGTGGCGCGACACCCCTGCGATGTTCTGGCCGTCGATCATGATTTCGCCGCCGTCGATCTCGTAGAGCCGCAACAGCAGCGCCAGCACGGTCGACTTGCCGCCGCCGGATGGCCCAACCAGTGCGGTCGCCTTGCCGGGCTCGGCGACGAAACTCATTTGGTTCAGTACGGGTTCTCCCGGCCGATAAGCAAACGTGACGTCACGCAGTTCCACGCGGGCTTCTGTCAGTTCGAGCGCCGGCTTGTCGCTGTCGTCGGGTTCGCTCGCCGGACTATCGATGATCTCGATCAGCTTGCGGGCGCCGATCAGGCTGGAGTTGAGATCGATGTTGAGGCGCGCCAGCCGCTTCGCCGGCTCATAAGCCAGCAGGAAGGCGGTGAGGAACGAAAAGAACTGCCCCGGCGTCGCGCCCATCGCAACCACGCGATAACCGCCATACATCAGACCGCCGGCGATGGCGAAGCCGCCGAGGGTTTCCATCAGCGGGCTGGAGCGGTTGGAAATGCGCGCCATCTTGTTGGAGTCGCGCTCCACCGCGTCGATGCTGACCCCGATGCGTTCGCGCATGGTCTGTTCCAGCGTGAACGCCTTCACGGTGCGAATGCCTTGCAGCGATTCCTGCATCGTCTCCATGATGTCGGCGGTGCCGTGGAACTGGCTGTGCGCCAGCCCCTTGATGCGCTTCACCAGCTTGCGCAGCACGATCATCGCTGGCGGGGCCACCAGCGCGCCGAGCAGCGACATGTACGGATCCTGCATCACCATTACGGCGACGAGGGCGATCAGCGACAGCAGATCGCGGCCGACGGCATTGATCAACAGGGTGAGCACCTGCGTTACCGAGGTCGCGCCAGCCGTGAGCCGCGCCAGAAATTCCGATGAATGCCGTTGCGAAAAATAGCCGATGCTCTCGCTCATCAGCTTGGCGAACAACCGGCGCTGGTTGTTGGCGAGGATGGCATTGCTGATCTGGGACAGGATCACCGAGTGGCCATAGGTGGCCGCGCCCTTGATTACGAAGATGACGAGCACCACCAGCGACAGCATGAAGATGCCCCGGACATTGCGATCGACGTAGGCCTGATTGATGACTTCTCCAAGCAGATAGGCGGCGGCGGCCGTCGTTGCCGCGGCGATGCCCATCAGGATGAACGCCAACAGATAGCGCCGCCAATAGGCGGAAGCCTGCTCGCTGACGAGGCGGCGAATCAATATCGCCGCGCCATAGGGGTCATCGGTAATCTTGCGTGGGGCGTCGGTCATCCGCGTTCCAGCGACGGGCGGGCAAACGGCCGTGCGCGTCTGGGTTGTAGGCGAAAACGTTCGCCTCACTTGCCCACTATGCGCGGCTTTTTCAAGCCGGGAACAGGACTTTTACCGATGGTCTAAGCGGATTCCGCCCGCCACGAAATCTCGCCCCGACTTTGCGTCAGTTTGGCTTCCCAGGCCAGCGCATGGGCCGCAATGATAGGGAGATCGTTATATTGCGGCGTCCAGTCCAGCGTCGCGCGGATGCGGCCGGTATCGGCGATCATGGTCATGATGTCGCCCGGCCGGCGCGGCGCATATTGAACCGCGAAATTGTGCCCCGCGACCCGGCGGACTGCTTCGATGGTTTCCAGCACGGAATAGCCGCGTCCGTAGCCGCAGTTCAACGTCGTGGAGGATCCACCCTGCCGCAGATATTCCAATGCGGCGCGATGCGCCTGCGCGAGGTCGCTGACGTGGATGAAATCGCGGATGCAACTGCCATCCGGCGTTGGATAGTCGGTGCCGTAGACGTCGATCTTGGCGCGTTGGCCGGTGGCGGCCTCCACCGCGATTTTCAATAGATGCGTAGCGCCGACGGTGGCGAGGCCGATGCGGGCGAGTGGATCGGCGCCCGCAACGTTGAAATAGCGCAGCACCACGAAGTTGAAATCATGCGCGGCGGCGGTGTCGTGCATCATGATCTCGCTCATCAGCTTCGATGCGCCATAGGGCGACAGCGGCCGCGTCGGCACATCCTCCGTCACCGGCACCTGATCCGGATTGCCGTAAACGGCTGCGGTGGAGGAGAAAATGAAGCGGCGAACATTGCCTTTCACGGCGCTCGCCAGCAGGTTGCGCGTGGTCATGGTGTTGTTGCGATAGTAGCCGAGTGGGTCGCGCATCGAGTCCGGCACCACCACGGAGCCCGCGAAATGAATGATCGCGTCGATGCCGTGATTGGCGATGATGCCTTCCAGAAGATTCTCATCGCCGGCGTCGCCGATGTAGAGCGGCACGCCTTCGGGCAGTGCGGAGGAAAAACCGGTCGACAGATTGTCGATCACCACCACGCTCTCGCCGGCTTCGACCAGAGCGAGAACCATATGGCTGCCGATGTAGCCGGCACCGCCGGTGACAAGCACGCTCATGAGGCCCTTCCATCATCTGCCGAGCCGTGAGGCTGCGGTGGCGACGCGCGGATCAAAACGCGCCAATAGGAGGGGAAACTTAAGGCCGCAGCGGTGCAGACAAGGTAAAACCGGGTCCATGGACCGCAGATTCGGTGTGATCTCGGCTTTGAAACGTGCTTATGGTTGCCAAAACCTCACCAAACTCCGGGCAATGCGGGCTTCTGCCGACGATGGATTCGCTTCTGTTTGTTAAGACTTCGTCCCTCGGCGATGTCGTGCACAACATGCCGGCGGTCACCGAGGCCCGCCAGCGCTGGCCGGATGCGCATATCGGCTGGGTGGTCGAGGAGGCGTTCGCGCCGCTGGCGCGGCTGCATCCGGGCGTCGATGAAGTGATTGCGGTCGCGACGCGGCGCTGGCGTAGCGGGCTGTTGTCGCCCGCGACGTGGCGGGACGTGGGAACCTTTCGAAGCGTCTTGCAAGTGCGCCGATACGATCGCGTCGTCGATACGCAGGGACTGCTGCGATCCGCGCTGATCGTGGCGCAGGCACGCGGCGAGCGTCATGGTTATGACCGCTACAGCATCCGCGAGCCGATGGCGTCGTGGTTCTA
This sequence comes from Pseudomonadota bacterium, assembly GCA_023386885.1. GTDB lineage: Bacteria > Pseudomonadota > Alphaproteobacteria > Rhizobiales > Xanthobacteraceae > 62-47. The sequence goes on from JAEWIX010000042.1 coordinate 34,868, forward strand.
TGATATTCGTCACGCCGTCGCGAAGGATCAGCATGCGGTGCTGCGCAATCGTGCGCTTGCGGGACTGTCGCTGGATTTCGTTCCTTCCGACATCATCGACTACGGATTGCCGCGCCACGCCGATGCATCCTCGACGCCTTATGCAGTGCTGCTGCACGGCACCTCGCGCCCGCGCAAGGAGTGGCGCGAATCCGACTGGATTGGGCTTGGGCAGGCGCTGCGACGGCAAGGGTACGGCATTTTGCTGCCTTGGGGGTCCGAGGCTGAGCGCGTGCGCAGCGAGCGGTTGGCCGGTGCGATCAAGGGCGCCGAAGTGCTGCCGCGCCGACCGCTCGACGAAACCGCGCAAGTGATTGCAAATGCTGCGTTGGTGGTCGGCGTCGATACCGGGCTGTTGCATCTCGCTGCCGCTTATGCGGTGCCGCTGATCGGCGTCTTTATTGCCACCGATCCGAAACTCACCGGACCGATCGGGCCGGGACCGATCGCGATTATCGGTGGCGAGGGCGACTATCCGGGCTATGCCCGCGCCATTAAGGCTGCGGAGCGACTGCTGACGACCTGATAAGTGGCAGGCGTTATCTTGGTTGCCATCGCTAAATGGATGTCAGCCGCCGTTCTTCTCGGTCTGATCGTAAACTGCGCGGGCGACCTGTTCGAGCCGGTTCTTGTTGTCGTCGGGACCCGACAGCACATAGCCGACGCCGCGATCCGACCAGTACAGCGCGCCGTCGCTGGCGCGCGTGACATAGCGCATCTGCGTCGTCGGTGCAGCGGCGCGCGACGTATACAGCGTGAAGCGCTCGCCGGTCGGGCTCTCGTACATCAGGAAGGCTGCGGGCGCAGTCGGGCCAGGCAGGAGGCGACCGCCCACCAACTTCAATCCGGATGCGTCCAGTTCCGGCGCCTTGATGGTGTAGCCGACGCGCCGCGATAGCCACTGCTGCAGATGCGCGCGCTCCGAACCCGCGACCTCGACCGGGTGGCGCACCTCCACGACATAGAGCCGATGCGCCTCCAGCGCGTCGACGGTGAAGGCTCGCAGTGACGATGGCGCGGCGCTGACGCCATGCGCCAGCCATCCCGTCGTGCCGCCGATCACGAATGCCGCCAGCGTGGCTGCGATCGCGCCATACAGCATGCGTCGCTGCGGTCGCGCCAATCGCTCGATTTCAAGCCGCGCCGGCACCGCTTCGTCCGCAACGCCATCATAGCGCGCGTGCAAGGCTTCCGCCATCGCGCGCCATGACCGGACGCGCTCGGCATCCTCGGGATGAGTGGCGAGCCAGGCCTCGACATCGCTGCGACGCTCCGCCGGCAATTCATTGTCGATGTAGGCGTGCAACTCGTCTTCGGTGATGGGAATGTTAGGCTCGGTCATGGTCGTCTCTTCTCGTCTCGCTCGAATTACTTCACGCGGCGAAGCGCAGGGCGCTCGCCTTCGAGTGCGGCTTTCATGTGGGCGCGGGCACGGGCAAGTCGTGACATCACCGTCCCGATAGGCACGCCCTGAATGTCAGCGATCTCGCGATAACTCAGACCTTCCAGCGTCACCAGCAGCAGCACGGCACGTTGATCTTCCACCAGTGTCGCCAACGCGCGAGCAATGTCGCGGCCCTCGGCCTCGGTGCCGCTGGCGCCGGCCGCGGCGTCTTGCAGCGGCGCAAAGGAGGGCTTGCGCGCCAGCGAACGGCGGCGATTGCGATTGAGATTGGTGAGGATAGTGTAGAGCCAACTCCGGAGATCGCCGCCGATGAACAGCCGCTCCGAGCGCAATGCGCGCATCAGGGTATCCTGCACCAGATCGTCGGCGATATCGGCGTCGCGTGTCAGCGCCCGCGCGTAGCGGCGCAGCGCCGGGATCATGGCTTCGACATTGTCACGAAATGTGTTCATCGCCGTGTTGTCATGTCCGCGCATCCGAAAACGCGTCGGGAGGTTACGCGCTGGGCAATGCCGTTTGGCTATAGCAGGCCCCACGCCCATGCCGATAGAACACCGATCCCGTGCGGCTATTCCGGCCGTTAACTTTTTCGCCCCGAAACAGCGCGTTTTCGGGTCATTTTAGGCTTTGCCAAGCCCCGGCGCTGGTGTACCCGGAAGGGCTGGCAATCGGCCGGCACTGGATCGATGGGACATGGAATGGGACAGAATTCAGGCCTGATGCAGGGCAAGCGCGGGATCATCCTCGGCGTCGCCAACAACCGTTCGATCGCCTGGGGCATCGCCAAGGCCTGCCGAGTGCAGGGGGCCGAGATTGCGCTCACCTGGCAGGGCGATGCGTTGAAGAAGCGGGTCGAGCCGCTGGCTGCGGAACTGGGCGGCATCCTGCTCGGCCACTGCGACGTCACCGACCCCGCGACCATCGACGCGGTGTTCGATGAAGCCAGAAAGCAGTGGGGCAAGATCGACTTCGTCGTTCACGCCATCGCGTTTTCCGACAAGGACGAACTCGACGGCCGTTACATCGAGACCACCGCCGACAACTTCAGCAAGACCATGCTGATCTCGTGCTATTCGCTGACCGCTGTCGCGCAGCGCGCCGAGAAGCTGATGACCGACGGCGGCTCGATCCTGACGCTGACCTACTACGGCGCTGAGAAGTGGATGCCGCACTACAACGTCATGGGCGTGGCGAAGGCGGCGCTGGAGGCCAGCGTGCGTTATCTGGCCGCCGACCTCGGCGAGAAGAACATTCGCGTCAATGCACTGTCGGCCGGGCCGATCAAGACGCTGGCGGCATCGGGCATCGGCGATTTCCGCTACATTCTGAAGTGGAACGAATACAACGCGCCGATGCGTCGTACCGTGACTATCGAGGAGGTCGGCGACAGCGCGATGTATTTCCTTTCAAACTTATCGCGCGGCGTCACCGGCGAAGTGCATCACGTCGATTCCGGTTATCATGTCGTTGGTATGAAGCGCCCCGATGCACCCGACATTTCGCTGGCAAAAGAATAGAGTTGAGCAAATGGCTGGAACCAGTTCAGCCATAACCGATAACCAGCGACAGGCTGCAATCCATAAACTTTGAGTATGATGTCCCCACGTACCATCTATTTCATCCGTCACGGCGAGACGGAGTGGAACGCCGCCGGCCGCTTTCAGGGCAGCAAGGATATTCCGCTCAACGATCTCGGGCGTGAACAGGCCGCTCATGCCGGCGGCATCCTGAGCGATCTGATTACCCGCGCCGGTCAGTTTCTTGACAAGCTCGCCTTCGTTGCCAGTCCGTTGGAGCGGGCACGCCACACCATGGAACTGGTGCGGGAGCAGCTTGCCTTGCCGCCGGACGGATTCGCGCTGGACGATCGTCTGCGTGAGATCGGCTATGGTCACTGGGAAGGTTCGACCTTGCCGGAGATGCGGACTTCGCACCCCGATCTGTTCGCCGAGCGCGAGCGCGACAAATGGGGTGTATCGCCGCCGGGCGGCGAAAGCTACGCCTCGGTGACCTTGCGGATGCGCGACTGGTATGACTCGCTGTTGAGCGACACGGTGGCCGTGTCCCACGGCGGCACCGCGCGGGCGCTGATGGTGGCAGTCGGGGTCGCGACCCCCGCCAGCGCAGCGGACCTGACGATCGAGCAGGGCGCGGTCTATGTCTTCAGCGGCGGGCAACTGGCGAAGTACAGCTAAGGCGGGGATGGACGGTCAGTTGCGGTAATGTTGCGATTTTCACAACATGCCGCTACGACGTGTAGCGAAATTCGCTACTTTGAGACGGGTGCATGTCCCACAACACCTTCGGCCATTTGTTCCGCGTCACCACCTTCGGCGAGAGCCATGGGGTCGCGATCGGCTGCGTGGTCGACGGCTGTCCGCCGCTGATCCCGCTCGCGGCCGAGGACATTCAACAGGACCTCGACCGTCGCCGGCCTGGTCAATCGCGCTTCACCACGCAGCGGCAGGAGGCGGATCAGGTGAAAATCCTGTCCGGCGTGATGGCACATCCCGAGAGCGGCGTGCAGGTGACGACCGGTACCCCGATTGCGCTTCTGATCGAGAACACGGACCAGCGCTCGAAGGATTATTCCGACATCAAGGACAAGTATCGTCCCGGCCATGCCGACTTCACCTACGAGGCGAAATACGGAATTCGCGATTATCGCGGCGGCGGCCGCTCCTCCGCGCGCGAGACGGCGAGCCGCGTCGCTGCCGGTGCGGTCGCGCGCAGGGTCATTCCCAATGTGACGGTGCGTGCGGCGCTGGTGCAGATGGGGCCGCACAAGATCGACCGCGAGAAGTGGGATTGGGATGAAGTCGCGCGCAATCCGTTCTTCTGCCCCGACAAGGACAAGGCCGCGTTCTTCGAAGGTTATCTCGATGGCATCCGCAAGAGCGGCTCCTCCATCGGCGCGGTGATCGAGGTGGTGGCCGAAGGCCTGCCGGCGGGGCTAGGCGCGCCGATCTACGGCAAGCTCGACAGCGATATCGCCGCCGCGATGATGAGCATCAACGCGGTGAAGGGTGTCGAAATCGGCGAGGGCTTCAATGCCGCCGCGCTGTCCGGCGAGGAGAACGCCGACGAAATGCGAATGGGTAACAATGGCCCTGCCTTTCTGTCCAATCATGCCGGCGGCATCCTCGGTGGCATCTCGACCGGACAACCGGTGGTGGCTCGCTTCGCGGTGAAGCCCACGTCCTCGATCCTGTCGCCGCGACGGACCATCGATCGCAGCGGTGTCGACACCGATATCCTGACCAAGGGCCGCCACGATCCCTGCGTCGGCATTCGTGCAGTGCCGGTCGGTGAGGCGATGATGGCTTGCGTATTGGCGGATCACCTGTTGCGCCATCGCGGGCAGGTCGGTTAGCGCCACCGATGCAAGCCGGTCGTCTCCAAAGCGTGATGGACTGGTTGATAGAAGGAGCGCGATCGGCACCGCAGGTTGGCTCGTTCGTCACCGAGAGTTGTGAACGTATCGTCGCCTGCGGCATTCCGATCTGGCGGGTTGGCGTGTTCGTCAGCACTCTACATCCGACTATGTCGGGCCGCGGTTTCATTTGGCGTCAGGGGTCCGGCGTGACGATGACCGCTGCACCTTATGGGATCGAGGAATCCGACGATTACCTTTCGAGTCCGATCGCGGGGGTCTACGACACGGGTAGAGAAGTGCGACGGCGTCTGCGCGACGCTGACGACATTGGCAACTCATCTTTCCTGGCTTCGATGCGAGCTGAGGGTGTTACCGACTACCTGGCGTTGCCGGTAACCTTCTCGGACGGTCAGCGCGAGGCCCTGAGCTGGTCGACCCGGCGCGAAGGCGGTTTCACGGATGTCGATCTTGATGAGTTGAGGGCTATTCATGCCCCGCTGTCGCGCATGATCGAAATCTTTTTGTTGCGACGGACTGCGGCGGGATTGCTTGATAATTATGTAGGATCGCGCGCCGGCCAGCGCATCCTTGCCGGACAAATCCGTCGGGGCCATACCGAAACCATGCGGGCGGTGATCTGGCTGTCGGATTTGCGCGGCTTCACGCCGCTATCAGACCGCCTGCCGCCTGATGCGATCGTCGAGTTGCTCAATCGGTATTTCGATTGTCAGGTCGAGCCGATCCGCGAGCAGGGCGGCGAAGTTCTGAAGTTCATGGGTGATGGTCTGCTTGCGGTGTTTCCCGTTGTCGAAGACGGTTCGGATCTGCCGGCTGTCTGTCAGGCCGTCTTGCGGGCGGCCCGAGCCAGTCGCGCCAATGTCGCAGCGATGGAATATATGATCGGTGACGAGGTGCTCCGTGGCTTTCGCTTCGGACTGGCACTGCATGTCGGCGAGGTGCTTTACGGCAATATCGGTGGCGGCAGCCGGCTGGATTTCACTTGCATCGGCCCTGCCATCAATCTGGCAGCGCGATTGGAAAAGATGGCAGGCCAACTCAACCGAACGGTCGTCGCCTCGTCTGCGTTTGTCGGCCCCTTCACCGAGGGCTGGACCGATCTCGGCGAGTTTCCCATCGCGGGCTTTCGCTCCTCTGAACGTGTCCATGGTTTGATCGATGAGACGCCATTGGAGCGCGGCTAAGGGCTGGATACGACGTGGCGCAGCCGCTATCGATGGATGTGCCAGCATATCGGATGAATGACATGCAGGTCGAAAATCTGAAGGAAATTGCCACTTGGGTGTCGGCCGGCGAGCGCAATGGCGTGCCGCCGGAAGTTATGATGCAGCAGTTGTGCGAACGTCTGGTTGATGCCGGTGTTGCGCTCTGGCGGGTCGGCGTCTTTGTCCGCACATTGCATCCGCAGATGTTCGGTCAGAGCTTCACGTGGCGGCGCGGCAAGGATGTCACCGTCTATGCGGCGCCCTATGGCATCGAGGAGAGCGAGGACTTCCTCAATAGTCCGCTGCGGATGGTTTACACGGTGGGAGAGGAAGTTCGGCGGCGCGAATCCGAAATTCACGCCGATACCATGTCGAGCTTTTTCGTCGATGCCCGCGCCGAACGCATGACCGATTATATCGCTATGCCGTTGAGGTTCCTCAGCGGTGCGATCCATGCGGTGAGCTGGACGACCACGGCGCCGGGCGGTTTTACCGATTCGGAGATCGAGGCGTTACGTGCGCTGATGGCGCCGATCGCGCGTGTCATCGAGATCATTCATCTCGAGCGTACCGCGACAGCGCTGCTCGATACCTATGTCGGTAACCGCGCCGGTCAGCGGATTCTTGCCGGGCAGATCAGGCGCGGCCACACCGAAACGATGTCAGCGGCGATCTGGTTGTCGGATTTGCGCGGCTTCACACGGTTGTCGGACACGCTGCCGCCAAGTGCCGTTGTCGACGTGCTCAACCTGTATTTCGATTGTCAGGTCGATCCCATCGCCGAACACGGCGGTGAGGTGTTGAAGTTCATGGGCGATGGCTTGCTCGCGGTATTTCCCATTGCCCAGGCCGGCGCGGATGCCGCGGAGGTCTGCGGTCGTGTGCTGGCGGCGGCGCGGGCCAGCCGTGAACGCGTCGCGGCGATGAGTTTCCGCCATGGCGGCGTTTCCTTCGACAAGTTCCGCTTCGGGCTGGCGCTGCATGTCGGCGAGGTGTTGTACGGCAATATCGGCGGCGGTCATCGGCTCGACTTCACCTGCATCGGTCCCGCGGTCAATCTCGCGGCGCGGCTGGAAAAGATTGCGAGCGATCTCAATCGCACCATTGTCGCCTCGGAGGGGTTTGCCGCTGCCGCGCCGGAGAGCTGGATCAACCTCGGCGAATTTCCCATCGCCGGTTTTCGTCGCGCCGAGCGCGTCTACGGGCTCACCGACGAGGCTCTGCCGCCGCGGGGTTAGGGTTGGTGGCGAGGCTTTACGCTATTCCTCCGGCTCGGTGGTAAAGAGCAGCGGATAACCTTTGGCGCGACCGGCATCGGTGGCGCGAGTGGCCTTGGTCTCGGCAACGTCCTTGGTAAACACCGCCACGACGCAGACGCCACGCTGATGCGCCGTCAGCATCACTTTATAGGCTTGGTCTTCGGTCATGCGGAATTCCGCCTTGAGCACACTCACCACGAAATCCCGCGGCGTGTAGTGGTCGTTGACGAGGATCACCTTGTGCAGGCGCGGCCGCTCGGTCTTCGGTGCGGTCTTGGTTCGCGTTTTGCCGCGTGGTTTGATGACGGTATCGCCCATTGCGCGTTGCCATGTGACCGTAAACCTGAAGATTAGCCCGGTTTTCTTGGCGGCGCGATGGCGGAACGGTGCGACCGTTATGGCCCGACAACGCGAAACGGCGGGCTTGCGCCCGCCGTTTGTCACTGCGATCCGTTTTCGGCGCAGCTTACGCGGCGCGGATGGTTTCGAGAAAATTGTGCACTTCGGACTGTAATCGGTGGCTTTCCATCGATAGCGATTGCGCGGCCGCCAGTACCTGCGACGAAGCCGCACCGGCTTCGCCCGCACTGCGGTCGACCTCGGTGATGTTACTGGCGACGTTGCCGCAAAGATCGGCGGCCTGCTGCACGTTGCGGGCAATCTCCTGCGTCGCAGCCCCCTGTTCCTCAACAGCTGCGGCGATGGTGGAGGAGATTTCCGACATCAGGTTGATGGTGGTGCTGATCTCGTGGATGGTCGCCACGGAATCCTGCGTGGCGGCTTGCATCCCCGCGATTTGCGTGCCGATCTCGTCGGTCGCCTTGGCGGTCTGCGATGCCAACGCCTTGACCTCGGAGGCGACCACGGCAAAGCCGCGTCCGGCCTCGCCCGCGCGGGCGGCCTCGATGGTGGCGTTGAGCGCCAGCAGATTGGTCTGCTCGGCGACCGCGGTGATCAACTTGACGACATCACCGATGCGGGCGGCCGCCTGCGACAGTTGCTGAATGCTGGCGTCGGTCTTTTGCGCTTGAACCACCGCGGTTTGCGCCACGCGGCTGGATTCCTGCACCTGGCGGCTGATCTCGTTGACCGATGACGTGATCTCCTCGGTGGCGGCGGCGGTGGACTGGATGCTCTCGGAAACTTCGTGCGATGCGTTGGCGGTGGAGGTGGACAGCCGCCGTGTGGTGTCAGCGGTTCCGGTGAGCGCGGTTGCGGTCGCTTCCATCTCGTTCGAAGCCGACGACAGCGAGCCGATCATTTCGCCAACCATGGTTTCGAAACTCCGGGTCACTTTGTCCATGGTTTCGGCGCGACGCAGCTTGGCGTTGGCTTCGCCGGCGGCGGCCTCGTCCGCTTCCTTCTTGGCAATCAGCGCCGCCTTGAACAGGTGCAGGGTATCGGCGATCTCGCCGATCTCGGTGCGTTCCCCCCGATGCGGAATGTCGACGTCGAGATTGCCGGCCGTCAGTGCGTGCATAGGCTGGAGCACCGAGCCGATGCCGCGCGAGATATCGCGAACCACAAGGACTGCGGCGACGAGCCCGAGCAGCACCATGCCGGACAATACGGCAAGCAGCACGCCGAAGGCCGTGGTGTAGGCACCTTCGGCATGCTGGCCGGATACGCTGGCTCCGTTGTCGTTGAGCGCCACGATCTTGGTCATCACGGCATCCATTTTGCGACCCGCCGGCGTGGCGCGGGTGGCGTTGACGGTGCGCGCCTGAGCGACCTCATGCTTGCGGGCGTGGGCCACGACTTCGTCGGCGGCGGTGCGGAAGGTCTTCCATGTTTGCGAGAGTTCCCGATACAGCGCCGCTTCCTCGGGGGAGGTGATGCGCGGGGCGTAGGCCTTGTCGGCGGTCTCGTAGTCCCTGGCGCGGGCGTCCAGGTTGCGCTGGATATCGGCCATGAAGGCGTCGTCCGGTTCGGTCAGGTAATCGCGCAGCACGGCTCGATAGCGCGCCGACTGGACTCGAAGCTCACTGACGAGACGGATATTCGGCAACCAGTTGGTCTTGATGTCCTGGGCCGCGGTGTTGATCGCGCGCATCTCGATCACGGCGAAGGTGCCTATCGCGGTGAGTGCGAGCAACAGAACGGCAACCAGGGTGATCAATTTGGCCTTGATGGAGAGTCGCGAAAGCATCTCGTCGTCCTTCGGATGATCGCGAGCGCATTGCCCGCGATGGGCGGCAGGCGCATGGATGTGCGTCGCCAAAACACATGGCGTTAGAACCGGCTTGGCGCTGTTGGGCTTTTTCCAGTCGGGGAGCCGGTCCCGTTTTCGGGAGCGGGCTCACCATTGGTTGTAAAATATCGCGGTAAAGTCTTGGTAAATGGGTTCCCAACGGCGGCAAGGCACTGATTGCGCTGGCGTTGCACTCAATTTCCACGCCAGCCCGGCCTTGCGGATTTGCGGCGCTGTGGCACCATTGCCGAGGGGGCGACGGGAGGCCGCGATGCGCTGGTACGTCTCGATCGGAATACTGCTGGTCATTGGCGCCATGGCAGGTGAGGTGGCCGTCAATGCCACCCCGCAGGCCCCGCCACGTGTCGCTCAGGCCAAGCCAACCGATGTCACCGTCGATGTCGAACTGGTGCTGGCGGTGGATGTTTCCTATTCGATGGATATCGAGGAATTGACGGTGCAGCGCGAAGGCTACGCGCAAGCCATCGTCTCAAAGGAATTTCTCGGGGCGCTGAAGGCGGGGCCGACCGGCAAAGTCGCCATCACCTATTTCGAATGGGCAGCCTCGACCGATCAGAAACTGATCATTCCGTGGCGCATCATCGATGGGCCGGAATCGGCCGACGCAGTCGCCGCCGAGATCATGAAAACACCGGTGCGTCGTGCGTCGCGCACCTCGATTTCGGGCGCGATCAATTTTGCGATGCCGTTGTTTGAACAGAACCAGTATCGCGGCATTCGTCGTGTCATCGATATTTCCGGGGACGGACCCAACAATAACGGCATCCCGGTGACGGTCGCGCGCGATGCAGCATTGGAGAAGGGCATCGTGATCAACGGTCTGCCGATCATGGTGAAGGCGCCGAGCTACTCCACGATGGATATCGAGAATCTCGATTATTATTACGAAGACTGCGTCATCGGCGGTCCCGGCTCGTTCGTGGTGCCGATTAAAAATCGCGAAAGGTTTCGCGAGGCGATCCACACCAAGCTGGTGATGGAGGTGGCGGGCCGCGTACCGGAGCGCCGCGTCGTTCCTGCTGCGACCAAGGAACCGCGGGTCAGTTGCATGATCGGCGAGAAGATCTGGCAGGACCGGTGGGGGCGATGAGGTGAAAGGCGGGCGCGCACGTACTTCGGCATGGCTGAAAGGAATCCGGCCATGCCGAAAGTGAAATGACGAACCGTTCGCACGTCATTCATCGCTGTAGATGACCGGAGTGCCTTATGTCCTGGCCTCCAGCACAAGATTGAAAGGCGTCTCCGCGGCACGGCGAATACGTGAGAAGCCGCTTTTCCTTGCGACCTCGCTCAATCGTGCTTCGCCGGCTTGGGCGCCCAATGCGAGGCCGACTTCCTGCGCCAGTGATGCCGGCGTGCATACCATGGTCGAGGCGGCGTAGAACAAGCGGCCGACGGGATTGAGGTTGTCCTCGAGCTTGTCCTGCGCGAACGGCTCCACCAGCATGCAGGTGCCATCCTTGGCCAGCGTCTCCTTGACGTGACGAAGCGCGCCGACCGGGTCGCCCATGTCGTGCAGGCAATCGAAGAAACACACGAGATCGTAGTCGTTCGCGGGATAGGTTTTGGCGGTGGCGACGGCGAAGTCGACACGCTGGCTGAGGCCCTCATCGGCCGCCGCTGCCTGTGCCGCAGCGATCGATCCCGGATGCGCGTCAAAACCGAAGAAATGCGAATTCGGATAGGCTTTGGCCATCAGCAACGTCGAGATGCCGTGGCCGCAACCGACATCGGCAACCTTGGCGCCGCGCCCGAGTTTCGCCACCATGCCATCGAGTGCGGGCAGCCATTCCTGCACCAGATGATGCTTGTAGGTGGTGCGGAAAAAACGCGCCGTGCCGCAGAACAGACACTCGGCGCGGTCGTTCCAGCCGACACCCTTGCCGCTCTTGAAGGCGTCCGAAATCTTCGGCTCATCGAGCATGATTGCCGCCATCAAGTCGCCAATCGCGCCCATGAACACCGGACTGTCATCGTCGGCGAAAACCATCGTCTGCTCAGGCTGCATCGAGAATTTCTTCGTCGTGGCGTCGTATTCGACGTAGCCCGATGCGGCCTGCGCCGATAGCCATTCGCGCACATAACGCTCGGTGGTGCCGGTGGCTTGTGCCAGTTCGGCGGGTGTCATCGGTTTCTTCGCCAGCGCCTTGTAGAGACCGAGCCGATCGCCGGTCCGGATCAAGGCGGTGTTGGCGGCGGCACCGATGTCGCCGACCATCTTTCCCATGAACTCATTCAGTCGATCCATATTCACGTCCATGAAAGCCTCCTGTGAAGGATTGGGTTCGTTTCGTCTGTATCGAACCTGTCACTCGTCTTTTGAGTGAGCATGATCCTTTCCGGAAACCAGCTCCCATTTTTCGGGAACCATGCTCGCGTGACATGCAACACGTGAAGTCAAGCGGCGCCGGCGTCTCCAGCGGCGCAACGATGCGCGGGCGGGAATGGCCATGGCGTCAAGAGGAGCGATAAATCAGCGCCCATTTGATTGACGGAGTCGCTCGGGCGTAGGTCGTCGCGTCGGGTGGAAGGTTCAACGAGGGCGGATAAATTTCGCCACCAGTTCGACATGCGGGGTGTGACAGAACTGATCGACGGGCGTGACGACTTCGAGTCTGTAGCCGCCATCGATCAGGATGCGTGCATCGCGCGCAAAGGTGGTGACATTGCACGACACCGCAACGATCACTGGAGTTTTGCTGGCTGCAAGTTGTTTGCTCTGCGCCTCGGCACCCTGACGTGGCGGATCGAACACCGCCGCATCGACGTCGCGCAATTCCTGTGGGACCAGCGGCCGCCGGAACAGATCGCGCGCGGTCGCAGTGACCGGTTTCAATCCGTGCGCCGATGCGGTTGCTTTCTGCAGCGATGCAATCGCACCGTCGTCGCTGTCGAAGGCGCTCACACGCGCTTTCGCGGCCAGCCGTAGCGCAAAGGGGCCGATGCCGCAGAACAAGTCGACGATGCGCTTCGCCTTGCCGCAGTGAGTTGTCACCAGCGCCGCCAGCGTTTCCTCGCCGGCAACCGTCGCTTGCAGAAACGAACCTGGCGGCAGCGGCACTGTTGCCGTGCCCATCGTCACGACCGGCGGCGTTCGCATCAGCACCAGTTCGCCATGACGCGTCAACCGCGCCAGCTTGTATTGTTCGGCGACGAGCGACAACGCCGTGACGATCTTGGGTGGCAGGGGCCCCGAGCCGCGCACATCGACGTCGAGTCCGTTGTCGGTGGCGGTGATCTGGATATCGAGCGGCTTCGCCACGGGCTTCAGCAGCGCGGCGATAGCGCGGGCGGCGTCAAGTGCACCGCCGAGCGCAGGATCGAGAATCGGGCATGCGTCGATAGGGACGACCGCGTGGCTATTCGGTGCGGTGAAGCCGACCGGGAAGCTGCCATCGGCCGCGCGGCGCGCGTGCAGCGTGACGCGACGGCGTCCCGCGCCGTGAGCGTCGATCAGGTCGGCCACGTCAACGTCGATGCCGGCGCGCGCCAGCGTGTCGACGACAAGCCGCCGTTTCCATGCGCGATAGGCATTTGGCTGCCAATGCTGGATCGCGCAGCCACCGCAGGCGCCAAAATGGGTGCAGAACGGATCGATCCGCTGTGCGCTGGGCGTCCGGACGGCAACCAGTTGCATCCGATCCGATGCCGCCAATGGCGTGGCGTCCACGGTCTCTCCGGGCAACGTATATGAGACATAACGCGTAGCGCCGTTGACGCGCGCGACGCCATCGCCCCGTTGGCCAACGTGATCGATGACGAGCGTTTCAACCACGACGTGCGCCGAGGAAAAATTCTTGATTGCCGTCGCCGCCGGCGATGCTGGACGGAAACACCTGAATGTTCGTGCATCCCTGCGCGGCGGCGAAAGCTGCGATGTCGTCGCACACGGCCTTATGAATGGCGGCGTCGCGTACGATGCCTTTCTTGATCGCCGCGCGCGGCGCCTCGAACTGCGGCTTGATCAGCGCCAGCAGACTCATCGGCGCGGCAGCGAGTTGCAGCGCCACCGGCAGGATCAGCTTCAGCGAGATGAAACTGGCGTCGATCACCACCACGTCCGGGCGTTGCGGCAGCCGCTTGCCGTCGTAATTACGGATATCGGTCTGTTCCATCGAGACGATGCGCGGGTGGCCGCGCAGGCTGTCGTGCAACTGATTGGTGCCGACGTCGACGGCGAACACCAGTGCCGCGCCTTCGCTCAGAAGTACTTCGGTGAAGCCGCCGGTGGAGGCGCCGACGTCGAGGCAGACATGGTTCTCGATCTCGAGGGGGTATTGCGCGAGCGCGCCGGCGAGCTTGACGCCGCCGCGCGATACCCACGGATGCGCGGGTTCGGCTTCGATGACGGCGCTATCCGCAAGCACCTCGGAGGGCTTGGCGACGACCTTGCCGTCGGCAGTCACGAGGCCATGGGTGATCGCGTCCTGCGCCCGCGCGCGGCTTTCGAACAGGCCGCGTTCGACCAGCAGCACGTCGGCGCGTTTGCGTGTCTGTGTCATGTCGCGAACAGTCTATCGCGGTTCCGCAGCAAACGAAAAACCCGCTCCCGGTGCGCCGGAAGCGGGGTTTTCGATGCCGTCCGGCTCGATGCTTACGCGCCGGCGAGTTTGATGGTTCCGGCCTTGTCCTTGCCGATGGTCTCGAACACCTTGGCGACGATGCCTTTAGCGTCGAGGCCGGCATAGGCATACATCGCCGCCGGCGTGTTGTGGTCGATGAATTCGTCCGGCAACACCATTGACCGGAAGCGCAGCATGCCGCTGTCGAGCATCCCGTGCTCGGCCAGCGTCTGCATCACATGCGAGCCGAAGCCGCCGACCGAGCCTTCCTCGACGGTGAGCAGGATTTCGTGCTCGCGCGCCAGCTTCAGCACCAGTTCGACGTCGAGCGGCTTCATGAAGCGCGCATCTGCAACGGTGGTGGACAGGCCATGCGCGGCGAGTTCGTCGGCGGCCTTCTCGCAATCCGCGAGACGGGTGCCGAACGACAACAGCGCTACCTTGTTGCCCTGCCGGACAACGCGACCCTTGCCAATCTCGAGGGGAATGCCGACTTCCGGCATTTCGACGCCGCGGCCTTCGCCGCGCGGATAGCGCAGTGCGCTCGGGCGATCGTTGATAGCAACCTGCGTTGCGACCATGTGCACCATCTCGGCCTCGTCGGCCGCCGCCATGATGACGAAGTTCGGCAGGCAGCCGAGATAGGCATTGTCGAACGAACCGGCATGGGTCGCGCCGTCGGCGCCGACCAAGCCGGCGCGATCGATGGCGAAGCGCACCGGCAGGTTCTGAATGGCGACGTCGTGCACCACCTGGTCGTAACCGCGTTGCAGGAAGGTGGAATAGATGGCGCAGAACGGCTTGTAGCCTTCGGTGGCGAGGCCGGCGGCGAACGTTACCGCGTGCTGCTCGGCGATGCCGACGTCGAAGGTGCGTTTCGGGAACGCCTTGTTGAAGATGTCGACGCCGGTGCCGGACGGCATTGCCGCGGTGATGGCGACGATCTTGTCGTCCTTCTCGGCTTCCTTGACCAGCGACTGGCCGAACACGTTCTGATAGGCGGGCGCGTTCGGTTTCGCCTTCGATTGCGCGCCGGTGGCGACGTCGAACTTGACCACGGCATGATACTTATCCGCCGCCGCTTCCGCCGGGCCGTAGCCCTTGCCCTTTTGGGTGACGACATGGACCAGGATCGGGCCGTCCTCCATGTCGCGGACGTTCTTCAGCACCGGCAGCAGGTGATCGAGATTGTGACCGTCGATCGGGCCGACGTAGTAGAAGCCCAGTTCCTCGAACAGTGTGCCGCTGTTGGTCATGAAGCCGCGCGAATATTCCTCGACGCGCTCGGCGCGATCGGCGATCATTTTCGGCAGGTGCTTGCCGAGCTGCTTGGCGGCCTCGCGGATGGTGCGATAGGTCTTGCCGGAATAGAGCCGCGACAAGTAGTTCGACATCGCGCCGACCGGCGGCGCGATCGACATGTCGTTGTCGTTGAGGATGACGATCAGCCGCGAGTTCATCGCGCCCGCATTGTTCATCGCCTCATAGGCCATGCCCGCCGACATCGCGCCGTCGCCGATCACCGCGATGACATTGTTCTTGCCGCCGGAGAGATCGCGCGCCACCGCCATGCCGAGACCTGCGGAGATCGACGTCGAGGAATGCGCCGCGCCGAATGGATCGTAATCGCTCTCTGAACGCTTGGTGAAGCCGGACAGACCGCCGGCGGTGCGCAGCGTGCGGATGCGGTCGCGCCGGCCGGTGAGGATCTTGTGCGGATAGGCCTGATGGCCAACATCCCAGATCAGCCGGTCACGCGGCGTGTCGAAGACATAATGGATCGCGGTGGTCAGTTCGACCACGCCGAGGCCCGCGCCGAAATGGCCGCCGGTGACGGACACGGCATCGATGGTTTCCTGCCGCAACTCGTCGGCAACCTGGCGGACCTGTTCCACCTTGAGCTTGCGCAAATCGTCGGGAGTGCGGATCGTGTCAAGGAGCGGTGTCTTACTGAAGCTGGTCACGGCAGAGTTCCAATTTGCATGTCAGGCTGGCGACAAGGATGAATATGGGTGCTGCGCAACCCTTGCGCATCCGACACCCTGCATCCTGAAGCCCCTGAACAGGGAAAACGGTTTCGAGCCTATCGCGCGCTGCTTCCGTGAATTGTGATGTAGATCACATCCGCGGCGCGGTCTGATTTTCGGCATTTACACAAGCATTTTCAGTCTCTTAGCCGATAATTCAGGCACCCGAGACGAACCTGCAAATGTATAGTGTTTCCAATCTTATACCAAGCCTCCTCCCCAAAGCCAACTTTCGGCGTAGCTATTGGTCAGGTCGCAAGGCGCATTGGTTCAATGCGCCTAAACTTAACGACCGGGAGGGGGCCGAGGTTCCCCTTTTATCGTGTGACCGAGGCGGGGGAAAGGGGGGCCGCCGTGGCTGGCTTGGCGGGCCCGGTCGCGAGGGCCAGTGCGGCAGCCGGATCGGCAACGCGGGCCGGCAAGGCAACCGGACCGCACACGATCATATAGAAGTCGAACGGATGCGGCCGTTCGCTGGCCATGACGAACTGGAAGTGCACCCGGAAGAACTGCCAGCGGAATCGATTGTAGTGGCCCGGATCGATCATGTCGCGGAACCGGATCGGCACGACCGCCGGATTGCGCCGTGCGGCGCCGACGTCGATGTCGTGGCCAGCGATGGGGTCGAACGGATAGAAGTTCATCACGTCCTTGCGCGACTGGACGTCGATCCAGTCGATCGTGGGCGTGACCGCAAGTTGCCGAAGGTGTTCGCGGAACGGCTTCGAGACCGGAAGGAAGCCGACGATCGGCAGGTTGCCGCCGAGCGTCAGCAGCACGACGCGCGGGCCATGGCGGCCGAGGTCGGGATCGATCGCGAGCGCACGCGCCATGATCTCGACGCCGAGGAACGAGCCGGAACTGTGGCCGACGACGACGATCTCCTCGGCGTCGCTGGTGCGCGCGACGTCCACCAGATGCTGTGCGAAGCGATCGATGCGCCGATCCCATTCCGGCCGCGCGCGATGCGCGAATTGCCAGGTGAAGATGGTGTCCGACATCAGGTACAGCGCGTAAGTGCGCCTCTCGGTATATTTCAGCAGCGCCCACAGCGCGGCGAGAAATACGATAATGGCTATGATCCATTTGAAAGGCGCCGTCGCCCCAAGATAGCCCGCGCCGGCGGCAATGCCCCATGCCGCGAGAGCCGACCAGATCGCCAGATTCAGCAGCACGAAATGCGGATAGGTGATGAACATCCCGAAGCGCCAGTGCGCTTTCCACATGCGCGGAATCGCGCCTGCGAGAAATGCGCGACAGTAGATGGCGAACCCATGCAGGGCGGTTCGCCAGATCGGAACGGCGAAGTCGCCCTTGATCAGGTCTTCCCAGCGCAGGAAATCGTAGGCGACATGAGTGCGCCAACCGTCGCCTTCAGTCGCAATCGACCACGACGCCATCGTGCCGTCATCGGAGCTTTGTGGTCGGCCGACATGGGCCTGCAAGCCATAGAGGTTCGCGAATTTGCGCAGTTCGGTGCGGAACAGGCGATAATATTGCGCCAGTCCACGAGGGTCGTAGCCCTGCACATAAATGACATGTCGGCGTTGAATCCGCACGCCTAAAGCCCGGCCCGACGATGTGCGATCAGCAGGGCATTCTTCCGGCAAGCCTCTGGGAGGAATGCGTTCGACAATCTGGCGCTCATGCAAAATTCAAAATGGAACGTCGGCGCGAAGGCTTTTGCCTCGCGCTCTATAGTAAAGCTGACATCGAATGTGAAATCAAAGGCCTTCGGCCGATAGCAGCCGTTTCAATCAGCGCGGCTTGCGGTCACGACGAAACGTCGAGCGGCTCGGTGCCGTTAGGCTGCCCCTTGGCATCGGTCGTGATCTTGTCGACGCGTGCCTCGGCCTGGCGTAGCAACTCCTCGCAGCGCCGCTTCAAGGCTTCGCCGCGCTCGTAGATCGCAACCGATTCTTCCAGCGCGACCTGACCGCCCTCGAGGCGCGTGACGATCGATTCGAGTTCCTCCAGCGCGCGCTCGAAGCTCAGCTTCTTGATGTCGGCATGGTTGGATTCGGCCATGGTCAGGTTCCTGCTGAATGTCGGTCGCGCGCGATGATAAGCATGGGTGAGGACGGAATGTGGCGGGACGTCATTTTCCCATCAGTGCCGTGACATGGGCGGCGACGGATTCCTGCAAACCCCGCAGATCGTAACCGCCTTCGAGCACCGAGACGACGCGGCCGCCAGCACTGGCATCGGCGACGTCCATCAGCCGGCGCGTCACCCAGCCGAAATCCTCGGCATCGAGTTCGAGGGTTGCAAGCGGATCGCGGCGATGCGCGTCAAAGCCGGCGGAGATCACGATCAGTTCCGGGGCAAAAGCGGTGAGGCGCGGCAGGATCATATCCTCGAAGGCTGCGCGAAACTGTACGCCGCCGTCGCCCGACATCAGCGGCGCGTTGACGATGGTATCGTGCTCGCCGCGCTCGGAGCGCGAGCCGGTGCCGGGAAAGAGCGGCATTTGATGCGTCGAACAATACATCACCGTGGGGTCGGCCCAGAAAATATCCTGCGTGCCGTTGCCGTGATGCACGTCGAAATCAACCACCGCGACGCGACCGATGCCGTGCTTGCGTTGCGCGTGACGTGCCGCAATCGCGGCGTTGTCGAAAAAGCAGAAGCCCATCGGCTTGCCGATTTCGGCGTGATGACCGGGCGGCCGGATGGCGACGAAAGCGTTGTCGTGCGCGCCCGACAGCACGGCTTCGGTGGCGGCGATGGCGCCGCCCATGCCGCGCAGGATGGCTTCCCAGGTGCCGGGCGACATCGAGGTGTCGCCATCGATGAAAGCAAAGCCCTGACTCGGCGCAATGTGGCGCAACTCGTCAATCAGGTGATCGGTGTGGCACAGCGCCGCCGCGTCGAGCGATCCTTCCGGGGCCAGTGCGCGGACAAGAGCGCTGAAACGATCCTCGCCAAGCGTAGCGTCGATGGCGCGCAGCCGGTCCGGACATTCCGGATGTCCGGGCGGCATCACATGATCGAGGCATGCGGGATGGGTCACAAGAAGCGTGGTCATTCAAAAGTCCGCCGCGCCGGGGGCGCGTGAGAAAAGATACGTAATAGTAGTTGCTCGCGCCGGATTGCGAAAGGGCAGACCGGCAAGATCGTCGGCGGAGAAGGGCCAGTCAATTGAGCCGGATGATTCGGCCGGTTGTCGGCGGCGCGACCGGGCTGTTTGCCTGGAAGTAAGCATAGAGCGCATCGACGTCATAGATACCGAAAAGTTGCTCCGTGCCATCCTTGAGCACGGTGAAACCATCCCCGGCGACGGCGAGGAAATTGTTGACGGTGACGCGATAGTTCGCTGCCGGATCGATCGGCGTTTCGTTCAGCATGATGCTGCCGGCAACGATGCGTTCGCCGAGCGGCTTTGCGTCGTCCCAAGTGTAGCGGAAACCTTTCGAGACCTGCAGGACGCGCGGCCGCGCCGGATCGATCCATTGCTGTTCCAGCACTGCCTTGATCTGCGCGCCAGTCAGCGTCATCGTCACAAGCTGGTTGCGGAACGGCTGTGCGGCGAATACGTCGCCATAGGTGATGCTGCCATCGTCGCGCCGGATGATCGGGCTGCGCACGCCGCCGGGGTTGGTGAAGGCGATCACCGCGCCGCCCTTGTCGGCGGCTTGCGTTGCAGCCAGTTGCGCGTCGGCGACGATGTCGCCCAGCACGCTTTCGCCGGCGTCGGTCGGGATGCGCGACAGCGACGTAGTGATGCTGCCGGCGGGACGTGCCGCGATGGGGCCGGCGAGCCGTTGATAGTCCGCGATCAACCGCGCTTGCTCGGGATCTTTTTCAAGCGCATCGGTGCGAACGATGATGTTGTTGGCCTTGGCGCTCACCACGTCGCGTGTGCCGCGATCGAGTTCGACGTCGATGGCGGTGACCAGCGTGCCATACTTGTCGCCGCTGGTGACGAGCCGGCCATCGATGTTGCAGGTGTAAGCCTGATGCGTATGGCCGCTGACAACGATATCGACCGCCTTGTCGAATTTCTTGACGATATCGACGATGGGACCGGAAATGCCGGGGCACTCGTTGTAATAGCCGGTGGGGAAGCCGCCTTCGTGAATCAGCACGGCAATGGCCTCGACGCCTTTCGCCTTCAACTCCGGCACCAGCGCGTTGACGGTGTCGGCCTCGTAGCGAAATTCGAGATCGACCACGCCGACCGGCGAGACGAGACGCGGCGTGTTCTTCAGAGTGAGACCGATGAAGGCGACCGGGATGCCATCGAACGTCTTGATCGCGTAGGGCGGAAACAGCGTCGCGCCGGTGGACTTGTCGAAAGTCGAGGCAGCGAGGTAGCGGAATGTCGCGCCGAGGAACGGATGCGGTCCCTGGCAGCCATCGGTCGGATGACAGCCGCCGTTCTGCATCCGCAGCAGTTCGGTCTTGCCTTCATCGAATTCGTGATTGCCGACGGAAGCAACCTCCATACCCATCAGCGACAGTGACTCGATGGTCGGCTCGTCATGAAACATCGCGGAGAGGAACGGACTGGCACCGATCAGGTCGCCTGCGGCAACGAAGATCGAGTTCTTGTGATCCGCGCGCAACTGCTTCACCAGCGTCGCCATGTGTTCGACGCCGCCGGCGTCGACGCGAATCTTGCGGTCCTTGTTGGCAGGATCGTCGATGCGGATACCGCCGGGTGGCGGTTCGAGATTGCCATGGAGGTCGTTGATCGCGAGAATGCGTAGCGGCACGCGATCAACCGCTTGCGCATGTGTGGATGCAAGGCAAGCAAGCGAAGCGACAAGTATCGGCAACATGTGCCGCATCAGTCCCTCATCGCTGGTTCGTTCTGTTCGATCAGGCCTTCTTGCGAGCAAAGAAAGCCTTGAAGGCATTGACGGCTTCCTGCGAGCGCATCCGTTCGCCGAACAGCGCGCTCTCCTGGTCGATCCGCTCGATCAATTCCTCGGGCGAAGGCTTCAGCAGCTTGCGTGAGATCGCGACCGCTTCCGCCGGTAGTGCGGAAATTTCGCGCGCGACCTTCAGCGCTTCGGCGTCGGCTTCACCGGCTGCGACCACGGCGTTGACGAAACCGGCATCGCGCCCCTCTTGGGCGTTGAGCGAACGGCCCATCACCAGCGTCGCGAACGCGCGTTGATGGCCGATGGCACGCGGCATCAAGAGACTCGATGCGCCTTCCGGCACCAGTCCGAGGTGGATGAACGGCGTGGAGAACCGCGCGTTACTGCTGGCAACGACGTAATCGCAGTGAAACAGCATCGTGGTCCCGACGCCGATGGCGATGCCGTCGACGGCTGCAACCAGCGGCTTCGTGTTGCGCGCCAACGCATGCAGGAAGCCGAGCGCAGCGGAGGGACGCGGCTTGTCGGCGCTGGCAGTGCCGCCTTTGAGAAAATCCTCGAGGTCGTTGCCGGCGGTGAAGACGCCTTTGCCGCCGGTGAGGACGAGGCAG
The DNA here is from genome assembly GCA_023386885.1 of Pseudomonadota bacterium. Taxonomy (GTDB): domain Bacteria; phylum Pseudomonadota; class Alphaproteobacteria; order Rhizobiales; family Xanthobacteraceae; genus 62-47. The sequence goes on from JAEWIX010000042.1 coordinate 56,411, forward strand.
CGGATCGCCGCGTTGTCCTGCGCACTGTTGATGGCATCGGTAGTCGCCCGATACATGTCCTGCGTCAGCGCGTTCTTCTTGTCCGGACGATTGAAGGCGATGACGCGCGTGGCCTCGTCGTCGGTCACGGTCAGATGGTCGGTCATGGGTATCCTTTATCGCTCGGGATTCTTGCGGCAAAACCGTGACGAACTTCAGGCAGCCTGCCGCAAGATTTCAGGCCAGCAAAATGGCGTCGGCGCCGAGCACGGCATCGGCGCTTTCGGTCACCGTGCGTTCGAGCGAGAGCGCTTGCACCGCGACGTTCTCAGCGAAGAATCGTGCCAGCGTCACGTAGCGCTTTGGGTCGCCGAACTGGTCGCCGCTGTCGCGCGCCGCCATTGCCTCGTTGGCGAGCATGCAGCCGCCGAGTGTTGAACCGAACAGCCGCAAATAGGGCGTGGCGCCGGCAAGCGCTTCGCTCGGCGCGGTGCCGAGCCGTTCGAGCAGCCAGCGGCTGGTGCGCTCAAGCGACTCCAGCGCCTCGCGGAGTCTCAAACCGGTCGAGCCGAACGCCGGATCGTTGGAGGCTTCGACGCGCTTGACGATGTCGGACAGTTCGCCGAGCAACGCCCACACCGACTCACCTCCCTTGACGCCGAGCTTGCGCGTGACGAGGTCGATCGACTGGATGCCGTTGGTGCCTTCGTAAATCTGCGTGATGCGCGCATCACGCATGTGCTGCGCCGCGCCGGTTTCCTCGATGAAGCCCATGCCGCCGTGAATCTGCACGCCGAGGGAGGCGACCTCGTTGCCGATGTCGGTGGAGAACGCCTTTGCAATCGGCGTGAGCAACGCGCCGCGGGCGGCGGCGGCGGCGCGGACTTGCGGATCCTTGGCACGCGCGGCAACGTCGAGTGCCACGGCGGTGGCGTAGCAGATCGTGCGTGCGGCCGCCGTCATCGATCGCATTTGCATCAGCATGCGCTTGACGTCGGGATGCACGATGATCGGATCGGGGCCGGCGCCGGTCGAGCCGGCGCCTTTGCCCTGCTTGCGCTCCTGCGCATAGGCGAGCGCCTGCTGATAGGCGCGGTCGGCAAGGCCGACGCCTTGCAGGCCGACGCCGAGGCGCGCCTGATTCATCATCGTGAACATGCACAGCATACCGCGATTTTCCTCGCCGATCAGGTAGCCGACCGCGCCACCGTTGTCGCCCATGGTCATGGTGCAGGTGGGGGAAGCGTGAATGCCGAGTTTGTGTTCGACGCCGGAGGGATAGATGTCGTTGCGTTCGCCGAGCGAGCCGTCGGCGTTGACGAGAAACTTCGGAATCAGGAACAGCGAAATGCCCTTGGTGCCGGCGGGCGCGTCCGGCAGGCGCGCCAGCACGAAATGAATGATGTTATCAGTCATGTCGTGGTCGCCGTAGGTGATGAAGATTTTGGTGCCGCTGATGCGATAGCTGCCGTCGGGGTTGCGTTCGGCGCGCGAGCGCAACAGGCCGACATCGGAACCCGCATGCGGCTCGGTGAGTTGCATGGTGCCCGGCCATTCGCCGGAGATCAGCTTGGCGAGGTAGATGTTCTTCAACGCGTCGCTACCGTGGGCGTCGAGCGCCTCGATGGCGCTGGCGGTCAGCAGCGGGCACAGTTCGAACGCGATGTTCGCGGCGCTCCAGATTTCGGTGCAGGCGGCGTTGATTGCGCCGGGCAGTCCCTGGCCGCCGAAATCCTCGCTGCCGGCGACGGCGTTCCAGCCGGCGGCGGTCCAGCGCTGATAGGCGTCCGGCCAGCCCGGCGCGGTCGTCACCTTGCCGTCGCTCAATTTGATGCCGTTCTGATCGCCCACGCGGTTAAGCGGCGCCAGAACGTCGCCCGCGAACTTGCCCGCTTCCTCCAGTACCGCCGCGGCGATGTCGGTGTCGTAGTCACCCAGATGACCGGCATCGGCGGCGGCCTGCAGGCCGGCGCCGTGGTTGAGGGCCAGCAGAATGTCGTTGAGCGGTGCGCGATAGGTCATGACGTGGCTCTCACGGGTGAGGTTGGGAACAGGCTGTCGTATTCCCATGAAACCACGCCCTTCTCAACACCCAAAGGGAAATTGCGGGCTCGGCAGCAGGCCGGTTCACGAGGGACCGGCGGCGGCGGGACCTTATGCCGCAAGATGGCGGAGGTCGTGGGTTTGGACGCGGTTGCGGCCAGCCGATTTCGCTTCGTACAGCGCTTCGTCGGCCCGCATCAGAAGTGAGCGGATGCTTTCCGTTCCCGTGGAATAGGCGATGCCGGCGCTGACGGTGGTGCGGATCGGCCCCGAAGCAGTCGGAATGGCCATCGCTTCGATCTGCGTCCTGATGCGCTCGGCGACGTCGCGCGAGGTGCGTGGATTTGCATCCGACAGAACGATGCAGAATTCCTCGCCTCCCATTCGTGCGGCAAGGTCGGTCGGGCGAATGTTGGCGCGAATGAGTTCGGCGAAGGCTTTCAGTGCCTGATCGCCGGAATCGTGTCCGAACCGGTCGTTGATCTTCTTGAAGTAGTCGAGGTCCATCGCGACCAGGGCGGTGCCCGCGGGCACATGGTCGGATGGATTTTGCAACAACGCCCTGCGGTTCAAGAGCCCGGTGAGGGCGTCGGTCATTGCTTCGCGCTTGTGCCGATTGGCGATGCGCGCCTGGTTGAGCGTCAGCGACAGGGTGCCGATGCCGGTCAGGCCGGCGATCACGACGATGGAATTGATATCCTCCGCCCAGTTGGACGGCCTCGCGGTCAGAATATACTGGCCCTCGTGCGCGAGCGCGTAGCCGCACAACACGAACGACACCGCGACGATGAGGTAGAGCGTCGCGTTGGCCGTCATCAGAAGCGGGGATTCGGCGCGCGCGATCCAGTATTGTCCGGCGGTGGCGAGCAGCATCATGCCGATGGCGACGTTGCCGATCATCGTGCCGATGCCGGAATAGCCCAGCGCGAACGCGACGGTCGTGGGGAGTGCACCGAGTGCAACAAGCACGGCGGCCAGCGTCCAGTCGGTCCTGTTCGAGCAGAATTTCGCGGAGCCGGCATAGAGCCAGCCGAAGCCGACGATGAGGAGCAGAAAGGAGACGAGCAGGAAGCCGGCATTATAGTTTTCGACGACGCTTCCGAAAAATGCGACTCCCGTCACGATGAAGGCGATCCCGACCGACCAGTTCAGCAGATGCATTGCGCTGCGCCCGATGATCCACATCATGAACAGCGTCAACCCGAGCGACGCGCCCGAGAAGCCGATGGCGATGAGGATTGAAAGCTGATCGAGAAACATGATCCGGCGCACCGCTGACGAAAGCCGGTTGCCTTATACGTCAGCGATCATTACCCGACCGGAACAAGTTGGAGCGTTCGGCTGGTAAGGTAATCAAACCGTTTAACGGATGGTTTCGATTTGGCATCAACCCCAGGCGCGGTTCGATAGGCGCGATCCGATCCTGATGAAGACGATGCGAGCGGTTCGTTTCCCACATGTGCATTCGGCCTCGGCCGTGTCCGTTACAAATACGGACAGTCGCTTCCCGCGGTTGTTGCAAGGGAGGAGCCGATGTCAAATGCGTTTCCTTAAAACGATTTTCCCTGCATGCAAGATTTGACGAATTCGCGAACCCCACCTCGATCCTTGAAGGAGCTATTGAAACCGCGCTGGTAGGCCAATTCCTTGCATCGCATGCGGCGCGCCGCGCCTCCTGCCGTCGCGCCACCGCGTCGCCCCGCCGACCTGCCGCCTCCCATGGCTTGAGGGCGAGGCCCGCCGCCCATTGATCCCGAGCGCATCACGCAACGTTTGACGGCAGGCGTTGCCTTCTGGCGGCAAGACGCCATGTCGCCCTGTCCGCTTCGCATGCAGGATTGAACGATGGGTTTCCCGACCGTCATTCGGCATCGCTGAACAATCGCGTTGTGGTCGGCGTGTGCGGCAGCACTCATCGCGATTGAGAGAAACGCACCGATGGCGAGCGGCAACAATCGGCGCCAGGATATGGGGGCGAGGGCGGCAGCGTTCGACATCGATACCCTCCGGACAGCGAGATTTGTTGTGAGGCGACTGCGCCTCCATGACCTCGGCGACCTTGCATCGCATACGGGCCGGTGATGTCGCCACGGGTCAGCGTCAGAGCGTATTCAATCGAAACTATGGTGTCAGCCGCGAATTTGGTCGTCGCCCGGTTTTCATGGCGGTGACGGCAGTATCTGCGCCGTCCGGCCGTCGATCAAAACCACCACCAGATCGCCATCAGCGTGGCGGCAATCCAGATCGCGACGATCAGCAGCAGACCGGCCCAGGCTCGCGGCCTCGATCGCGTTGCGGCCTCGGCGCGAAGTTCGCGCATGATATCCGCCGGTATCAGATAGACCGCGAGCAGGATCCCAAGCGGCACAATGACGACGTCGTCGAGATAACCCAGGACCGGAATGAAATCCGGGATCAGATCGATCGGGCTCAACGCATAGGCGGCCACCACGCCCGCGACGGCGTTGGCGTACCACGGCACCCGAGGATCGCGCGCCGCCAGCCAAAGCGCGACGATGTCGCGTTTGATGGCTCGGGCCCATTGTTTCAGCGCGTCGAACATCGGCGGAGGCCGTGCAGGTTGCTGGACGTCGATTGCCGGACGCGTGTGATGAGGATCGCCGCGTTCGCGAGCCCGATCGGTCTTCGCACTCAATCACACCTTCGCCCGCTCAAGCGCCTTGGCCATTTTGGCGCGCCAGTTGTCGCCGGTGGCCTTGAACTTCTCGACCGTGTCCGGTGACAGCCGCAAGGTGACGGCTTCCTTCGGGTTCTCGACCTTCGGCCTGCCTCGCGATCGCTTGATGCCGGCGTGAAGGTCGGGGAAGACGTCCTTGAATGGCCTCGCTCGCGCGAAATCTTCCTTCGTCCATTCCGGGTTGTCGGAGACGGCTTTAAGATCGGCTTTGGTGTAGCCGTGCTTTGAACGATTAGCCTTTGACGTGTTCATTGTAGAGCCTCCTTTCCTTCGGCGAGGCGCGGCGCATGGAGATGATCGAAATTCCCTCCAGCCCGAGGGTTGCGAATACCACCGAGATAGTGCCGTTCACGTCCTTGCCGATTGCATTGTATCGGCCGTATTTCGCGGAAAGGATGAGCGCGTCGGCGAAGAAATCCTCGGTCAAAGCGGCGAAGTCCAAGCCGTGCTTGGTCATGTTCGCGAGCCGCTTAGGTTCGTCCCAGACGATTTTCACAAGGATTATCTATATACGATAAATGGCCGGCGATCAAGAATAAAAGTACACGATAAATAGCGATTCGATATCAATGGCGCGGCGGCTGCATCGAGGGATAAGGCATCTCGCGGCGACGATCAGGCTTGCCACACAAGTATAGGATTCGTTAACGCTGCGGCTCTAGGAAAAGAGACGACTCGAAATCCCACCAGGCTGCTGGATCGCCAATGAGAGACGAGGCCGACCCCGCTGCAGTGCTTCCATCGGCCGAGGCCCGGGCGCGTCTCTACGATCAGGCGTTGGGTGTTGCACGCATCGGCGCATGGGAATGCGAGCTGGCAACGGAGCGCCTGACCTGGACGTCGGGCGTTTACGATATCTTCGGCTACCCGATGGCCAACCCGCTGCGGCGCGCCTCCATCGTCGACCTTTATCTTGATGAATCCCGGCGCAACATGGAGCTTGCGCGCGCCGAGGTAATCCGGACCGGTCGCACGGCCTTGCTGGATACCGAGATCAGAACCTGGCGTGGCGAAAAGCGCTGGATGCGCCTCTCCATCAATGCGATCGAGGAGGGGGGACGGACCATCCGCATCTTCGGCGCCAAGCAGGACATCACCTCAGACCGTCTGGCGCTTGACAGCTTGCGGCGGCGAGCCGAAACCGATCCGCTCACCGGGCTCGCAAACCGCGCGGTCTTTCAGGCGTACTATCGGGAGATCGTTCGTGACAGCTTAAATCATGCGTCGGCATCAGCGCTCGTGCTGATCGATCTCGATCGCTTCAAGGAGCTGAACGATACGTTCGGCCATACGGCCGGAGACGCATGCCTGTGCGAGGTCGCAATGCGATTGAGCCGGGCGTTCCGCAATGCCGGACTGGTCGCGCGTATCGGCGGCGACGAGTTCGCGATGATCCTGCGTGCGCCGGTGGCGCCGGCCCAGATCATGCGCGTACTGCAGGAAGCCGTCGTCATGTTGTGCCGGCCGTTGTTCTGGAACGGGCTTCGGTTGGAGATCGGTGCGTCGATCGGGGCCACGCTTGTCGGCCGCCCGCATCGCCGGCGGATCACCGAACTGTTCTCCGAGGCCGACATGGCGCTGTACGACGCGAAGGCCGCCGGCCGCAATCAGGTCTATCTGTTCAGGGACGAGGGCGGCAGCCGTTCGGCTCACCTGGAAGCCATCGCGTGAAGTCGTCCGTTTTGAACGAGCGGCTAAAGCGCGTTCAGAACGTCGCGTCTCAAACGAAGTAATCCGCGGAAGTTTCATCTGGCTGGGGCGGGAGGGATCGAACCTCCGCATGGGGGAATCAAAATCCCCTGCCTTACCGCTTGGCTACGCCCCAACAGGCCGGCGGGATCGCGGTTTTCGCCGCCGTAGAATCCATGTCCGGCCGGGGCTTGTCTATAGAGAGACGCCGCGGAGTTCAACCGCAACCTCCGGTTATTCCTTACCGTTAGGGCCGGTGACGGAAGGCTTCGATCGGCCGCCCGGCCAAGCCGGGGAAAAGCATCTCCGATCGCGGCCAAATTCGAAAATCCCATCCATTGTCAGCGCGATGCTCCCGCAACAACATTAAGGACCGACGAATTGCAGGTGGAGCCGGAATGTTGGCCGAGCGGTTTGACGCTTATGGTGGAGTTGTTCCGCACGTGCGGAACGACGACCGGTGTGCCGCGCGCGCCACGACCGCGCGCACCGGCGCCCGCCTGGCGCTGGGCATGCTCTGGCTGACGCTGCTTGCGGTGGTGCTGTTGCGGATCGGCGGCTTCGCGGCGGAGCGGACCGCCGGCTTCGCCAATGTCGGAGAGACGAAACAGGTCACCGCGCGATAGTCGCGGTTCAACCGTATGTCGGCTGCGGAAACCTCGCCCGGTCGTTCAGCATCTTCTCGAAGGCGCGCGCCGCCGGCACCGCGACCCGGCCCGCGGGCTTCAGGTGCCACATGGTCCGCTCGATGGCGACGCCGCGGATCGGCACCGTCCTGAGCCGACCCTGACCGGTCTGATCGACGATCGCCGCTTCCGACACGATCGACACGCCAACGCCGGCCGCGACCACCTGCTTGATCGCCTCGGTGCTGCCCACCTCTAACGTGCGCGTCGGCTCGATGCCGTGCGATGCCAGCGCTTGCGCCACCACCTCGCGGGTGCCGGAGCCGGGCTCGCGGACGATCAGGATTTCGTCTTCAAGCCGTTTCGGATCGATCGGTTGCCGCTCGCCGGCGAAGGCGTGATCCGGCGCGACGATCAGCGCCATCACATCGGTTTGCCACGGCTCGGCGGTCAACCCGCGCACCTCGACCGGACCTTCGACGAGGCCGATGTCGATATCCTGATTGGCCATCTGCTCGGCGATGTCGCGGGTGTTGGCGCTGACCAGAAACAGATCGACATCGGGATGGGCGCGATGAAAGGCGCCGAGATAGCGCGCCAGCATGTAGGTCGCGATGGTGGTGCTGGCGCCGATCCGCAGCGAGCCGTTGTGCAGGCCGCGCAGCGCCGACAACTCGTCCTCGGCGGCGCGCTCCACCGCGAATAGCGCTTCGGCATGGCGCGACAGCGCGAGGCCCTCGTCGGTCGGCACCACGCCCTTCGGCGTGCGATTGAGCAGCCGGCAGCCGACCTGCAATTCGAAGTCCCGCACCCCCTTCGAGATGGCCGGCTGGCTGAGGCCGAGCGCCTCGCCGGCGCGTGAGAAACTACCGGTGCGGACCACGGCGGCGAACATGCGGAACAGGTGGAGATTGAGCGGCATAAACTTTCTCTATCGGTGTATGAGAGAATAATATTTCCAATCGTCGACGCCGCAACGCATATTCCTTCTCTATCGAAGGATATCAGATTACGTGTCAGACCAGCTCCGCTCCGCCGGCCAGCCTGCCGGCCCATCCTCCCTTTTGACGAAAATAACAACGCTGCTGCCCGGCATCGCGCTGTGCGCTGTTGTCACCGGCCTCGCGGTGGCGGTTCAGTCGTTTCAGGAGCGCACGTTCGGGCATCCTTATCTCGAAGCCATCGTGATTGCGATCCTGCTCGGCATGGCGGTCCGCTCGGCGTGGACGCCGGGCGCGCGATGGCGCGCCGGCATCGCCTACAGCGCCAAGCAATTGCTGGAGGTCGCGGTGGCGCTGCTCGGTGCGTCGGTGACGTTCGCGGTGATCGCCTCGTCGGGCGTGGTGCTGCTGGTGGCGATCGTCACCATCGTGGTGCTGACCCTGTTGGTAAGCTACGGCATCAGTCGCGCGCTCGGGCTGTCGACGCGGCTGGCGATTCTGGTCGCCTGCGGAAATTCGATCTGCGGCAACTCGGCGATCGCCGCCGTCGCGCCGGTGATCGATGCCAGCTCGGACGATATCGCCTCGTCGATTTCGTTCACCGCGATTCTCGGCGTGATCATCGTTTTGGGATTGCCGATCCTGGTGCCGTTGCTGGCGATGTCCGAAACCCAATACGGCATTCTCGCCGGCCTCACCGTCTACGCGGTACCGCAGGTGCTGGCGGCAACGGTGCCGGTAGGGGTGGTGGCGGTGCAGATCGGCACGCTGGTGAAACTGGTGCGGGTGATGATGCTGGGGCCGGTGGTCGCCTGCATCGCGCTCGGCGCGCGCCGGCTCACGCGCGACAGGGAGGGGCAGGCGGCGCAGCTTGGTTTCTTCAAGGCGGTGCCGTGGTTCATCATCGCCTTCTTCGTGCTTTCGGCGTGCCGTTCGTTTGCGCTGATCCCCGACGTGGCGATTGCACCGATCCAGAAACTCGCCAGCCTTCTCACAGTGCTGTCGATGGCGGCGCTCGGCCTCGGCGTCGATCTGCGGGTGATCGGTGAGGTCGGCGGCAAGGTCACCGCGGCGGTGACGCTGTCGCTGGTGTTTCTGGTCAGCGCTGGCCTGCTGCTGGTGCGTTTCGTTCTGCCGACGTGACGATCAGATCTTTTCGCGCGAGGGGCGTTGGCCCGTGTAGCCGAGCCGCCGCGAGATGGTGTTGGCGCAATCGAGCAGTGCTTTGGCGATCGGGCTGTTCCAGTCAACGTTGAAAGTGCCGGCCGGACCCATCGCGGTGATAGACAACACGACAGCGCCGCTGTGGTCGAACACCGGCGCGGCAAACGCATTGACGCCGGGCAGCGGGTCGCCCATCGCGCGGGTGATACCGCGCTTGCGGATATCGGCCAGCATGGCTTCGATGTCGGTGGCGTGGGCGGGACGTTTGCCGGAATAGCCGACGCCAAGCCGGTCGAGTTTCGTCTCCAGCGCGGCCTTGACGACATTGGGTGGAAGGAACGCAGCGAAGATGCGGCCCGTCGCCGTCTCCAGCATGCCCATCACCGAGCCGACGCGCATGACGATGTGAGCCGGGTGGCTCGATTCCTCCAGCCGCACCACGGTAGGACCATATGTGCCCCACACCGACAGCGAGACCGCGTGATTGATCTCGCGCGCCAGCGCCGCGATCTTCGGCGTGGCGATGCGCACGGCGGACAATCGATGCAAGCCGATGAGGCCGAGTTCGAGCGCGAAGGCGCCGATATCGTAGTGCCCCGTCGCGGCATCCTGCTCGATCAGGCCGAGCCGCAGGAAACTCACGAGATAGGGATGCGCCTTGGCCGGTGTCATGCCGGCCTCGCGCGCCAGATCGCGCAGCATCATCGGCTCAAGGCTCCGCGCCAGCGCGCGCAGCAGTTGCCCGCCGACCTCGATCGATTGAATGCCGCGCGACTCTTTCTTGGCCATGCGCGTGCTCTATACCCGCGGCTCGTTAGACTGCAAGGAAACCGCCATCAACCGGCAAGGTGACGCCGCTGACATAGGACGCCATATCGGAGGCGAGAAACACCACAGGGCCGATCAACTCGTCGGGCTGCCCGACGCGGCCGAGCGGCGTGCGCCCGACGAAACCAGCGAGCCGCGCGGGGTCTTCGCGCGTCGCCTTGGTCATTGCGGTTTCGATCACGCCCGGCGCGATGGCGTTGACGCGGATGCCGTCGCGGGCGAGTTCGCGCGCCAGCGATTGGGTGAGCAGTTTCACGCCGCCTTTCGACGGCGAATAGCCGAGCGTGTCGGCGACGCCGACGAACGACGCGATGGAGCCGATATTGATGATGTTGCCATGCGTCTGTCTCAGCGCCGGAAGAAAGGCATGGGTGACGTTGAAGACGCCGTTGAGATTGACGTCGAGCACGCGCCGCCAGTTGTCGTGCGCACGGGGCGAGTCGATGGTCTCGCGGATGATGATGCCCGCATTGTTGACGAGGATCGCGACCGCGCCGATTTCCGCATCGATGGTTTTCGCCAGCGCCGCGCAGGCGTCCGTGTCGGTGACGTCGAGTTGAAACGACCAACTGCGCCGGTCGCGCGCAGCGATCGCCGTCGCCGTATTTTTCGCCATTGCCGCATCGATGTCGGTCACCACCACGTCGGTGCCGTGCGCGGCGAGGCCGAGCGCGATGGCGCGGCCGTTGCCTTGTCCCGCACCGGTCACCAGCGCCAGCCGTCCGCTCAGCAATTGCGGCGTGCTCATGGCTCAGGCGCCTTGCGCAGCAGTGGAGGCGAGGTGACGGCCGGCGATGTAGCCGAACGTCAGCGCCGGGCCGAGCGTGATGCCAGCGCCCGGATAGTTGCCGCCCATGATGCTCGCCATATCGTTGCCGGCCGCGTAGAGACCGGGGATCGGTTGGCCGCTGGCATCGAGCGCGCGCGCGTTCTCGTCGGTGCGAATGCCGGCATAGGTGCCGAGATCGCCGATCACCATCTTGATCGCGTAGAACGGGCCTTGTTCGATCGGCGCGATGCAGGGGTTGGGACCGTGCAGCGCGTCGCCCTGATAACGGTTGTAGGCGCGTGTGCCCTTGCCGAAACGCGAGTCGGTGCCGTTCGCCGCTTCCGCGTTGAATTCGGCAACGCTCGCTTCAAAGTTCTTCGCATCGATGCCGGCGGTCTTGGCGAGTTCGCCAAGCGTCGCGCCGCGCATCAGATAGCCGGTCTTGAGATGATGGCCGAGCGGCATCGGAAACGGCGGCACGCAGCCGAGCCCGTATTTACGCAGCGACTGGTGATCGCAGATCAGGAACGCGGCGATCTCCTCGCCGGGCTTCGCCGCCTTGACCATCGCCTGAACGAAGTCGTGGTACGAATTGCCCTCGTTGGTGAAGCGGCGGCCGTCGCGCATCACCGCGATGACGCCGGGTTTGGCGCGATCGATGAAGTGCGGCATCACGCCCTTGCTGCCGTCCTTGCGCGTGGTGACCGACACTGGCACCCATGCGGCGGCGTTCGGCAACCGGTCCTCGACGCTGCCGCCGGCGGTTTCCGCCAGACGCAGGCCGTCGCCGGTGTTGCCGGTGGGGCCGGGGGAATGATGCTCCGCGCCGGTCGGCGCGTGCGGGAACATCGCCTTGCGCCGCGCCACGTCATGCGGGAAGCCGCCGCAGGCCAGCACGACACCGCGCGTCGCATTGACGCGCACGTCCTTGCCTTCATGTTGTACCAGCGCGCCGCGCACCGCGCCGTTGTCGATGATCAGTTCGCGCACCGGCGACGACAGCCACAGCGGCACCTTGAGATCGAATGCCGACTTGGCGAGACGGCCGGCGAGCGCGTTGCCGTTGGTCAGCGTCATGCCGCGGCCGTGCTTCATCACATCGCGGAAATGCTTCGACAATCGCTTCGCGACATAGAACGCCGAGGTCAGCGACTTGGTCGCGCGCATGAAATGGATGATCTCCTTGCCGGAGCCCAGCATCATGCCGAACACCGTCAATTCCGGCAACGGCGCGCCGAGATGCTTGATGTAATCACCGAGTTCGGGGCCGGCGCCCCGCCGCGGCACCATCGAGCGGCCACCTTGCGTGCCGCCCGGCGCTTCCGCGTGATAGTCGGGGAAGGTCAGCGGCATGTCGAAGCGCAGCGCCGTCTGTGTGGTGAAGAAATCCACCGCCTCGGGGCCGGCCGACAGAAATGCATCGACGCGCGCGGCGTCGAAGTTGTTGCCGGCCTCGTGGCGCAGATAGGTGCGGGCGGCGTCCGGGGCCTCGCTGATACCCCAGGCGCGCGCCAGCGACGTGCCCGGAATCCACAGCCAGCCGCCGGAGCGGGCCGTGGTGCCGCCGAAGCGCGGCTCCTTCTCGACGATCAGGACCTTGAGGCCGCGATGTGCGGCGGTGACCGCCGCCGACATTCCGGCGGCGCCGGAGCCCACCACCAGCACATCGCAATCGTAAGTGTTTGCCTCAAGAGTCCCGTTCGCCATTGTTATTGCCTCACTTCTTGAGCAGCGGGCACTTGGATTCCGAGACCGGGCGATAGGCGTCCTCGCCCTTGATGGTCTTGACGATCTCCAGATAGTCCCACGGCTCCTTGGATTCCGAAGGCTTCTTCACCCGCGCGAGATACATGTCGCGAATGACGCGGCCGTCTTCGCGCAGCTTGCCGCCGTGAACGAAGGTGTCCTCGATCGGCAGTTCGCGCATCTTGGCCATCACCTTGGCCGGATCGTCGGTGCCGGCGGCCTTGATCGCCTTGAGATAGTGCAGCACCGAGCCATAGACGCCGGTGTGAATCATGGTCGGCATGACGTTGGTCTTGGCGAAGAATTTCTTCGACCAGGCGCGGGTCTTGTCGTCCATGTTCCAGTAGGACGCGGTGGTCATGTAGGTGCCTTGCGCGCCCTGAAGGCCGATCGCATGGACGTCGGTATCGAACATCAGCAGGCCGACCAGCTTCTGTCCGCCTTTGACGAGGCCGAATTCGCCGGCCTGTTTGATGGCGTTGTCGGTGTCCTGTCCGGCATTGGCGAAGGCGACGACGTCGGCCTTCGAGCTTTGCGCCTGCAGAATAAAGGACGAGAAGTCCGCGGTGTTGGTCGGATGCTTGACGCCGCCAACAATGTTGCCGCCGAGCAGCTTGATGAAGTGGGTGGCGTCCTTCTCGAGCGCATGGCCGAAGGCATAGTCAGCGGTGACGAAGAACCACGACTTGCCGCCTTCCGCGAGCACGGCGGAGGCCGTCACCTTCGACAACGCGTAGGTGTCGTAGGCGAAATGCACGGTGTTCGGGCTGCACAATTCGTTGGTCAGCGAACTCGCGCCGGGGCCGGACAACAGCGCAATCTTGTTGCGTTCCTTGGCCATGTTGGCGACGGCAATGGCAATACCGGAATTCGGGATATCGGCGACCGCATCGACCTTATCCTTGTCGAACCATTCGCGCGCGATTTGAACGCCGACGTCGGTTTTCATCTGATGGTCGGCGCTGATGATCTCGATCTTCTTGCCGAGTACGGTGGGGCCGAATTCCTCGACCGCCATCTGCGCGGCGAGCACCGAGCCCGGTCCGCTGTTGTCGCGGCCCCAGCTCGACAGGTCGGTCAGCACGCCGATGCGGACGACGTCGTCGGAGATTTGCGCCGATGCCGTCGTGGTCATGGCGGCGAACAAGGCGGCGCAGATCAGCAATGACTTCTTCATATGTGTTCACTCCCGAGAGTTATCCCGCTCTTGCAGCGGCGGGTTTCGGATTGCGCAGGAGCCCGGATGGGCTGGTCCGGCATCAAGTTTGATAATGACGAAGTCGTTTGTCAATATAGAATTAGGTGCCGAGCTGCTTGAACCGATCAAATCACCGGCGGCCGTGGTGCGGTTCCCTTGGCGCAAATATTCCTTGGCGCGAATAACTGCATTGTTCGTTCGCCGTGACGTCCCGATCATCGAATGAGGCATGTGGAGCGTGATGATCGCTCGTAGATGCATCATTCCGCCGCTGGTAATTGCGTTGCTGTCGCGGGTTCAATCACCAGTCGAGGGTTTGAACACGAAGATGATCACTTCGATGGTAACTTCGCACGGTGCATCAGTTATCGCGTCGTGCCGATCTCATCGTGCTGTCATGTGAATCATTTGAAAATGATTCGAGGGATGGTGTGAGTTGCACACACGGTCATCTGTGCTAGAAGCGCGGTTGTCATGATCAAGGAGAAATCAGTGGCTCGGAAAACCAAGACAGTCGCGCGCAAAACCAAGACGGCTAAGAAAGCCAAGGTGGCGAAGAAAGTGACGGCGAAGAAGAAGGTCGTGCGTCGTCCTTATTCGAAAGCGGACATCAAGGAACTCAGGGCGCATTCGAAGGCGCGAACGCCTGTCGAAAAGATTGCCAAGCTGACCAAGCGCACCGTCGGCTCGCTGCGTCAGAAGGCGATGAAGCTCGGGATCGGTCTCGGCCATCAGCGCTGACGATTTGCCAAAGAGATTAGCTCAGGTCCCGGATTGCACCTGAAGCCATCCGGCACAAGCCTCGGCGGAGGCAGGAGAATGCATCGTTCTCCTGCC
>JAEWIX010000048.1 GCA_023386885.1 Pseudomonadota bacterium
TGGGGGCGCCGCCCCCCGCCCCTCGAAGGATGACGGTTTCGCATCAATTCGAGCTGCTTCGGAATCTGCAGCATCAGGAACGGAGGCGACCGTGAGACGGCATTGGACGGCATCTCTCGCTCTGTTGGCCTTGTCGGCATGGCCGCTCGGTGTGCACGCCGCCGACGACGCAAAGCCCGGCACGATCAGGATCGGCAGCGCGGCGGACTGGCCGACGGTGCCGCAAACCGGCGCCGAGGCCGAGCAGGTGAAGAAGATTCTCGCCCGGATCAAACTGCCCGCAGGGTTTCACATCGCGCTTTACGCGATGGTGCCGGGTGCGCGGCACATCGCGGTGGGGCCGCAAGGCACCGTCACTTTCGTCGGCACGCGGCAATCGAAGGTCTGGGCGGTGAGCGCTCGTGCGAGCGGCGGCCATGAGGTGAAGGAATTCGCGCCGACCGTGTCGAAGAAGGTCCCGAACGGCGTCTGCTTCGCGAAGGACGGCACCCTCTACATCGCCGAGGTGAACCGCGTGCTCGCTTTTGCCGATGCGGAGTCGTTCGCTACGCGCGCCGACTTGATCGCCGCGAACATGGTGAAGCAGGGCGAACTGATCCCCAAAGCCGAGGAGAGTTTCAATCATGCTACGCGCGTGTGCCGGGTCGGACCGGACGACAGGCTCTATATCCAGCTCGGGCAGCCCTACAACGTGTCGCCGAAAGAGAAGCTCGATGTCTATCGCAAGTGGGGCATCGGCGGCATCGTCCGCATGGATCGCGACGGCAGCAACCGTGAGGTCTATGCGACCGGGATGCGCAATCCGGTCGGGATGGATTTCAATCCGAAAGACGGCTCGCTCTGGACCAACGACAATCAGGTCGACCGCATGGGCGACGATCAGCCGCCGGGTGAAATGAATCGCATCACCGGGATCGGGCACGACTACGGCTTTCCGTGGTATGGCGGCGGCCACACGCGCACCAACGAGTACAAGAACGACACGCCGCCGCCGAACCTGATCTTTCCGGAGGTGGAGCAGGTCGCGCACGCCGCCGATCTCGGTCTGGCGTTTTATACCGGCACCATGTTTCCGCAAAAATATCGCGGCGCGATCTTCAGCACGCAGCACGGCTCATGGAATCGCACCGTGCCGATCGGCGCGCGGGTGATGGTGACGTTTCTGAAGGAAGACGGGCGCGCCGCGGGTCCATCCGAGCCGTTCGCGGAAGGCTGGAATAACAACGGCCGCTATCTCGGCCGCCCGGTCGACGTTGCGCAACTGCCGGACGGATCATTGCTGGTGTCGGACGATCAGGTCGGCGCGCTGTATCGCATCTGGTATGACGGGAAGTAGTTGCAACACGAAAACCGTCGTCCCCGCGTAGGCGGGGACCCAGAATCCCTGGCGTTGGTTGTTATGGAATAAACTAGCCCCGGGTGATGGAGCCGAGCTGCTGCGGCGTATGGGTCCCCGCCTTCGCGGGGACGACGCCGAGTTTGTTGATCCTCTGAACAATATTCCGAGGCGAGTATGAGGTGGCGATGCACTTGCACCGCCCTCAAGGATCGCTCTACCCGATCCCAAGCCGCTTGCGCATCCATGCGCCGGTTTCGTCGATGGCCGGTAGCCCTGCGCGCAGGAACGGATGGAACAGCGGCCAGGCGTGCGGCATGCCCGCCCACACCCGTAAGCTGACGTCGATGCCGGTCATCGCCGCGTTGTTGGCGAAGGTGGTCGAATCCGACAGCAGCACTTCCTCGCTGCCGACCTGAATCAGCATCGGCGGGAGGCCCGAGACATCGGCGCGCACCGGCGAGGCCAGCGGATTGTCGGGCTGGTTGCCGAGATAGGCCGTCGCGACGCCGACGATGCCTTCGCGAGAGATCATCGGATCGCGCGCGCCGACTTTGTCGTAGGACTCGGCCGTCGTCGTCATGTCGAGCCACGGGCTGAGCAGATAGAGACCGGCCGGCTGCGGCAGATTCTCCTGCTTGAGCTTGAGTAGCAGCGCGGCAGCGAGATTGCCGCCGGCGGATTCGCCACCGACCACGATGTCGGCCGGTGCGATGCCGCTGTCGATCAGCGCGCGATAGGCGACAAGCGCGTCCTCGATCGCCGCCGGATAGGGATGCTCCGGCGCGAGGCGATAGTCGATGTGCCAGGCAGTGGCCTTGGTCGCAACGGCCAGCCGCGAGACGAAGTGGCGGTGGCTCTTGATGCTGCCGAAGATGTGGCCGCCGCCGTGCAGATACAGCACTGCTTTGCCCGGCGTGGCGTTGGCCGGGGTGATCTTCTCGGCGGGCACGCTGCCGAAACTCAGACTTTGTACCGTGACGTTGTCCGGGAGCGGAATGCGGCCCATTTCGGTGTCGAAGGAGTCGCGGGTTTCCGCCAGCGACATGCTCGCGCGCTTGGCCGCGCGTTCCTTGCACCATGCCCAGAACGCGGCGACGTCAGAGTCCTTCTCGGCCATCGTGGTCGTTCTCCCAGCCTTATGTGATGATTTATGTGGTGCGCGGCGACCACGGCGCCGCGTCGGCCGCATTGGCCTCCGTCGCCTTGGCCTTGTCGGACACCGGCGCGTCGCCGATCGCCGCGACCAGCGCGCGCAGCGCGTCCGGCACGCCTTCGCCGGTGGCGCCGGACAGCAGCAGCGGCGTTTTCCTGGCGGCGCGCTTGAGCCGGTCGCGCTGTTTCTTCAAGTCGTCGGGCGCAACCGCGTCGATCTTGTTGAGCGCGACGATCTCGATCTTGTCGGCGAGTTCTTCGGCGTAGGCTTCGAGTTCGTTGCGCACGGTCTTGTACGCCTTGCCCGCGTGCTCGCCGGTGGCGTCGACCAGATGCAGCAGCACGCGGCAGCGCTCGACATGGCCGAGGAAGCGGTCGCCGAGCCCCGCGCCTTCATGCGCGCCCTCGATCAGGCCGGGAATATCCGCCAGCACGAACTCGCGGCCGCCGGCATTGACCACGCCGAGCTGCGGATGCAGCGTCGTGAACGGATAGTCGGCGATCTTCGGCCGCGCCGCGCTGACGGCGGAGAGGAACGTCGATTTGCCGGCGTTGGGCAGGCCGACCAGTCCGGCGTCCGCGATCAGTTTCAGCCGCAGCCAGATCCAGCGTTCCTCGCCGGGCTGGCCGGGATTGGCGTTGCGCGGCGCGCGGTTGGTGGACGACTTGAAGTGCGCGTTGCCGAAGCCGCCGTTGCCGCCTTCCGCCAGCACGAACTTCTCGCCGAGCCGGGTGAAATCGTGGATCAGCGTCTCGCGATCCTCGTCGAAGATCTGGGTGCCGACCGGGACCTTGAGCACGACGTCCTTGCCGTTGGCGCCGTGGCGGTCCTTGCCCATGCCGTTGGTGCCCTTGGGCGCCTTGAAATGCTGCTGATAGCGATAGTCGATCAGCGTGTTGAGGCCGTCGACCGCCTCGACGATGACGTCGCCGCCGCGGCCGCCGTTACCGCCGCTCGGCCCGCCGAACTCGATGAACTTCTCGCGGCGAAACGCCACGCAACCGTTTCCACCGTCGCCGGAGCGGATATAGACCTTGGCTTCGTCGAGGAATTTCATCGCCTATCCGTATCGCAGCGGCGCTGCATCAGCAACAACGCGCATGCCTATCATTTCCCTGCGGTTGCTTGACACATCTTCGCGCGCAAGTTACTTGCCGCCCCATCGAGCGCGGCGACGCCGTGTTCCGTAAGCGTTAACGTCACCCAACGCGCCACATTCCGTATTGGATGGACTCCGTCCGGCGGAAGATTCGGGCGTGTTATCATGAATGACGTTCCTTCCCCTACTCAATTCGCATCGCAGCGCAGCGCCGTCTCGGGGCTGGCGCCGCTGGTGGCCATCGTCTCTTGCGGCTTCCTCGCGGTCGGCGCGCCGCTGCCGGCGCTGTCGCTTTATGTCCACGACGAGCTTGGCTTCAGCAGCTTCACCGTCGGCTGGGTGATCGGCATCCAGTCCGTCGTCACGGTGCTGTCGCGCCATTTCGCCGGAACGCTGAGCGACCATCACGGTCCGCGCTGGATCGTGTTGCGCGGCCTGCCGCTCGCGGTACTGGCCGCGTGCTGCTATCTCGCCTCGGCGCTGCTGCCGGCCACGCCGGAGATCAGGCTCGCGGTGCTGATCGCCGGCCGCGTGCTGCTGGGCTTCGCCGAAAGCCTGTTCATCACCGGAACCATGAGCTGGGGCATCGGCCGCATCGGCGCCGCGCGCACCGGCAAGGTGATGTCGTGGCAAGGCATCGCGATGTATGCCGCGTTCGGCCTCGGCGCGCCGCTCGGCCTTGCGGTGCATACGGCTTACGGTTTCGCCGGGGTCGCCGTGCTGGCGATGGCGACGCCTTTGATTGCTATTGCCGTTGCGTTCGTGTTGCCGCCGGTCCCGGTTCTGGGCGGCGACCGCGTCCATGTGCCGGTGCATCGGGTGTTGCGGCTGATCTGGCTGCCCGGCCTGGTGCTGGCGCTTGCCACCGTTCCGTTCGCGAGCATGTCCGCGTTCCTGCCGCTGGCCTACAGCGTCAAGGGCTGGGCCGGCGCGGGCGTGGCGATCGCAAGCTTCGGCATCGCCTATGTTCTGGTGCGGCTGGTGGGGTCGCATCTGCCGGACCGGTTCGGTCCGGTGCGCGTGGTCGCGGCGTCGCTCGCGATCGAACTGATCGGGCAGCTGGTGCTGTGGTATGCACCGTCGCCTGCCGTCGCGCTCTTTGGCGCGGCGTTGACGGGGCTCGGCTTCTCGCTGGTGTTTCCCGCCATGGGCGTGATGGCGACGCGACGCGTGCCGGCGGAAATGCGCGGCCGCGCAGTGGGTAACTTCATCGCTTTCTTCGACGTTGCCGTCGGTCTCACCGGTCCTCTCGTCGGATTGCTCACCGGCGCGATGGGATATACGGCGGCTTTCGTCGCCGGTGCGGTGGCCGCCGCGGCGTCGCTGGCCCTGATGCCCGCGGTCGCACGGTTCGGACGCGCGCACCTGCCGCAGACCGATCGCGGATCGTAGGACGCGCCGGCAGGGCAGGTGTGCGACAACAGCGACACATGCCTGCCCGTGCCGCATGCTAGAGTCTGATCCAATTGCGTTGAATCAGACCCGTCGCCGATCTTTTTGTTTGAGCATGATCTCTTCCGAAAACCGGTTTCCACTTTTCGGGATCATGCTCTAAGGAGGCCGTGGTCGCGCAGGCTTCGTCTCTTTCCGGAAACCCGTCCATCGCATGATCTCTCGCATTTCCACCGGCATGAACGAACGCGCGGCGCGGCTCGCCGGCATCGCCCTGATGCTGGCGGGCGTGTGGGCGTTCTCGTTCGGCGACGCGCTCGGCAAATACATCGTCGCCACCTATCCGGTGGGGCAGCTTCTGTTCCTGCGCGCTATCGCCTCGCTGGTGCTGCTGTCGCCATTGATCTGGCGCAGCCGCGCCGAATTCGTGCGGCTGGAGCGGCCCGGCCTGCATCTGTTGCGTATCGTGCTGTCGACGCTGGAAGTCGCGGCATTCTTCGTCGCGGTGCGATATCTGCCGCTCGCCGACGTCATTACCTTCTATCTGGCCTCGCCGATTTTCGTCACCGCACTGTCGGCGCTGTTGCTGCGCGAGCAGGTCGGCTGGCGGCGCTGGTGCGCGGTCGCGGTCGGCTTCTGCGGCGTGCTGATCGCGATGCGGCCCTCGGCGCAGACCATCAGCTGGCCGGCGCTGATCGCACTCGGCGGCAGCGTGTCGTTTTCGTTCCTGATGCTTATTACACGGTCGCTGCGCGGTGCGTCCGACGTGGTGCTGGCCTCGTCGCAGTTCGTCGGCACGCTGGTGTTCGGCGCACTGCTGCTGCCGTTCGGCTGGCTGACGCCGACATGGCCGGATCTCAGCCTGTTCGCCGTCGCCGGCGCGATTTCGGTGGGTGCGTTGCTGTGCATCAACCGGTCGCTGAAACTGGCGCCGGCGAGCGTCGTGGTGCCGTATCAGTATTCGATGATCGTGTGGGCGGTGTTGTTCGGCTATGCCGTGTTCGGCGACGTGCCGACGCTGGCGACCCTGATCGGCGCCGCCATCATCATCGGCGCGGGCTTCTACATCTTCCTGCGCGAGCAGGCGCTCGGCCGCGAGGACCCGCCGGTCAATCCGCCGGCGTAAGGACGTCTTTTCGTTAGCCGTCATTTGGGGAGCGGATACTGGTTCCCATACGTTCATTCTCTGCGCCGCGGCCCGATCAGGTTTTTGGAACTCGCTTGCTTTTGGTCGGATGAATGGTTTCGCCCCGGGCGAGCATGTCCACGAATTCGCGAATTCGTTTGTTTCGCGTTTCGGGGCGCTTGGCATCGTTGACGCGATAGATGAAGGCGTACCTGTTGGCGCGGTCGAGCGCTGCAAACGCCCGCTCCGCCTTCGCGTTTGCAGCCAGTGCAGCAAGGAAATCGGACGGAGGCTCAGTTTTGCCCTGGGATTGATAGGCCGCGTTCCAGCGTCCATCGGCCTTGGCCCTCTCGACTTCGCGCAACCCGGCACGTTGCATACGCGCTTCGCGAATAAGACGCTCCGCCGTGTCGCGATTGTTTGCGGACCATCGGCTTGCGCTTCGCCGCGGCGTCATTCTCACCAAATAGTAGTGCTCATCGAATTTTCCGAGCTGACCGTCGATCCATCCGTGACACAACGCGGCTTCGATGGCCTGCGTCTTGGTGATGGTTGCTTCCGGCGCGCCGGCTTTCGCGAGCTTGAGCCAAAAGCCGCTCTCGCTTCCTTCGTGTGCGGACAGATAGGCTTCGATCGATGGCAGGTCCGCAAACGATATGATTTGACCCTTTACATTGGTCATGCATCCACCTCGCATGGGCGGCTAAGTGATCCCTATGGATACGGCCGTTTCGCGCTTGTATAGCGCGGCATGTGGACCAGTCACTAACGCCAGATCGAAGTTGCGAAGCCGCGAACGTCGACGAATGAGTGCTCACCATTACACTGATACACTAAAAACAAAGGGCCCGAGCCGGAGATGCCGGATCGGGCCCTCGATGTCTCGTGACACGGTGCGTGTCAGCCGCCGCGCCGGGTGGAATGACCCCAGGTCTTCAGCGACGACCACACGCCGCGCGTCAGCCGGAAGCAATCGACCGGCGAGGATGAGCCGAGTGCCTCGAAGCGGTGCAGTTCGACGCCGCTCCACTGGAAGCCGCACTTCTCCAGAATGTTGCGCGACGCCGGATTGACCACGCGCGCACCGGAAATCATCTGCTCGATGGCGAACTCCTCGAAGGCGAAGTCGATGGTGGCGCGTGCCGCTTCGGTGCCGAAGCCGCGGCCCCAATATTCGACGCCGAGCCAGTAGCCGAGTTCAGGCGTCTCGGGCTGTCGCCAATCGACGCCGACCACGCCGACCGGCGTGTGATGATGCTCGATCAGGAACACGGTGTTCGCACCGTCGCCGGCGACGGTCTGGACGAAGTGCGTGGCGTCGTCCTGCCGATACGGATGCGGCAGGCGTCGGGTGTTCTCGGCGATGCGGCGATCGTTGGCGAGACGGGCAATCGCTTTTACGTCCGCGAGAGTCGGCTTGCGCAGGGTCAGCCGTTCCGTCTCGAGGACGACGGTACTTGGCTGTCGTGAGATGGGCGTCGAGAATTCCTGCAGCATGGTCGGCTCCTTGGGCGTCAAACCTTTGCGAAACGCAAATCGCGAAATACGCAAAACGAAAAGGGG
The DNA here is from genome assembly GCA_023386885.1 of Pseudomonadota bacterium. Lineage (GTDB taxonomy): Bacteria > Pseudomonadota > Alphaproteobacteria > Rhizobiales > Xanthobacteraceae > 62-47. The sequence continues at coordinate 7,673 of JAEWIX010000048.1, forward strand.
AGGCCGGTTTCCCGCCTCCCCTTGGAGCCTTGACGACTCCGCCGGTTCAACAGGACCCGGCGGACTCGAATGTTTCCACCGTCTCTACTCGGCCGCGGCTTCCATAATCGGGAGAACCGATACGAAAGTGCGGCCGTTGGCTTTTGCACGGAACTCAACGCGGCCTTCAATCTTGGCGAACAACGTATGGTCCGTCCCCATGCCGACATTAAGGCCGGGATGCCAGGTGGTGCCGCGTTGGCGCGCAATGATGTTGCCGGGAATCACGTGCTGGCCGCCGTAGGCCTTGATGCCGAGGCGCTTGCCCGCGGAATCGCGGCCGTTACGTGATGAACCGCCTGCTTTTTTGTGAGCCATGGCTCGTCTCCAAATCTTGAGAACACAGTAGTTTGATTCCTTGACGGAATCATCTCACTTTTTCTGTCGCAAATTGTAATCGCTCTGAATTTTCGGAGCGATCACACAGCGCGATTATTCGGCAGCGGCTTCCGCCGGCTTCGCAGCAGCCTTCTCGCGCTTCGGACGCGGACCGACCGTGGGCTTCTTGCCGTCGGCGAGGATCTCGGTGATCCGCAGCACGGTGATCTCGTCGCGATAGCCGCGCTTGCGCTTCGAATTCTTGCGGCGGCGCTTCTTGAACGCGATGACCTTGGGGCCGCGCTTGTGGTCCAGCACTTCGGCCGCCACGGTGGCGCCTGCCACGGTCGGGGTGCCGAGCACCGGCGTGTCGCCGCCGAGCACCAGCACGTTATCCAGCTGCACGATCGTGCCGACGTCGCCGGCGATCTTGCCAATCTCGAGTACATCTTCCGGAACGACGCGGTATTGCCGGCCGCCGGTTTTGATGACTGCGAACATCGTTTTCATTCCTTCGTGTTCGATTCCGACGCTCGGATTGCTCCGGCCCGGCTTCTTGTTCAGTCGTTAAGGGCGAATTTCGCGTGCCTCAGGCAATGCCCGCCGGCCACGCAAAAACAATCGGCGCAAGGAAAACCTGGCGCCGCGTGCCGGGACTTATAGCCGCCGGGGGCCGAGAGTCAAGGCGAAACCCCGCGAAAAGGACCGCAAATGAAGGGTTTGGCGGCATTTTATGGCATTAGGCGGCAGACTAACCTAGCTTGACGTGGCCTTTGAGCGCCGAGATTGGCATCCATCACCGGATCGCTGGCGACTATCTATCAGCTTATCCAGGGGATAATGGCTTGGCGTGAAAACAATCATCGTGTCAGCGACGGCGAACATATCTGATAGTCGCTGTCCTGCAGCATCCGATTTCTCGGCAATGGAAGGGCTATTGGCCGCGATGTATTGGTTAGCAACCTTGGCTTATCGCATTACAAACGCGCTGCATTTCCCATTCTACCATAGCGCCGCCATCCATTATTGCGGCACTTAGCTCCCGCAAATGCTTTTTGGACAAGCGCCCAAGTGGCTCCTGAGGAAAAGCGGCAAGCTCAATGTCGCCATAGTGAATTATGCTAGCGCAGCTCACGAAGCTTTTCTCTAGTGGAAAAAAAGGATAGTCAACTTTCAAAATTGCATAATCGCAGCCGTAATCAGCTTTCGACACGAATAGGAAAGTATGGCCGGCTCGCCAGTCAGCTTCGCAGATATAGACATGGTACTTGTCGCGCGAAGCATGGCCCGCAGCTTGGTCGGTGTTCCAGAGGAAAATGTCCCCAAGCCGCATTACATTTTCGAGGCTACCGGAAGAAGGTCTTCTAGAAGAGCCGCCCTTTTCTGCTCGTCGTCAATCATTTCATCATAGTACATGACGGCGCGCTTCCCCTGCCGTCGAGTATTCCAAGCGTGGCTCCACGCATAATGTTCATGCGTCGCTTTAAATAGGTCATCGAAAGATGAGTCTTTGTGCTTCTCGACAACCTCATCAAACACTGCAAGGTCGGTTTTAGAGAAAATATCTCGTCGAATCTCTCGGTTAGGCTTCCCAATTATGGTTGTCTTGTCCTTCAACTCCGTCTCAAATGGGAGCTCATCAAGCCCTAAAGACCGAAAAGCCCACGGATTTCCATTCAGCAAATCGAGAACGGTTGACGCAACAGGTCCATAAGAAAGCGCGTAATAGGTTTCGTTTGTTATGGGGCGACCATAACGAACGAAGTGCTCTCTATCGGCGAGATAGAAAAATTTGACAGCCTGATACTTGTCCGCCCCCGGCCGACGATGGGCCAAGTAGAGGAGAAGCTCCACTATCTTGTCGTGCTTTGGTTTGAATTCTAAGGGCATGCGTTTCTCACAAGGGGGCTTGGAGCGCAGCCAGATGAAAAGCAATAACAAACTGATTCTAGATAAAAGAACATAACAACGCAAAGCTAACTTCGGGTTAGTGATTTTCAGTTTCAAGGGGCGATTGTTTTTTTCATGCCGAATGTTGCGTATTTGCAACAGTCTTGGCTCGCGACCTCCCACAGCGCGTATAGTCCTGGCCCTTGTTTTCGCTTTACAATTCCTTCTTCCCGCTTCTGGCACGGCAGTTCAGCGTCGAAGTCACCCGTATAACCCAGTGTTCCTAGAACCCGGCCCAGTGCGCAAATGTCGTTCTTGATCTCGGCCAAACGGTCACGAATGCAGATTGCTTTGTTGAATAGATCGGCACGCTTCGTAAGCAGGCCGTTGATGGTGTGCTCGAACGTTTCCGTTCGTGAGCGTTTGATGGTTGCGGATATAGGCCGAAAGTTCGCGAAAGCGGCTCACCATCGTTTCCAAGGTGAATTTGCCATCTAATACCAGGCTTTTACGCCATTCCCGGGCCATCCGGGCGTCGCCGCGTTGAAACCATCCGGTTCCCTCGCCGTTGTCCCGGCTCACATCAGGATCAAGGGGCGACATGGCGGACGGCAACCTCACCACCTCCGGCATCGGCAAGCATGGCGCGGCGCGGCTGCCGTCGGTCGATATCGACAGCTACAACATCGAGTTGAAGGACGACGACGGGTTTCTCGGCGATCGCGCCAGCAAGGGCGCGTTTCAGCGGATCCTCGACGACTGGCGCAAGCCGCTGAAGAAGAACGGCGACGATCCGCTCGGCAAGAAGCCGACCGACGACCTCAACAAGACCACGCTGGACGAGGCGCTCAAGGGCGACGACATCGTGGCAGCGGCGCTGGTGCACGGCGCGCTGGAGCAGTTCGCCCAGGAACTGGCCTATGTCACCCGCCGTTTCCTCAAGACCAAGGCATGGGCCGACACCGAGCGCATCGTGGTTGGGGGCGGCTTCCGGCAGAGCCGGGTCGGGGAGATCGCCATCGCCCGCGCCGACCTGATCCTCAAGGCCGAGGGGCTCAAGGTCGATCTGATCCCGATCCGCTTCCATCCCGACGAGGCCGGGCTGATCGGCTGCCTGCATCTGGCGCCGCCGTGGATTTTCGAGGCCTATGACAGCATTCTCGCGGTCGACATCGGCGGCTCCAACATCCGCTGCGGCGTGGTGGAAACCCGCTGGAACAAGGCGAAAGACCTCTCCAAGGCGGCGGTCTGGAAGTCCGACCTGTGGCGCCACGCCGATGACGAGCCGACGCGTGAGGGCGCGGTGAAACGGCTGGTGAAGATGCTCAAGGACCTGATCGAACAAGCCGACACCGAGGGGTTGAAGCTCGCGCCCTTCATCGGCATTTCCTGTCCCGGCGTGATCGAGGAGGATGGCGCCATCGAGAAGGGCGCGCAGAACCTGCCCGGCAACTGGGAAAGCAGCCGCTTCAACCTGCCGGCCAGCCTGTTCGAGGTGATCCCGATGATCGGCGAGCACGACACCACGGTGCTGATGCATAACGACGGCGTGGCGCAGGGCCTCAGCGAAATGCCGTTCATGCAGGACGTCGCGCGCTGGGGCGTGCTGACCATTGGCACCGGTCTCGGCAACGCCCGCTTCACCAACCGCAAGAACAAGGACGACAAGGGCGGGAACGACAAGGCAAAGGACGGCAAGAGCAAGAAGGCGGCGGGGGCTAAGGAAAAGCCGAAGAAAAACAAGGGATAGCTGTGTCAGCAACGGCTTCGGTCGGATCTAGTGCGGCATACCCCGGATTTTTGCGCGTGAAATGAGGTGCTCGTCATGGCCGGGCTCGTCCCGGCCATCCACGCCTTGACGCCCAGCAATGAGAAAGGACGCAGAGCATCGGAAGGTTGCCCGACCCCACGCGCCGTCGACGGGCCGCGACGGCTGCCGCCGAACATTTTCGTCCCGCTGCGGCTTGTCTGGCCTGCCATCCTCGCCTAGAACACCGCCGACCACTGACGGGGATTCCCCGACATCATCTTGGCGCCTGGAGAGGTGGCAGAGTGGTTGAATGCACCGCACTCGAAATGCGGCATAGGTGCAAGCCTATCGGGGGTTCGAATCCCTCCCTCTCCGCCAGCACACACAGAAGTGCAATAAAATCAATAGGTCTTTGATTGTCATAGGCTTTTGCCGCCCGAATTGGTACACACGGGTGGTGCACGTGACTCTTTCAATGACTCGTCCCTGGAAACATCCCGACAGCGGCTATTATTGGTTCCGGAAGCGTATTCCGGATGATCTTCGCAATCTCATCGGGAAGCGCGAAGAGCGCTTCAGTTTAGGGACACGTGATCCGGCCGAGGCGAAGCGGCTGCACGCAATCAAGCTGGCTGAGGTCGAGGAGCGTTGGTCCAACTTGCGTGCAGGTCAGCGTCCGTTGTCGCCCGACGACATCGCTCGAGAAGCCGCGGCAATCGGCGATCAGCTGCGACGACAGCTTGAGGCAGATCCTTACCAAGAACTGCGGTGGGACCCTGAGATCGGCGCGGGCCTGTGGAGGACGGTTGGGACCGATGGCGGGCACTACACGGACATCACGCAGCCTTTGAATCCCGTGGAGGGTATGGCGCGCGCACAACTGCGCCGCCTCTGATTGACAGTTTTGTTCCGTGTAGCTGCCATAACGATAAAAAACCTCAACGGCGGCTTCTTACCAATTTAAGCCATTAGTTCGACATCTATTTAGAAGGGCCATGGAGGGCTATAGCGTAGACGTAGTTTTCTATTTCTTCGTTTTCGGCCCACCATTTTGCCTCACCCCCGAATTTGCAGATGACGGCCGAGACGAATCCGGACAATTGTGCTGGATTATCGCGCGTGAGGCGAAAGGGACGATGTGATGGGTGAGAGCAACGATCTTGTCGTGCGGGAGGACGCCGGTGCGGTGTCCTTTTTGTCGCTGAACCGGCCGCGCAACGGCAACAGCCTGTCGCTCGCAACCATCGATGCACTGACCCGCCATCTCATGGATCTGCGGCAGGAGCCTTCGATCGCGGTGATCGTGCTCGGCGGCATCGGCAAGAAAATCTTTTGCGCGGGACACGATCTCACCGAATTCGATGGTGAGACCGATCCGGAATTCTTCAAGACGGTGTCGACGCGCTGTTCGGCGATGATGCAGGCGATGCGCGACCAGCCGCAGATCATCATCGCCAGCGTCGAGGGGGTGGCTTCCGCCGCCGGCTGCCAGTTGGTCGCCAGCGCCGATCTCGCCATCGCCTCGAGCGAAGCGCGGTTCGCGACGCCGGGCGTCAACATCGGCCTGTGGTGCCTGACGCCGATGGTGGCGCTGTCACGCACCGTGACGCCGAAGCATGCGATGCAGATGCTGACCACGGGGCGGCTTTACGACGCCGAGTTCGCGCTGCGGATCGGCCTCGTCAACGAAGTGGTCGCGCCCGAGCAACTTGCCGACGCGGTCAAATCGATGGCTGCGGAGATCGCCTCGAAATCGACCTACACGCTGGCGCTCGGCAAGCAGGCGTTCTATCGCCAGCTTCAGATGCCGGTTTCGGATGCCTACGAATATTCCGGCGAACTCGTGGTGCGTAACATGGCGCACGCCGACGCGCGCGAAGGGATCAATGCGTTCGTCGAGAAGCGCAAGCCGGTCTGGGTGGGCCGCAAGTAGCGCTCGCGATCGATCGATCGCGATCAGCGCGCGCGCAGGGCGCCCTTCACCAGGTCGACGAGATTGCGGGCGATCTCTTCGCCGCTGGCCGGCCCCTCGGGCGTGAACCAGCGCGTCATCCAGTTGATCGACCCCATGAAGAAGAACACCGTCAGCTTGGCATCGACGCTGCGCACCGTGCCATCCGCGATGCCTTCGGTGATCAGCCTGCGGAAGGCGCGGTCGAACTTGTCGCGGCGCTTGCCGACAATCGCCTTGTTCTGCGGCTCCAGCGCATCGTATTCGCCGAGCACGGCAAAGGAGCCCATCTCGCTGGTGATGGTCCTGACGTATTTATCGACGAGCAGCAGGATCTTCTCCAACCCGGTCTTGCCGTGCTCTTCGCAATACTTCATCGCATCGTCGCCGAAATCGAGCGACAGCATGTGGCATTCGAAGAGAATTTCCTGCTTGTTCTTGACGTAGTAATAAAGCGCGGCCTTGGTGACATCGAGCGTTTTCGCGACATCCTCCAGCGAGGTGTTGTGATAGCCGCGCAGGCTGAAGGCACGGCCCGCTTCCCGAAGCAGCGCATCCCGCTTCAGCGAGAATTGCTGCTCCCGGCTCAGAACGACGCTTTTCCACGCCGAAGCGTGGCGGCCGCGCCTTGCTGTCGATGCCTTCTTCATGAGATCATGCCGGTTATCCCACGGTTGCGGGTCGATTCGCGATTTCAAGGCGTCATAGTCAAAACTATGGCTTCAAAGTCAATTCGTCGAACGTCAGGCCGAGAGGCAGCGCGCGATGATCTGCTTCTGGATGTCGCTGGTCCCCTCGTAGATTTTACAGACGCGAACGTCCCGATAGTAGCGCTCGACCGGGAAATCCTTCAGGTAGCCGTAGCCGCCGTGAACCTGCAGCGCGTCCGAGCAGACCTTTTCGGCCATCTCTGAAGCCACGAGCTTGGCGATGGCCGCCTCCTTGGCGCAGGGGGCGCCGGCCTCGAGCAGCCGCGCCGCGTGAATGTAGTATTGCCGCGCCACGTCGATCTGGGCCGCCATCTCGGCGAGATGAAAGCTGACCGCCTGCAGTTCGACGATCGGCTTGCCATAGGCTTCGCGTTCGTTGGCGTAGCGGATCGCCGCATCAAGCGCGGCCTGGGCGACGCCGACGGCCTGGGCGGCGATCGCGATGCGGCCGTCGGACAAGCCGCCCATCACGATCTTGTAGCCGCCGCCGACCTCGCCGAGCACATTCGCTGCCGGCACCCGAAGATTGTCGAGCTGGATCTGCGCGATGTGAGCGGTGCGCTGGCCGAGCTTGTCCTCGACGCGCGCGATGTTGTAGCCGGGCGTCGTCGGATCGACGATGAATGTCGTGAAGCCGTGCTTGCCGGCCTGCGGATCGGTGCGCGCGAGCACGATGGTGGTGCCGGCCTCGCTGCCGTTGGAAATGAACTGCTTGGTGCCGTTGAGAACGTAAGCGTCGCCGTCGCGCTGCGCAGTGGCGCGAAACGCGGCGGTATCCGAACCCGCTTGCGGTTCGGTGAGCAGAAAGGCGCCGATCTTCTCGCCGCGCAGCATCGGCGGCAAGTATGTCGTCTTCTGTTCCTCGTTACCACGCAGGGCAATGGTGTAAGCCGTCACGTTGTGGACGTGGAAAATGGTGCCGACGCCGGCATCGGCCGCCGCGATTTCCTCGAGCGCCAGGCAATAAGAGAGAAAGCCGGCATTGGAGCCGCCGTATTGTTCGGGCGGCAACATGCCCATGAAGCCGAGATCGGCGAGCGCCTTCAGTTCGGCATGCGGCCAGGCCGCGGTGCGGTCGCGTTCCATCGCGGTGGGCGCGATCGCATCCGCCGCGACGCCGCGCGCGACGTCGCGCACCATCATCTGCTGATCGGTCAGGAACGAAAAAGATCTGCTTTCGGGCTGCGCCATCCGGGTCCTCCTGCGTACCGTTATCGGAATCGCGCGGCGCTTCTGGAGCATCTGCGGTTTCGCACCCCGAAGAAGCGGAGTGCGGCATATGGCTCGATCTGCGCGGCGATCCTTTTATATTCGACCTGATATTAGGTTATTTAACGCAATGGTCAATTTAATAATCATGGCTTTATCCATTCCGGTCGAATGTGCGGGCATGTGGCCTCGAAAAGGCACGCCTGCGGGCCCGCCGGGCGGCGTCCCCAACGCGCGTGGTGCCGATTTGGATACCTTTCGACGGCGCATTTCGCTCATGGTCGAAGGGGCGACAAACCGGGCTTGACGTTAATTGACTGTCGAGTTAAAAATAAACCTGCTAGGTCATAAAAATCCGTCAAGGGTCGACCGATCTCGAGGTGAAACGCTTGCCCGGTCGAAATGCCGCATACCTGGGGGAGGATGAATGTCGCAGGATTGCGCTGGTGAAGGAGGTGCGTGTTGAGTGCCGTTTCACCTGTCTATTCGCCATCGCAGAATCCTGCCCGGGCCCACGGCTCGGCGGTCCTTGTCGCCGACGGCATCCGCATGGCGTTCGGCGGCGTCGTCGCGCTGGATAAGGTTTCCATCTCGGTCGGCGCGGACGAGTTGCTGGCGGTCATCGGGCCGAACGGCGCCGGCAAAACGTCGCTGATGAATTGTCTCAGCGGCTTTTATCGGCCGCAGCAGGGCGAAGTGCGATTCAACGGCGCGGTGATCTCCGGCATGGGGGTCCACAACATCGTCCGCGCGGGCCTGGCGCGAACCTTTCAGGGCACGCACATCTTTTCCAACATGACCGTGATCGAAAACATCATGGTCGGCCGCCACATTCACATGAAGAGTTCGGTCCCGTCGGCGTTCCTCTATTTCGGAGCGTGCCGGCGCGAGGAGATGCGTCATCGCGAGGCCGTCGAGGAAATCATCGAACTGCTCGAGATCGAATCCATCCGTCACCAGCCGGTCGGCAGCCTTGGTTACGGTCTGCGTAAACGCGTCGATCTCGGCCGCGCACTGGCGCAGGAGCCCAGCATCCTGCTGATGGACGAGCCGATGGCCGGCATGAACACCGAGGAGAAGGAAGACCTCGCGCGCTTCATTCTCGACGTCCGCGAAGCGCGGCGGATTCCGGTGGTGCTGGTCGAGCACGACATGGGTGTCGTCATGGATCTCGCCGATCGCATCGTCGTGCTCGATTTCGGCCGCAAGATCGCGGAGGGAACGCCGCGGGAGATTCAGGAAAACCCCGCGGTGCTGAAGGCGTATCTGGGCGAGGGGAATCGCTGATGCTGCCGATGCGTACCATTCCGCAGTTGCTGCTGGAGCGCGCCGGCGCCGCGCCGGGGAAGCTTGTCGAGCGGCACAAGTATCGCGGCATCTGGCGCGAATACACCTACGGCGACGTGCTGGAAAAGGTGCGTTCCCTCGCGCTCGGCCTCGATGCGATGGGCATTCGCCGCGGCGAAACCGTTGCCATCATCGGCGAGAACGAGCCGGAGAATTTCTGGAGCGAGTTCGCGGCGTTTTCGATCGGATGCAAGGTCGTCTCGCTCTATCCCGACATCACCGCCGATGAAATCGAATACCTGCTCAACGACAGCGACGCCGTCTGCCTGGTGGCGCAGGATCAGGAGCAGGTGGACAAGGGGCTGGCGATTCTCGATCGCGTTCCGCATCTGCGCCAGATGATCTACTGGGACGACACCGGGATGTGGTCCTATCGCCACGAGCGGCTGACGCCGTTCGAGAAGGTGCTGGACGTCGGACGCGAGCGCCATGCCGGGGATGCCGATCTCTTCCGCAGGCTGGTCGAGGCGGGGCAGCCGGACGACGTCGCCGTACTGTCCTATACGTCCGGCACCACCGGTCGGCCGAAGGGCGTGGTGCTGACGCATCGTTATCTCGTCGACAACGCGCATCGCGTGATCGCGGCGACCGGCATCAAGCCGGGCATGGAATATCTCACCTACATCGCGCCGGCCTGGGCGACGGAGCAATTCTTCGGCGTCACCATCGGGCTGCTGCTGCCGCTGGTGGTCAACTTCCCGGAATCGCCGGAAGAAGTCCTCAACAACATCCGCGAACTCGCGGTCGAGGTCATGGTGTTCGCGCCACGGCAATGGGAGAGCCTCGCCGCCACCATTCAGGGGCGGATGCTCGATGCCGGCCGAACGCGGCGGGCGATCTATGCCTGGGGCGTCGATATCGGTCACAAGGTTCATGTCGCGCGGCTCGAAGGCAAACCGATTCCGTTCGGCGCGCGGCTTGCGTTGCCGCTCGCGGAAATGCTGGTGTTGAAGCCGCTGCGCGACAAACTGGGTCTGACGCGCATCAAGCTGGCGCTGTGCGGCGGTGCCACAATGGCGCCGGACGTGTTTCGGCTGTTCCATGCCATCGGCGTGCCGCTGCGCAATATCTACGGAACCACGGAAATCGGCCTGCTGACGTTGCATCAGGGCGATCGCTACAATCTCGAAACCGTCGGGCATTGGCTCAAAGCGCACCCGGAATCCGGTGCGGCACTGGAATGGCAGGTGTCGGACGAGGGTGAATTGCTGATCCGTGGCGGCAGCTTCTTCCAGGGATATCACAAGAAGCCGGACAGCGTTGCGCAGCGCGTGCAGGAGGGCTGGTATCGCACCGGCGACGCGGTGTCGGTCACAGACAGCGGTGAACTGGTTTTCCTCGAGCGGCTCGACGATCTGCGGCAGCTTCGCTCGGGCGAACGCTTCCCGCCGCAATTCATCGAAACGCGGCTGCGCTTCAGTCCTTTCATCAAGGACATCATGACCCTCGGCGACGAGACGCGCGACTACATCGGCGCGCTGATCAATATCGACATGAGCGTGGTGTCGCGCTGGGCCGAGGATCGCAACATCAGCTTCTCCACCTTCACCGATCTTTCGCAGAAGGCCGAAGTGGCCGAACTGGTGCGGGGCGAGATCGCGCGCGTCAATACCTTCCTGCCCGAGCATGCGCGGGTGCGCCGCTTCGCCAATTTCCCGAAAGAACTCGATCCGGATGAGGGCGAACTGACGCGGACGCGCAAGCTGCGCCGCGAATTCCTCGCCGAGCGCTATGCCGTCCTGATCGAGGCGATGTATGGCGGCCTCGATCAGCGGGCGCTCGATATCGCTGTGACCTATCAGGACGGGCGCAAGGGCACGCTGTCGGCCCAAGTCGCCATCCACGATGTCGCGAACGGGGCCAAGGCCGGAAACGCCGCTCAACCAATGCGAGCCACCGCATGATCGATTTCATCAACTACCTCATCAACGGGGCGCTGGTCGGGCTGCTGTATGCCCTCATCGCCATGGGCTTCGTGGTGATCTATCGCGCCTCGAAGGTGTTCAATTTCGCGCAAGGCGAACTGGTGGTGTTCGGCGGCTTCATCGTCTGGTGGATGGTCGCCTCCATGGGTCTGCCGCTCTGGGTCGGTCTGCCGCTCGCCTTCGTTGCGGCGGCCATCTTCGGGCTTCTGGTCGAGCGCATCTTCTTCTCCCGTCTTGCCGGTGAATCGGTGTTCGCCATGGTGATGGTCACGATCGGGCTGCTGATCCTGATCCGCGGCCTGATCCTCGTGCTGTTCGGCCCGCAGGTGCGTTCGTTCCCGATTATCTTCCCGCTGCAGCCGGTGATCATCGGCGATATCCTGATCCCGCGTTCGCTGCTGGTGGGCGGCGTCATCACGGTGATCGTCGGATTCGGCCTGTCGTGGTTCTTCAACCGGACCCGCGCGGGGCTGCGCATGACGGCGGTGGCCGAGGATCATCAGGTCGCATTGTCGATGGGCATCTCGGTGAAACGCTCCATTGCTTTCGCCTGGGTTCTCGGTGCGGTGCTCTCGACGCTCGGCGCCATCATCTTCCTCAGCGGAAAATCGCTGAACTTCCTCGCCTCCGACATCGGGCTCGCGGCATTGCCGGTGGCGCTGCTGGCGGGCTTCGAGGCGATCGCCGGCGTGCTGCTGGCCGGTCTGATCGTCGGCATCATTCAGGGACTGGTGACCGCCTATCTCGATCCGGTCGTCGGCGGCGCCATCGGTACCGTGTTCCCATTCATCATCATGCTGCTCATCCTCTTCATTCGGCCGACCGGAATGTTCGGCTGGAAGACCATCGAAAGGGTCTGACCGATGGATCCGGCAGGTGTATTCGCCACCAGTTTCGAACGCGATCAGGCCCTGATCCGCACCCGCGGACAATGGATCGCGCTGGTTCTCCTCCTGATCGCGCTGGTCGTCCTGCCATATGTGCTGGGGCCGCGCCTTGTGGCGATCTCGACCAACATGCTGATCATGGCCGTCGTCGTGATCGGGCTGCAGATCAACATGGGTTATGCGGGCCAGATCAACCTCGGCCAGGCCGCCTTCATGGGCGTCGGCGCCTATGCCACCGGCGCGCTGGCCATCAAGTTCAACCTGCCGTTCTGGCTCAGCATTCCGCTCGGAGGTTTTGCCGCCGCCCTGTTCGGTTTCATCTTCGGCCTGTCGGCGGTGCGCATCAAGGGATTCTATCTGGCGCTCACCACTATCGCGGCGCAGACGCTGTTTCACTTCCTGATTCTCAACCTGCCGCAATCGTGGTTCGGCGGATCGAACGGGTTGACGCTGGAGCCAGCGCAGATGTTCGGCTTCAGCTTCGTCAGCGATACGTCGATCTACTATCTTTGTCTCGCGGTGACGCTGGTCATGGTGTGCGGCGCCTACGGCATCGTGCGCAGCCGGCACGGGCGCGCCTTCGTCGCGGTCAACGACGATGACGTCGCCTCCGGGCTGATGGGGATCAACGTGGTCCGCACCAAGGCGGTCGCGTTCCTGATCGGCGCGTTCTACGCCGGCATCGGTGGCGCGCTGTGGGCCTACTACGTGCGCTTCGTCGCGGTCGATCAGTTCACCCTGTTCCACTCGATCTGGTTCATCGCCATGGTGATCGTCGGCGGTCTCGGCTCGATCACCGGCGCCTTGATCGGCGTATTCGTCATCAAGGCGATCCAGGAAAGCTTCGTCACGCTCGGTCCCACCATCGTCGCGCAGTTTCCGGGACTTGGCGGCGACGTGGTGTTCGCGCTGATGAACGTGTTTCTCGGCGGCATCATCGCGGCGTTCCTGATCTTCGAGCCGCGCGGACTGATGCATCGCTGGAACATCATGAAACGATCCTATCGCCTTTGGCCGTTCCCGTACTGACGGAGACGCGCTCGGAACTTTGAGAATGTTCATGGGAGGAACTGAACGATGACGATGCTGAAACACATCAAGACGGCCGGAGTGGCGGCCGCGTTCGGCTTGCTGGCGGTTGCGATGCCGGCCAAGGCGGAAACCACCTATAACATCGCCTCGCTCGCGGACTTCACCGGTCCGTATGCCGACGTGATGAAGGACCTGATCGGCGCGCGCCGTCCGGTGATCGACTGGTGGAACGCGGAAGTCGGCAAGAAGATCGGCGTCAAGCTCGGCACCAAGGATTACGATCATCGCTACGACGCCGCGCAGGTGGCGAGCCTGTGGCCCGGCATCAAGGCCGAACTCAGTCCGATCATCGTCCTTGGCGTCGGCGGTCCCGATGTCGCGGCGCTGCAGGGGCGGTTGCCGACCGACAAGATTCCGATGGTGATGTCGACGGCGGCCTATGGCTTCGCCTGGAAGCCCGATCCGTGGATCTTCAATCAGCGCCCGACCTACAGCCACGAAGCCGCGGCGTTCTTCGAATGGTTCCGCCAGAAGCGCGGCGGCAACGGCCCGCTGAAGATCGCGATCATCTCGTCGGAAGCCTCGCCCGCTTACGTCGATCAGCACAAGGGCGTCCAGCGCCACGCGGCGGACAACCCCGACAAGGCCGAAGTGGTCGAGGTCGTGTTCACCGAAGTTCAGCCCACCGATCTCACCACGCAGGTCAATCGCGTCACCCGCAAAGGCGCCGAGGTGGTCATGGTCATGACCAACACCGCGGCGGTGGTCGCCACCAAGCGTGCGCTGCAGGCGCTCGGCAAGAAGGTGCCGATCGTGATGAGTTCGCATAACGGACTTGCGGAATCCGGCCGCGCCATCGGCGACATCAAGCAGATGGAAGGCGATTACGAGGTCTACGCCATGGCGGCACCGACCGACGCCAAGACGCCGGGACGCGAGTTCTTTGACATGCTGCAGGCCAAGTACAACCTCAAGGCCAAGTGGACGGTGTCCGCGGTTCAGGGGTTGGGTCAGGCTCTGATCGCGATGCGCGCCATCGAAGCCGCGGCGAAGAAGGTCGGTCCCGACAAGATCACCGGCGAGGCGGTGCGCGAGGCGCTGATCTCGACGACGATCTCCGCCGATGACACCTTCAAGATTCTTGGCGGCATCAAGTTCTCCAACGACGGGCCGTTCCCGACGCAGGGCATGGTGGCGAGCATCGCAACCGTGAAGGACGGCAAGTACATGGAGGCAGCCGAGCACGTTCCGGTGCCGTCCCTCAACAAGTGGTGAAGTGAAGTTGTCCGACCGGGTTCGTATGGGCCCGGTCGGAGTTCTTCGGGAGGCTTGTCTTGCTCGAACTGAACAACGTTGAAGTCATCTACAGCGACGTCATCCTGGCGGTGAAGGGCATTTCGCTCGCCGTGCCGGACGGCAAGTGCGTCGCATTGCTCGGCGGCAACGGCGCCGGAAAGTCGACGACGCTGAAAGCGATTTCCGGCATCATCCGGGTCGAAGACGGCCGGGTGACATCCGGCAACATCAGTTTCGACGGCAAGCGGATCGACAGGGTGGATCCGACCGACGTGGTTCGCAGCGGCATCATTCACGTGATGGAGGGCCGCCGCGTGCTGCGCCACCTGACCGTGGAGCAGAATCTCCAGGTCGGCGGTCACATGGAATCGTCGGGCCGCGAAGTGCGCAAGCGTCTCGATGACGTATATGACCGCATTCGCCGGCTCGCCGCGCTCAAGGATCGCGTGACCGGCTATCTCTCCGGCGGCGAACAGCAGATGGTGGTGATCGGCCGCGCGATGATGGCCAATCCCAAGCTGATCATGATCGACGAGCCGTCGCTCGGCCTCGCACCGCTGATGATCGACGAGGTCTTCGATCTGCTGAAGCAACTCAAGGCGAGCGGCACCACGCTGTTGATCGTCGAGCAGAACACCCGCGTCGCGCTCGATATCGCCGACTACGGCTATGTCATGGAGAACGGCCGCATCGTCCTCGAAGGCGCGGCGGAAGAATTGCGCAACAACGAGGACGTGCGGGAGTTCTATCTCGGACTCGATCTCGAAGGCGAGCGCAAGAGCTACCGCGACATCAAGCACTACCGCCGGCGCAAGCGCTGGCTCGGTTGAACCCGCGCATTAGACGTCCTTGCGATCGACCACGAATGGCGCATCGGCCGGAAGTTCGTCGACGTTCACCACTTCGATCCGGTCGGCCTTCAGCCGCGACAGCGCCGTGAACCGCGCGGGCACCGCGGCCAGCACCGCATCGCGATCCGCATCCGGCGACAGCGCAAGACGCAACGTGATCTCCTCGCGCTGCTGCGGTCGGGCGACGACGGCCTGCGCGCGACCGACGCCGGGAACGGAGATGGCGAGGTCCTCGAGCTGGCGCGGGTAGATGAAGATCTCGCGCGCTTTCACCGCCTGACCGACACGCCCCTGCAACATGCCGATTCGCTGCACGGTGCCGTCGGAATGCGTTGCGGTCGCGGCAGCGACGTCGCCGGTGCCGAACCGGATCAGCGGCCAGCCCGGCGTCAACGTGGTGACGACGATTTCACCCGGTTCGCCTTCGGGTAGCGGCGCGCCCGTCGCCGGGTCGCAAATTTGCACGATGCGATCCTGATGGATCTCGTAGCCGCCATCCTGCGCGCCGTTTTCGAAGCCGATCACGCCGAAGTCCGCCGTCGCGTAGACGGCAAACGTGCGAATGCCGTACTTGGCTTCCAGCCGCCGGCGTTTGCCGAGCCAGTCGCCGAGTTCGCCGCCGAGCAGCGCGGACTTCACCTTCCATCCGCCCGGCAGCTTGTGCCCCATCGCCTCAACGGCTTCGGCAAGGGTGACGAAGAACGCCGTCGAGGCGCAGATGCAGGTGACGCCGAGATCGATCACCAGTTTGGCTTGCAACTCGCTGCCGCCGGTGCCGGCCGGGATCACCGTGGCGCCGGCCGCGCGCAGACCTTCATCGAGCAGAAGGCCGGCGGGCACCAGATGATAGGACCATGTGTTGAGCACACGGTCGCCGGGACCGAGGCCGGCGGCGGCAAACGCCGTGCCGAAGCCGTGGCCATCGCGATCATGCCGGAGTTGCGGTTCGTTGATGGGGCCGGGCGAAACGAAGATGCGCGCGATGTCCTCATCCTTCGCGGCGAGGAAGCCGCCGAACGGTGGCCGCTTCTGTTGCAGATCGACCAGCGATTCCTTCTTGAGAACCGGCAGCCGCGACAGATCGGCCACCGTCTTGAGATCGGTCGGAGTGAGGCCGGCGCGATCGAACATCTCCCGGATCGCGGGTGCAAGCTGATAGGCCGCCTGCTGAAGCTGCTGCAGACGGGTGAATCGCGTGTCCTGGCTCATGGCGGTCTCCTCTCGGCTTCTTGCGGCGCGCGGGTGCTATCGGCCGGTGAAGCGTGGTTTGCGTTTTTCCTCGAAGGCAGCGAGTCCTTCCTTCATATCGTGGCTGTAGGCGTGGACTTCACTGGCGAGCAATTCCTGTCGCAATGCTATCGCAGCCGGTTGCTCGAGGCCGTCATCGACCAATGCCTTCATGCGGCGAAGCACCAGCGGACTTTTATTTGCGAGCTTGGCGACCAGCGCTTCGGTGGCTGCAATCAACGCGTCATCCTCGACGACTTCATTCACGAGCCCGGCGGCGACCAGTTGTTCTGCCGGCACGAACTCGCCGGTATAGAGCAGATACTTTGCGCGGGTCGGACCGATCTTGCGCGGCAGTCGCACCGAACTGCCGCCGCCAGGCAGCAGGCCGTAATTCGCATGCGCGTCGCCGAGCTTGGCGGAGCGCGCGGCCACGACGAGATCGCAGCACAGCATCAGTTCGAGGCCGCCGGCCAGCGTCAATCCGTTCAGCGCGGCGATGACCGGTATGGGGAAAGTTTCAAGACGGTTCATCACCAGAAGGATCGTATCGAGAAAGCGGCTGAGCGCCGCCTCGTCGTCACCGGATTCGCCGCGGACAAATTTCAGATCGGCGCCGGCGCAGAACGCACGTCCCGTTCCGGTCAGGACCACGGCGCGTGCGCCAGATTGCTGAGCTCTATCGAGCGCGGCGTTGATGCCGGATATCACCGCCGGGGTGATGGCGTTGAGCGCATCCGGGCGGTTGAGCGTAATCCACATTGCATTGCCGCGGATTTCAGAAATCACCGATTCCATCGCGCCTCTCTCAATAATTGACTATGAAGTTAGTTGATTATTCCTGTGGTCATGTTACAGACTGTGAGGGCGAAAGCAAGCTCAGCACCTGTTGGAGCGCGTATCGACATGAGCCTTCCCCTTGCTGGAATACGGGTCGTCAGCCTGGCCGAGCAATATCCGGGGCCTTACGCCACGCTGTTGCTGGGCGACCTGGGTGCCGAGGTGATTCTGGTCGAACGCCCCGGCGTCGGCGACCCGGCACGGCAGTTTCCGGCGTTTCACGCGGCGCTCAATCGCGGCAAGCAATCGGTTGCGCTCGATCTCAAGAGCGACGAAGGCAAGGCGCATCTGCGCCGTCTGATCGCATCCGCCGACGTGCTGATGGAAGGATATCGTCCCGGCACCATGGCGCGTCTCGGCTTCGGTTACGACGCGATGGCGGACCTCAACCCGCGACTGGTTTATGTCTCGATCTCGGGTTTCGGGCAGGACGGTCCTTATCGCGACCGGCCCGCGCACGATATCTCATATCAGGCGCTCGCGGGCTTTCTGTTTCGCCATGCCGAGCAGGGATCGGTGGAAGACCCCGGCAGCATCGCGGTCGGAGATCTGTCGTCCGGCATGTTCGCGGCGGTGGGGACATTGGCGGCGCTGCTGGAGCGCGAACACAGCGGCAAGGGAAAGTATATCGATGTCTCGATGACCGACGGTCTGGTGTCGTGGATGTCGGTGATGCTCGGGCCGGTGATGAACGGCGCGCCGCTGGCCGATATCGGCGCGGAGCCGGCCTATGGCATCTTCAAATGCGGCGACGGCAAGTTGCTCACGCTGTCGATTGCGCATGAAGACTGGTTCTGGCGGCCGCTATGTGAGTTGCTTGGTTTGCCCAACGCGGCGGGCTTCAATCGCAACGAGCGGGTCGCGCGCGGCGAGGCCTTGCAACGTGAGGTCGCCGCGGTGCTGGCGACGCGCAGCCGCGCCGAATGGGCCGCGAAGCTCGACGCCGCCGGTATTCCATGGGGACCGGTGAATTCGCTCGATGAAGTAACGGCCGATCCGCATTTCCGCGCACGCGGCCTGTTCCGCGAAGTCGCGGACAGCGACGGCACGCATCGCCGTCACGTTGCGCAGCCGTTGATTTTCTCCGGCGAGCATCCGGGGCCGCGCTCCGGTGTGCCCGCCCTTGGCGAACATACCGAGCAGGTGCTGCGCGCGTTGCCTGAATTGAAAACGAGCTAGGCGGCGACAAGACAACCCTGCCGCAGGGAGGACGCGATGGACGACATCTATGTGGTCGGCGTTGGCATGACCCCGTTCGGGCGCATGCTCGATACCGATATGAAAACGCTGTCGCGCACCGCGGTGGATGCCGCATTGGGCGATGCAGGCTTGCAGAAGGCCGATGTCGAGGGTGCGTTCTTCGCCAATGCCTCGCAGGGTCACATGGAACGCCAGCACATGATCCGCGGCGAGATCCTGCTGCGCGAGATGGGCATCGGCGGCATCCCGGTGGTGAATGTCGAGAACGCCTGCGCCAGCGGCAGTTCGGCGTTCAATCTTGCGGTGACGTTCCTAAAAGCCGGCGAAGGCGATGTTGCGCTGGCGCTCGGCGCCGAGAAGATGTTCTCGACCGATCGCAAGCTGATGTTCGAGGCATTCGACAGTGCGTGGGATGTCAGCCGCGACGACGAAATCCGCGAACGCCTCCTGATGCTCGGCGATGGCGTCGAGGTGCCGGAGGGCACCACGTCGGACAAGCCTTACAGCGTGTTCATGGATGTGTATGCGGCGTTCTCGCGCCAGCACATGAAGCGCTTCGGCACCACGCAGCGCCAGCTGGCCGCCGTGGCGGCGAAGAACCACCGGCACTCGGTGGAGAATCCGCTGTCGCAATTCCGCAATTCCTATTCGGTGGACGAAGTCTTGAACGCGCCGCCGATCACCTATCCGCTGACCTTGCCGATGTGTTCGCCGATCTCCGATGGGGCCGCGGCAGCGGTTCTGGTCACCAAGGCAGGTTTGAAACGCCTCGGCCTCGACGAGTCGCGCGCGGTCCGCGTGCTGGCGTCGGTGATCCAGACCGGCAGCGACCGCGATCCTTCGGACGTGGAGCGGCACTGCACCGCGCTGGCTGCGAAGAAGGCTTACGACAGAGCCGGTATCGGTCCCGCTGATGTTTCCGTTGCCGAGGTGCATGACGCCACCGCGATGGGCGAGATCATTCAGATCGAGAATCTCGGCTTCTGCGAATTCGGCGATGGTGGCGTCATCTCCGAGCGCGGCGACACGTCGCTGGGCGGACGCATCCCGGTCAATCCGTCCGGCGGTCTGGAGTCGAAGGGTCATCCCGTCGGCGCCACGGGCATCGGGCAAGTGCATGAACTGGTGGCTCAACTGCGCGGCGAAGCCGGCGCGCGGCAGGTCGAAGGCGCGCGCATTGCACTCGCGGAGAACGGCGGTGGTCTGCAGGGCATCGAAGAAGCGGTCGCCTGCATCACCATTCTGGGCCGTTGAGAAAATCGAAAGCAGGGACAACGCTCATGCAACTGGACGGAAAAGTCGTAATCGTAACGGGTGCTGCGTCGGGGCTGGGACGAGCATCGTGTATCGCTTTGGCGAAGGCGGGCGCGCGCATCGCGGCGTTCGATCGTGACGAGGCGAAGCTTGCCGATGTCTGCCGTGAGCTGGGTGGCGATGCGCTCAGCCGCGTCGTCGATGTCGCGAATGAAGAAAGCGTCAGCACTGCCGTCGATGCGGTGGTTGCGGAGTTCGGCGCGGTACATATCGCCGTCAATTGCGCCGGTGTTGCCGATGCATCGAAGACCGTGTCATCGAAGGGGCAGCCGTTTCCGCTCGCGACCTGGAGCAAGGTGATCGGCATCAACCTCACCGGCACCTTCAACATCATTCGTTTCGCGGCGGTAGCGATGAGCCGCAACCAACCGGAGGGCGCGAGCGGCGAACGCGGCGTCATCATCAACACGGCATCCGGCGCGGCGTCGCAGGGGCAGGTGGGGCAGGCGGCCTACAGCGCGAGCAAGGCCGGAGTCATCGGCCTTACGCTGCCGGTCGCGCGCGATCTTGCCGAGCACGGCATTCGCGTGGTGTCGATCGCGCCGGGCCTGTTCGATACCGGCATGGTGGCGGGCATGCCGCCGAAGGTGTCGCAGTCGATCGTCGACCGCATGATTCTGTATCCGAACCGGATGGGGCAGCCGGAGGAGTTCGCCGCTCTGGTGCGGCACATTGCCGAGAATGCCTATTTGAATGCGACGACGATCAGCATCGACGCCGGCGCACGGATGCAGGCGCGCTAGGCGTTATCCCGTATCGGCGCGTGTCAGGCGCGCTTTGACGTCTTCGTGAGATATCGGATTTCTATCCGAGCTTGTCCCAGAGTGCTTGGGCGAGAACCCCCGTCTTGCTTTCGATGGCGGCGGCGGCGTCAAGGCACAGATCCTCGCGATAACGCGATCCGACGATCTGAACCCCCACCGGCAGCCCGTCGAGCACGCCGACCGGGACAACGGCGGCGGGCAGGCCGAGCACGTTGATCGCCGAGATGAAGCGGAGGTCGTTGTGAAACACCTCCTTGACGCGCTGCTCGCCTTTGAGGTCGGCGTTGACTTCCGGCGTGCGCCGCACCGTGGTGGGTGCCAGCACAAGCGGATACGCCTCGAGGAACATCATCCAGTTGCGGATATGGCGTGAACGGTCGCTGATGGCCTTCATGTAACCGGCCTGATCGAGCTGCGTCGCGAGCCCGATGATGCCGTCGAAGGCCTTGTGAAAATCCGCGCTCGTCGTTGCGAGCATCTGCTCCTTCTGCAGAACGCCGATTTCGGTCAGGATCAGATCGCACCACAACTGCCAGACGCCGTTGATGTCGGGCACCTCGACCTCGCTGACCGCGTAGCCTTGATCGGCAAGTTTGTCGGCGGCCTGTCGGATCAGCGCCATCACACCGGGATCGGTCGTCATATCGTCCGGAATCTTGGCGAGCGCGACCTTGATCGGCTTCGCCGCCGGCGGACCCTGGAGCGGCGCCGGCACCCACCACGGATCGCGCGGATCGCGCTGCGCCATCACCTCGAGCCCGAGCCGCACATCGCGGACTTCCCGCGCCAGAGGACCTTGAGAGGACATGAACTGCGCCATCAGCGGGCGTTCCGCCGTGGCGCTCGGGTTGAAGGCCGGGATACGTCCCTGCGTCGGCTTGATGGTGGCGATGCCGTTGCAATGCGCCGGCCAACGCAATGAGCCACCGATGTCGTTGCCATGCGCGATGGTGCCGATGCCGGCTGCGATCGATGCGCCCGCACCGCCCGAGGAGCCGCCGCAGGTCACCTCCGGATTCCAGGGATTGCGGGTGAGCCCGTGAAGCGGATTGTCGGTGAAGGCGCGGAGCGAGAATTCCGGGGTGTTGGTGAGGCCGATGACGATGGCGCCGGCCTTCTTCAGGTTGGCGGTCACCGGTGAATCGCCGGGCGCGATGTTGTCCTTGAAGGCAACGACGCCGTTCGAATTGGCCTGTCCCTCGACGTCGATATTGATCTTGATCGTCACCGGCACGCCGTGCAGCGCGCCGATCTCACCGGTCCTGTTCGCCGCCAGCGCCGCATCCGCGGCCTTGGCCGCTTTCAACGCGCTGTCGCCGAGATCGACGACGACGGCATTGAGAGCCGGATTCACCTGCTTCATGCGCGCGAGATGCGCTGTGGTGACTTCCTCCGACGTCACACCACCCGCCTTGATGGCGGATGCTGTCTCAACTGCGGACCATTGCCAGATCGGTGCCTTCGTCACGTTTCTTCTCCTTGCGATAGCGGTGGTCCGGAATCTCGTGGATGAACAGTCGCAGCGCTACCGGATCGGCGGCGCGTACTGGATGCCGCCTTCGTTCCACAAATGATTGAGGCCGCGCGGAATGCCGAGCTTGGAGCCGGTGCCGACGTTGCGGTCGTAGGATTCGGCATAGTTGCCGACCTGCCGGATAATGCGTACGGCCCAGTCCTTGGTCAGGCCGATCTGCTCGCCGTAGGTGCCTTCGTTGCCGACCAGGCGCTTGACGTCCGGCTTCTGCGACTTCAACGCCTCGTCGATATTCTTCGAGGTGATGCCAAGCTCCTCGGCATTGAGCATGGCGAAGTGCGACCACTTCACGATCTCCAGCCACTGGCTGTCGCCCTGCTTCACCGCGGGCCCCAGCGGCTCCTTGGAAATCACGTCGGGCAGAATGACATGATCGTTCGGCGCCGAGAGTTGCAACCGTTCGGCGTAAAGCTGCGAGATGTCGCTGGTGAAGACGTCGCAGGCGCCGGTGTCGTAGGCCTTCAGCGTGTCGGCGACGTTCGAGAACGCCATCTCCTGGAACTTCATGTTATTGGCGCGGAAGTAGTCACCGAGATTGAGTTGCGTGGTGGTGCCGGACTGCACGCAGACCTTGCTGTTGTCGAGCGCCAGCGCCGAATCCTTGCCGGCGCTTTTGCGGATCATGAAGCCCTGGCCGTCATAGTAATTCACCGCCGCGAAGCTGAGGTTGAACTCGGCCTCGCGCGACATCGTCCACGTCGAATTGCGCGACAGCAGGTCGATCTCGCCGGATTGGAGTGCCTTGAAGCGCTGTTCGGCGTTGAGCGGAACGTATTTCACCTTGGTGGCGTCGTTGAAGACCGCTGCGGCGACGGCGCGGCAGAGATCGACATCGAGGCCAGACCACGCGCCCTTGTCGTCGGCGCTGGAAAATCCGGGCAGGCCGGTCGAGACGCCGCAGATCAGGTTTCCCCGATCCTTGACGGTCTTCAGCATCTGCGCATCGGCGCTATCGAACGATCCGAACACGACCGTGGCGGCAAGGACGGCGACAGCGCTACGCGCCAGGGGGAGACCGAAGTTCAGCATGATGATGTCTCGCTCATGAAGGAGAAGTGATGGGCAAGGATCGACGGCGGACCGTCACAGGGACGGCCGCTGTTTGACGACGACTTTGGTGCCGACCGGAACGCGGTCGTAGAGGTCGATGATGTCGGCATTGACCATGCCGAAGCACCCTGACGAGACGGCCTTGCCGATGGTATCGGGCTGGTTGGTGCCGTGAATGCGATAGACCGTGGTGCCGAGATACATCGCGCGCGCACCGAGCGGGTTGCCGGGACCGCCGGCCATGAAGCGCGGCAGATATGGTTGCCGCTTGATCATCTCCGGCGGCGGCGTCCAGTCGGGCCACTCGGCCTTGCGGGTGATCTTCAGCAGGCCTTGCCACTGAAATCCTTCGCGACCGACACGGACGCCATAGCGCATGGCGCGGCCGTTGCCTTGCACCAGATAGAGGAAGCGTTCGGATGTATGGACGATGATGGTGCCGGGCGGCTCGGTGGTGCGATACAGCACCATTTGCCGCTGAAACTGCGGCGGCAATTGTACCGATTCGTCGGGTACGCGCCCCGGCTCGTCACCGATATTCATGTCTTCGTTCTGGCTGAATCCCTGCGATGTCGGCAGAACGATGAACATGACGGCCAGCAATGGCATCCACAGCAAGCGTCGAAAGCGAAGCATCAGCGATCCTTGTTGTCGGGGGTGCGAACCGTCGGACGATGTCGCGATATCGACGCTATCAAACCGTACCCTCGCATGGATGGCAAGCCGACGCCTGCGGTAGCGCTTTCGAGCGAAGTTGGTACCGGTTCGCGTCAGGACAACGCGTCAAAGAAAATCATAGCCGTTCACCGCTTTGCGTGAGCCCATGAACGGGCTATGCCGAATCAATCGTTACCGGACGCGATCAAATCAGCATGACCCGATTTCGTGACGGATCAATGCGGCGCGATCCAGAGCCGCAGGCCATAGGCCATCAGGGCGACGGTGCCGACGCCACCGAGCCATAGCGCGACGAACCACAACAAGCGTTGCCGCAGCGGCGATTTGTCGTCATGGGTCGCCATCAGTGATAGCCGCTCTGCGGATCGACCTTGCCGCGGAAGACCCAGTAGGCCCATCCGGTGTAAATCAGGATGATCGGAATCAGGATCGACACGCCGACCAGCATGAAGATCTGGCTGCTCTCCGGTGCGGCCGCCTGCCAGATGGTGATGCTGCGCGGCACGATATAGGGATACATGCTGATGCCGAGCCCGGCATAGGACAGCGCGAACAGGACGAGGGACAGCACGAACGGCTTGTAGTCCTGTCGCCGCGCGAGGCTCTGCAAGAGCAACGCGGTGACGGCGGCAACCGCGATCGGCACCGGCGCCGTGAACAGCACATTCGGCCAGGTGAACCAGCGTCGCGCATATTCGACGTCGAGGAACGGCGTTGCCAGGCTGACCGCGCCGATCGCGCCGAGCATCGCGAACAGCAGCCACCAGCTCAGGCGATAAGCTTTCTCGCGCAGATCGTCGGTGGTCTTCATCACCAGCCATGTCGCGCCGAGCAGGCAATAGCCGATCACCACGGCAATGCCGGTGAGGATACTGAACGGCGTCAGCCAGTCCCACCAGCCGCCGGCATAGGCACGGTTCGCCACCTGCACGCCCTGCAGAATGGCGCCGAGCGCGATGCCTTGCGCCAGCGCGGCGACCAGCGATCCACCGGCGAAAGCGAGGTCCCAGCGGTTGCGTTCACGTTGCGAGCGCCAGCGAAACTCGAAGGCGACGCCGCGAAACACCAGGCCGAGCAACATTGCGATGATGGGCGTATAAAGTGCCGGCATCAGCACGGCATAGGCCAGCGGAAACGCGGCGAACAATCCGCCGCCGCCGAGCACCAGCCAGGTCTCGTTGCCGTCCCACACCGGCGCGACGCTGTTCATCATCACGTCGCGATCTTCTTTCTTGGGAAACAGCGGGAACAGAATGCCGAGGCCGAGATCGAAGCCGTCCATCACCACGTAGACGAACACCGCGAAGGCGATGATGAAGGCCCAGATGGTGGCAATCGTCGAAACCTGATCCATGGCGCTCACCGTTTCGCGAAGTTCGTGGCACCCGACGCGGGCGTGATGCCGGCAGCGTGCGTGGGCGCGTCGCCGCTCGGCCCTTCCTCGCCGGTGTGCGGTGGCGCCGCCATCAGGCGCAGGATGTAGACGATGCCGGCGGTGAACAGCAGGAAGTAGACGATCACGAACGCGATCAGCGACGACGCGACCGCGGGTGCCGCCAGCGGCGAGGCTGAATCCACCGTGCGTAGCAGGCCATAGACGGTGAACGGCTGGCGGCCGACTTCGGTGGTAAACCAGCCCGCCAGTACCGCGATGAAGCCGGACGGTCCCATCATCATCGCGAAGACATGCAGCGGCCGATAATCATAGATCCTGCCGCGCCAGCGCAGCCACAGGCTGAGCAGGCCGAGGCCCATCATCAGGAAGCCGAGGCCCACCATGATGCGGAACGACCAGAACACCACTGGCACCGGCGGCCAGTTTTCGCGCGGCACGGTATCGAGGCCGGCCAGCGGTGCATCTAGCGAGTGCTTGAGGATCAGCGACGACAGCTTCGGAATCTGGATCGCGTAATCGACCCTGGCGTTTTTCTGATCCGGCAGTCCGAACAGCAGCAGCGGCGCGCCGTCCGGATGGCTCTGATAGTGGCCCTCCATCGCCATCACCTTGGCGGGCTGATGCTCCAGCGTGTTGAGGCCGTGCTGGTCGCCTGCAAGAATCTGCATCGGTGCGACGATGGTCGCCATCCACATCGCCATCGAGAACATCACGCGCGCGCTCTCGCGTTTCGAATCGTGCAGCAGATGAAACGCCCCGACGCCGCCGACCACGAATGCCGTGGTGAGATAGGCCGCCAGCACCATGTGTACGAGGCGATAGGGGAATGACGGGTTGAAGATCACCTTCCACCAGTCGGCGGCGATGAATTGTCCGGCGTCGTTGATGGCGTAGCCGGTCGGCGTCTGCATCCAGGAATTCGCAGAGAGAATCCAGAACGCCGAAATCAGCGTGCCGATCGCGACCATCAAGGTTGCGAGAAAGTGCAGTCGCGGCCCGACCTTCTTCAGTCCGAACAACATGACGCCGAGGAAGCCGGCCTCGAGGAAGAACGCGGTCAGCACCTCGTAGGCCATCAATGGGCCGATCACAGGTCCGGTCTTGTCGGAGAACGCCGCCCAGTTGGTGCCGAACTGGTAGGACATCACCACGCCGGACACGACACCCATGCCGAAGGCGATGGCGAAAATCTTCAGCCAGTAATTGAACAGGTTGAGGAAAACCTCGCGGCCGGTCCACAGCCAGAGCGCCTCGAGCACCGCAAGATAGCTGGCAAGCCCGATCGAGAATGCCGGGAACACGATGTGAAACGACATCGTGAAGGCAAACTGCGCGCGCGCGAGAACGACTGCGTCAAGGCCATCGAACATGAGGCGGATCTCCGGCGAAGCAACAATGGGAAGCTAGCACATGCGGCCCGGCAGGAAAGCCGCCATGCGCGGGAGCTTGCTATGATGCAGCCTAGAGATGATGCGTTCAGCGACGTTGCGCGGGCGCAAGGTTCAGTGTGTCGCACATTCCATACAATTCGACCCGGCGAGGGGCATCCCGACCGGGCCGACGAAGTCTTGGAGATTTGCGAAGTCTTGGAGGTTTGACGAAGTCTTGGAGGTCAACGAGGAAACTAGCCTTCGCTGGACAGAACGCAGACATCCGCGGGGCGCTGTTGCGAGCAGTCGGTCACCTGCTGACGGATCGACGATGTGTTGCCGTCGCGATCCGCGCGTGCAGGTGCATCCTGAAAGCCGAGCGCGATCAGCGTGCAGACCGCGCCGAGCGGGACGATGAAGAACCGGAAGGAAATCTTCTGCATGATCCTGCTCCGTCGGTTGACGTTACAGTCGTGGTTCCGTCAAGCGGCCATGGTGTCGACGCCGCAGGTCTTGAGCAGGCCGGCGAGTTGCTTGCGGGCATAGAACATGCGGGTCTTCACCGTGCTTTGCGGAATCCCGATGATCGTGGCGGCTTCCTCCACCGACTTCTCATGATAGTAGACGAGGTCGATGATCTCGCGATGCGCCGGCGACAGCTTGCCGATGCAGGCGCGGAGGATGGCGCTGGTCTTGCTGCGCTCGAGCGCCGCTTCCGGCGTGTCGGCATGATCGGCGATTTCCAGCACGCCGTCCTGATCGAGGTCTTCGTGCGAGCGCTGGCGCAGCGCGGTCAGCGACTTGAAGCGGGCGATCGACATCAGCCAGGTCGACACCTGCGCGCGGCCCTCGAACTGGCCGGCGGTGCGCCAGACGTCGAGGAACACCTGACTGACGAGGTCTTCCGCGGTGGTGGTGTCGCGGACCATGCGGAGGATGAAGCGATACACCCGCACCCGATGGCGCGCGTAGAGAATGTGCATCGCAGGCTTGCTGCCGTCGGCAATGCTCTCCAGCAACATTTCGTCGGAGGTTGCTTGTGCAGCCAGAATGCCTTGATGGGCGGCGGCGTTGATGGCGATGATGTTCTGCATGACCGGCTCCCTCGTCGCTTGTGCGGCGTTGTTGTGGGAGCTTTTCTAGCGGGCGGGTGTTTCAGGACATCTGCACGCCAGGGCAAAAACGGTTTCGTTGCCCGGAGAATTGTTTCGTCGCAGATCCATGGAACGAAACATTCAGAAGGAACAGCCGTGCTGCGCCGCAATAAAATGTCTGGACTACGACGACGGATCGTCAGGACTTGTCGGCGGGGCTGAAAAGATATCCGCCGCCGCGAATGGTGCGGATCACCGACGGTTTCGTCGGATCCGGCTCGATTTTGCGGCGGATTCGCATGATCCGCAGGTCGACGGCGCGGTCGAAGGCCTCGGCATCGCGGGCATTGGCCAGCTCCAGCAGCCGTTCGCGCGATAAGACGCGCTTGGGATTGGCGGCGAAAACCTTCAACAGGCCGAATTCGGAGGCGGTCAACGGATGTTCGTTGCCCTCGTCGTCGCGCAGCGCCTGCGCCTCGAGGTCGAGCCATCGGGTTCCGAAGCGGACCAGGTGATCGGTGCTGTCCTTGGCGGACGGTGCAGAAGCGGTATCGGTCGCGGTCTTGACGGGAATGGTGCGTCGCAGCACGGAGCGGATGCGTGCCATCAACTCGCGCAATTCGCACGGCTTGGCGACATAGTCGTCGGCGCCGAGTTCGAGCCCGACGACGCGATCGATCGGGCTCGCGGTCGCCGTCAGCATGATCACCGGCACGTTGGTGCGGGCCTTGAGGTCGCGGATGATCGAGAGGCCGTCTTCCTCGGGCATATTGAGGTCAAGTACGACAAGATCGGGCTCGCCAGCAGCAATCGCCTCGCGCAGGCTTTTGCCACCGTCGCAGAGTGTCACCGTAAAGCCATGCATCCGCAGATAGTCGCCGACCATCTCCCGGGCCGGGGCTTCGTCGTCGACAATGATGATGTGCTGGTTCTGGCTCATGTCACGCTGCGGTCGTCACCGGAAGTTCGATCGTAAAGGTAGCCCCTTGTCCGGGGCCGGGGCTATCGGCGGTGATGGTGCCGCCATGCATATCGACAATGCGTTTAACAATCGAGAGCCCGAGGCCGGTGGAGCTTTCGCCGGCGGTCGGCTTGGCCGAGAGCCGCTGGAAGCGGCCGAACAATCTGCCAAGATCTTCGGGCGAGAGTCCCGCGCCCTGATCGGTGACGCGAATGACCACGTGCGCTGGATCATAGGCGACGGCCAGCGAAATATTGCCGCCGATCGGACTGTATTTGATGGCATTGCTGACGAGATTGTCGATGGCCTCGCGCATCCGGTCGGCGTCGCACATGGTTTGCTGATCGGCCGGAGCGGATACCTCGATCACTTGCTGCTTGTTGGCGGCGGACAGGCGGTTGGCCTCTGCGACTTCGGTGACCAGCGCCGAGACATCGACCGGCTCGCGCCGGATGGTGATGTCGAAGGCGTCCGCCATCGCGTCGGAGATCAGGTGATCGACCATCGAGGTCAGGCGCCGGGTAGCGTCGCGAATATGCGTCACCTGCGCGCTGATGCTTTCGCGC
This sequence comes from Pseudomonadota bacterium, assembly GCA_023386885.1. Classification (GTDB taxonomy): domain Bacteria; phylum Pseudomonadota; class Alphaproteobacteria; order Rhizobiales; family Xanthobacteraceae; genus 62-47. The sequence continues at coordinate 36,872 of JAEWIX010000048.1, forward strand.
GAGGCCTCGGTGCCGATCAGTTCGGTCAGCATTTCGGTGCGGCCGAGAATCACGCCGAGCGGATTCTTCAGATCGTGCGCGACGGTGCCGAGAATTTCGTTCTTGAAACCGTTGGCGCGCTGCAGCCGCAGCCACTGCGCCGACAACCGACGATTGGCCAGCATCAGCGCGCGCGTTCGTTGCGCCACCCGATCTTCCAGTTGCGTGTTGGCCTCGTGCAGTTGCTGATACAGAATCACGTTGTCGAATGCGATCGACAGCCGGCTGCCGAAGATTTCCACTAGTGCACGGTCGGTTTCGGACAGCGGACACTCGGCCTGCAACAGCACCACCACCTCGCGGCCGCTGCCGGTGCGGATGTAAAGCACGGTGCGCTGGTCGGCGAATTCGTGCGCGCGGCGGCGGAACGCTTCCTCGACCATCTGCCGCAGATCGATATCGAGCGATTTCGGCCCGGCATGGCCGATGAAGCGGCTGTAGCAGCCCGATCCCGCGAGCACCGCGAAATCGTCGCTGATCTCGCCGCCGTCCCGCAGCACGAGAATGCCGGCGCAATCGACATTGAGCAGCGAGGCGATCTGCGTGAGCACGCCCTCGGCCAGACGTTGCATCGATTTGAAATCATACAGCGTCGAAGCCGCGTCGATGATGATCTCGAGGCCGCGCCGGGTCTGCACCATGCGTTCGAGTTGCTGATAGCTGCGCAGCGCCGCGGTCAGCGACGTGAACAGCTTGTCGGCGGTCAGTTCGGTCTTCGCCTTGTAGTCGTTGATGTCGTAGTCGACGATGACGCGACGCTCTGGCGCCTGGCCGGGCTGGCCGGTGCGCAGCACGATGCGAACAGTCTCGTTCTTGATCTCGTTGCGGATGAATTCGACCAGATCGAGCCCGGCGGAATCCGTTTCCATGATGACGTCGAGCAATACGGCTGCGATGTCGGAATGCTGGCGCATCAACTCGCGGCCTTCGGCGGCGGAATAGGCCGACAGGATCTCCAGCCCCTGACCGTTCAGGGAGTAGTCGCTGAGCGCGAACCTGGTGCCATCGTGGACCGCCGGATCGTCGTCGATCACGGCGATTTTCCATTTGCGCGAGGTGGTCGATTGTGAGGCAGGCTCGGTATCGTCGATCAGGTGGAGGACATCGTCCTGGTCGGCCATGATTTCGTTCCGTCGCTGGTCAGGTCGGTTTGATGCGCGCCGCGCGGGGTTTGCCGGCGGCATGATAGTCCGAAAGTTGGGGGCTTGTCGCGGCCTGAGGACCGCCACGTTAAGTCTGCCGAATGGCTGTTCGGTTCATCCGGGCCGGCCTTTCTTTGGCACATGGCGACGCCGGAGCACCGGGCGCAGCAGTCTTGCGGACGGCTCGGTTTTCCGCGTAGAGCAAAATCATAAGCAAGAAAATGCCGCCAGGAGGATCGTCATGACACCCGCCGCCGCGCTTCATCAGGATAGCGCTCCCTTGTTCGCGATGCCGCAGATCGTCGCGGACCGTCGTACCGACGGCTCCATCTGGGTGCGATCCACCGTTGCGTTGCAGCCGGCGGCGCGCTGCGTCGGCGACTGGCTCGAACAATGGGCGGCGCGCACGCCGGACCGCATCTTCCTCGGCGAACGCCGGAGTGTCGATCAACCGTGGACCACAGTGACCTATGCCGAGGCGCTACGCCGGGTCCGCCGGATCGGCGCGTGGGTGCTGGCCCGGAAGATGAGCCCGGAACGGCCCTTGGTGATCCTGTCCGACAACGGCATCGATCACGCGCTGTTCGCGCTCGGTGCCATGCATGTCGGCGTGCCGGTGGCGGCGATCTCGCCGGCCTATTCGCTGGTCGCCAAGGAGTTCGACAAGCTCACGAGCATGGTGGCTTTGCTCGATCCGGGCGCGATCTATGTCTCGCAGCTCAAGCCGTTCGCGGCGGCGCTCGCCGCCATTGCGTCCTCGCACAACGCCGAGATCGTCAGCGGCGAGGATGCGCCGGGCGGCGGAGCGATCGCCTTCCGCGACATTCTGGATACGCCCGAGAACGCGGATGTCGCGCAGGCATTCGCCGCCGTCGGTCCCGATACGATCGCGAAATTCCTGTTCACCTCCGGCTCGACCGGCGTTCCCAAGGCCGTCATCAATACGCATCGGATGCTGACTACCAGTCAGGCGGCGAAGGCGCAGGTGTGGCCGTTCCTCGATCGTGCGCAGGATGAACTGGTGATTCTCGACTGGCTGCCATGGAGCCACACCTTCGGCGCCAACCACAATTTCAATATGGTGCTGCGTAACGGTGGCTCGCTTTACGTCGACGCCGGCAAGCCCGCGCCGGGCCTGTTCGCCACCTCGCTGGCGAACCTGCGCGATGTTGTGCCCACCGTCTATTTCAACGTGCCGCGCGGCTTCGACATGCTGATCGCCGCGTTGCGCGAGGATGCCGAGTTGCGCAAGCGCTTCTTCAACGGCGTGAAGATCATCTTCTTCGCCGGTGCGGCGCTGCCGCAGAACCTGTGGGAAGCGCTGGAGGAGATGTCGCAGGCGACCGTCGGGCGGCGACTGCCGATGGTCTCCGCCTGGGGCTCGACGGAAACCGCGCCGCTCGCCACCGACTGTCATTTCCAGGCGCAACGCTCCGGCAATATCGGCGTGCCGATCCCCGGTACTGATCTGAAACTCGTGCCGTCTGGCGACAAGCTGGAGGTGCGTGTGCGCGGCCCGAACGTCACGCCCGGCTACTGGAAATCTCCGGAGCAGACCGCGGCTGCCTTCGATGCCGACGGTTTCTATCAGATCGGAGATGCGGTGAAGTTCGCCGATCCCGAACGCCCCGAACTTGGCCTGTTCTTCGACGGTCGCGTCGCGGAGGATTTCAAACTGACGTCCGGCACATGGGTCAGCGTCGGCACGCTGCGGGTGGCGGGCATCGCGGCGCTGGCGCCGCTGGCGCAGGATATCGTCGTCACCGGGCACGGTGGGGACCATGTGCGGTTTCTGGTGTTTCCGAATGTCGCGGCGTGCCGCGCGCTGGCGGGATTGCCGGAGAGCGCCGCGCTCGACGATGTGCTGCGCAGTGAGCGCGTACGCGCCGGCATTGCGGAAGGGTTGGCGAAACTCAAGGCGCGTAGCGGTGGATCGTCGGGTCATGCCACTCGCGCGCTGCTGGTGGCTGTGCCGCCATCGGTCGATTACGGCGAGATCACCGACAAGGGTTACATCAACCAGCGCGCGGTGCTGGCGCGCCGCGCCGCCGATGTCGCGGCACTGGAAGACGATACGTCAACGCGATGGACCGCCTGCGGGGCGTAACGGCGCGATCTTCGCTCTAACCGTTCGGCAAACGGAAGCGCGCGTCGAAACCAAGGTCGCGGCGCGCCTTGTCGGTGGCAATGAGATCGTTCGGCTCGGCGATGTTATAGATTCCCGGTTCGCCGTGCTCGATGGCGAGCAATGCGGCATGGGCTGCGGCATCGACATGCAGCGGCGCGGTGCCCTCAGGCGCGTCGCGGCCGGTGCCCGGCCCGTAAAGTTGACCGTAGCGCAGCACGATGCCGTCCAGCGGCGGCGATTGCAGCGTTTGTGTTTCCAGCGCGACGACGCCGGCGATGCTCACATTGTAGCTGCCGTCGGCCTCGACCTTCAGCGGGTCGCTTTCGTGATGTGGTGCCGTGCCGAGCGCGTAGATCCACGCGATGCTCTGCGCGATCATTTGCTTGGTCCCAACGGCAAGCGCCGCCTGCACCAGATTGCGCGTGCCTTCGTCGCGGATGCGCGCGTTGCGAACCAGTGCATCCGCCATCTTCGTCGGATCGAGAGCGGGGGGAAGGTCGGTCAGTTGGTGGATGACGATATCGGGCCTGAAGGCCGTGACCGCGCGCTTCAAGGCGTCTGCATCGAATACGTCGACCACGACCGGCTCGGCACCCAGCGCGCGCAGCGTCGCGGCCTTGGCGTCGACCCGCGTCGTGCCTGCGACATCATGACCGGCGGCGCGCAGCAATGGCACCAGCCGCTGTCCAATGGCGCCCGTTGCGCCGGCAAGAAAGATGCGATGGTTCATGGGAGATGGCTCACAGGATATGCTTTCATCGAAACAGCGTGCTGCGTTGCAGCACAGTTTTCGTCGTATGAGTTTAGTAGCGCGATCCTGATCGCTCGGGAAATATCGTCCAAACCTGAATTATATTTCTTGCAATCCTCGGAAGATGCGAACTATGCTGCATGAATGCTCGGGCGTTCGCGTGGAGAGGGACGCGGCCGTCCAAGTCCCGGTTTGACCATTGCCGTCGGCGCGGTTCGCGGCGAAGGCAAAAAGTTTTAAGATTGAAATAATACGGCGCGCAAGGAATACTGCTTCACCTTCGTGCGCAAAAGGCTACGTGAAAAAACACAGAGAGAGGGAGGAATTACCATGTCGAGTCGTCTGATCGTGAGCCGCCGCACCTTGCTCACCGGAGCGGCTGGCGCAGCCACGCTTGCCGTCGCGCCCGTATTGCGTTCGCCGGCGATCGCGCAAAACGCGCCGCTCAAGGTCGGCCTGATGCTGCCTTACACGGGCACTTACGCCAAGCTCGGCAAGTTCATCGACGATGGTTTCCGTCTCTATGTCGAACAGAAGGGCGGCAAGCTCGGCGGTCGCGAGATCGCGTTCGTGCAGGTTGACGACGAATCCAAGCCGGAGGCCGCGACCGATAACATGAATCGCCTGGTCGGCCGCGAGAAGGCCGATGTCGTGATCGGCACGGTGCATTCCGGCGTCGCGATGGCGATGGTGAAGGTCGCGCGCGACACCAAGACCTTGATGATCATTCCCAACGCCGGCGCCAACGATGCGACCGGTGCCGCCTGCGCGCCAAATATCTTCCGCTCGTCGTTCTCGAACTGGCAGACCACCTTCCCGATGGGGAAGGTGCTGGCCGATGCCGGCATCAAGAATGTCGCCACCATCACCTGGCGCTATACCGCGGGCAGCGAAATGATCGATGCTTTCGCGGAAAACTTCACCAAGCACGGCGGCAAGATCGCCGAGAAGATGACGGTACCGTTCCCCGAGGTCGAATTCCAGGCGCTGCTTACGCGCGTTGCGACCTTGAAGCCCGATGCGGTGTTCAGTTTCTTCGCCGGCGGCGGCGCGGTGAAGTTCGTCAAGGATTATGCGGCAGCGGGCCTCGGCAAGACCATTCCGCTTTACGGCGCGGGCTTCCTCACCGACGGCACCTTGGCCGCGCAGGGCGATGCCGCCAACGGCATCAAGACCACGCTGCATTACGCCGACAATCTCGACAATCCGGCCAACGTCGCCTTCCTCAAGGCTTTCAAGGCCAAGACCGGCAATGTCGGCGACATCTACGCGGTGCAGGGTTTTGACGCTGCGGCGTTGCTCGATGCCGGTATGACGGCGGTGGGCGGCGACGACAAGCAGCGCGACAAGATGATTGCGGCAATGGGCGCCGCGAAGATCGACAGCCCGCGCGGCCCGCTCTCCTTCAACAAGGCGCACAACCCGATCCAGAACATCTATCTGCGTGAGGTGCGCAACGGCCGCAACGAGATGATCTCCATCGCGCAGAAGGACGTCGACGATCCGGCGCGCGGCTGCAAACTGGCGTAAGAGGTCTAGCATCCGTCATGCCCGGGCATAGCCGTTTGAAGAACGGCGTTCCAAAGACGCCTATGTGCCGGGCATCCACGCCTTAATCTTTAAGCAGTCGTTTGAGCCAAGACGTGGATGGCCGGGACAAGCCCGGCCATGACGACAGTTAGAATGTCATCATCGGATATTCCATGGACCTCGTCACCTTCGGCGTGCAACTGCTCAACGCCATCCAATATGGAATGGTGCTGTTTCTCGTCGCGAGCGGACTGACGCTGGTGTTCGGCATTCTCGGCGTGATCAACCTCGCGCACGGCGCGTTCTATATGTTCGGCGCCTATCTGGCGTACTGGATCGCCGCCTACACCGGTAACTTCTGGATCGCGATGGTTGCGGGCGTGGCGATCGCCTTCGTGGTCGGGCTGGTGCTGGAGAATGTGTTCATCCGCCGGCTCTATGGCCGCGATCATCTGGTGCAGGTGCTGCTGTCGTTCGGCTTGATCCTCGTCATCGACGAAGCGCGCGAAATCCTGTTCGGCAAGGACGTGCATTCGGTCGCGCCGCCGGCATGGCTCTCGGGCTCGATCCAGTTGACCGACAATCTCTCCTATCCGGTCTATCGGCTGGCGATCTGCGGCTTCTGTCTGGTCGTCGCAGCGCTGATCTTCTTTGTCATTACCCGCACCAAGATCGGCATGATCGTGCGCGCCGGCGCCGAAAACCGCGAGATGACGCGGGTGCTCGGCATCAAGTTCGATGTGGTGAACCGTTACGTCTTCGCCGTCGGCATTGCGCTGGCCGCGCTCGGCGGCATCGTCATCGCGCCGATCTCGACGGTGTTTCCCGGCATGGGCGACGGCATGTTGATTCTGTCCTTCGTCGTCGTCGTGCTCGGCGGCATCGGTTCGGTGGCGGGCGCCGCGGTCGGCGCACTGCTGATTGGCCTCACTGACACGTTCGGCAAGGTGTTCTTTCCCAGCGTCTCCAGCATCCTGATCTACGTGCTGATGGCGGCGGTGCTGCTGTGGCGGCCCAACGGCATCCTCGGCCGGCGGGAGGTGTGAGGCCGATGCGCGGATGGCTTATCCCCGTCGTGTTGCTCGCCGCGGCGATCGCGCTGCCGTTCGTGGTGCCGACCTATTATGTCCAGTTCGTCAGCAAGGCGTTCATCATGGGCATTCTCGCCATGGCGCTGAACCTTGCGGTGGGGCATGGCGGTCTGGTTAGCCTGTGTCATGCCGCGTTCTTCGGTCTTGCCGGGTATGTGCTCGCGCTGCTGTCGCCGGGCTACGATCCGGCGTCGCTGTTGCTGACGCTGCCGGCGGCGATGCTGGCGGCCGCTGCCGCGGCGCTGATCATCGGTGCGCTGGCGCTGCGCACCCGCGGTGTCTACTTCATCATGGTGACGCTGGCGTTCGGCGAGATGCTGTTCTTCCTGTTTCATGATACCGACATCGCCGGCGGATCGGACGGCGCGTATGTCAACGCCAAGCCCGAGATTGCCATCGCCGGTCATCGACTGCTCGATCTCGCTTCGCCGATGGCGTTCTACTTCGTGGTGCTGTTCTTCCTGATCGCGACGATCGCGGTGCTGACCATGCTGGTCCGGTCGCCGTTCGGCCATGCCCTGGCGGCGGCGCGCGACAACGAGCGCCGCGCCCGCTCGCTCGGCTTTCCGATCTATCGCATTCGGCTGGTCGCTTTTGTGATCTCGGGCGCGATCGCGGGTCTCGCCGGCTATTTCGCCGCCGCGCAGTTCGGCTTCGTCGCGCCGCAGATGCTGGGCTGGCATCTCTCCGCCACGGTGCTGGTGATGGTGTTGATCGGTGGCTTGCGCTCGGTGACCGGGCCGCTGATCGGTGCGTTGGTTTTGATCGTGCTCGAGGAAGTGCTGAAAGCCTCGACGGACTACTGGAAACTGGCGGAAGGCTTGATCATCATTGTCATCGTGCTGGCGTTGCCGAATGGCGTTCGCCAGTTGTGGTCGATGATTTTTGGCGAACCATCCGACAAGCAATCGTCGCGCCGGGCGACGCCCTCTGTCGCGGAGGGCCGCCATGGTTGACGTCGGTTCAAATGTCGCTTTGCGTGCGAGCGGACTGCACAAGCGTTTCGGCGGCCTCAAGGCCGTCTCCGATGTATCGATCGATGTCCATGTCGGCGAGATCCATGCGGTGATCGGCCCGAACGGCGCAGGTAAATCCACCCTGATCAATCTGTTGTCCGGCGAACTGTTCGCCAATGGCGGCGCCATCACGCTGGGTCCGACCGACATCACGCGACTGCCGCCGGATCGCCGCGCGCGGAACGGTCTCGGTCGTGCCTATCAGAAGACGACGATCTTCCCGAAATTCACCGTGCATGAAAACGTCCGCCTCGCCGCGCAGGCGCGCTCGCGAGCGCCGTTGCGGATGTTCGGCTCGGTGCGCTCGGATGCGACCGTCGGGGATCTCGCAGCGCAAGCCATCGCGAGAGTCGGCCTCGCGGCGCAAACGCAGATTGTCGCGAGCGACCTCAGCCACGGCGAACAGCGGCAATTGGAAATTGCCATGGTGTTGGCGACCGACCCGCGCATCATTCTCCTCGACGAGCCGTTGGCCGGCATGGGGCAGGCGGAAGCGCGCGGCATCATCGACCTGATCTCCTCGTTGAAGATCGGCCGTGCGGTGCTGCTGGTCGAACACGACATGGATGCGGTGTTCGAACTGGCGGATCGCCTCACCGTGATGCACGACGGCTGCGTGATCGCGAGCGGATCGCCGCAGGAGGTGCGGATGCATCCGGCGGTGCGGACCGCTTACCTCGGCGATCACGGAGACGCGGCATGAGCGCGTTGCTCGCGGTCAATCGTCTCGAGGCCTTCTACGGTGCGAGCCAGATTCTGCACGGCATTGATCTTTCGGTGGCACGCGGCGAGCAGATGGCACTGATCGGCCGCAACGGCATGGGCAAGACCACGCTGCTGCGCTCGCTGATGGGTCTGGTGGCCGATTGTCGCGGCGACGTGAGCTTTGCGGAGCGCAGCATTCGCGGCGCGGCACCGGAAGACATCGCGCGTGCCGGGCTTGCGCTCGTGCCGGAAGGGCGCGGCATTTTCGGCTCGCTGACGGTGGAGGAGAATCTTACTATGGCGGCGCGGCCGGGAAGCGGCGGCCGGCAGGCCTGGACGTTGGCGCGCATCTACGAATTGTTTCCGCGGCTGCATCAGCGGCGCGGCAACGGCGGACATCAATTGTCGGGCGGCGAACAGCAGATGCTGACCATCGGCCGCGCGCTGATGACCAATCCCGACCTGATCCTGATCGATGAAGCAACCGAAGGCCTCGCGCCGCTGGTGGCGCAGGATATCTGGAAAACCCTCGGCGTCATTCGCGGCGAGGGCATCGCCACCATCGTGGTCGACAAGGATTTTCGCAGTCTGGCGAAGATCACCGACCGCGCGGTCGTGCTGTCGAAGGGGACGGTGGTGTTCAACGGCGCGCCGACGGATTTGATGGCGCAGCCGGAATTGCTGGAGCGGCATCTCGGCGTGTAGCGAAGCTACGATTCGACGACGAGGAGGCTTTCGTCGTTTGCCGCGCGAATATTCTCGTGTAGCGGCTCCGGCCAGCGCACCACCAGCTTGCCGACGAGATCGTCGAGCATGTCGAGTTCGTGCGTATCGTAGAACGTCGGATGAGCCGCGCGGGCAATGAAGGCGTGCAGCAGTGGCGCGGCGTCGTAGTCATAGACGATGTCGCCGGGCACGTTGCCGCGTTCGCGCCGCGTGAACCGGCGGAATGCGGTCAGCATCGCTGCCCCATCCTCGGTGGCGATGAAGGACAGAACATTGGCGTCGTCGCCGAAGCGCGGGCCGTCCTGCATCCGGTCGTAGGTCGATAGCGCGGCTGCGCGTTGCACGTCGTCGATCGACCGGAAATCCGACGAGGCGTCGTCGGGATGCAGCGTATTGCGGATCGCGACGGTGCCGCCGGATGAAAGCCCGCGTGCACGCAGCAGTTCGCCCAGCGTCGTCATGTCAGGACGCGATGGTGTTGGGGCGGAACGACGCGTTGCCGGCCAGCACCGGCGCCACCGCGCCGAGCAGCCGCGCGGCCGCGGCGTCGACGCTTTGCCCCGCGGTGTCCACCACGGTCGATGCACGGGCATAAAGCGGTTCGCGGCTGAGCAGTATGGTGCGCAATTCGGCCATCGCCGAGCGATCGTCGGCCATCGGGCGCAGGTCGCCTTGCCGTCGCACCCGCGCCATGTGTTCCTCGGGCTCCGCCTTGAGCCAGATCGTGTAGAACGACGACAGGATGAGATCGAAGGTCAGCGGCTCCGACACGATGCCACCGCCGGTGGCGAGCACGATCAGTTCCTTGCGCGCGAGTAACTTGCCGAGTGCCGCCTGCTCCATGCGGCGGAATCCTTCCTGACCGTACAGCGCGATGATCTCGGCGACCGACAGGCCGTTCTCCTGTTCGATCTGCTTGTTGAGTTCGACGAAGGCCCAGCCGATCTGCTTTGCGAGCATGCGGCCGAGCGTCGATTTGCCGGCTCCGCGCAGGCCGATCAAGGCGATACCGGCGAACGGCATCTGGCCATGCATCGCGGCTTCGCTGCTGCCCTGGCCGGCGAGAACATTCTTGGCCTGAACGATCTGGCCGGGGGTGGCATGGCGCATCAGTTCGCGGATCACCGGCCAGTCCGGCGCCGGATCGCTCGACGGAATCAGATCCTCGAGGTGCGCGCCCATCGCGTTTGAAACCCGGCGCAGCAGCACGATTGAGACGTTGCCTTTGCCGCTTTCGAGTTGCGCGATGTAGCGTTCGGAAATGCCGGACACTTTCGCCAGCACCTTGCGCGACATGCCGCGCAGGCCCCGCATCGTCCGGACGCGGCGGCCGAGTTCCTCAAGAAAGCTGTCTTCTGGATCGGGGTGCTCGGTCATGCGGCCTGACTTCTTTTCCCATCCGGTGGCGCTTTTGGAAACATAATGCAGGAAGCCATTGACAGCAAGCGCGTCGAGTGTCTCTATATGAATTATAATTCAGAATAAGTCGAGACTGGGAGGAGAAGCTGTGCGCATGTGCTATTCAAACGAATGGTTAATTGGGAGCGTGGCATGACCGAGTCGCTGGATTCGTACAATGCCGCGACTTGGCTGCTCGACCGCAATGTCGATGAAGGACGCGGCGGCAAGCTCGCCTTCACTGATACCGTCAATGACCTGACCTACGGTGAATTGCAATCGCAAAGCCGTCGCCTCGCCAACCTGTTGCATCGTCTCGGCGTGCGGCGTGAAGAACGCGTCGCGATGATCATGCTCGACACGGTGGATTTTCCCGTCGTGTTCCTCGGTGCGATCCGCGCCGGCGTGGTGCCGGTGCCGCTCAACACGCTGCTCACTGCCGAACAATACGCCTACATTCTCGCCGATTGTCGCGCGCGCGTGCTGTTCGTGTCCGAAGAGTTGTGGCCGGCGCTGCGTGATGTCGCGGGTCGCATGTCGGCGCTCGAGCATGTCGTGATTTCCGGCAGCAATGCGGACGGACAACTGAAATTCTCCGATGAGATCGTCAAGGAATCGGATCAATACGCGACCGCTGAGACGCATCCGGAGGAGCCGGCGTTCTGGCTCTACTCGTCGGGGTCGACCGGAATGCCGAAGGGCGTGCGGCATCTGCACGCGTCGCTCGCCGCGACCGCCGACACTTACGCCAAACAGGTGCTCGGCATTCGCGAGGACGATGTCGGACTGTCGGCGGCGAAACTGTTTTTCGCTTACGGTCTCGGCAATGCGCTGACGTTTCCGATGTCGGTCGGCGCGACGACGGTGCTCAACAGCGAGCGGCCGACGCCGGCGCGGATGTTCGAACTGATGCAGACATACAATCCCAGCATCTTCTTCGGCGTGCCGACATTGTTTGCCGCGATGCTCAATGATGAAACGCTGAAGAATGCCGGCGGCGGTTCGCGGCTGCGCGTCTGCACATCGGCGGGCGAAGCCTTGCCGGAGTCGGTCGGCAATCATTGGCGCGAGCGTTTCGAGGTCGACATTCTCGACGGCGTCGGCTCCACCGAACTGCTGCACATCTTCCTGTCGAACGCGCCCGGTGACGTGAAGTACGGCACCTCGGGGCGGCCGGTGCCTGGCTATCAGGTGCGGCTGGTCGATGAGAGCGGCAACGATGTCGCCGATGGCGAGGTCGGCGAATTGCTGGTCAACGCGCCGTCCGCCGGCGAGGGCTACTGGAATCAGCGCAACAAATCGCGGCGGACGTTCGAAGGCGACTGGACCCGCACCGGCGACAAGTACGTCCGCGATGGCGACGGCCGCTACACCTACTGCGGCCGCGCCGACGACATGTTCAAGGTCTCGGGCATCTGGGTATCGCCGTTCGAAGTCGAAAGCGCGCTGATCACGCATCCGGCAGTCGCGGAAGCGGCGGTGGTGCCGGAAGCCGATGGCGAAGGTCTATTGAAGCCGAAAGCCTTCGTGGTGCTGAAACCCGGCGCCGCCACCGACGGCTTGCATGAGTCGCTCAAGGAGCACGTCAAGCACGCGGTCGGGCCATGGAAGTATCCGCGCTGGATCGAGGTGGTGGACGCATTACCGAAAACCGCGACCGGAAAAATCCAGCGCTTCAAGCTGCGCGAGTGATGAAGGGTGAAGTCGTGATGACGAATGTGAGTGATGGTTTCTGCGCGTGCGACGCCCGCAGTTATTCCCTCCCCCCTTGTGGGGGAGGGTTAGGGTGGGGGGTGAGCCGCGAAATCTATGCTCGTGAGTACCCCCCTTTCCACCTCTCCCCCACAAGGGGGGAGAGAGCAGGTTGCGTTTCGCGGAGAGGTGGGCGCGCAGCATGACAACATTGTCTCCTCAAGGAACACTCGCCGTCGGCGATGCGCAGATCGAGTATCGCATGATCGGGCCGATGCCCGACGCTGCGCCGACGCTGGTGCTGTTGCACGAAGGCCTCGGTTGTGCGGCGCTGTGGGGAAATTTCCCCGAACGCCTCGCAGAAGCGACCGGCTGCGGCGTGTTCGTCTATTCGCGGATCGGCTATGGCGCATCGAGTCCGGCCGCGATGCCGCGTGGGCCCGACTACATGCATGTCGAAGCGCTCGACGTGCTACCGCGCGTGCTGGATGCAATCGGATTCAAGCGCGGCTTGCTGGTCGGCCATTCCGATGGCGCGTCGATCGCGGCGATCTATGCCGGCGGCATTCAGGATCACCGCGTGCGCGGCGTGGCGCTGATGGCGCCGCACTTCGTGATGGAAGACATGAATCTCGTGGCCATCGCGAAAGCGCGCGACGACTATCGCGACGGCGAGCTGCGCGCGAAACTCGCGCGCTGGCATCAGAACGTCGACAATGCTTTTCACGGCTGGAATGACACCTGGCTCAATCCGAAATTCCGCGACTGGGATATCTCGGAGTATCTCGCCTATATCCGCGTGCCGGTGGCGATCATTCAGGGCGCGAACGATCAATACGGCACCGTGTTGCAGATCGAGGTCGCGCAGGAGGAATGCTATTGCCCGGTGGATGTGACGCTGATTTCCGGCGCGGGCCATTCGCTGCATCGCGAGGTGCCGAACGAAACGCTGGCGGCGCTGGGCGCGTTCACCGATCGCATTCTGCGCGTCCATGAGAGCGCGGATCGCGCGGCGTGACGAAGGTCGCGCGAACTCATTTTCAGCGTGCGTGATCGTGTCGTCGACGGAATCGTTTCCGATGCCGCAATGGGCGCATGTGCCGGGCGAAACGCGCGACGCGGATCATGCGCGGCTCGCGCCAGTGAAGGCATTGGTGCCGCAGCGTTTCGAACACGTCGTGCCGGCGGATCATCCGGCGTTGCGTCATGGCCTCGCGCTCAACGACGCCGGCTTCTTCTGGGAATGCCACGAAATTCTCGAAGCGGTGTGGATGGCATCGCCGCAAGGCGGCCGCGATCGCATTCTGCTGCGTGCGTGCATTCAGATTGCCAACGCCAATCTCAAATCGAAGATGCAACGCGTTGCGGCGGCGGCACGGCTCGATGCCGAGGCGGTGGCGCTGCTGGAGGAAGTGCAGGCGCGGGGACCGGCCGAGGATGCCGATAGTTTCGCCGCGCATTTCGACGCCAACGGGCTGTCGGGATTCTTGCGGCGATCCCGTGGCGGATCTCCGGCAGGGGCAAGGCGGCCGATCGCGCTGACGATTTTTGCCTCAATATGAAAAAAAATGCATGTTTTTGGACTCGACAGGTCATGCATTATGCATTATGATGCATATCAACGATAACGGATGCAGACAGGGTGGTCCCCATGGCCGGTGAAGATCGGGTGCTCGCGAACGGCGCCAAGCATATTGATTTCCAGACCGACCCCAGCCGCTACCGGCACTGGACAATCGACGTTGCCGGCGACGTCGCGACCCTGACCATGGATGTCGACGAGAACGGCGGCCTGTTCGAGGGCTATCAGCTCAAGCTCAACTCCTACGATCTCGGCGTCGATATCGAACTCGCGGACGCGGTGCAGCGGCTGCGCTTCGAGCATCCCGAAGTGAAGGTGGTGGTGATGCGCTCGGGCAAGAACCGCGTGTTCTGCGCCGGCGCCAACATCCGCATGCTGGCGGGCTCGACTCACGCGCACAAGGTCAACTTCTGCAAGTTCACCAACGAGACCCGTAACGGCCTGGAAGACTCGAGCGAGAACTCCGGCCAGAAGTTCATCTGCGTCGTCAACGGCACCGCGGCCGGCGGCGGCTACGAACTGGCGCTCGCGACCGATCACATCATCATGGCGGACGACGGCGCGGCGGCGGTGGCGTTGCCGGAAGTGCCGTTGCTCGCGGTGCTGCCGGGCACCGGCGGGCTGACGCGCGTGGTGGACAAGCGCAAGGTGCGTCGCGATCACGCCGATTACTTCTGCACGATCGAAGAAGGCATCAAGGGCAAGCGCGCGGTGCAATGGCGGCTGGTCGATGAGATCGCGCCGAACAGCAAGCTTGAAGCGAAGCTCGCCGAACGCGCCAAGGCGATGGCGGCGACCTCAAACCGCAACGGCGATGGCAAGGGCATCGCGCTGACGCCGCTTCATCGCAAGATCGACGACAACGGGCTGCATTATGATTTCGTCGATGTCGAAATCGATCGCGCGCAACACATCGCCACCATCACCCTCAAGGCACCGGAGAGTGCGCCGCCGGCCGATGTCGCCGGGCTTCTCGCGCAAGGCGACGCCTTCTGGTCGTTGCAGGTGGCGCGCGAACTCGACGACGCCATTCTGCATCTGCGCATCAACGAACTCGACACCGCGATGCTGGTGTTCAAGTCGCATGGCGAGGGCGCCAGCGTGCTGGCCTATGACGATTTTCTCGAGAAGAACAAAGCACACTGGCTGGTCAACGAAATCCGCCATTACTGGAAGCGCGTGCTCAAGCGCATCGATGTCACCTCGCGCACGCTGGTGACCTTGGTGGAGCCCGGCTCCTGCTTCGTCGGCACATTGGCCGAACTCGTGTTCGCGGCGGATCGCTCCTACATGCTGGTCGGCCAGCGCGACGGCGACAACCGCGCGCCGCCGGCGATTGTGCTCAACGCCATGAATTTCGGTCCCTATCCGATGAGCCACGGTCTGACGCGGCTGCAATCGCGCTTTCAGGCGGACCCGAACGATGTCGATGCAGCGCAGGGGAAGATCGGCGAAGCGCTCGATGCCGAGACCGCCGAGGAACTGGGCCTCGTCACCTTCGCGCTCGACGATATCGACTGGGACGACGAGGTGCGCGTGTTCATGGAGGAGCGCACCAGTTTCTCGCCGGACTCGCTGACCGGCATGGAAGCCAACCTGCGCTTCGTCGGGCCGGAGACGATGGAATCGAAAATCTTCGCGCGGCTCACAGCGTGGCAGAACTGGATTTTCCAGCGCCCCAACGCGGTCGGCGAAAACGGCGCACTGCGTCGCTACGGCACCGGCGTGAAAGCCGAGTTCGACATGACACGGGTTTAGCTTTGCTCACCCTCCCCTGAAAGGGGAGGGTCGGATCGCGATAGCGCTCCGGGGAGGGGTCGTTATCGACGCCTCCGTGACCCCCACCCGGGGAGTTGAACTCGCCGACCTCCCCCTGCAGGGGGAGGCGAAGAAAGAGGAGAGGCCTCCCATGAACATCATGAACGTCGACTACACCACGAAAATTCCGAACAACGTCGATCTAGCCTCCGACCGTCAGGTGCTCAAGGCGCTGGAGGGCTGGCATCCCGGCTATCTCGACTGGTGGAACGACATGGGGCCGGACGGCTTTCAGGAATCGCTGGTGTACTTGCGCACGGCGGTGAGCGTCGACCCGAAAGGCTGGGCCAAGTTCGACTACGTCAAGATGCCGGACTATCGCTGGGGCGTGTTGCTGGCGCCGCAGGATACCGAGCGCAAGGTGAACTTCGGCGAGCACAAGGGTGTCGCCGCGTGGCAGGAAGTGCCCGGCGAATATCGCGCCATGCTGCGCCGCCTCGTGGTGATTCAGGGCGACACCGAGCCGGCCTCGGTCGAGCAGCAACGCCACCTCGGCAAGACCGCGCCGTCGCTCTACGACATGCGCAACCTCTTTCAGGTCAACGTCGAGGAAGGCCGTCATCTGTGGGCGATGGTCTATCTACTGCAAAAGTACTTCGGCCGTGACGGTCGCGAGGAAGCCGACGATCTGCTGCGCCGCCGCTCCGGTGATGAGGATGCGCCGCGCATGTTGGGCGCCTTCAACGAAGCGACGCCGGACTGGCTGTCGTTCTTCATGTTCACCTTCTTCACCGACCGCGACGGCAAGATGCAGCTCGAAAGCCTGGCGCAATCCGGCTTCGATCCGCTGTCGCGCACCTGCCGCTTCATGCTGACGGAAGAAGCGCACCATATGTTCGTCGGCGAAACCGGCGTCGGCCGCGTGTTGCAGCGGACCTGCGAGGCGATGAAGGCGGCGGGCATCGAGGACCCGAACGAGATCGAGAAGGTGCGCGCGCTCGGCGTCATCGATCTGCCGACCATCCAGAAGAAGATGAACCTGCACTATTCGCTGTCGCTCGACCTGTTCGGCTCGGAAGTCTCCACCAACGCGGCGAACTTCTACAATGCCGGACTGAAGGGCCGTTTCCAGGAAACCAAGATCGACGACGATCATCGCCTTACCAATGATGTCTATCCGGTGGCGAAGCTGGTCGACGGCAAGATCACCATGGTGGACGAGCCGGCGCTCACCGCGCTCAACATGCGGCTGCGCGACGACTACACGCAGGATTGCGCCAAGGGCGTCGAGCGCTGGAACAAGATCATCGAGAAGACCGGCGTCAACTTCCGGCTGGAATTGCCGCACACCGCGTTCCATCGCGACATCGGCGAATTCAAGAGCATCAACGCGACGCCGAAGGGTATTCTTCTCGGCGATGCCGATTGGGCCAAGGTGCGTGACGACTATCTGCCCTCGAAGGCGGACGGCGACTTTATCGAGTCGTTGATGACGCCGGTGAGCGAGCCCGGCCAGTTCGCCGGCTGGATCGCCGCGCCGAAAGTCGGCATCGACAACAAGCCAGGCGATTTCGAATATGTGAAGATCGCGGCGTAGCTTACCTCCCCCAGAAGGGGGAGGTCGAACGTGAAACGTTCAGGTGGGGGTGAGCGGGATTGCAAAATCACCCCACCCGGGCGCCATTGTTCGCTTCGCTCACCGCGCCGACCCTCCCCCTCCAGGGAGGGTGAAGAGGTCCGACATGGATACGTTAGCAACCACGTCACTCAAAAAGCAGCACCTGATCGATCCGGAGATCTGCATCCGGTGCAACACCTGCGAGGAAACCTGTCCGATCGACGCCATCACCCACGACGATAACAACTACGTGGTGAACGTCGATATCTGCAATTATTGCATGGACTGCATCTCGCCGTGCCCGACCGGCGCCATCGACAACTGGCGCGTGGTGGCGAAGCCTTATTCGCTGGAGGATCAGTTCTCATGGAGCGATCTGCCGGCGCAGGAAGAAGTTGCCAGCGAGGACGCCGGCGGCACGGTCGAGGCGCTTGAAGATGAGATCGGCGCGCTACTCGAGGAAGCGCGCAAGGGGCTGGGCGGCAAGGCCGTCGCGCCGCATTCGGCGAGCAAGCCGACCGTCAATCTCTACAGTCGCGGCAAGCCGGCGGTGGCCACCATCACCGGAAATTTCCGCCTCACCGAGCCGCACGCCGATTCCGACGTGCGCCACATCATTCTCGATTTCGGCGATCAGCCGTTTCCGGTGCTGGAAGGCCAGAGCATCGGCATCGTCGCGCCGGGCACGGACGCCGAGGGCAAGCCGCATCTGGTGCGGCTCTATTCGGTGGCGAGTTCGCGCGACGGCGAGCGACCCAACACCAACAATCTTGCGCTCACGGTGAAGCGCGAGCCGCAAGGCGTGTGCTCGAACTATCTGTGCGATCTGCCGCGTGGCGCGAAAGTGGAAGTGACGGGGCCGTTCGGCGCGACGTTCCTGCATCCGAACGATCCGGCGGCGAACATCATCATGATCTGCACCGGTACCGGCTCGGCGCCGTTCCGCGGCTTCACTGAGCGCCGCCGCCGCGCCATGCCGGACGCGGCCGGGCGATTGCTGCTGTTCTTCGGCGCGCGGCGACCGGAGGAACTGCCGTATTTCGGGCCGTTGCAGAAGGTGCCGGAAAAATTGCTCGGCAAGTATTTCTGTTACTCGCGCGTCGCCGGCGCGCCGCGCGTCTACGTGCAGGACCGCATCCGTTCGGAATCCGCACAGATCGCGGCGCTGCTTGGCAACGCCGGCACGCACGTCTACATCTGCGGGCTCAAGGGCATGGAGAGCGGTGTCGATGAGGCCTTCGCCGACGTCTGCCGAAGCGCCTCGCTGAACTGGGCCACGCTGAAGACCGAGATGCGCGACAACGGCCGCTATCACGTCGAGACGTATTGAGGGCGCTAGGCGATCGACACGATCTCGAGGCTTTGGCCGGCTACGCCGACCTCGTCGCCGACCGCCTTGCCCAGCAACAGCCGCGCGACTGGCGACACGAAGGAAATCGAACCGGCCTTGGGATCGGCTTCGTCCTCGCCCACGATGCGATAGGTCTGCACGCGTCCGTCGTCACGTCGAAACGTCACCGTACTGCCGAAGGCGACCGTGTCGGTCGACACCGGATCGGCCATGACCTGCGCGGTGCGAACGCGCGCGGCGAGGTAGCGCATGTCGCGCAAGGGGATTGCGGCCTGTCGCCGGCGTTCATTGACATCGTCGATCGCCTGCGCCGTTTCATACGCGGCGCGCGCCTTGTCGAGTTGAGCCTGCAGCGCCTTCAGGCCCGCTTCCGTCACAAGATTCGGATGCGGCGAAATCGGGCGGTCGGGCAGCAGCGTTTCCGATGCCGTCTCGGCGCTGTCTTCCTTGGTGAAGGCGACGCTCACGTCGGGCTCCTTTCAAGAATGCCGGTCACGCGTCAGCGCCAGCCCAGGGCGGGCGCGACGTGGGTGAGAATGGCTTCGATGACATGCGCGTTGTAGGCCACGCCCAACTGGTTCGGCACCGTCAGCAACAGCGTATCGGCTTCGGCGATGGCTTCGTCCTGCCTGAGTTGTTCGATCAGGACGTCCGGCTCCGCGGCGTAGCTGCGGCCGAAGATCGCGCGCGTTCGCGGATCGATGTATCCGATCTGGTCCTCATTCTCGCCGCTGGCGCCGAAATAGGCGCGATCGCGCTCGTCGATCAGCGCGAAGATGCTGCGGCTGACCGAGACGCGCGGTTCGCGCGGATGACCGGCCTCTTTCCACGCCGCGCGGTAGGCGCGAATTTGCGCGGCCTGTTGCACATGGAAGGCCTCGCCGGTTTCGTCGGTCTTGAGCGTCGAGCTTTGCAGATTCATTCCGAGCCTGGCCGCCCAGATTGCGGTCGCGTTGGAGGCGGCGCCCCACCAGATGCGCTCGCGCAAGCCTTCGGAGGTGGGTTCGAGGCGCAGCAGGCCGGGCGGATTGGGAAACATCGGTTGCGGGTTGGGTTGCGCGAAACCCTTGCCGGACAGCAGATCCAGAAAGACTTCGGCGTGACGCCGTCCCATCTCGGCGTCGCTCTCACCGTCCGCCGGCTGATAGCCGAAATATCGCCAGCCATCGATCACCTGTTCGGGCGAGCCGCGACTGATGCCGAGTTGCAGCCGTCCGCCGGCAATCAGATCGGCCGCGCCCGCGTCCTCGATCATGTAGAGCGGGTTCTCGTAACGCATGTCGATGACGGCGGTGCCGATCTCGATGCGGCTGGTTTTCGCGCCGACGGCGGCGAGCAACGGAAACGGCGAGGCGAGTTGGCGGGCGAAGTGATGGACGCGGAAGTAGGCGCCATCCGCGCCGAGTTGTTCCGCCGCCACCGCAAGCTCGATCGATTGCAGCAGCGCATCCGCCGCCGAGCGGGTCTGCGATTGCGGCGAAGGCGTCCAGTGCCCGAACGAGAGAAAGCCGATCTTCTTCATGTGCCCAGTCTATGGGGGGACGGATCGGTGCGCGACCGAAAAGGTCGTGACCGGTCGAGGCCATGCCGCCGGCCGCCGCATTTCATCGGCCAAAAAGAATGAGGTTTGCGGAACGGCATGTTCCGCAAACCTCAAAACCTTAGCCGATCAGTTCCCCGACAAGTCAGTTTCCTGATAACTCAGTTCCAGGTGTAGCGCAGTCCGGCCTGCACGCCGACGGTCTGCACGTTGGCGCCGGCAACAGCCGGGAACACGACCTGCTGCGAGGTCGCGGTGCCGTGCACTTCGAGATAGGACGAGAAGTTCTGCGTCCACAGCACGTTCATCTTGGCCGAACCGCGAATGCCGTACATATCGGCTGCGCCGGCGCTGGAATCGACGATCCGGAACGCAACGGCGGAGACGGTCGGCTGAATCTTGTAGCCCATCCACATCATCTCGGTGCCGATCCGCGCGCCGCCGTGCAGTTCGGTGCTGTCGCCGGTCTTGGCGCCGAAGTTCGCGGTATAGCCTTCCGAATAGGTGATGCCGACGGTCGGCTCGAACCACACCGCGTACGGGAAGTCGAAGCGGTACTGCGTGTTGACGGTGTAGGCGAGCGAGCTGGAGCTTGTTGCCGGCACCAGCAGCATGTTGGACGAACTGCGGCTCCAGCTCGCCAGGATCGAGGCGTCGGCCGAGAATGCGCCGTTCATGTACGAAACCGTTGCCGACGTCGACGGCATCGAGGAGTCCATCACGAATGCCGGGCCGAACGGAATCGCGGCGGTCGCGCGGGACCACGAATGTCCGCCGGTGCCGATGAACGTCAACGCGTCGGTCGTGTCGAACACGCCGATCCTGGTGACGTCGAACGCGCCCACCACGGTTTCAACATCGACCTTGGCTCCCAGGGCGGACGCGCGATCACCGCTGCCGACGAGACTGGTGCCGTACATCCACATCGGAGCCGCGGCCACGAGCGCCGGCGCCTTGGCGTATCCCAGCGCGCCGAAAGGGTCGCTGATCCGTCGTTCCGCGAACAAATCACGGCCATCGAAATCCGACGTCTCGCCGTTGAAACGCAGCATGCCGGCCGGTGGCGCAACCCTGCGGCGCGCAACCTCGTCACGGACGTTCTGAACGATGTTCTGGATCACGCCGCCGATGATTTCGCGCTCGACTTCGGAGCTTTGAGCGGCAGCCGGCTGTGACATGATAAAAGAGAGCGCGCCGGCCGACAGCACGGCCGCAAAAATCTTAAATAACCGCATTACTCAGCCCCAAAACGACCTAAAACGATCTATGCCAAAAAAATAACATGATTCAATTCGGGAACTAGTGCGAGAATGCCACAGTCGAATGGAACCCGGAACCGCGGGGCGGCGGGGAACATCTCTCGCTGGTCGCGATACCCTGAGTTGCAGAAAATAAAGCCAAAAGACTTTCGCGACCGGTGAACCCCGACCGAAGAAGAGGAGTCTCATCGCTGTTCCTTTGGTTTGTCGTCGCTCCTGTTCTGTGCTCGGCGAAAATCGCGAACGGCCTGTAATTCCGGGATATTTCAAGATCGCTGTTCGAGGCAGAATGACGATGCGCCAATTCATTTCGACGGGACGACATCCGCGCGGTGGCCGCGAAGCGATGCGCGCGTTCCGTTTTTCGGGCGCGCGGGCATTCGTCACGGCGCTTCGCACTGCGACCTTTTGTCTGATGCTCGCGGTGCTTTCGGCGAGCGCCGCCGTTTCGGCCTCGGCGGAGGAACGGATCGCGCTTGTCATCGGCAACAGCGACTACCGCAACGTCGGCAAGCTCCCGAATCCCGTCAATGACGCGGCCGACATGGCCGAGTCCCTGACGCGGCTCGGATTCAACGTCAAGCATCTGAGCAATGTCGATTACGACAGCTTCCGGCATGCCCTGATCGAGTTCGGCAATGCCGCGAAGACCGCCGACAAGGCCGTCATCTTCTACGCAGGCCACGGCGTCGAAATCGACGGCAAGAACTGGCTCATTCCGGTCGATGCGACGATCAAGTCCGCGGTCGACATCTACGCCGAAGCGATCAACCTCGAAACGCTGATCGACATTTCGATCTATCCGAAAATCCTCGGCCTCGTGATCCTCGACGCCTGCCGCAACGATCCGTTCGCGGCGGTCACCGCGTCGGCCGGGCGCTCGCTCGCAAATGACGGCGCCGGTGGCTCCAGAAAGAAGCATGCGAAAGCGTCGGCGGCATCGGTGCCGGCGCACACCGCGACGCGTGGCCTCGCACCGGTCGAGGTCAACGACAACGTGCTGGTGGCGTTCGCCGCCGCCGCCGGCACCACCGCCAGCGATGGCGCCGACCGCAACAGTCCCTATTCCGGCGCGCTGCTGCGCTACATCGAGAAGCCCGGCCTCGAGATCAACTACCTGTTCCGGAACGTGCACGACGACGTTCTGAACGAAACCAAGACCCAGAGCCCGACCGTTTACGGCACGTTGTCCCGCGAAGAGATCTACCTCAACGGCATCGCCAACATCGCGGCCGGCGAAACCAATGCCGATGCCGAAAAGGTGGCGTGGGCGTTCGTGCGCGCGACCAGCGACGTTGCAACCTTGCGCCGCTTTACCGAACAGTTTCCCTCAAGCGCCCATCTTCCCGAGGCGCGCGACCGGATCGCGGGACTCGAGAACGCCGAAAAGCTGGCGTGGTCCATCGTCGAGAAGGAAAAATCCGCGCCCGCCTATCGCGCCTTCCTTGATCTTTACCCGAGCGGCGAACGCGCCGAAGGCGCGCGCGCGACGCTGGCGTCGCTGCAGGCGGCATCGGGTTCGAAGCGCGCCTCGGCCGCGCCGAATCTGCCGAAGCCGCCGGCCTCGACCTATCAGCTCGCATCCGCCTCGTCAGAGGCGACGACCGAAAATTCGTTCGCGATCGACAAGGCGTGGGATGTGCTCAGGGAGTCCAAAGACAAGGCTCTCGTCGGGAAATTCGCGGAGAAGTATCCCAGCCTGCGCGACCATCGGCTGCCCGCGGGAAGCGATCTGGGATTGCGGCCTGTCAACCTGACCGACTGGATGATGCGGACGGCGCAGGACGACGATGTGAACAACTGCTTCGGCGGTAATGCCGCGGCCTGTGCCAAAGCCGCCAGCCGATATCCGGAATATGTTCAACTGCAATTCCAACTCTGCAAGACCTCGGGCCAGCCGGCCGGATGCATGCAGAAAGCAGTCCGGGACGCGCGCAAGAAAGGCTACCTGATTTCGGCTTACACGCGTTCGGCCATCGAGAAGCAGCGCAATCGCGAGTATCGGCGGACCATCGAGCGGGTCAACCAGCGGGTCGGCTCCATTGTCAGCAACAATGTGAGCAATGCGGTCAGCAACGCCGTCAGCAATTCGGTCAACAATGCGGTGTCGGCGGCGACCTCACGTGCCGCCAGCCATGCGGCCTCGGCGGCCTCGTCCCGTGCGGCGTCGGCGGCAGCCGCGCGCGCGGCACGCGGCGCCGCATCGTCCGCGGCCGCGAATGCAGCCGCACGCGCTGCGTCGAATGCCGCCAGCAACATCAGGGTTCCGTCCGATATCCGGCTCAAGGCCGATATCGCCCCGCTGACGCGGACCCGCGACGGCTTTCAACTCTATCGCTATCGTTACATCGGCGATGACACGCTTTACGTCGGCGTCATGGCGCAGGAGATCGCGCGTCAGGTGCCGGCCGCGGTCTCGGTGTCCGACGATGGCTATCTGCAGGTCAACTACAGCTTGCTGGGCGTCGCGTTCCTCACTTACAGTGACTGGGTGAGATCACACGCGATTCCGAACTGAGAATGCAGCCTTTCCTGCGGCCGATCCTGTTTGCATGTGTGGCTGCCGTTCTTCTCCTCTCGGGCCAGGTGGCGGGAGCGGACGAGCGGCGCGTTGCGCTGGTCGTCGGCAACGCGGAGTATGCCCATGCACCGCGTCTGGCGACCGCCATCAACGATGCCGAGGACATCGCCGATGCGCTCGGTCGCCTCGGTTTCGATGTCGCGCTTCACCGCGACACGAGTGCGGCGGACCTGCGTTACGCACTCGATGAATTCGCGCGCAAGGCGCGCCGTGCCGATATTGCCATCGTCTACTATGCCGGTTACAGCCTGAGCGTCGGTGTCGGCGGCTATCTGGTGCCTGTCGATGCGCGGCTTTCGAATGCGTCCGGGCTTGGCGTCGAGACTATTCCGCTGCCCCAGGTGATGTCGGGTGCCGGACAGGCGCACTCACTGGGCCTGGTGATTCTCGATGCGCTGCATGGGAATCCGTTTCCCGTCGATATCGAATCTCTGAACACGGACACCGGCGTTGACACGGCATCGCCGCGATCCGGCGGCGCACGGAACGTGTTTTTGCTGTTCGCCACCGAGCCGCGAAAAGTTTCCGAGCAGGGCAGCGGGCGCAACAGTCCGCTGGCCGCGGCGCTCCTGGAGAACCTTCCGAAGCCGGATCTCGAGATCAACTTCCTGCTGCGTAACGTCCGCGATCACGTCCGGGATTCGACGGAGTCCAAACAGACGCCGTATATGTACGGGCAGCTTTCCAAGCAGAAGATTTTCCTCGCGTCGGCCAAGGACGGCGTCGCCCCCACGATGCAGGTCGAGGTCGCGAAGGTGCAGCCATGCGACGAACTCGCGGCGGCGCCGGACGACGCCGACAGGCATCCGGACGTCGCGGGCGTGACGCTGGACAAGATCGTCGCCGCCGATGCGGTCGCCGCGTGTTCGGATGCGGTGAAGCGCTTCCCGACGACCGGCCGCTTTGCCTATCAGCTCGGACGGGCGCTGTTCGCGGCGCGCGACTATGACGGTGCATTGACTCACTACAAGAAGGCGTTCGAGCTGGGCAGCGTCCGCGCGCTCTTCACGCTGGGCGAAGTCTATGATCGTGGCGACGGCGTGGAGCGCGATCCGGTTCGCGCGCGCTTCTATTTCGAGATCGCGGCGCAGAAGAAGTTCGCACCGGCCATCGCGAGTCTGGCGGCGCAGTACGAGCAGGGCGCCGGCGTCACGCAGAACCTCCCGAAAGCTTTCGCGCTTTATCGCGATGCCGCCGATCTCGACGATGCGCGCGCCGTCAACAAGATGGGTGAACTGACCGAAAAGGGCCTTGGCGTTACACGGAACGCGAAGGCCGCGCGGGCGCTGTACCAGAAGAGCGCCCACATGGGCCATCCCGACGCCATCGTGAATCTGGCGCGCTGTTATGCCAACGGCATCGGCGGCCGCAAGGATATTCCCGAAGCGAGAAAGCTGCTTGCGCAGGCCGCCAAGGCAGGAAGCACGCAAGCCCGCAACATTCTCGCCGCGACTGGCCGGCGCGAGCGGAAGTAATCGTCAGCGATTGTCATGAGAGCGGCGTGACCCGATGACAGTTTCGGATCACGCCGAGGAAAAGGATTTGCCGTGCGACGATCCGGCTCGGGACCGGTTTGTCCTACTCGCCCGATACCGGAACGCTGAGGTTGGCGTAGACGATGCCGCCATCCACCGCGATGGCGTTGCCGACGACGTAATCGCCGGCGCGCGAGGCGAGATAGATGGCAAGCCCCGCCATGTCCTCGTCGTTGCCGATGCGCTTCGCCGGGATCCATTGCGAGATATGGTCGGCCTGGTCGCGCGCCGCGCGATTCATGTCGGAGGCGAACGCGCCGGGGCAGATCGCGGTCACCGCGATGTTGTCCTGGATCAGTCTCGCCGCCATCCGCCGGGTCAGATGAATCACCGCCGCCTTGCTGGCCTGATAGGAATAGGTCTCCATCGGATTGACCGACATGCCGTCGACGGAAGCGATGTTGATGACCTTGCCGGGCTTCTCTTTCGTCGCCGCGGCGCGCAGTGGCTTCGCCAGCGCCTTGGTCAGGAAGAACAGCGACTTGACGTTGAGGTTCATCACCTTGTCCCAGCCGGCTTCCGGAAACTCGTCGAAGGTCGAGCCCCACGCCGCGCCGGCATTGTTGACGAGGATGTCGAGCTTCCCCTCGCGCTTCATGAATTCATCGGCGAGCTTGTTGCAGCCTTCCACCGTGGACATGTCGATCGGCAGCGCGATGCACTCGCCGTCATAGGCGGCGGTCAGTTCCTTCGCCGTTTCCTCGCAGGGGCCGGCTTTGCGCGCGGTGATGTAGACCTTCGATGCGCCATAGGCGAGAAAGCCCGCCGCGATCATCTTGCCGATGCCGCGCGACCCGCCCGTCACCAGTGCGACGCGGCCTTTGAGCGAAAACAGATCCTTGAACATGGTGCCTCCCATTGATGACGGGAGATTTATAGCGTTTTCCGACGAAGTGGACACCGGTTCGCGTCAAGAAAACGCGTCAAATAAAAATCCGGTCCCCGCGCCGGGAGGCACGTCAATGCGAGCGGCGGTTTACCTATCGGGCGGCGGTACTCAGCGCCAGTAATTGTTGGCGGCGGCGACCGTCTGGAAGTGCACGGCGATGACGTGGGACGACGCGATCAGTTGCGTGGTGTCGTGGTCGTAGGCCGCGCGCAGGCTGGAGCGCACCGCGTCGGACGGTTGGGTGTACTTGACGCCGACGCGCGACAGTTTCACCGCCAGTTCGAAACCCGCCTGCGGCGTGTCGGTTTTCAGGGAGGGTAGCCAGGTATCGCTCATCGGACGTGTCCCGCATCGGAAAATGGAGTCGTTCCAATGAGTGGCATCGGGGCGCGGCGGTGACAAGAAAAAAGATGCTTTCTTAATGCATCTTTTGGCTTGACGGAGCCGTCAGGCTACGTCGACGCGGCGGAATCTGTTCCACAGCGCGGTGGCGGCGCCGGAGGTCAGGACCGGCAGAAAGCGGTCCTCCTGATAATTGCCGTTGAGTGAAATGCGCGGCAGCGCGGTCAGGTGCGCGGCGTTCTCGGCGAACACCATGCCGGGTCGCGTGGTGACGGCGGTGGTGAAGCCGGCGCGTTGCGCCAGCGCGAATTCGCGTTGGCCGGCGGCAAGCTTGTCGCCGTAGGGATAGGCGAGATGTTTCACCGGCCGCTGCAAGGCGGCCTCGATGTCGGCGCGGTTGGTGGTGATTTCGCGCAGCGCGGACGCCTCGCTCTGCTTGGCGAGGTTGTCGTGGGTGACGGTGTGCGCGCCGACCGTCAACAACGGTTCCTCGGCGAAGGCTTTCAATTCATCCCACGACAGGCAGAGTTCGCGGCTGATGGCTTCCTCGTCGACGCCGTAGCGCATGCACAGCGTGCTGATCTCGCGATGGATGGCGGCGCTGTCGGGGAGGCGGCGCAGCCATTCGTGCAGGATCGTGAAGGCTTCGCGCTTGCCCTCCAGCGTGTCGGTGTCGAGGCGGGTCGCCACCTTGTCGATGATCACATCGACCGAGTCCGAGGTGGCCAGCACCCGCTCCAGCGCCACCCACCACAGCCGGCCGGTGCCGTTGGCGAAATCGCTGGCGACATACACCGTGAACGGGGCATCGAACTCGCGCATCACCGGCGCGGCGAAATCGCGATTGTCGCGATAGCCGTCGTCGAGGGTGAAGCAGACGAAGCGGCGGGAGAAATCGCGCGCGGCGAGCCGGCGTTGCATTTCGTCGAGCGTCACGATGTCGATGCCGAGATCGCGGACGTGCTTCAGTGTCATGCGCAGGAAATCCGGGGTGATTTCCAGATGATGATTCGGCTGGAACGCGACGTCCCGGCGCGGCCGCACATGATGCAGCATGAAGATGTTGCCGACGCCGGCGAAAATCGGCCGGAGCAGGCGATGGGCGCCGGTGACATGCAGCGCGCCCAGGCCCGAGCGGATGATGCGTTCGCGAATATGCTTCATTTCAAATTCTGGCCGTTCGAATCGGAACACCCTTGCGGGTGTTCGCTATCGAGACGGTGTTGCGCGACTCCATGAAAATTTACGGCACAACCCTACCTTGTTCGGCGCCCTCGACAAACCATTATGACGGGTGCTGCGGGCGCCTGCGTCATCGCACCACATTTCGAAATTGACAGCATCCCAAGCATTTGTTTTCACTCCGGTTCAGGACCCGTAGGGAATCGAATGCGCGGACTTTTCAGGTGGAGCAGGAAGTGGTGGCCGGGTCTTATTCCGCTTGCCGTGCTGTGGGGCCTTGCGGCATGGGACGAAACCGTGCCGCTGGAGCAGAATCTTGCGGCCGCAACCACGGCTGCGCTCAAGAACGATGTTCTCGACAAGACCCGTATCGGCGTCGCGGGGCGTGACGTCACGTTCGCCGCCGATGCATTTTCCGAGGAAGGGCGGCGCAGCGCGCTGACCTCGGTGGAAGGCGTGCCCGGCGTTCGGCTGGTCAACGACAACACGCGGCTGGTGCCCGAGGCCAAGCCTTATGTGTGGACCGCGCAGCGCGACGTGGTGCGCGTGACGCTGGGTGGCAGCACGCCGCTGCCGGCCATCAAGGCGCGGTTGCAGGAGGCGGCGAAGGCTGCGCTCAATGGCGTCGAAGTGGTCGATCACACCGGCTTCGCGCGCGGCGCGCCGTCGCGGTTCGATGCCGCGGTGCTGCTGCTGATCGAGCAGGTCGCGCGTCTGAAGGAGGGCAAGGTTACGCTGTCCGACAAGGCCGTCACCCTGTCGGGCATGGCGCGCGAACTCGGCGGCCGCGAGGCGATCTGGGCGAGCCTGCGCAATCTTCCCGAGGGCTATTCGGTCGCTGCCAACGACATCGCGGCGCCGCCCTATGTGTTTCAGGCCAACAAGGATCCGGTCGCCGGCACGCTGACTCTCAGCGGCTATGTGCCGGACAACAAGGTGCATGCGGAACTGGTCGCGGCGGCACAGCGGAAGTTTTTCGGCGAGAAGGTGACCGATACGCTCAAGGCCAGCATCGGCGCGCCGAAGGGTTTCGCCGACATGGTCACCCGCGCGCTCGGCGCGCTGTCGCGGCTCTCCACCGGTTCGCTGGAAGTGGCGGATCGCGAAGTGAAGTTGTCGGGCGACGCGCTGTTCGACGGTGCCGCCAACCAGATTCGGCAAAGTCTTGCCAAGGACCTGCCGGAGGGCTGGAAGGCCAAGGCCGAAATTTCGGTGAAGCCCGCGGCGGCGCCGGTCGATGCCAGCGTGTGCCAGCGGCTGTTCTCGGAACTGCTGGGCGAGGCGCGCATCCGCTTCGAATCCGGCAGCGCCACCATCAATGCGGATTCCGCCGGATTGCTCGACCGGCTGGCCGAGATCGCGTTGCGCTGCCCGGCCGCGGCCATCGAGATCGTCGGCCATACCGATGGCGACGGCGACCTTGCCGCCAATCAGACCCTGTCGGAGGCGCGGGCCAAGGCGGTGGCCGATTATCTGGTCAAGGCGGGCTTGCCCGCCGATCGCTTCAAGACCTCGGGCCAGGGCAATTCCGTGCCGGTTGCCGATAACAGCACCGAAGAAGGCAAGGCGAAGAACCGCCGCATCGATTTTCTGGTGAGGTGACCGCGATGACCGCTTTCCTGACCTTTCACTGGGGTTGGCTTACGGGCGCGGCTCTGCTCGGGCTGGCGATGGGCTGGATCTCGGTGGTCCAGCATGGCGAGGGCCTGTCGAAAAAGACCGCGCAATACATCGCACTGTTGCTGGTGGTGGTGATCGGCGTGGCGGTGGCCCGCATCGTTCCCGGCCGCCCCGGCTACTGGCTCGATCTGGGCCTCGTCATGTTCGCGGCCTATCTGATCGGATGTGCGATTGGCTCGGCGCTGCGCGACCGGCTGGTGGCGCGCCAACTGGCCGCAGGGCGCATTCCGCCGCGAACCGATCCGCCCGGCCCCGCCGCCTGATGGCGGGCGCCCAAGTGGTCAAATCCGTCGCAGCAGGATTGACGGCAAAATCGTCGATGACAATCTTTTGACGGCCAGGGACGCCATTCCGGCATTTACATCCCGCGTCGGCGGCACTTATGCAAATGCTGGATTGAGCGGTCCGCGCGCCTTTGGAAGGAAGTTTTTAAAGGAACAGGAAATATACGGGTGATGTTGGCGATTTGATTTTCCTCCGCACCAAAACACGCTACCACGACAAGGGTGAAGCGCGTGTCGCCGGGGCTGCGGCCCCAGTCGCGGGGGCAGGTGCCGCGCGGGATCGCCATTCGAGGTCGAGATGCAGGATCTAATTCGCAGGACGATGGAGGTTCTGCGCGCCAAGCAAGTCCTGCGCCGGCTCGGTGTGCTGATCAGCCTCACCGTCATCGCCATCGCCTGCTACATCCTGTTTCATCTGCTGCGGACCATCGACGTCGATAACGTGATCGATGCACTCAAGCGCAGCAATCCGCATTCGATCATGCTGGCGGGACTGTTCGTCGCCGCCAGCTATTTCACCCTGACGTTCTATGATCTGTTCGCGCTGCGCACCATCGGCCATCCCGAGGTGCCTTATCGCATCAGTGCGCTGGCGGCGTTCACCAGTTACTCCGTCGGGCACAATGTCGGCGCCAGCGCCTTCACCGGCGGCGCGGTGCGCTATCGCATCTATTCGGCGCAGGGTCTTAGCGCCGTCGATGTCACCAAGATCTGTTTCGTCGCCGGGCTGACGTTCTGGCTCGGCAATGCCGCGGTGCTCGGCATGGGCGTCGCCTATCATCCGGAAGCCGCGTCCGCCGTCGATCAGTTGCCGCC
Source organism: Pseudomonadota bacterium (assembly GCA_023386885.1). Lineage (GTDB taxonomy): Bacteria > Pseudomonadota > Alphaproteobacteria > Rhizobiales > Xanthobacteraceae > 62-47. The sequence continues at coordinate 67,507 of JAEWIX010000048.1, forward strand.
ATGGCTCAATCGCATCGTGGCCTTCGCGATTCTGCTGGGGCTCGCCGGTTATGTGGTCTGGGTGTCGCTGGCGCCGCGCACCATCGGCCGCGGCCCCTGGGCGGTGGTGCTGCCGGGCGGCGGACTCACCTTGCTGCAGATCGTTATCGGCATCGTCGATCTCGGCTTCTGCGCGCTGGCGATGTACATGCTGGTCCCCGACGAGCCCAATCTCGGATTCGTCGTGGTGGCGGTGATCTTCGTCTCGGCGACGCTGCTCGGCTTTGCCAGCCATTCGCCCGGCGGGCTCGGCGTGTTCGACGCCGCCATGCTGGTCGGCCTGTGGCAGATGGACAAGGAAGAACTGCTGGCCGGGATGCTGCTGTTCCGATTGCTTTACTATATTGTTCCCTTTGTCATCTCCGTCATCCTGCTGACGTTTCGCGAGGTCATACTCGGTTCGCGATTCAAACGGGAGCAGCAGGCGGCCATGGCAGACGACAAGGCCGCGGGCCTCGGGATGCCCCGATCGGGAAAGTACGGTGACACTGGCGCCTGACCATTCCAACGCCCCGCCCGACATGGCCGCCACGCCGGCGGTGCAAGAGGGGCAAGAATCTCCGTCGCTGTTTGCATCGTGGCCGGACCGGCTGCGCAACGCCGCGCTGGTCCTGCTGGTGGCCGGGATGGTGCTGGCGACGCTGGTGATGTCCGGCAATCTGGTGATCGTGCATGCCGCCATCGCCTTCGTCTGCATCGTCGGCGCGGCGCTGGTGCCGTGGCGGCTGCACGATCCCGCCGCCTCACGCGATGAGCAGGCCATCATCGATCCGGTCGAGGCGCCGGCGGTCAATGCCGTGGTGTCCGGCATGTCGGAGCCGGCGGTGTTGCTGGATCGCGCCGGGCGCGTCATCCACCTCAACGCCGCGGCGGCGCAGCTCGCGCCGGCCTTGCGCCGCAAGGAATTGGCGCAGTTCGCGCTGCGCACGCCGGAGATCGTCGTGGCGTTGCGTGAAGCCATTGCCGATGCCGCGCCGCGTCGCGTCACCTTCGTCGATCACGCGCCGGTCGAACGCTGGATGGAAGTGACGATCACGCCGGTCGTGGTGCCGACCACGTTCGGCGGCAAGGACTCCTGCATGCTGATGACGTTCCACGATCAGACGCCGTTGCGGCGGATCGAGGAAATGCGCGCCGATTTCGTCGCCAACGCCAGCCACGAATTGCGCACGCCGCTCGCCGCGCTCTCGGGCTTCATCGACACGCTGCAAGGCCCGGCGCGCGACGATGCGAAAGCACGCGAGCGCTTCCTCGGCATCATGCATGCGCAGGCGACGCGAATGGCGCGGCTGATCGACGATCTGCTGTCGCTGTCGCGCGTCGAACTGTCGGCGCATGTGCGGCCCGATACGCGGATCGATCTGGTGCCGCTGCTGCGTCAGGTGATCGACGGGCTGGAGCCGCTGGCGAAGGAACGTCAGGTGGCGATCGAAACCGAACTGCCGGATACGTCCGCGATCATCGCCGGCGACCGCGAAGAATTATTGCGGCTGTTCGAGAACCTTGTCGAGAACGGTCTGAAATACGGCGCGTCCGGCGGCCGTGTGGTGGTGTCGCTGATGCAGGGCACGAGTCCGGAAGGCGCGTCGGAGTGGCAGGCGCGCGTGCGCGATTTCGGCCCCGGCATCCCACTGGAGCATCTGCCGCGCCTCACCGAGCGCTTCTATCGCGTCAATGCCGGCGACAGTCGCGCGCAGGGCGGCACCGGGCTGGGGCTCGCGCTGGTCAAGCATATCCTCAATCGCCATCGCGGCCGCCTGGTGATCGAGAGTGTGGCCGGCGAGGGCGCCACCTTCACCGCGGCTTTTCCCCAGCCGCGCTAAATTTTCGCCGCATAAAACTCCGCGATTACAGTGTGTTAACGCTGTCATCCAGGTGTCATCAAACCCTCATAAAAGCGCAGCCACGGGCTCTTAAAGAGCCGCGTGCAGGCGCGATCGAGGGCGATCGGTGCCGTGTCCACAGGATGGAGAACACCAGTGAAACTGTTTCGCACCCTAGCAGCCGCGGGTTTCGTGGCAGCGGTCGGCCTCGCCACCGCCCCGACCTCGACCTTCGCCGCCGATATTTCCGGCGCAGGCGCGACCTTCCCTTATCCGGTCTACGCCAAGTGGGCGGAGGCCTATAAGAAGGAGTCCGGCAACGGCCTCAATTATCAATCGATCGGTTCCGGCGGTGGCATCAAGCAGATCATCGCCCGCACCGTGACGTTCGGCGCCACCGACAGCCCGCTCAAGCCCGAGCAGCTCGACAAGGAAGGCCTGATCCAGTTTCCGACCGTGCTCGGCGGCATCGTGCCGGTGGTGAACATCGACGGCGTCAACAACGCCGAGCTGACCCTCGACGGCGCAACGCTGGCGAAGATCTTCCTCGGCGAGATCAAGACCTGGAACGATCCGGCGATCGCCAAGCTGAACCCGAACGCCAAGCTGCCGGCGCAGGCGATCGCGCTGGTGCATCGCTCCGACGGATCGGGCACCACCTTCCTGTTCACCAACTACCTCGCGCATGTCAGCGCCGACTGGAAGGCGAAGGTCGGTTCGAACACCGCCGTCGAGTGGCCGGCCGGCATCGGCGCCAAGGGCAACGAAGGCGTCGCCAATAACGTCAAGCAGACCAAGGGTTCGATCGGTTACGTCGAAACCGCCTATGCCAAGCAGAACAAGCTGACCACCACCAAGCTGATCAACAAGGACGGCAAGGCTGTCGAAGCCACCGCCGAATCGATCGCCGCGGCGGCTGCCGGTGCGGACTGGGCCAAGGCTCCGGGCTTCTACCTGATCCTCACCAACGAGGCGGGCGAGAAGAGCTGGCCGATCGCCGCCGCGACCTTCATCCTGCTGCCGAAGCAGCCGAAGGATGCCGCTGCCGCCGGCATCGCGCTCGGCTTCTTCGACTGGGCCTACAAGAACGGCGACGCGATGGCATCCGATCTCGACTACGTCGCGCTGCCGGACAGCGTCGTGAAGCTGATCCAGCAGACCTGGGCCAAGGACGTGAAAGCGGCAGACGGCAAGGCGGTCTACAGCGTCACCAACTGATGTGAGCCGTCATGGCCGGGCATAGACGTTCGAAGAACTGTGTCGCTTCGCTCGCCTATGCCCCGGCCATCACGCTCAAGCGATAGCGTGGCAATCAAGACGTGGATGGCCGGAATACATCCGGCCATGACGATCGAGAGTATGGTCGAGTTATCTGCCAGGAGGCGGCTGTGGTGGACGTAACGTGGGGAGGCGCGCGGGTGGGCGCTCAGGATGCGACGGAGCGCGCCAAAGCGCTCAACAAGCTGCGGCTCGGCGACGTGATCTTCCACGCCATCACCCGCAGCGCGGCGATCCTGGTGCTGCTGCTGCTCGGCGGTGTGATGATCGCGCTGGTGATGGGTTCGCTCCCGGCGCTAACGACTTTCGGTTTCGATTTCGTCACCACGCAAAGCTGGAATCCGGTCACCGAGAAATTCGGCGCGCTGGCGCCGATCTACGGCACGCTGGTCACCTCGTTCATCGCGATGCTGATCGCGGTGCCGTTCGGTCTTCTGATCGCGATGTTCCTCACCGAACTGTGCCCGATGTGGCTACGCCGCCCGATCGGCATCGCCATCGAGCTTCTGGCCGGCATCCCCAGCATCATCTACGGCATCTGGGGCCTGTTCGTGCTGGCGCCGTTCCTGCAGCAATACGTGCAGCCGGCGCTGATCTCGACCTTCGGCAACGTGCCGGTGCTCTCCAGCCTGTTTGCGGGCCCGCCTTACGGCATCGGCGTGCTGACCGCGAGCCTGATCCTCGCCATTATGGTGCTGCCGTTCGTCACCTCGATCTCGCGCGATGTGTTCGACGCGGTGCCGCCGGTGCTGAAGGAGGCCGCCTACGGGCTCGGCTGCTCGACCTGGGAAGTGATGCGCTACGTGGTGCTGCCCTACACCCGCGTCGGCGTCATCGGCGGCGTCATGCTCGGGCTCGGTCGCGCGCTCGGCGAGACCATGGCGGTGACGTTCGTGATCGGCAACGCGCACAAGATATCGAGTTCGCTGCTGGCGCCCGGCACCACCATCTCGGCGACCATCGCCAATGAATTCACCGAAGCCGTCGGCGATCTCTACACCTCGTCGCTGATCGCGCTCGGCCTCATCCTGTTCGTGATCACCTTCATCGTGCTGGCGATCGCGCGCTACATGCTGCTTCGTATCGAGAAGAGGGTCGGCTGATGGACCTCGCGATCTACAATTCGCGCCGCCGCCGCAACGTGTTTGCGACCGCCGCCTCCTACACCGCGACCGGCATCGGCCTCGCCGGGCTGGCGCTGATTCTCGGCGTGCTGTTCTGGGAAGGCTTCAGCGGCCTGTCGCTGGCGGTGTTCACCGAAATGACGCCGCCGCCGGGTTCGGCGGGCGGTCTGTTCAACGCCATTGTCGGCAGCATTCTGATGACGGTGATCGCCATCGCCATCGGCACGCCGGTCGGCATGCTGGCCGGCACCTACATGGCTGAGTACGGCCGCCACGAGAAGATCTCCAGCGTGGTGCGCTTCATCAACGACATCCTGCTCAGCGCGCCGTCGATCGTCATCGGCCTGTTCATCTACGAGGTGATGGTGGTGCCGATGGGTCACTTCTCCGGCATCGCCGGCGCGGTGGCGCTGTCGGTGATCGTGATCCCGGTGGTGGTGCGCACCACCGAGGACATGCTGATGCTGGTGCCGAACACCTTGCGCGAGGCGGCGGCCTCCATCGGCCTGCCGCGCTCGCTGATGATCCGCCACATCGCCTACCGCGCGGCGCGCTCCGGCATCATCACCGGCATTCTGCTGGCGGTGGCGCGCATCAGCGGCGAAACCGCGCCGCTGCTGTTCACCGCGCTCAACAACCAGTTCTACAGCCACAACCTCAACGCCCCGATGTCGAGCCTGCCGGTCGTCATCTTCCAGTTCGCGCTCAGCCCCTATGAGGACTGGCAGAAGCTGGCATGGACCGGCGCGCTGATCATCACCATTTCAGTGCTCGCCCTGAGCATCGTCGCCCGCGCCCTTACCGGAACAAGGAAAGCATCATGAGTATCGCCACCGCGATCCCGACCGCCGTCGCCGGTCATCCGCCGGTCGACCCAAGCGCGCTGCGCGACAAGGTCGCGATCCGCAACCTGGAGTTCTTCTACGGCCAGTCGAAGGCGCTGAAGGGCATCACGCTGCCGCTGTACGAGAACAAGGTGACGGCGTTCATCGGTCCGTCCGGCTGCGGCAAGTCCACGCTGCTGCGCGTGCTGAACCGGATGTACGATCTCTATCCGAACCAACATGCCGAAGGGCAGGTGCAGTTTGACGGCATCAACATCGTCGAGCCGGGCCTCGATCTCAATCTGCTGCGCGCGCGCATCGGCATGGTGTTCCAGAAGCCGACGCCGTTCCCGATGTCGATCTACGAGAACATCGCGTTTGGCATTCGTCTCTATGAGAAGCTGTCGAAGCGCGACCTCGACCAGCGCGTCGAGCAATCGCTGCGCCGCGCCGCGCTGTGGGACGAGGTGAAGGACAAGCTCAACGCCAACGGACTCAGCCTGTCGGGTGGTCAGCAGCAGCGCCTGTGCATCGCACGCACCGTGGCGGTGCGGCCCGAGGTGATCCTGTTCGACGAACCGTGCTCGGCGCTCGATCCGATCTCGACCGCGAAGATCGAGGAACTGATCGACGAACTGAAGGAAGACTACACCATCGTCATCGTCACCCATAACATGCAGCAGGCGGCGCGCGTCTCCGATTATACCGCGTTCATGTATCTCGGCGAGTTGATCGAGTTCGGCCCGACCGACAAGATCTTCACCTCGCCGACCGACCGCCGCACGCAGGACTACATCACCGGACGCTTCGGCTGATTGCCGAACAACGCGACATCTCGCGGAGAACGAAAATGGCTTTTGAACATACCGCCAAGGCTTTCGACGGCGACTTGCAGGAACTGACCCGGCTGGTCGCGGAGATGGGCGGCCTCGCCGAACGGCAGATCGTCGAGTCGGTCGATGCGCTGGTGCGCCGCGACGTCTCGACCGCGAGCCGCGTGGTCGCTTCCGACGGCGAAATCGACAAGCTGCAGCGCGATCTCGAATCGCATGCGGTGCTGACCATCGCGCGGCGCCAGCCGATGGCCGTGGACCTGCGCCAGATCGTCGGCGCGATGCGTACCGCCACCGACCTGGAGCGGATCGGCGACCTCGCCAAGAACAACGCCAAGCGCGTGATGCAGCTCGACAGCGATTTCAACCCGCTGCAGCTGATCCGCGGCCTCGAGCACATGACCGATCTGGTGGCGACCCAACTCAAGTCGGTGCTGGACGCCTATGCCGCGCACGACGTGCCGGCGGCGATGGCGGTGTGGAAGGGCGACGAGGAGGTCGACGCGATCTGTACCTCGCTGTTCCGCGAACTCCTCACCTATATGCTGGAGGACCCGCGCAATATCAGCTTCTGTATCCACCTGATGTTCTGTGCCAAGAATATCGAGCGGATCGGCGACCACGCCACGAATATAGCCGAAACCGTGGTTTACATGGTGGAAGGCCAGCCGATCACCGACAAGCGGCCGAAGGCGGACCAGACCACGTTCGCCGCCGCCGTCAACAAGTAATGGAACGATACTGATGAAGGCTCGCATTCTGGTCGTGGAAGACGAGGAGGCGCTGACGACGTTGCTGCGCTACAACCTCGAGGCCCAGGACTACGAGGTCGAAACCGTGGCGCGCGGCGACGAGGCCGACACGAGGCTGAAGGAAAGCATTCCCGATCTGGTGGTGCTGGACTGGATGTTGCCCGGTCTCTCCGGCATCGAACTGTGCCGGCGGCTGCGGGCGCGGCCGGAAACCAAGCAACTACCGATCATCATGCTGACGGCGCGCGGCGAGGAGAGCGAGCGCGTGCGCGGGCTCGCCACCGGCGCCGACGACTACATCGTCAAGCCGTTCTCGGTGCCGGAACTGCTGGCGCGCGTCGGCGCGCTGCTGCGCCGCGCTGCGCCGGAGCGGGTGGCTAGCGTGTTGGCTTACGGCGACATCGAACTGGATCGCGACAAGCGCCGTGTCGCGCGCTCCGGCCGGCCGATCGATCTCGGCCCGACCGAGTATCGGTTGCTGGAGTTTTTCCTCGAACATCCGGGCCGCGTGTTCAGCCGCGAGCAACTGCTCAACAGCGTCTGGGGCCGCGACATCTACATCGACGAACGCACCGTCGACGTGCACATCGGCCGCCTGCGCAAGCTGCTCAATCCCGGCGAAGCCGAAGACCCGATCCGCACCGTCCGCGGCGCCGGCTACGCGCTGGACGACCGCTTTCAGAAGGCGGGGTAGGATCGGTAGTATCTTGGTCGTCCCCGCCTTCGCGGGGACGTCTCACTGATAGAATATTTGTTTTATCTTAGTACTGCCGCGCTTCGGCCAGCCGCTCTGCGTGGAAATTGTCATCGCCGAACAATTCCTGGCATACCCGCGCGCGCTTCATGAACAGGCCGATGTCGAACTGGTCGGTCATGCCCATGCCGCCGTGCATCTGCACGCCTTCCTGCACCGCGCGGGTCGCGGTGGTGCCGGCGCGGGCTTTCGCCACCGACACCGCGTGGCTCGCCTTGGCGGCGTCCTGATCGAGCGTCTGCAACGCTTTCAACGTCGCGGCGCGGGTGATCTCGATGTCGATATAGAGCGTCGCGGCGCGGTGTTGCAGCGCCTGGAATTCGCCGATCAATTTGCCGAACTGCTTGCGCTCCTTGAGATAGGTCACGGTGCGGTTGAAGACTTCTTCGCTGAGGCCGACCATTTCGGAGGCGACCGCGCCGCGGCCGATGTTCAGCACCGCGTCCAGCAGGTCGCCGCCCTGATCGACTTCGCCGAGCACGGCGTCGGCGCTAACTTCGACGTTATCGAAATCGATGCGCGCGGCGTTGTGCGCGTCGACCATCACGGTGCGCTCGACGCTGACGCCCTTCGCCTTCGGATCGACCAGAAACAAGGTCAGGCCGCCGGGTTCGCCGGCGTTGCCGTCGCTACGCGCCGCAACGATCAGCAAATCCGCGACGTGGCCGTCAACGACGAGGGCTTTCGCGCCGTTGAGTTTGAAACCGTTGCCGGCACGAACCGCCTGCATCGCGATGTTGTGCGGCCGGTGCTTGGCCCCTTCGTCGACGGCGAGCGTTACGATCAGCGAGCCATCGGCGATCTTCGGCAGGTAAGCTGCCTGTTGTTCGGCGTTGCCGCCGCGCGTCAGTGCGGAGACGGCGAGCACGGCGGTGGAAAGGAACGGCGACGGCATCAGGTTGCGGCCGATTTCCTCCAGCACGATGCCGGCTTCGACTGCGCCGAGGCCGCTGCCGCCGAAAGCTTCCGGCACCAGCAGGCCGGCAAAACCCATCTCGGCAAAGCCTTTCCAGAGGTCGCGCGAGAAGCCGGTGGCATCGCGATCGTCGCGCAGTTTGCGCAGGTGCGCGATCGGGGCTTTCTCGTTGATGAAGCCGCGCGCGCTGTCGCGCAGCATGGATTGTTCTTCGGTGAGGACGAGGGGCATGGGAATTCCAACTGCAATGAATCTGTGTTGTGCGAATGTGAAGAGAGGCTCGTCATGCCCGGCTTTATGCCGGGTATCCACGTCTTGATGCTTAACGGCAGCGAAGACGTGGATGGCCGGGACGAGCCCGGCCATGACGGAGAGGGCTACGCTACGCCCCCGGCAAATCGAGGATGCGCTTGGCGACGATGCCGAGCATCACCTCACTGGTGCCGCCCTCGATGGAGTTGGCCTTGGTGCGCAGCCATGCACGCGGACGCGCGCCTTCCTTGGAGCGCGGGCTTTCCCATTCCAGCGCGTCGATACCGCCGGCGGACATCAGGATTTCGTAGCGCCGCTTGTTGAGTTCGGTGCCGTAATACTTCATCGCGGACGAAAACGCCGGATGGCCCTGTCCCGCCTTGGCGAGATCGATCGCGCGTTCGGCGGCGCAGGCGAGCGCCGCCTCGTCCACCTCGAACGCGGCGATCTGGCCGCGCAGGATCGGATCGTCGAGCTTGCCTTGCGCGTCGGCGCCGATCGAATCCGCCGCGATCTGGCCGAGCGGACGGCCGACGCTGCGGTCGCCGAGGCCGGAGATCATCGCGCGCTCGTGCTGCAACAGATATTTCGCGACATCCCAGCCGCGATTGACGGTGCCGACCACATGCGACTTCGGCACGCGCACGCCGTCGAAGAAGGTTTCGCAGAACGGCGACTTGCCGGAGATCAACAGGATCGGCTTGGTCGAGACGCCTTTCGAGGCCATGTCGAACAGGATGAAGCTGATGCCGTCATGCTTCTTCGCGGTTGGATCGGTGCGGACCAGGCAGAAGATCCAGTCGGCGTAGTTGGCGTAGGAGGTCCAGATCTTCTGGCCGGTGATGACGTAATCGTCGCCGTCGCTCTCGGCGCGGGTTTGCAGCGAGGCGAGGTCGGAGCCGGCGTTGGGTTCGGAGTAGCCCTGGCACCAGCGGATCAGACCGGCGGAAATCTTCGGCAGGTGCTCGGCCTTCTGTTCGTCGCTGCCGTATTTCAAGAGTGCCGGCCCGAGCATCCAGATGCCGAAGCTCGACAGCGGCGGCCGCGCGCCGATCGCCGCCATTTCCTCGCGCAGCACCTTGGCCTCGGCGCCGTCGAGACCGCCGCCGCCGTATTGCTTCGGCCAGTCCGGGACGGTCCAGCCCTTGTCGCGCATCCGCTCGAACCACACCTTCTGCGCTTCGGAGGCGAACTTGGTGTTGCGGCCGCCCCAGAACACGTCGTCGTCATTGGCGACCGGCTTGCGCATCTCCGGCGGGCAATTGGCCTCTAACCAGGCGCGGGTGTCGCGGCGGAATTGATCGAGATCGGGCATCGAAAGGGTTCCTGTTGGAATTTCGCGCAATGGAATGGCCTTGCGCGCGTCGGCAGAACCTTAACTGTCACTTCCGGAATAGCAATATCCCGGCGCGGGTTCGGTGGGCTGTGATAGCGTGCGGCATCCTGACCATCCGAGAGAACGCCATGCGCCTGAAACTGCTGTCGCCGGACGAGATGAGCGACGATCAACGCCAGACTTATGATGAGTCCATCGCCAGCAAGCGCGGCAGTCCGCCGCCGCCGATGATGGCCTGGCTCAACAGCCCGGAGATGGCGCGGCACGCGACGCGGCTCGGCGCGATGCTGCGTTACGACACGCAGTTTCCGGCGAAGCTGTCGGAGATCGCCATTCTGGTGACGGCGCGGCACTGGACCGCGCATTACGAGTGGTATGCGCACAAGCGGCTGGCGCTGGCCGGCGGTATGGACCCCGCGATCATCGAGGATATCCGCTGCCGTCGCACGCCGAAGTTCGACGACCCGCAGGCGCAGATGATCTACGACGTGGCGAAGTCGCTGCATGAGGGCAAGGGCATCGCAAAGCCGCTTTACGACGAAGCGGTGAAGCTGATCGGCGAACGCGGCGTGGTCGAGATCATCGGGCTGTGCGGTTACTACACGCTGGTGTCGATGACGCTGAATGCGTTTCAGTTCGACCTGCCGCCGGGCGAGACGTCCGAACTGGAGGAGTGAGGCGATGACATTGACCCCGATGGAAAAATCCGCGCGTCCCATCGCCGCCGGCACCCGCATCGGTCACGTCCATCTCAAGGTCGCGGACCTCACGCGCGCGCTTGGCTTCTATTGCGACGTGCTCGGGTTCGAACTGATGCAGCGCTACGGCGATCAGGCGGCGTTCATCTCGGCGGGCGGTTATCATCACCACATCGGGCTGAACACGTGGGAGAGCAAAGGCGGCTCGCCACCCGCGCCCGGCACCACCGGCCTGTTTCACACCGCGATTCTCTACCCCACGCGCGCGGCGCTGGCGGATGCGTTGCATCGCGTCTTGAGCGCCGGCATCGAACTCGACGGCGCCAGCGATCACGGCGTCAGCGAGGCGCTGTATCTGCGTGATCCCGATCAGAACGGCGTCGAACTCTACTGGGATCGCCCCGAGGATGCGTGGCCGCGCGATGCCGACGGGACGCTGGCAATGTTCACGCGACGGCTTGACGTTGAGGGTCTGCTGCGCGTCCGCGAACCATGATCAGCACGGCGGCGCTCAGTTCCAACGCGATGCACATGATGAACGGCACGGTGTAGCTGCCGGTAAGATCGCGCAGCACGCCGATCACGCCGGGGCCGAAGGCGTAGGTCACCTGCGTCACGGCGGTGTTGAGGCTGATCAACACGCCGAATGACGAGGCGGGGAAATCGCGCTGCACGATCAGCGCCGGCAGCGTGATCAGGTTGCCGACCGAGAAGCCGAACAGCGCGCAGGCAAAATACACAGCAGCGGTGTTGCTGAAATTGATCAGGATCACCAGCGCGCAGGCCTGGCTCGCGAACGACAGCGCCGAGACGAGGCGCTGATTCAGCCGGTCGATGACGATGGAGAACAGCAGCCGTCCGATCATCGCCATCGCCGTCAATAGCGCCACCGCGATGGCGGCGTGCTCGCGCCCGACCACCGGATCGAGAAACGCGATCAGATGGACGATGACGCCGACCTGCGCGAACAGCACCAGCGCGAACGCGATCGCCAAGGTCAGGAATGCGACATCGCGAAACGCCATGGCGCGAATGCGTGTGCCGGACGGATTGCCGCTGGTGCCGGCCGCCGCGTGCGGCCGTGCCGGCGGCGTGCCGATGGCGAGCAGGATCAGCGGCACCAGCAGCAGCGCGACCGCGGCTGCCGCCACCATCGCGCCGGAAAATTGCCAGTGCGCGACGGCGGCGGTGAGCAGCGGCACGCCAACGATGCCGCCGCAACTCGCGCCGTTCAGCGCCAGGCTGATCGCCATGCCGCGCTTGCGGTCGAACCACAGGCCGAGCGTGTTGGTGATGGCGCCGAGGCTGGTGCCGGCCCAGCCGCAGGCGAGCAGCGCATAGACCGCGTAGAGTTGCCACAGCTTGTCGATGTGTCCGAGCAGCGCGGTCGCTGTCGCCATCGCGATCACGCCGGCAATCAGGCAGGCGCGCGCGCCGACTTTTCCGATGGCGTCGCCGACGAACACCACCAGCGCCGCTCCGACGAGGTAATAAAGCGTCGTCGCGCTGGAGATCCATGACGTCTGCCAGCCGTGCAGGCGTTGCAGCTCCGGCAGGTAGACGCTCTGGCCGTAGAAGCCGAGGCCCCAACTGAACGTGGCCATCACGAAACACACCGCGACGATGCGCCAGCCGGGGTAGCGGATCGAGCTTTCGTCGGCGGCAGAGAGAGTGGAGACGGTCATGCGGGCCTGTGTTCCATGTCAAAATCAAATCGACGGCAGCACATCATAATGGGACGACTGCTGAAACAATTCGGCGACGGCCGAAAGATAGAAATCACGGAATGGCTTTGCCTTTCCGTCATGGCCGGATTTATTCCGGCCATCCACGTCTTCACGGAGTACCAGCAAGAAAGACGTGGATGGCCGGGACGAGCCCGGCCATGACGGACGAGAGGGTGATGTTGGATCGCAACAAAGGGTTCGTTTCCTGCGATGGCATGTCGAGCCAACGCCCTTCTCACGTCCCCGGCTTGGTCGGTTGATAGAAGAAGCGCTCGCGAAAGATGCGGTCGCCGCGCCATTCCTGCCAGGCGATTTCGTCGACCTTGAGCACCTTGCCGTCATGATCGGTGAGCTCGAAGATCCAGTGGATGGCGACGCGGTCGCCTTCAACCGTTGAGCCGAGCGCCTTGGAATAAACGTGCTTCATTCGCGCCAGCACGCCGCGCTCGTGCGCCACCAAGGTGTCGCGGCCGACGCGCGGTGCTGCGGCGTTCTCCTGCATGCTGGCGTCTTCGGTGTAATAGCGCTCGATGGCGCCGGCATGATCGCCGCTCTCGACCACGGCGATGAATTCGTCCACGCGCGCCCGCGTCGGCATCGGCCTCTCCCTGTTCGTTGTTGCGACAGAGTAGAGCATGATTCCGGCAAGCGGCACCCGCTTTCAGGAATGGGACCTAGGTTGTGAGCGTTCGCCGCCGTCCCGCTGCGGCGTAGGCCAGCGCGATCAGCCCGATGGCGACCGGCGGATAGACCACGAGATTGACCATCGACCAGCCGAAATCCGCCAACAACTGCCCGGAGACGAAGGAGCCGACAGCCATGGTGCCGAACACCAGGAAATCGTTGAAGGCCTGCACCTTGTTGCGTTCCTGCGGCCAGTGCGTTTCCAGCACCAGCGCGGAGGCGCCGATGAAACTCAGGTTCCAGCCGAGCCCGAGCACGAACAGGCCGATCCAGAAATGATGCGTGGTGATGCCGGCGAGGCCGATGCCGGCGGCGGTCGCCTCCAGCAGCAGCCCAGCGGCGGCCACGGTGGGCGCGCCGAAGCGGGTGATCAACGCGCCGGTGAAGAAACTCGGGCCGTACATCGCCACGATGTGCCACTGGATGCCGGTATTGGAATCCGAGATCGGCAGGCCGCACATCTTCATGGCGAGCGGCGCCGAGGTCATCACCAGATTCATCATCGAATAAGACACGACGCCGGAGATCGCCGCCGCGATGAAGCGCGGTTGCCGCGCGATCTGCATCAGCGGACGACCGGCGCCGAGATCGGCCGGCGGCGGCGGTGGCGAATCGACGCCCGCCACCACAGCCATGGCGACCAGCGCGATGCCCGCTTGGGTGAGGAAGCTGACGGCGAACAGGTAAGGCGGCCAGATGTCCATGGTCCACTGCACCATCTGCGGACCGAGCACACCTGCGAACACGCCGCCCGCCATCACCCACGACACCGCCTTGGGGCGGAACGCGGCGCTGGCGCCGTCGGCTGCGGCGAAGCGATAGGATTGCGACACCGCGCCATAGAAGCCGCCGAGCATGGTGGCGAAACAGAACAGCGCGAACGAGCCGCGCAGGATGGCGATGCAGCCGATGACGCCGGTGAGCGCGCCGAAGCCGGTGCCGATGACGAAAGCGGTGCGGCGGCCGTAGCGGCGCGAGATATAGCCGGTCGGCAAGGTCGCCATGGCGAGGCCGAGCACATAGACCGACAGCGGCACCGTCGCCAGCGCGAGGCTCGGGGCCAAGGTCGCGCCGACGATCGACCCGGTGGCGAAGATCACCGCGGAGTTGGCGCCCGTCAGCGCCTGCGCGATCGACAGCCGCACGACATTGGCGCGCGCCCGCTGGTCGTCGGTGAATTCGTCGAGGGTGGCTTCCGTCATTCCCCGCTATCCCGGACCGCGCAGGCTGCGGATCGGATCGATCCGAAGGCCCGACGCCAGGTCCTGTCGGGATGCCGTGCGACCCCAAAGGGGACCGTATGCTGCGGCATCGCATCGTGATGGCATAAACATCCGCGAAAGCGCGGTGCGGGGGAAGATAAATCTTATTGCCGGCCGGGAATCAACGCGCGCAAACGCGGGTCAGCCCAGCATTTGCGGCGCGGCGGTAAGGCGCGTTTCGGCCTCCGAGACCATGCGGGCGACGATCTGGGCTGCGGCTTGATCGGCCTTGATGAAATCGACCGCCTCGCCGACGATCACGGCGGCAACGTCGGTGTCGCCGTCGGCGGCGGCTTTCAGATAACGCGGCTTCTCGGTGTCGACGCGCGCCTTGAGGCCATCGAGATCGCGATCCCATTGCACGATGGTCGGATTCTTCAGGGTGCGGATGTTCCACTGTCCGGGCCAGTCGATGCCGCGCGCGACGTCGATCGCCGAACTGCGGATGGTGTCGTCGCCGTTGGCGGCGAACGCGGCGCGCTTGTTGTTGGGGTGGGTCAGCGCTTCGCGGCTGGCATAGAACACCGAGCCGCACAGCACGCCGGCCGCGCCCAGCATCAAGGCCGCCGCGAGGCCGCGCCCGTCGGCGATGCCGCCGGCGGCGACCACCGGGACTTTGTGGCCGACCGCATCGATCACGGCGGGCACCAGCGGCAAGGTCGAACGGCCGCCACCGTGGCCGCCGGCTTCCGCGCCTTGCGCGACGATGATGTCGGCGCCATCGCTCACGGCCTTGCGGGCCTGCGCCAGCGTTTGAATCTGCGCGATCAATGGAATGCTGGCGCGCTTGATCGGCGCTGCGAATTCGTCGATGTCGCCGAACGACAGGAACATCGCCTTCGGGTGATGCGCCAGCGCGAGATCGAGCAGCGCCGGATTCTTGCGCAGCGACCAGGTGATGAAGCCGACGCCGACACGGGTGTTGCCCGCGCCAAGGAGTTGCTGGCTCAGCCAGTCCTTGTCGCCGTAACCGCCGCCGACGATGCCGAGCCCGCCGGCATTGGTCACCGCCGAAGCCAGCGCGCCGCCGGCGATGCCGGCCATCGGCGCCAGCAGGATCGGGTGTTCGATATCGAGCAGCGAGGTGAGTGCGGTTTTGATCGGCATGGCGGCCTCAACGATGAGGGAAGGACGGCGAGCTTCCTTCATGCGCCGGCGCGATGCATCAGGCAACATGCAAGCCTGCACCGACGGCGTGCAGATTTTCGCGCGGCGACGAATCAGCCCGCGCGCGAAAACACCACGATCAGATTGTTGGCGGGCATCTCCACCACGTCGCGCAGCGCGAGACCGTGACGCTCGGCGACGATGCGAACGTCGTCAATATCGCGCACGCCCCACTCCGGATTGCCTTCGCGCAGGCTGGTGTCGAACACTGCGTTGCTGACGGCGGTGTGTTTGCCATCGCGCTTGAACGGGCCGTAGAGAAACAGTCGCCCGTCCGGACGCAGCGCGCGGCCGGCGCCGGCGAGCAGGCCTTCCGCGACATTCCACGGCGCGATGTGAATGACGTTGGCGCAGACGATCGCCAGCAGATGATGGGGATCGGCGCCCGGCATCGTCGCGCGCCAGTCGGGATCGGACAGATCGAGCCGTTGCGGCGCGTGAACATTGGCGAGTTTCGTATGCGCGCGCCACGCTGCGATGCTCTTGAGATGCGCGTCGTTATAATCGCTCGGCCACCAGTCGAGGTTCGGCGTGTGACGCGCGAAATGCATGATGTGCTGGCCAGTGCCGCTGCCGGCCTCCAGCACGTCGCCGGTCTTGTCGCGCAGGAACGGTTCGAGCGCCGCCCAGATGGCTTCATGATTGCGATGGAATGCGGCCGCATCTAGCCGCCCGTCGGGTTCGATCCGGCGGCCGTCCTTGCCGAACTCGACGACGTATTCGGCCATCGTTAGCTCCGGCTCACTTGTTGTCGCCCTTGAACTGCGATTGCTCCAGTTCGAGATAAATGCGGTAGGCGTTGCCGCGGTTGTTGCTGGCGAAGGCCGGCATGTCCTTGTACTTCGACCAATCGGTCTGCGCGTAAGCCGCGTCGAAATCGGTCCAGTCTTGCACCGCCCTGGCCATCGCCTCGCGAACGTACTGAATGTAATCGCGGGTGAAGGCGATCGCCTCCGCCGCCTTGGTCGAGGCCTTGCCGTGGCCGGGGATGATGAATTTCGGTTGCAGCTTCTCGACTTCGCTCAATGCGGCGAGCCAGTGCGCGGTGGAGACGTCGTCGCTATTCATGAAGGGGATGCGGCTGTTCTGCACGATATCGCCGGCAAACAGCACACCGTCCGGCTCCACCATCATCATCATGTCGCTGGAGGAATGCGCGGGGCCGGCAAACAGCAGCGTCAGGGTGCGGTCGCCGAGCGTGATCGTCATGCGTTCCTTGAACGTGATGTCCGGCGGCACCACGCGGGTGTTCTCGTCCACCCACGGATAGAGCGCACCGCGCCGCTGGTCCAGCCGCTGCTCGGCGCGCTCGTCGGCGGTTTCCTCGTTGACCTTGTAATCGCCGGCCTGCTCCTGCGCGATGATCAGCGCCGGCGTGTGATCTCGGAAGGCCTGCAAGCCGTAGATGTGGTCGGCGTGATAGTGGCTGGCGATGACGTAACGCACCGGTTTGTCGGTGGCCTTCCTGATCTCTTGCAACAACGCCCAGCCGAGGCTCGGCGTGCCGAGCGCATCGAACACCGCGACGCCGTCCGACGTGACGACGAAACCGGCGTTCGAGGTGTTGCCTTCGTTGTCCTTGCCGGGAATGCCGGGGTTGCCGATGCTGTACCAGATCGGCGCGTTCGGCACCTGCTCGATATGCAAAGGTATCGTCAGTGGCGCATAGGGCGCATCGGCGGCCCGTGCGCCGCTCACTTGCACGAGACTTGCCATTCCAAGCAGCATCGCCAGCGCGGCAACCTGGCGGATCATTTGAGGTCCCCGCAATAGATTTGCTTTAGCACCTTGAGCACCTTCAATGCGCGCGGATCGGCGACGCGATAATGCAGCGTCTGCGCCGTGCGCCGATACGTCACCAGTTCGTCGCCGCGCAGTTTCGCCAGATGTTGCGACAGCGCAGACGGACTGAGATCGATCATGTCCAGCATGTCGCCCACTGTCATCTCGCCGCGCACGGCAAGATAGCAGAGTATCAGCAAACGCTTTTCGTTGCCCAAAAGTTTCAACAGTTGCGCGGCGTCGCCGGCCTGCCGCGCCAGCCGCTTCATGTCGGCGGCGGCGTTCTCTCGTTTTCTTCGCGCGGATGATTTCGCGAGCGGCATGACGATACCCAAAGCTGTATGGAGCAGTCAGGTTCCATTCTACCGCGTCAGGAGTAATTTAGCATTGACTGAATTAGCGTGCGACGATAGGTCTTGAATCAACAATACGCGAGGCGGTCGCAAGCCGCCAATGGGAATGCGGCTGTGCGCCGCAAAGCGAGGAAACGTGCGGCCCACCTTCTGGCGCGGCAAGCCCGGACAATCCAAGCTTATCGGCCCCGATGCCAAGGGGCTCAATCGTCGCGCCATGCTCGGCCTCGGCGCGGCCGTCACCGGTACGCTCGCGCTCGGCCGCAATGCGGCGCTGGCGCAGAGCGAAGGCGCGTCGCCGCCCGCGGATGCGCCGTGGTCGCAATCGCTCGGCGCCGGCGTGGTGGATCGACCCTACGGCAGCCCGGCGGAGTTCGAGGCCGGCGTCATTCGTCGCAACGTGCCGTGGCTGACCGCCGGCACCGAATCCTCCATCAGCTTTTCGCCGCTGCAACACCTCAACGGCATCATCACGCCGAACGGCCTGTTCTTCGAACGCTATCATGCGGGACGTCCCGACGTCGATCCGAAGCAGCACAAACTGATGATCCACGGCCTCGTCGAGCGGCCGTTGCTTTTGACGATGGAGGACATCGTCCGCTTTCCGTCGGTGTCGCGCATTCACTTCATCGAGTGTCCGGCCAACGGCGGCATGGAGTGGCGCGCGGCGCAGCTCAATTCACTGCAATTCAACCACGGCATGGTCAGTTGTGCGGAATGGACCGGCGTCAAGCTCTCGACCTTGCTCGAGGAAGTCGGCATCAAGAAAGAAGCCAAGTGGGCGATGGTCGAGGGCGCCGATGGCGCGCACATGAATCGCAGCCTGCCGCTGGAGAAATGCCTCGATGACTGCCTGGTGGTCTACGCACAGAACGGCGAAGCGCTGCGGCCGGAGCAGGGCTATCCGCTGCGTCTCGTGGTGCCGGGCTGGGAAGGCAATGTCAGTATCAAATGGCTGCGCCGCATCAAGATCGGCGACAAGCCGTGGCACTCGCGCGAGGAAACCTCGAAATACACCGACCTGATGCCGGACGGCACCTCGCGCGGCTTCACCTGGCTGATCGATGCCAAATCGGTCATTACCTTCCCCTGTCCGGAGAAGCCGCTGCACGGGCCGGGCCTGTATGAAATTCGCGGGCTGGCGTGGACCGGTCACGGCAAGGTCAAGCGTGTCGATGTCTCGGTGGACGGCGGCGTCAACTGGCAGACCGCGCAACTGCACGAGCCGATCCTCTCAAAAGCGTTGACGCGGTTTTCGCTGCCGTGGCGCTGGGACGGCAAGCCGGCGCTGCTCGAATCGCGCGTGATCGACGAGACCGGTTACGTACAGCCGACCATCGTGCAATTGCGCGAAAAGCGAGGCACCAATTCGGTCTACCACAACAACGCGATTCAGACGTGGCAGGTGAAAGCGGACGGGAGTGTGTTCGATGTCCAGCTTTCGTGAGGTGTTTCGTCTGCGACACGCCATCAGCATAACCGCCGTCATGCCCGCGCTTGTCGCGGGTATCCACGTCTTTTCGAAGTTGCTGGTAAGACAGACGTGGATGGCCGGGACAAGCCCGGCCATGACGGAAAATAGGCGTTGTGCCGGGCGGCTGATGATAGCGGTCGTTGCGGCTGCTTTTCTCTCGATGGGTGTCAGCACGGCATCTGCCGCCGAGCCCGGTCATTTCGGCTACGGCACGGTGCCGACCGCCGAGCAGATCGCGGGCTGGGACATCGATGCGCGCGGCGAGGACGGCGTTGGCCTGCCGCCCGGCAAGGGCGATGTCGCCACCGGTGAGAACGTCTATGCCGAGCAATGCGCCGCCTGCCACGGCACCTTCGGCGAGGGCGAAGGGCGCTTCCCCAAGCTCGCGGGCGGGCAGGGCACCTTGAAGGACGACCGCCCGGAACTGACGGTCGGCAGCTACTGGCCCTATGCGCCGACGCTGTGGGATTACATTAACCGCGCGATGCCGATGCCGACGCCGCATACACTTTCGTCGAATGACGTTTATGCATTGACGGCCTATATCCTGAACCTGAATAATATCGTCCCGAATGAATTCGTCGCCGATCGGGACAGCCTGCCGAAGGTCAGGATGCCCAATCGCGATAACTTCATCTGGACCGATCCGAGGCCGGATACCGCCGCGGAGCCGTGCATGAGCGCGTGTCGCGATCCCCGCAGCGTCACGATCTCGTCGACGGCGGAAGGACGAGACCTGACGCCGCGAACCACCGGCACGCTCGACGATATGCAGCCGAAGTGAAGATGCCAAATGGATTTGCTCCAAACTGACCGCGCAACAGCATGAACCCGATGCAGGATTGAACTCCGTGAGAATGGTTTTCCTGACCGGCCAGAGCCGGCTTCGAACGATGGCGTGTTTCGTGCTGCTTGGCGTTGCCGGTGCCCCGGCACTTGCGCAGGCGCAATCGCCCAAGGTGGCCGAGGGGCAGAAGCTGGCATTCGATCGCAGCAAGGGCAATTGCCTGACCTGCCACGAGATCAAGGGCGGCAATCTGGCCGGCACCATCGGGCCGGCGCTGGTCGACATCAAATCGAAATATCCCGATCGCAAAGAGCTGGTGGCGATCGTCAGCGACGAAACCAAACGCAATCCGACCACCGTGATGCCGCCGTTCGGCCGCAACCACATTCTGACCGAACAGGAAATCGACGCGGTGGTGGATTTTCTGCAGACGTTGTGACGGCCGGCCACGACCGGGACCGCAACATGGAGATTGAGATGAGCAGTTCGATCTGGAACGACGCTTTGGCGAGCCGGCGTGCGGTGCTGCAAGGCATCGCCGCGGTCGCGGTGGTCGGTATCACCGGCATTCGCTTCGGCATGACCGAGGCGTTCGCCGCCGTCAACGATAAGTATCCGGAAGACGCCTTCAAGCAGAAGAGCGAGGCCGACGCCATCAAGTCGCTCTACGGCAAGACCGCGGAGAAATCCGACAAGGTGAAGCTCGACGCGCCGGAGATCGCCGAGAACGGCGCGGTGGTGCCGGTTTCGGTGTCGTCGTCGCTGCCCGACGTGACCTCCATCGCGATCCTGGTGACGGAGAATCCGAACACGCTGGCGGCTGCCTATCGCATCCTGCCGGGCACCGCGCCGAGCGTGTCGAACCGTCTCAAGATGGCGAAGACCAGCAACGTCATCGCCGTGGTCGAAGCCGGCGGCAAGCTCTACAGCGCCACCAAGGAAGTGAAGGTCACCGTCGGCGGCTGCGGCGGCTGAGATCAGGAACAGGACATAGCATCATGGCATCGACCATTCGCGTTCGCGCAACCGCCAGCGGCGACAACACCGAGGTGCAGGCGCTGATCCAGCACCCGATGGATTCCGGCTTCGTCAAGAATGCCAAGGGCGAACTGATTCCGCCGCATTACATCCAGCAGGTCACCATCGAGCACGGCGGCAAGCCGGTGTTCGTGGCCGACTGGGGCCCGGCGGTGTCGAAGGACCCGTATCTGAAGTTCGCCTTCAAGGGCGGCAAGAAGGGCGACGACCTGAAGGTCAGTTGGACCGACAACAAGGGCGCCAGCGATACGCTCACCGCCAAGATTCAATAAGGGTTCGCGGCAAAGGCGGAGAGGGAGGATGACGATGCGACGACTTTCCGGAGGGGTGTTTGCCGGAGTGGCGCTTGCCGGGCTGGCGATGGCGGTGGCGCTGCTCGCTGCGCCGCCGGTTGCCGTGGCCGCCGACACGCCCAATCCGCCCGCCGATCTCAAGGCCTTTCAGAAATACTTCAAGGACAAGTTCCCGAAGGTGAAGTTCGAGGACTTCGTCAACGGCCCCTACTCGATGGACGAGGGGCTCTACAAGCAGTGGAAGGAAAAGGAGGAGTTTCCGCCTTACGAGTTCGCGCTCGATCTCGGCAAGGAGTTGATGGCGAAGCCGTTCAAGAACGGCAAGACGCTGGCCGACTGCTTCCCCAACAAGGGCATCGGCATTCGCCAGGATTATCCTCACTTCGACACCAAGCAGGGCAAGGTGATCACGCTCGAACTGGCGGTGAACCAGTGCCGCGAGGCTAACGGCGAAGAGCCCTACTCTTACACCAAGGACGAGATGGCGGCGGTGACCGCCTACATGGCCTTCACCTCGCGCGGCAAGGTGTTCGACGTCAAGATTCCCGACGATCCGCGCGCGCTCGCGGCCTACGAGAACGGCAAGCGCTATTTCTATACGCGGCGCGGCCAGCTCAATTTCTCCTGCGCGACCTGTCACGTGCAAAGCCCCGGCGAGCGGATTCGCGCCGAAGTGCTGGCGCCGGCGCTCGGCATCCTCAACGCGATGCCGATCTATCGTTCCGAGTGGTCCGGCATGGGCACCACCAGCCGCCGCTTCACCTCGTGCAACAGCCAGGTGCGCGGCGTGCCGCTGAAACCGCAGGACGAGGAATATCGCGACCTCGAATATTATCTGTCCTATGTCAGCAACGGGCTGCCGATCTCCGGCCCCGGCGCGCGACCGTGATGCGAATGGAGGTTCTGATGCGTCGATCGATCTCCGTACTCGCCGTCGCGGTGCTGCTCAGCGGCTTTGCTGTGTCCGCGCACGCGGCCAGCACCGAAGCCGACTACAAGGCCGCCTATGCGGCGGCGGAATCCGCCAACGCCGAGGCGGGCAAGCTGCGCAACCAGTGGACCACCGCGGTCTCCGCGCTCAAGGCGTCGAAGGCGGCCGCCGAGGCCGGCGACTTCGACAAGGCGACGGCGGAAGCGAAGAAGTCCGAACAACTGTCGAAGGCGGCGATCTTCCAGACCAACGAACAGAAGGAAAACTGGAAGCTGATGGAGATTCGCTGAGCGTGGCGTCAGCGGTGGCCGTCATCCTGAGGTGCGCGCATCTTTTGCGCGCCGCGGAGGATGCGGCCGTTCCCCTTCGAGGGCTTAGCTGCGCTGCGCCACCTCAGGGTGACGGCTCTCACGAAACGATGTGAGCTTCGCAAGATACAGGTTCATCGCATGACTCTTCGCCGCCGCGACTTTCTGGGATGGACCGCAGGCGCTGCATTGATCGGCGCGCTGCCGCGTGGCAGCCGCGCCGCGAATGCCGCGAGCGACACCAGCGTCTACGACCTGCCGCGCTTCGGCAATGCGCGCATTCTGCACATGACCGACACTCATGCGCAGTTGCAGCCGGTGCTGTTTCGCGAGCCCAGCGTCAATCTCGGCATCGGCACGATGCTGGGGCAACCGCCGCATCTGGTCGGCAACGCCTTTCTCGAACGCTTTCAGGTAACGGCGGGGAGCGCCAATGCCTACGCCTTCACCTGCCTCGACTTCGAGAAGGCGGCGGCGCGGTTCGGCAGGCTCGGCGGCTTCGCGCATCTCAAGACGCTGATCGACCGGCTACGCGAGGAAGCGGGCGCTGGACGGTCGCTGCTGCTCGACGGCGGCGACCTTTGGCAGGGCTCGGGCCTCGCCAACGCCATGCAGGGCGCCGACATGGTGGAGGCCGCCAACCTGCTCGGCATCGAGGCGATGACCGGCCATTGGGAATTCACCTACGGCGAAAAGGTGCTGCGCGCCAACCTCGCGAAATTCAAGGGCGAGTTCATCGCGCAAAACGTATTTCTCACCGAAGAAGCGGCGTTCAACGACGCGCCCGCGTTCGATCCTGTCTCCGGCCGCGTCTTCAAGCCCTACACGATCAAGCAACTCGGCGGCCATCGCGTCGCGGTGATCGGCCAGGCATTTCCCTACGTGCCGATCGCGCATCCGAAGCGCTTCACGCCGGATTGGACCTTCGGCATTCGCGACGACGAGTTGCAGAAGCTGGTCGAGAAACTGCGCGCCGACGAGAAAATCGACGCCGTGGTGCTGCTGTCGCATAACGGCATGGATGTCGATCTCAAGCTCGCCAGCAAAGTCAGCGGCATCGATGTCATTCTCGGCGGCCACACCCACGACGCGGTGCCGCAACCGATCGCGGTGAAGAACGCCGGCGGGGTCACGCTGGTCACCAATGCCGGGTCCAACGGCAAATTCCTGGGCGTGCTCGATCTCGATCTCGCCAAAGGCAAGGTGCGCGACGTGCGCTATCGCCTGCTGCCGGTGTTCTCCGAGTTGCTGAGGCCCGACGCCGAGATGCTGGCGCTGATCGAGCGGTTGCGCGCGCCGCACGCGGCGACGTTCGCGACCAAGATTGCCACCGCACCGCATCTCTTGTATCGCCGCGGCAACTTCAACGGCACTATGGACAGCCTGCTGTGCGACGCGCTGCGCCAGCAACTCGATGCCGAGATTGCGCTGTCGCCGGGCTTCCGCTGGGGCACCAGCGTGCTGGCGGGGCAACCGATGATCATGGAAGACGTGCTGGCGGAAACCGCCACCACCTATTCCGAGGTCTACGCGCAGCCGATGAGCGGCGAGCAGATCAAGACCGTGCTGGAAGATGTCTGCGACAATCTTTTCAATGTGGACCCTTATTATCAGCAGGGCGGCGACATGGTCCGCGTCGGCGGCCTGTCGTATACTTGCGCGCCCGGCGAGAGTGTCGGCAACCGCATTTCGGATTTGAAACTCGCGAGCGGCCGCGCGCTGGAAGCCGGCAAGACCTACAAGGTGGCGGGCTGGGCGTCGGTCAACGAACAGAAGGGCGAGCCGGTGTGGGACGTGTTCGCGAAACATTTGCGCGAGGGCAAGTTGTCGGCACCGGCTGACGCGGTGAGCCTGCGCGGCGTCGAGAACAATCCCGGCATCGCAGGCCAAGGATGAAGTTATGCGGATGACGCGGCGTCATATCGGGGGCGTGCTGGGCGCGATGATTGCGGCGCTGACGCTTCATGCGGCTGCCGCGATGGCTGAACCGAAGCCGTTGCCGGACAAGCCGTTCGCCGAGCATCGCGTGGTGCTTCAGCTTTCCGATTCCGATGCCAAGAAGGAAGGCCTCGTCATCAGCGTCGCCAACAACCTGATCAAGGCCTATGGCCCCGACGCCATCGCCGTCGAGGTGGTGGGGTTTGGCCCCGGCATCGATCTGTTACGCACCGACAACGCCAACCGCACGCGGGTGGAAAGCCTGATCGCGCAGGGCGTCAAGTTCGATGTCTGCGTCAACACACTCGACACCATCGAACGCGAGACCGGCAAGCGGCCGGACATCATTCCCGGCGCGATTCCGGTGCAGGTTGGCGTCGGCCATATCCTGTCGTTGACCGAGAACGGCTTTACGCTGGTGCGGCCTTAAGTTTCACGCGCGGCGGCCTTGGCGCTGCCTCGAACAGGAGAGTGAAGATGCGTCATCTCTTTCATGCGGCGGCGCTGGCCGTCGTCGCGATGCTGTCGCTGTCGTCGCCGGGCCATGCCGCCGAAGGCAAGATCCATCGCCTCGCCATCCATGTCGACCAGAACGATCCGGCGGTGATGAATCTGGCGCTCAACAACGCCACCAACGTCATCGAATATTATCGCGGCAAGGGCGAGACCGTGGACGTCGAACTCGTCACCTACGGTCCGGGCCTGAACATGCTGCGCGACGACACCTCGCCGGTGAAGGATCGCATTAAGCACATCAAGGATCTCGCCTTTCCTGGCAAGATCCAGTTCTCCGCCTGTGAGAACACTCGCAAGGGCATGGAGAAGAAGGAAGGCCACCCGATCCCGATCATGTCGGATGCGACGCCAGTGCCGTCCGGCGTGGTGCGGCTGATGCAGTTGCAGGAAGAAGGCTGGAGCTATCTGCGGCCATGAACAAAACAACCGCCGTATTCGCCGTCGCGCTGAGCGCGCTTGTCATATCGTCCGCCCGCGCCGATGACGCCGCGATGGTCACCTACAAGTCGCTGACGCCGGAAGTGGCGCTGGCAGCCGCGCAGGCGGCGATGAAGACCTGCCGTGACAACGGCTATCAGATCTCGGTCGCGGTGGTGGATCGCTTCGGCCTCCCGCAGGTGTTGCTGCGCGACCGCTATGCGGGCCTCCCCGCCAACGACACCGCGACGCGCAAGGCCTACACAGCGCTGAGTTTCCGCGCTTCCACCGCCGATCTTGCGAAATCGATTCGCGAGGGGCAACTCGATCCGGCGCTGGCGCGGCTGCCCAATGTCGCGATGCTCGGCGGCGGGCTTGCGATCGAATCCGGCGGCACCTTGCTCGGCGGCATCGGCGTCTCCGGCGCGCCGGGCGGCGACAAGGATGAGGTCTGCGCCAAGGCCGGGCTCGACGCGATCCGCGACAGCCTCGATTTCTAAGAGCATGATCCCGAAAAGTGGGAACCGGTTTTCGGAAAAGATCATGCTCAAACAAAAAGATAAACGACGGGTCTGATTCAACGGAGTTGGATCAGACCCAAGGTTCGATGCGGCCGATGCGCGCCGTTCCATGGAATAGTATTTTCCCGTGGCGATCTATCGGGCTATATTGTTCCACGAAGGAGCGTCGAGGCGATCATGATATTCCGTCAACTGTTCGACAGCGTATCGGGAACCTACAGCTACCTGCTGGCCAGTCGCGCCGGCGGCGAGGCGCTGTTGATCGATCCGGTGCTGGAGAAGGTCGATCGCTATTGCCAGTTACTGCGCGAACTCGACCTCAAGCTGGTCAAGGCGGTGGACACGCATCTGCACGCCGATCACGTCACCGGGCTCGGCGAACTGCGCGACCGCACCCAATGCGTCACCATCATGGGCGAGCAGAGCAAGGCCGACGTGGTGGCGATGCGCGTCGGCGACGGTGACAAGATCACCATCGAGGGGCTCGCGCTCGACGTGATGTACACGCCCGGCCACACCGACGATTCCTACAGCTACCGTATGGCGGATCGCGTCTTCACCGGCGACACGCTGCTGATCCGCGGCACCGGCCGCACTGATTTCCAGAACGGCAGCGCGCGTGCGCAATACGATTCGATCTTCAACCGGCTGCTAAAGCTGCCCGAGGAGACCATGGTGTTTCCGGCGCACGATTACAAAGGCGACACCGTCTCCACCATCGGCGAGGAGCGGCGCTACAATCCGCGCCTGCAGGTCCCCTCGGTGGAGGCGTATATCGAATTGATGGGCAATCTCAATCTGCCCAATCCGAAACTGATGGACGTGGTGATTCCCGCCAACATGAAGATCGGTCTGCATCAGCACGCGCTGGCCGACGAAGGTTCGTCGCTGCGACCGCGCGACGCCATCGCCCGGCTTGGTCAGCCGGACATCCTGCTGGTCGATCTGCGCGAGCAGGCCGAGCGCGCCAAGCACGGCACGCTCGCCGGCGCGCTGCATGCGCCTTATCCGTCGATCGCTGACAGCCTGAAAGCCGGCGGCATGCTGCGCGAGGTCGCTGCCGCCAGCCGCCGCCGCATCGTGTTCTTCTGTGCCTTCGGCGAACGCTCGGCGATGGCGGTGAAGGCCGCGAAGGACGCCGGGCTGACGGACGCGATGCATCTCGAAGGCGGCATCGACGCCTGGAAAAAG
Source organism: Pseudomonadota bacterium (assembly GCA_023386885.1). GTDB lineage: Bacteria > Pseudomonadota > Alphaproteobacteria > Rhizobiales > Xanthobacteraceae > 62-47. Next base: position 94,525 of record JAEWIX010000048.1, read on the forward strand.
GCCGGAGGACCGGTGATTGCCGGCTGAGGCTGCTTCTTCCTCGAACGATGGCACGATTCACGTCGCGCCGCTCAGCGCGGTGCATGAGATCGCGCGCAAACTTCCGTCATACGATCTGCTGACGTTGCTCTCGCCCGACACCGATGCGCAGGCGCTTGCCGCGCTGACGCCGCAGCGGCGGCTGCATTTGGTGTTTCACGACGTCGTCGAAGCGCGCGAAGGATTGATCCTGCCGAGCAGCGAGATGATCGCGGTGATGCTGGATTTCAGCCGCGCGCGCATCCACGAAACGCCGCTGTTGATCCATTGCTGGGCGGGAATCAGCCGCTCCAGCGCGGCGGCCTATATTCTGGCCTGCGATCGTCATCCCGGGCGCGAGAGTGAGATTGCCGAGGCGTTGCGCGCGCGTGCGCCGTTCGCCACGCCGAACCGGCTGATGGTCGCGCTGGCCGACGATCTGCTGGGATGCAACGGCGCGATGGTTGATGCCATCGCCCGCATCGGTCGCGGAGCCGAGGCTTTCGAGGGCACGCCGTATTGGTTGGAACTGGATTTCTGACGGCGTCATCCTGAGGTGCGAGCGAAGCGAGCCTCGAAGGATGGCATCGTAGCCGTCGCCCTTCGAGGCTCCGCGCGTTGCGCGGCGCGCCTCAGGGTAACGGCTGTTAACTTAGTACCGCCGCCACGCCGAGCAGGAAGCCGATCTCGAACGCCTGCTCGATGCCGCCGAGCACGTCGCCGGTGTAGCCGCCGATCAGTCGCCGCGCCCATAGCGCCAGCAGTGCCGCCAGCGCTGTACCGAGCAGGGCGCCGAACGCCACTGCCGGCGCCGAGATCAAGGTCAGCGGCAGGATCGCCAGCAACACGAATATCAGCCCAAGCTGCAATTCGTCGACGCGCGGTCGCGATTCGACATAGGCCACTTTCATCGCGCCGACGTCGCCGCTGTAGGAAAGGCGCGTCATCACCCAGGCCGGCGCGGCGCGCGCCGCCGCGTGCGCCGCGATCAGCGTAGCCACGCCCTGCCATGGCGTCAGCACCGCCAGCGCGGCGATCCGCAGCGCGACGTTGAGGCCGAGCGCCAACGCGCCATAGGTGCCGATGCGGCTGTCCTTCATGATAGTGAGGCGCTTCTCCACCGTGAAGCCGCCGCCGAATCCGTCGAAGGTGTCGGCAAAACCGTCCTCATGCAGCGCGCCGGTCAGCGCGATGCTCGTCGCCACCGCCAGCATCGCGGCGACGGTCTCGTTCCATAGTTCGGTTGCGATCAGCAGCACGAGTCCCGACACGAGACCGATGCCGATGCCGACCAGCGGCGAATATTTCAGGCAACGTGTCAGCCAGTCCGGCGCGATCTCGCCCGTTGCCGAACGCAACGGCAGGATAGTCATGAAGCGCGCAGCGTTGCGGAAGTGCTCCATCTCGCTCATTCAGATCGCTCCGCTCAGCACGTCGTCGAGGCTCGCGACATCGGTGAGCAGCCGCGCGGCAGCGCGGAGCAGAGGCAGCGCCAGCAATGCGCCGGTGCCTTCGCCAAGCCGCAATCCGAGATCGAGCAGCGGCACGGCTTGCATGGCGTCGAGTACGAGGCCGTGGCCGCGTTCGGCCGAGCGATGCGCGAACACGCAAGTGTCGCGCGCCGCCGGGCATAACCGCACCGCCACCAGCGCGGCGGCGCTGGAAATGAAGCCGTCGACGATCACGGGGCGGCGTGACGTGGCCGCGCCGATCACCGCGCCGGCCATCATCGCGATTTCGAAGCCGCCGAATTCGGCCAGCACATCGAGTGGCGCGGTGGCATCGCTGCGCGCGGCGGCTTGCGCCAGCACGGCGCGCTTACGCGCCAGCCCCTCGTCGCTTTGGCCGGCGCCGACGCCGATGCAATCGTCCAGCGGGGCGGGCGCGAGGCGATGTGCGAGCAGCGCGGCCGAGGCGGTGTTGCCGATGCCCATCTCGCCGATGGCGATGACATCGGCCCCGTTGTTGATCTCCTGCATGGCGATCTCGCAGCCACGCATCAGCGCCGCGATGGCTTGCTCACGCGACATCGCGGGGACGTGCGATGCATCGGCGGTGCCGCGCGCGATCCTGGCATCGATCAGGTCGGGGTGCGGCGGCAGATCGGCGGCGACGCCGGCATCGATCACGCGCAGCCGAGCGCCGGTGGCGGCGGCAAACGCATTGGCGCTGGCGCGGCCAGCGAGAAAGGTCTTCACCATTGCCGTTGTCACGTCCGACGGATATTGCGAGACGCCGGAGGCGGTCATGCCGTGATCGCCAGCGAACACCAGCAGCACGGCATTGTCCATCCGCGGCTCGGCCGGATGCGCGATCAGGGCGAGTTGCAACGCCAGCGCCTCGATGCGGCCGAGCGAGCCGGGCGGCTTGGCCTTGCCGTCGATCCGGTTACGCAACGCCGCCTCATGCGCGCGGTCGAGCGGCGCGACGTCGGGGTGCCGCCATTGTGCGGCATTGGCATCCGTCATGTTCATGTCCTCATCGGGCGCGGCGCGGTTGACCGCGCTTCCGCCGAAGGCTAGCGTTCGTGGCGATGGTCCTTCCATATGGAAGGTGAAAAGGGAAGCCGGTGCGGAATTTTTCCAAGGCCGGCGCTGCCCCCGCAACTGTGAGCGACGAACCTCTGTTCATGAGGAGCCTTGCACCGAGGCCACTGGAGCAATCCGGGAAGGCGGGGCCAGGCCACAAGTCGTGAGCCAGGAGACCTGCCATCGGGAATTGTGTTTTGACGGCGTCGGGGCGGGGTGCATCCGGCGAGCGCGTGCCGGCTTTCGCCAGCAGCACGGCCCGGCAAAGCTCGCATTGTGATCCGGGCCGTTGATGCCGCAAGATTCGCCTCGATTGGTTTTCCACCCGACGCTGGTGCTGGGTGGCGCACGCTCCGGCAAGTCGCGCTTCGCCGAACGGCTTGCTTGCGAGAGCGGATTGGCGCGCGTCTATCTCGCCACCGCGACCGCGGGCGACGACGAGATGCGCGCGCGGATCGCGCATCATCGCGCGCAGCGCGGTGATGGCTGGCGCACGGTGGAGGAACCGCTGGCGCTGGTCGAGGCGCTGACGCGCGAAGCCGGCGAGGGCCGCGTCGTGCTGGTGGATTGCCTGACGCTGTGGCTCTCGAACCTGATGCAGGCGTCGCACGATGTCGAGGCCGAGATCAAAGCGTTGGCGGAATGGCTGCGAGACACGCAGCATCCGGTGCTGCTGGTCTCCAACGAGGTCGGCCTCGGTCTCGTACCTGAAACGCCGCTCGGTCGCGATTTTCGCGACGCGCAGGGCCGACTCAATCAGGGCATTGCCGCAGTGGTACCGAACGTGGTGTTCGTCGCCGCCGGGCTGCCGCTATGGCTGAAACGCAATTCCAACCAGAAAGCAGATCCATTATGACCGAGCCCACCAGCGACGACGCGCTCAACGCCAGGCACAACGACAAGATGCGCAAGGTGAAGGTCGCGCGCGACCGCATGATGGAAGGGAAGACCCTCGAGAAGGGTCTTCTGATCGTTCACACCGGCAACGGCAAGGGCAAAACCTCCGCCGCGCTGGGCATGGTGTTCCGCCACATCGGCCACGACATGCCGGTCGGCATCGTGCAGTTCACCAAGTCGGCGAAATGGGACACCGGCGAAGCGCGGCTGCTGAACAAATTTCCCGATCTGGTGACGCTGCACATCATGGGCGAAGGTTTCACCTGGGAGACGCAGGATCGCGCCCGCGACATCGCGGCCGCGCGCGCCGGCTGGGAGCAGGCGAAGGCGCTGATCCGCGACGACCGCCATCAGTTGGTGTTGCTCGACGAACTCAACATCGTGCTGCGCTACGATTACCTGCCGCTCGACGAGGTGCTGACGTTCCTGCGCGACGAGAAGCCGGAGGATAAGCACGTCGTCATCACCGGTCGCAACGCGCATGACAGCCTGATCGAGATGGCCGACCTCGTCACCGACATGACCATGGTGAAGCATCCGTTCCGCCAAGGCGTGAAGGCGCAGAAGGGCATCGAATTTTGATTCCAACTCCCGCGCTGATGATTCAGGCCACCGGCTCCAATGCCGGCAAATCGACACTGGTGGCGGGCCTCGCGCGGGTGCTGGTGCGGCGCGGGTTGCGCGTCGCGCCGTTCAAGCCGCAGAACATGTCGAACAATGCGGCGATCGCGATGGACGGCGGCGAGATCGGCCGCGCGCAGGCGGTGCAGGCGCGGGCGGCGCGGCTGCCGCCGAGCGTGCACATGAATCCGGTGCTGCTGAAACCCGAAACCGATACCGGCGCGCAGGTGATCGTGCGTGGGCAACGCATGGGAACGCTGCGCGCGAAGAATTTTCTCGACAAGAAGAAGGATATGCTGCCGCTGGTGCTGGAGAGCTTTTCGCATCTCGCGCGTGAGGCCGATATCGTGCTGGTGGAAGGCGCGGGCAGCCCGGCGGAAATCAACCTGCGCGAAGGCGATATCGCCAACATGGGCTTTGCCATCGCGGCCGATGTGCCGGTGGTACTGGCCGGCGATATCGATCGCGGCGGCGTCATCGCCAGCCTGGTCGGCACCCATGCGGTGCTGGAGCCGGAGGAGCGCGCGCAGATCCACGGCTTCCTCGTCAACAAGTTTCGCGGCGAGGTGAAGTTGTTCGACGCTGGTCTCGATGCGGTGACGCGGATGACCGGCTGGCCGTCGCTCGGCGTGGTGCCATGGCTGCCACAAGCGGCGTGGCTGCCGGCCGAGGACGCGCTCGATCTCGAAAGCAGCGCCGCGCGCAAGGGCGCGGCTTGCATAATCGCGGTGCCGATGTTGGCGCGCATCGCCAATTTCGACGACCTCGATCCGCTGGCGATGGAGCCCGGCGTCAGTCTGCGCTTCGTGCGGCCGGGCGAGCCGATTCCGTCAGAGGCGAATGTGGTGATCCTGCCGGGCAGCAAATCGACGCTGGGCGATCTCGCCTTCCTGCGCGCGCAGGGCTGGGATATCGACATCGCGGCTCACGTGCGGCGCGGCGGGCATGTGCTGGGCCTTTGCGGCGGCTACCAGATGCTCGGCAAATCCATTTCCGATCCCGATGGCCTCGATGGCGCGCCGGGTCGCGTCGAAGGGTTAGGCCTACTCGACATCGACACCGTGATGCAGGGCGATAAATCCACCACGCTGACGCACGGCATTCATTGCGAAAGCAAGCTGCCGGTCGATGGCTACGAGATTCATCTCGGCCGCAGTGATGGACCGGATGCCGCGCGACCGATGCTACAGATCGGCGAGCGCCATGACGGCGCGACCTCGCGTGACGGCCGGGTGCAGGGAACCTATCTGCACGGGCTGTTCTCAAGCGATGCGTTCCGGGCGGCATGGCTGAAAGGGCTGGGCGCGGCCTCGTCGCTGGCTTATGAGGCGCGAGTCGAAACCGCGCTGGATGCGCTGGCCGATCACCTCGAAGCGCATCTCGATATCGACGCGCTCTTGGCGATTGCGCGACGACGTCAGGGCACCCACGCGAGCATGGCAAGAACTACGAACTGAATCGTGCACGCCGTAACCAACATACGCAAGACGCGGCGGATGTCGGCAGGCGTAGCGTCGCGTCCATCGACGTTGAGATAGGGATCGTCGACCAATCCTTCGGCGTAATGGCGTGGACCGGCGAGCTTGATGCCGAGCGCGCCAGCCACCGCGCTTTCCGGCCAACCAGCATTGGGCGAGCGATGGTGCCGCGCATCGCGCCACATCGCTTTCAGGCTCGCTGCGATCGATCCGCGCGCAAACGGCGCGGCAAGCGCCAGCAACAGGCCTGCGATCCGCGCGGGCACGAAGTTGACGAGATCGTCGAGCCGCGCCGACGCCCAGCCGAAATCGCGATACTTGTCGCTGCGATGGCCGATCATCGAATCGGCGGTGTTGATGGCCTTATAGGCGAGCAACCCCGGCACGCCGAGCGTTGCCAGCCAGAACATCGGCGCCACTACGCCGTCGGAAAAATTCTCGGCGCAGGATTCGATGGCGGCGCGGCTGACGCCGCTCTCGTCGAGGTTCGCGGGATCGCGCCCGACGATCAGGCTGACCGCTTCGCGCGCCGCGGCAAGCCCGCCGGTGTGGAATGCCGTGTGCACCCGCGCGACATGCTGATAAAGACTCTTTTGCGCGATCAACGTTGCGGCCAGCAGGCCCAGCGCAATATTGCCGATGAGGCCGCGCGGGACGATGGCTTCGATAGCGCAACCCACCGACAGCGCTGCGATCACCAGCAGCAGGATAGCGACGATTCCGAACAATTTGCGCCGTCTCGGTGACCATGTTTCGCGATTAAGCCTGTTATCGAGCGCGTCGATGGCGCGGCCGATCACCGTCACCGGATGCGCCAGCCGCCGCCACAGCCAATCCGGATCGCCGATCACGGCGTCGGCGGCAAGGGCGATCAGCGTGACAATGAGAGTGTCGTTCCACGATAACACGTCAGTGCGCCGCTGCGGTCGTGCCGGTCTCGCGCTCGGCGCGTGCGATTTCGCTGACGATGCGATCCAGCCCGTCGACCACCGCGGGGCCGCCGCAGACGGTGAATCGTTCCGGCACGACGAGGCGCTTTGACGGCGGATAGAAATGCTCCAGCGCGGGATGCAGCAGGAAGGCGCGGCCTTCATCTTCGGCGAAGTCGCTGTCGCTTGAAACCAGAATGAAGTCGGGCTGAAGTTTGATGATGGCTTCCAACGAGGCGAAGCCACCGAGTTTCAAGCCAAGTTCCCCGGCAGCATTCGTCAGCCCGATCTCCGCGAGCAGCGAACTCATCAGACTGCGGCTGCCGGACACCCAGCCGCGTCGCGAGATCGACAGCACGCGATAGCGGTGCTTCGCGACGAATTTGCGCGTCCGCGCGATGGCGGCATCGATCCGCGCGATATAGGTTTCGGCGCGATCGGGGTGGTGCGTCACCTCGCCCATCTTGCGGATCTGCGCCTTCACCTCGTCGAGCGAATGCGCGACGTCGAAGGTGGCCAGCTTCTGGCCTTGTTCCTTCAGGAGTTCGCGGGTCGCGCGTTTGGTGAAGCTGCCGGCCACCACCACGTCCGGCCTCAGCACCAGCACGTCCTCGGCTTCGCCCGACAGACGCGGATAACGCTGCGCGGCGGCGGCGCTCCACGAACGGGTGGCGTCGCGCGAATAGGGGCCGAGGCCGAGAATCTGTTCGGGGTCCGCCAGCGCCAACAGCAGTTGATCGGTGCAGGCATTGATCGAGGCGATGCGCGGCAATTCGGCCGCGCGCGCGGGCGCGATGACTGCAACTGACGTTGCTGCGATGAGGCCGATAGCAACGAGCGATAATCTCTCGCGCATCGTGTCGCGTCGTGGCATGAGAGGCGCATGAAACACGGCGGCGATCTTAGCGAAGCGATGGCGCAATTTGGCGGCGCGCCGGAGGCGTGGCTCGATCTGTCGACCGGCATCAATCCGAATCCCTATCCGCTTCCGCCATTGCCGCAGGACGTCTGGCAACGCCTGCCGTCGCGCGCTGAGGAAGCCGTGCTGCTCGCCGCCGCGCGCCGTGCTTACGCCGTGCCGGACGATGTCGGGATCGTTGCCGCACCCGGCACGCAGGCGCTGATCCAGTGGCTGCCGCGTGTCGTTGCGCGCGGCGCTGTCGGTATCGTTTCTCCCACCTATAACGAGCATGCCGCAGCATGGCGATTGGCGGGGCATGAGGCGGTCGCCATCGGCGCGATTGAGGAGATACCGGAGGCCGTCCGTCACGTCGTGATCGTCAATCCGAACAATCCCGATGGCCGCGTCGTCGATCACGCCCTGCTGGAGCGCGTTGCGGAACAGATTGCCGCGCGCGATGGCGTGATGGTGATCGATGAGGCATTCGCCGATCTTGCCCCCGCGATCAGCGCTGTGGCGTTGTGTAAACGATGGCCGGTTGTGGTGCTGCGCTCGTTCGGCAAGTTCTATGGCCTCGCCGGGCTGCGGCTCGGCTTCGCCATCGGACCGCAACGGCTGATCATGCAGGTCCGTGAGGCCATGGGGCCGTGGATTTGCTCCGGCCCCGCGCTGACCGTCGGCCGCGTTGCCCTCGACGACGAGCGATGGGCGGACGCAACGCGCGAACAACTGCGCGAGCAGGCGGCGAAACTCGATGCCGTGTTGCAGGCCGCCGGGTTCGCGGCCGCTGACGGCACGACGCTGTTTCGTCTGGTCAGGCATCCGCATGCGTCAGCCTATCACAAGGCGCTGGCGCGGCGGCAGATCTGGTGCCGGCGTTTCGATTGGGCGGACGATCTGCTGCGCTTCGGCCTGCCGCCCAACGACGCGGCGCTCGAGCGTTTCGCGCTGGCGCTGGCGGATATCTGATCCCATCGCCGCTCACACGCCGGCCCACGGCACGATGATCATGCGGTGCTCGTGCCCGGTGCGATAGGCGGTGACGCGGAACACGTTGGCGAGAATCTCGTCGGACAACGCTTCGGCCGGCGCGCCTTGCGCCACGAGTTGCCCCTCCTGCATCACCATGACCACGTCGGCATAGCGCGCGGCGAGGCCGAGATCGTGGGTGACGACGATGGCGAGAATGCCACTGTCGGCGGCGGCCCGCAGGTTCTTCATCACCTCGAGCTGAAAGCGAGGGTCAAGCGCGGCGGTCGGTTCGTCGGCAAGGATCACCGGCGCTTCAACCGCCAGCACGCGCGCCAAGGCGACGCGGCTGCGCTCGCCGCCGGAAAGTTCGGTGGCAGGGCGGGTGCTGAATTGCGTCACGTCGGTCGCCTGCATGGCGCGTTCGACGGCGGCTTCGTCGGTAGGCGATAGCCGTGCCGGATTGGTGGCGCCGTGCGGATAACGTCCCAGAGCGACGATATCGCGCGCCGGCAGCGGCCAGTGCACCATGTGGCCTTGCGGCAGATAGCCGAAGCGCTTGGCGCGCTCGCGCAGCGACAATGACGCAAGCGCATCGCCACCGACATGGATCGTGCCCTGCGCGGGCAGCAGCCCGGCCAGCGCGCGCAGCAGCGTGGTCTTGCCGGCGCCGTTCGGCCCGACCAGAGCGACGAGATGCTGGCGCGGCAGCGCCAGCGAGATATCGTGCAGCACCTCGCGTCTGGCGAGGGTGACGCTGAGTTTGTGCGCGGTGAGGAAGGCGTCCGTCATCCGACACCGCCTCCCAATGCGCGGCGCTCGCGCATGATGAGATACAGGAAGAACGGCACCCCGATCAGCGAGGTCAGCACGCCGACCTTGATATCGCTGGTGGAGGGAATGATGCGCACGGCGATATCGGCGGCGAGCAGCAGCGCCGCGCCCGCCAGCGCGCTCGGCACCAGCAGCCGCGCCGGATCGTAGCCGACCAGCGGCCGCATCAGATGCGGTGCGATCAGGCCGATGAAGCCGATGGTGCCGGTCACCGCCACCGCGCCGCCGACGCCGAACGCGACGCCGAGAATCACGATCAGCCGCAGCGATCCGACATGGACGCCGAGGCTTTGCGCGGTTTCTTCGCCGAGACTGAGCGCGCGCAACGCGTTGCGCTGGCTCATTAGGATGATCGCGCCGATGGTGATGAAGGGCAGTGCCAGCATGACGTGACGGAAACTGCGATCTTCCAGCGAACCGAGCAGCCAGAACGCGATCTCCAGCGCCACGAACGGGTTGCTGGAGAGGTTCATCGCCAGCGCGGTGGCCGCGCCGGCAAGACTCGAAATCGCAAGGCCGGCGAGAATGAGGATCAGCAGGCCGGCGTTGCGCCCCGCCACCACCAGCAGCGCGAACACGGACACGAACGCCATCACGATTGCCGCGCCGGGAAGTACATAGGAGCGCACGTCGGCGAGGCCGAGCGCGATCACCAGCACGGCGCCGAACGCCGCCGCTTGTGGCGCGCCGAACAGCGACGGCGAGGCGAGGGGATTGCGCAGCAAGCCTTGCAGCGCCGCGCCGGAGAGGCCGAGAATGGCGCCGATAGCGACCGCCAGAATCGTGCGCGGCAGGCGTATCTCCTGCACGATCACGCGATAGACGTCGCTACCGCCGCCGAACAGCGTGTCGAGCACTGTCAGCGGCGACATCCGCACCGGCCCGACGCCGAGCGAGATCAGCGCCAGCAGCACGACGAGCAGCGCCATGACGATGATGGTGCCGGTCCGTCGTTTAGCTGCGGCGTTCTCCGTCACCATGTGGCGTGGAAGCCTCCGTAGACCGCGGGCCCGGTGGTGCCGTAGTTCAGCACTTCCTGATAGCGCTCGTTGAAGATGTTCTCGCCGCGCGCAAACACCTTCCAGTTATTGTCGATCTTGTATTCGGTATAGAGATCGACGCGGGTGTAGGCCGCGAGCGGATTGAGTTCGCCGGTGCTGCTGAAGCGCTTCGAGACCATCAGGATGCGCGGCTCGATCAGCCAGCGATCGTTTGGCGTGATGGCGAGCGCGATGCGTGCGAGATGCTCGGGGCGTCGCGCCAGCGTCAGTCCGGTCGAGATATCCTTGGCTTGCAGCCAGGTATAGGCGGTCTTGAGTCGCAACGTTCCCGGCATCACGTCGATATCGGCACCGACTTCGAGGCCCGAGGTCTCGGCGCGTGCGACGTTGATATAGTGCCCAAACGGCTGGGTCGGCGTCGGATCGAAGGTGAAGTCGATCAGATTGTTGAACTTGTTGTAGAAGCCGGTCAGCGACAGCGTCACGCGGCCGTTGAACAGGGTCTGGTCGATGCCGGCGTCGTAACCAAAACTCTCTTCCGGCTTGAGGCCGCTGTTGCCGTAGTTCGGCTCATAGAGCTGATACAGCGTCGGCGCCTTGGCGCCTGTGCCGGCACTGGCGCGCAGCTTGGTGCCGGTCTCGGTGATGTTGTAGGCCGCCGTGGTGCGCCACGTCGCGAAGGTGGCGACATCGACCACGTCATCGACGCGGCCGCCCATGGTGACGCTCAATCGTTCGCCGATCGGCAGCTTCCACAGTGCGAACACCGAGTTGGTGTCCTTCGTCGCGTTCAGCGTCGAGATGCGCGGCGTCGGCACCGGCAGAATGGTCGATCCGAAAGATTCGGCGGTGTCGTGTTGCGTGCGCGCGCCGTAGATCAGCGAACCGGCGGCGCCCAGCTTCAGATCGCCCTGGTATTCCGCGCCAAAGCTGTTGCCGCGAAAATCGGTGGACGTGGCGTAGCTGTTCGCCGGCAGCACGTTGATGCCATAGGACGAGTAGTCGTTGAAGGTGCGATCTATCTGGGTGGCAAATGTGGTGATGCTTTGCGTCAACATGCCGCCGAGCGAATCGACCGCGGCCTTGGCCCAGATCTGCTGCTGCAACTGATTGGAGTTCGACGGCGTATCCGGCGTCGCGCCGAACGACGCATCGTAGGCGCCGCGGGTGAAAGTGGACATCACGCCGGCATCGAAGCGAAAGCCTTCGCCGGCATCGTAGCCGACGCGGGCCGAGCCGCCGATGCGATCCATGCCGTCCTTTTCGAGATTCGGATACTTCGCCTCGATCGCCGGGATGCGGTAGCCGTAGCTGGAGAAGCCGTTGGTATGCTGGCCGCTGCCGGTCACCGCATAATTCCACGGCCCGCTCGAGCCGCTCATCGACGCGGTGGTCGAGGCGGTGCCGTAGCTGCCGCCTTCGGTGCGGATCGAGTATTGCGCCGGCCCGCTGCCCTTCTTGGTGATGATGTTGATGACGCCGCCCATGGCGTCGGAGCCGTAGAGCGCGCTTTGCGGCCCGCGAAGCACCTCGACGCGATCGACGGTGCCGGGTGCGACCAGCGCGAAGTTGAAATCGCCGGCCGCGCCGCTGGGATCGTTGACGCGAATGCCGTCGATCAACACCAGCGTCTGCCCGGTGTTGGCACCGCGCAGCATCACGCCGGTGGTGCCGGCGGGGCCGCCGGCTTGCGTCACCATCAGGCCCGGCACCGAACGCAGGGCATCAGTGAGGGAAGCGGGATTGCTGGTCGTCAGCGTGTCGCCGCTGATGACGCTGATGGCGCTGCCGGTGGAGCCGATCGGCTCCGGCGCGCGGCCGGCTGTCACCACGATATCGGGAAGTTGCTCCAGGCGTGATTGAGCATTCGCGTCTCCGCAAAACGGAGACAACGCAAGACAGGCTGCCGTGCCGGCAGCGACATTTCGCAGATTCATCGTAGCCCCTTTCGTCGACCCACCGTCGAACGTGTTAAGTTCGTCAACGGCCGGTCTCCTGGCTCGCGGTCGTTATCCGGATCCGCCTTCCCGGACCTTCGTGTGAGGTCCAGTGGCTTCGTGGATCGGATGACCGCTTACAGTTGCGGGGGCAGCCGCGGAATTGGAGATGGGCCTCCGAACAGAGACGTCTCCGCACCGCATTCCCGTTTCACCTCCGTCGGAACGTCCTCGGGAGGCACCGATGACGGCGCCAAACAAGCACAGCCACACCAATCGCGCAACTGTGATCTGGGAACGGCAGGGGCGTCTGCGCTCGAATATTACGATTGTCGGAATTTGTTGCTTGTCTGCGCGGCGTTTCCCGGTATTCGTTGCCGCAAAGCCGCTCGCCCGCCAGCCGGGTTGTTATCGCGGCTGGAATCCCGACAGAGAACGCACGGTGCCCGCATGACACAATACGATCGCAACAATCCTGCGCGTCCGGGCAAAGCCGGTCAGGCGATGGACGCCAGTGCGGAACGTGATGCTGCCGCCAAGGCGGTGCGCGACAACATGGCGAGGCTGAAGGCATTGCGGCTGGCGAAGGAAGCCGCGTCGCCATCGGGGACAGCGATCAAGTCGCGCGCCAAAGCCGGTTCGAGAGCTGCGGGAAAAACAGCCGGCAAGGTCTCGAGCAAAACCGGGAAATCGCAAGACCTGTCGGCCTGGCTCGCCAGCCAGCGCAGCGGCGGCTATCGCACCTGATTAAAGTGCGCGACGCGCGCGCCCGAGACGTTTGGCTATAGCGTTTTCGAGCGGCGTGAATACCGGCGTGACGAAAATGCCTCGAAGGATTCTAGCCGGTCGGCAATTGAATCATCGACCGCGTTTTGGTCGCGGCGTCGTAAACCTGCACTTGCAACATCTGATAGCGATGCTTGAGCGCCAGCCCGGCCTCTTCCGCGGCTTCGACGGTGTCGTGGTGCGATTTGAAGTGACCATCCACCACCAGCGAATAGCCTTCGGTCGGCGCCTTGTCGGCGCGCACCACGGCCTTGCGTGCTTGCGGTTCTTCCAGTTCGAGCTTCGGCTTCTTCATGTCATCTCCCATGGCGCGATCGCGTCCGCCGCGGCAAATGCGGCGCTGTGACAAGATCGCCTTGATCGGCATGTCCTGAGGGCAACGGTTCGCCGGTACGCTCATCAGGGAGCGTCGACGAATCTGTGTGCGTTGCGGATTGCGGGCCTTTTATACCGTGCGCGGCAAAGGCACAAAGGGTTTCGCGACGGAACGATTGTCGCGTGCGGCCCCGGATCGCGAGTTCCCCCGCCGATTCCGGCCAGCTAAGCGAATTCGCCGTCCGGCGCCCGCTTTCCGCTTCTTGGGCCTGATTGCTATATATAGTGTCGAGCCGGCCACCGTTCGGCGTTGGAGGAATGCGAGATGTTCGGCGGCAAGCGCCACCCCGATAAGCGCCAATCCGGGCAGAAGCCGGCGAAGCCGAAACCGCCTCCGCCGCCCGACGAGCTGGAGGATGCCGGCGATATCGCCACCCCGGAGCCGGATCGCGACGACGAGCAGCGCGGCCTTTGATCGCAGGGTTGCCGCGCGGATGGTCTGTCATGCGCCGCCGCTGATAGACAAATCGCCATATCGAACGATAGTTTCCGCGCGGGTTGAAAGGAGCCCGGGCACGGCATGGTCGATGGAGTTGCCAATCCTGCGCGGGAGCCGGATGCGACGCTGCGCACGCTGACGGGAATCTCGATCGCGCACTGGGTCAGCCATTTCTACATCCTCGTGCTGCCGATGCTGTTTCCGTTCCTCAAAGAGCAGCTCGGCGTCGGCTTCGTTGAGCTCGGCTTCGCGTTGACGGTCTTCGCGGTGGTATCCGGACTGACGCAGGCGCCGATCGGCTATCTGGTGGACCGCGTCGGCGCGCGTCTCATCCTGCTGCTCGGTCTTGCCGTCGGCGGCCTCGCCTTCGTCCTGCTCGCGGCTCACCTGAGTTATGTCAACCTGATTGTCTGCGCGGCGGTGCTCGGGCTCGCCAACAGCGTCTATCACCCGGCGGACTACGCGATTCTCTCGGTGCACATGGACGAGACGCGGATGGGCCGGGCTTTCTCGATCCATACCTTTGCCGGTTTTCTCGGGGGCGCCGTCGCGCCGGCCATCGTTGCCGGTCTGCTGCTGGCGTTGGGTGGGCGCGGTGCGCTGATCGTCATTGGCACGGTGGGGCCGTTGGTTGCGCTGCTGCTGGCCGCCATCAGGATTCCGGATGCAGGCGCCGCCGCTCCGGTATCGGGCGGAGCCCAGCCGAAGGTGTCGATGATGACGCCGGCGATTTTATTGCTGACGGCATTCTTCCTGCTGCTGGGCCTGTCGACGTCGGGCATCGGCTCATTCGGCGTGGTGGCGTTGATGAGCGGCTATGGCAGCTCGCTGTCCAGCGCCAATCTGGCGCTCACGGCGTTTCTCGGCGCCAGCGCCACCGGCGTTCTCGCCGGCGGCTGGCTTGCCGATCGCACCGCGCGCCACGGTCAGGTCGCGGCGGTCTGCTTCGCCGTCAATGCGCTGATCGTGCTGGCGATCGCGGTGACGACCTTGCCGCCGCTGCTGCTGGTCGCGGCGTTGACCGTCGCGGGCTTTCTCAGCGGCGTGATCGCGCCGTCACGCGACATGATGGTGCGCAACGCCGCGCCACCCGGCGCGGCCGGGCGTGCCTTCGGCATCGTCTCGACCGGTTTCAATCTCAGCGGGATCGCCGGGCCGTTGCTGTTCGGCTGGATCATGGACCAGCACGTGCCGCACTGGGTGTTCGGTGCTTCCGCGATCTTCATGGGATTGACGGTGCTGTTGGCGCTCGTCCCGGAGCGTAGCACCGCTGTCGCGAAGAAACCGGCGGTCGGAATCCAGCCGTCCTGAGTGGCGACGCTGAGCAGATCGCTCTTATCCGAACTATAGCGTTTTCGAGCGAAGTGGACGCCGGTTCGCGTGAAGAAAACGCGTCAACTAAAGACTTCTAGCCCTGTGCCAGTTGCGGCGTCGTCGCGGCACTGCGGCGCAGGAGTCGTGCGCGCTCGGTATTCGGCCAAAGCAGCAGCAGGCCGAGTGCACCTGCGGAGATCATGACGATTCCGTTGATGACGAAGCCGTGCAGATAGCCCTGCATGATGTCGCCGCCGGCATGCTGGATGATGCTTCCCATCACCGCCGGTGCGATGATGCCTGCGAGCGTATAGAGCGCGCCGTAAATCGCGATCACTGCGCCGCGTTGCGACACCGGGGTGAACTCGCCGAGCATCGGCGGGCACACCACGTAGATCGCGCCGCACAGGCCGGAACCGACCACCAGGAAGGCGATGCGCATCGCGGCGCTGTCGGCATAGGGCATCGCCAGCAGGATCAAGCCGCCAATGATCAAGGGTGTCGCGCCGAGCACGCCGCGCGCGCCGCGTGTCGACATGCCGCGCGCTACCAGCCGCTGCGACAGCCAGCCGGTGAGGATCACGATGCACGCGCCGAACACCCACGGCAGCACCGAGATCAGGCCCGCTTGATGCTGGGTAAATCCCAAGCCCTGTACGATAAAGGCGGTGAACCAGGTCAGGCCCAGCGACAGCGCCCAATAGGCGCCGAAGGTGGCGACACAGCAGCCGATGAAGGTCGGCGAGGTCAGGAGATGCGCATAGGAGAAGCGGGTTTCAGTGGCGGCGTCGGTGGCCGATGGCACCAGCGGCCCTTCCTTGCCGAGCAGCAGCCACACCGCTGACCACAGCAGGCCGACGATACCGAGCGCGGCGAACGCATGGTGCCACGAGTAGTTGACGATCAGCCAGTTCAGCGATGGCACGGCGAGAATGACGCCGAAGGCCGAGCCTTGCGACAGCACCGCGGTCGGCAGCGTGCGCTTCTCGTCGGGAAACCACTTATAGATCGCGTGCACCGCGACCGAGAACGCCGGGCCTTCGCCGGCACCGAGGATGATGCGGCAGATCATCAGCGTCACGAAACTGCCGGTTCCGACAATGGGAAACTGCGCCAGGGCCCAGATCAGCGCCAGTGCCAGCAGCACCCAGCGCGTCGCGACGCGATTGACGATGAAGCCGACGACGATGGCCGAGATCGAGAACAGGAAGAAGAACGACGAGCCGAGCAGGCCGAACTGTTCGGCGTCGAGCTTGAGGTCGGTCATGATCGGAACGGCGGCGAGGCCGACCACGATTTTGTCGGCGAAGTTGACCACCATGAACAGGAACAACAGGAACGTGATGCGCCACGCTCCTTTCGGAGTCGGTTGTGCCATCATGTGCGTCTCCCCCGGCCCCTCTCCGGCTTCTGCCGGTTCGATTGAGGCCATCCGCGATGCTACCTGCTGATTTGGCGTCGTGGCAATCGTCGATTTCGCAGGGCGCGCTCACGAAGATTGCGCATCGGCAACGAATCAATGGCGCGGATCGTGATTTGGCATTGCAACACGGCTATGCTTGTTGCTCTCGAACCTGCGAGATCGAATGCTCGTCCGATGTTGAAAGTCGTCAATCTCAGCAAGAGCTATCGCTCGGCGCAAGAGGATGTTCACGTGCTGCGCGGCGTCGACCTTGCTGTCGCGCACGGTGAAAGCGTCGCGCTCACCGGCGAATCCGGCAGCGGCAAGAGCACGCTGTTGCACCTGATCGCGGGGCTCGACGAGGTCGATGGCGGCGAGGTGTGGGTGGAAGACGCGCGCGTCACCGGATTGCCGGATGCCGGGCGTGCCGCGCTGCGTCGCACGCGGCTAGGCTTGGTCTTTCAGCAGTTCAATCTGGTGCCGAGCCTGTCCGTTGCCGATAACCTCGCATTTCAGGCGCGCCTTGCCGGGCGGCACGATCCCGCATGGCAGGCCGAACTCATCGCACGGCTTGGACTCGACGCATTGCTGATGCGTTATCCGGAACAACTGTCCGGTGGGCAGCAGCAGCGCGTCGCGATCGGCCGTGCACTCGCGGTCAAACCGGCGTTGTTGCTGGCCGACGAGCCGACCGGCAATCTCGACGAGGCGACCGCCGACGAGGTGGTGCATCTCATTCGCGATCTGGTGGCGCGGTCTGGCTGTGGGTTGTTGATGGTGACGCATTCGGCGCGGCTCGCGGCGATGCTCGACCGGCAACTGCATCTGAGCAGCGGAAAGCTGACATGACACGCGCCGCATGGGTGCTTGCCGTGTTGCTGAGCCACTGGCGGCGGCATCCGATGCAACTTGCGACCTTGCTGGTGGGGTTGATCGCCGCCACCGCGTTGTGGAGCGGCGTGCAGGCGCTCAATCAGCAGGCGCGCGTCAGCTACGATCGCGCCGCCGCAATTTTCGGCGGCGCGCGCACCGCGATGCTGATCGATCCCACGCACGCGACGTTCCCACAAGCGGTGTTTGTCGCAATGCGGCGCGCCGGTTGGCCGGTGTCGCCAGTGCTGGAGGGCCGCGTGCGGATCGGCGACCGTTCGGTTCGGCTGCTCGGTATCGAGCCGGTGACCATGCCGGCGGAGACGGCATCGAGCACCGCGATCGGTCGTGGTGATCTCCATGCGTTCGTCGCGCCGCCGGGACAGACGCTGGTGACGCCGGAGACGTTGGCGGATCTCGAACTTGCGGAAGGCACGTCGCCGCGCGTCGATGGCGCGATTGAATTGCCGCCGTTGAGGGCGCAACCGCGGCTCGCGCCGGGCGTGCTGATCGTCGATATCGGCGCGGCGCAGCGCGTGCTCGGCAAGCCGGGGCAGATTTCGCGTTTGCTTGTCGGCAAGACAGCGCGCAGCCAACGCGATCTGCCGGATAATGTAGCGGGCACGACGCTGCAATGGGTCGCGCCTGACAGCGAAACCGATCTGGCGCGGTTGACGGACAGCTTTCATCTGAACCTCACTGCGTTCGGCCTGCTCTCGTTTCTGGTCGGGCTGTTCATCGTCAATTCGGCCATCGGGCTTGCCCTCGAGCAGCGGTTGCCGACCTTGCGGACACTGCGCGCCTGCGGCGTCTCCGCGCGATTGTTGAACGTCGTGGTGGTGATCGAACTGGTGGCGTTCGCACTGATCGGCGGCCTGGTCGGACTGATCGGCGGCTATGTCATTGCCGCCGCGCTCCTACCCGATGTTGCCGCCAGCCTGCGCGGCCTTTACGGTGCGCAACTGCCCGGCGCGCTGTCGCTGCAGCCGCAATGGTGGCTCGCGGGAATCGCGATGAGCGTGGTCGGCGCGCTGGCCGCTGCCGCCGCGAGCCTCATGCGGATGGCGCGACTGCCGCTGCTTGCCGCCGCACAGCCTTACGCATGGCAACAGGCGCAGCGGCGTTGGCTGCTGCGTCAGGGCATGCTGGCGCTTGTGATGATGACGGCGGCGATTGGCGTTCTGGTATTCGGAGATTCATTGCTGGCCGGCTTCGCCGTGCTCGCCGCGCTGCTGCTGGCGGCGGCGCTGGCGCTGCCGGTGCTGCTCGACGTTACGTTGCGGCTCGGCGGCAAAGGCGCGCGCGGCGCGTTGCCGGCGTGGTTCTGGGCCGACAGTCGCCAGCAACTGCCGGGGCTGTCGCTGGCCTTGATGGCGCTGCTGCTGGCGCTGGCGGTGAATGTCGGCGTCGGCACCATGGTGCAGAGCTTCAGCACGACTTTCGTGCGTTGGCTCGATGGGCGTCTGGCCGCGGATGTCTATGTCAGCGCCGCAAACGAAACGCAGGCCGCCGAGATCCGGCGCTGGCTCGCCGCGCGCAGCGATGTCGCTGCTGTGCTGCCCGGCGCACGAACCGACGTGCAGATCGACGGTGCGCCGGTCGAGATCATGGGTCTGCCCGATCACGCTACCTATCGCGAGAACTGGCCCTTGTTGCGCTCTGTATCCAGTGGCTGGGATCACCTGCATACGGGCGACGCCGCGTTCATCAGTGAGCAGCTGTCGCGCCGGCTTCACCTTGATGTGGGTGGCCGCTTGCGAATTCCGACGCCCGGCGGCGAATGGTCGGTGGCGGTGGTTGGCGTCTATGCCGATTACGGCAATCCCAAGGGCCAACTCGCCGTTAATATCGACGCGCTGCTCCGGCATTTCCCCGATGTGCCGCAGACCCGCTTCGGGCTGCGCGTCGCGCCGGAGCATATCGCGGGTGTGATTGCGGCGATGCGCGCGGCGTTTCATCTCGATGCGCGGCAACTGGCGGATCAGGCCACGGTCAAAACGGAATCGAAGCGCATCTTCAATCGCACCTTCGCGGTCACCGCCGCGCTCAACACCTTTACGCTCGGCGTCGCGGGCATCGCGCTGCTCACCAGTCTTCTGACGTTGAGCGGATCGCGCCTGCCGCAACTGGCGCCGCTGTGGGCCGTCGGCATCACGCGCGAGAGGCTGGCCGCGATCGAACTTCTGAAGACCATGGCGGTGGCGTTGGTCACCGCGCTGCTGGCGCTGCCGCTCGGTCTCTTGGTGGCGTGGTGCCTGATCGCGGTGGTCAACGTCAAAGCGTTCGGCTGGCGATTGCCATTCCAGGTGTTTCCGATGCAGTTGCTGGAATTGCTCGGCGTCGCCATGGTGGCGGCATTGCTCGCGACCTTGCTGCCGATCCTCAAGCTGGCGCGGATGCAACCCGCGACACTGATCAAGATATTTGCCAATGAGCGCTGATCGCGAAATATCACGTCGCAGTTTTGCCGCCGGCCTTGCGTGGCTGGGCCTCGGCGTCGGGCGCGCGCGGGCGCAGGGCTTTGCCGGATTGGGCGGCGAGGCGGCGGGCTTCGCACCGGTGGTGCCGGGGCGGAAGTTCGTGTTTCCCGACGATTTCGGTGCGCATCCGGAGTTCCGCATCGAGTGGTGGTACGTCACCGCCAACCTGCGCGATGCCAGCGGCGCGGCTTACGGCGCGCAGTGGACGCTGTTCCGGCAGGCGATGGCGCCGGGCCCGCAGCGCGAGGGCTGGGCCAACCAGCAGGTCTGGATGGGCCATGCCGCAGTGACCAGCGCGACCGCGCATCGCTTCAGCGAGATGTTTGCGCGCGGCGGCGTCGGGCAGGCGGGTGTCGAGGCCGCGCCGTTCGAGGCGTGGATCGATGCGTGGCGGATGTCGGCGCTATCGTCGTGGTCGAACGAAACCATTGCACCGTTGCAATTGGATGCAGCGAGCATCGACTTCGAATATGCGTTGCGGCTCGATGCCGACCGGCCGCTGGTGTTGCAGGGCGATCATGGCTACAGCCGCAAGTCTGAACGCGGTCAGGCGTCGTATTACTACAGCCAGCCCTATTTCACCGCGACCGGCAGCATCAAGATCGGCGGGCAATCCATCGCGGTGTCGGGGCCGGCTTGGCTCGATCGCGAATGGTCGAGCCAGCCGCTGGCGGCGGACCAGACCGGATGGGACTGGTTCTCGCTGCATCTCGATGGCGGCGACAAGGTGATGCTGTTTCGGCTGCGGCAGAAGGACGGCGGGCACTACTTCGCCGGCAACTGGATCGGGCGCGACGGCCAGTCAGTTCCGTTGCCGTCGGAGGCGATCGCGATGACGCCGCTGGCCTTCACCGATATTGGCGAGCGGCGCTTGCCGACGCAATGGCGTGTTGCGGTCCCATCGCGAGGCCTTGCCGTCGACTGTGCCCCGCTCAATGCGCGAAGCTGGATGGGCACGAGCTTTCCCTATTGGGAAGGCCCCATCACCTTTCGCGGCAGCCATGGCGGTGTCGGCTATCTGGAAATGACGGGGTATTGATACAGCCCCGATCAACGCGAAGGGCGCGATCCGGTGAGGGTCGCGCCCTTGCGTCTACATCACCCGCAGGGGTGAAGCGTGCTTACTTCGTGAACGGACAGCCGCTGTCCTTCGCGGAGGGATAGGCAGTGTCGCCGGGGACGGTCGCCAACAGCTTGTAGTAGTCCCAATCGCGCTTGCTCTCCGACGGCTTCTTGACCTCGAACAGATAGAGGTCGGACACCATGCGGCCATTGGCGAGCACCTTGCCCTTCGACGTGAAAGCGTCGTCGACCGGCAGTTCCTTCAGCTTCTTCACCACCGCATCGCTATCCTTGGTGCCGGCGGCCTTCACCGCCTTCAGATAGGACAACGTTGCCGAATAGGTGCCGGCCTGGATCATGCTCGGCATGCGGCCGGTGCGCTTGAAGAAACGTTCGCCGAAAGCGCGGGTCTTGTCGTTGAGGTCCCAGTAGAAGCTTTCGGTCAGCACGGTGCCTTGCGCGGCCTTCAGGCCAAGGCCATGCACTTCGGACGCCGTCAAGAGAAGCGCCGCGAGCTTCTGGCCGCCGGCGACGATTCCGAACTCCGACGCCTGCTTGATCGAGTTGATGGTGTCCGCGCCGGCATTGGCGAGACCCACCACCTTGGCCTTCGAGCTTTGCGCCTGCAGCAGGAAGGAGGAGTAGTCGGAGGTGTTGAGCGGGGTTCGCACCGCGCCGAGCACCTTGCCGCCCGAAGCCTTCACGATTTCGCTGGTGTCCTTCTCCAGCGCGTGACCGAAGGCGTAGTCCACCGTGAGGAAGAACCAGCTGTCGCCGCCGGCTTTCACCATCGCGCCGCCGGTGCCGACCGCGAGCGCGTGGGTGTCGAACGCCCAATGGAAGCCGTAAGGCGAGCAGGATGCGCCGGTGATCGCCGAGGAGGCAGCACCGACGACGATGTCGATCTTCTTCTTCTCCTTGGTGACTTCCTGCACCGCGAGCGCGACCGACGATGTCGTCAGTTCGGTGATCATGTCGACACCTTCGGTGTCATACCATTTACGCGCAATACTGACCGCGAGATCGGGCTTGTTCTGGTGGTCGGCCGCGACGATCTCGATCTTGTGGCCCAGCACTTCACCGCCGAAATCCTCGATGGCCATCTTGGCGGCCTCGATCGAGGTCTTCCCGCCGTAGTCGGCATAAACGCCGGACTGATCGTTCAGAATGCCGATCTTGACGCCTTGCGCCAGCGCCGGCACGGCGGCGAGCAGACTGCATGTTGCAACCGCCGCCGACAAAACTCCCAATTTCCTGATTCCAGGTGCCATCTGTTGCCTCCCAGCAAGTTTGTTCCGGTGCATCTATCGATGGAAGCTGCGCCGTTCTGCGGAGCTTCCTCATCATCTCGGCTTTAACAAACCGCGCCAAATGAGTCACGGTCGCCGGTCTTCGACCTTCGACTCGGCTGCGCACACCCGATGCGCAAATTTGCAGTAAGCGATGTGTCGTGTTGTGCGTCGCTCCGGAGTTCGTTGCAGCGCAACGAAAACCATCGGCCGATCAGCTCTTTTCCGCGCGGGAAACAGGCTTGCCGAACAGGCGGCGCACCGGATTGGCGAATTGCGGGTGCTGACGCACCTGGTAGGCCAGCCGGTCTCGCGCAACGAAGGGGAGACCCCGCAGGGTCAGTGCCGAGGTCAGGTCGTACAGTGGGACGTGGCAGGCGCCAAGGCGTCGCTTGTAATCGTATTCGCCGACCGAGAAATCGAATTCGCGGACGCCCTGTGCATGAAGCGCGGCCATCGTCTGGTCGATGAGAAGGATGCCAGGCGAGTATTTCAGCCAGCGTTCGCTTCCCATGCTGCTGCGGATCAAGGTCCAGCGTCGCCCGCTGCGCACGCCGAGCGATCCGGCAACGATCTCGTCGCCGACACTCAGTACCGTTATCGTCGCATAGCCGGAGCCGACGCCTTCGCTGACCAGATCGCGATAGAAGGCGGCGTTGGCGCCGTCGTTCAGCACGAACCTCTGGCGCAGCTCGCTCATCCGCGTTTCCTGCTGTCGTGCAACCACGTCCAGAGCGCGCAGCGCTTCATCGCGATCGGTGACGAGGCGAAAAGCGGCGGAGGGCTCGCTGGCAAAGGCGCGCCATTTCCGACGGAGCTGTGAGCGTTCGTTGCGCCCGCGTGCGAAGCGGTGCGCTTCGAAGTCGTCGCCGCAAGTCACGAGATTGCTATTGAGCGAGGAGCGTCGCACGGCTCGCAACGACGCCAGCGGATTGCTGGTGCCGTCGATGGTGCGCGGCATCTTGCGGAATCGGATCACGTCGACGCCGCCGGGTGCGCGTCGCAGGGCCTTGCGCAGCGCCGGCCAGATCGCCTGGTTGATCGCCGGATCGCGCGCGAGCGCGGCAAGCAGCGGAGCATTGTTGTCGGTCAGGTCGAGGTCGGCGAATTCAACGATGCGAACGCCGCGCCGCCGATGACGGATCAGGGGCAGCATTGCAATTTGCCCGCCGCTGCCGGCATCGGAGATCAAAGCGACCAGCGGTTCGACCGACGTCTCCGCGAAGGCGGAATACCAGCTTGCAAGCCAACGTGGATGCTGGAACGGAGCGTGATGCCTTCCCGGGCCGGACCAGTCCCACTCGGCCGCGGCTTGTCGCCAATCAGAGAACAGTTTGACCGCGACGCATGTTGCGCGAGCAGCTCGATGCTCGAGCGATCCGATTTTTGCCGGGACAGCCAAATCCACCATGTCGTTGCATCAACTCTGGTTGGGTGACGGTCGTGAAAGACGCCAGATGCGCTCTCGAGCCGGCACGAAACTTCAGAAGCTACCGTATGAGTACAGTCGCAAGCCGTGATGTGTTCGATAGCAAGGGTAGATTGCGTGGAATGCCAGCATAAGCTGCGACAATGTCGCAGTGCGCTTTTTGTTGACGTGAGGTTAACAGCGCGAACTGCGGCGCGCCGATCAAGTGTGCGTTTCTTCGTGACGCACGGGCTTGCCCAGCAGGCGGCGTATGCGAGCGGCGAGCTGCGGATACCGGCGTAGCCGGAATGCCGCGGCGTCACGCAGCGCGAACGGCAGGCCGCGCCAGGTCAGCGCCGACGTGAGGTCGGCGAGCGAAACATGCGCTGGCCCGAACCGCCGCTTGTAGGCATAGTTGCCGACGCTGAAATCGAACTCTCGCACGCCATCCTGATGCAGCGCCGCCATGGTGCGTTCGATGATGAGCCGGCCCGGCGAGCAATTCGACCAGCGCGCACCGCCATTGCTGATGCGGATCATGGTGTAGCGCCGGCCGCAGCGGATAC
Source organism: Pseudomonadota bacterium (assembly GCA_023386885.1). GTDB lineage: Bacteria > Pseudomonadota > Alphaproteobacteria > Rhizobiales > Xanthobacteraceae > 62-47. The sequence continues at coordinate 118,629 of JAEWIX010000048.1, forward strand.
CGAGAAGCGCGGCCACGATCTCCTCACCGACGGTGAGCGTCGCGATCGCCACATAACCGCGTTCGATGCCATCGCGCACCAGATTGCGATAGAATGCGGCGTAAACTTCGTCATTGAGCACGAAGTTGCGACCGAGGTCGTGCATGCGCGCATCCTGCTGCCGCTCGATGGTGACGAGAACGCGCAGTGCGTCATCGCGCCCGGTAACCATCTGGAACGCGGCTCCGGGGTTTCGCATGAACACGCGCCAGCTTCGCTCCAGTTCCTTGCGGAATGTCCGCTCCCGCGCGAAGCGATGCGCTTCGAAATCGTCACCGACGGCGAGCAGGTTGCCGTTCAATGAACAGGTCCGCGCCGCGGCGAGCGTCGCCAGCGGATTGGCCGTGCCGTCGATGGTCAGCGGCATCTTGCGCAGCCGGATCAGGTCGGCACCGCCAAGTGAGCGCCGCAGCGCCTTGCGTAGCGCTTTCCACATTGGCTTCGCGAAAGCGGGATCGCGCGCGGCCTTCGTCAGCAGCGGTGCGTTGTAATCGGTCAGGTCGAGATCTGCGAATTCGACAGTGCGAATGCCATGTTCGCGTCGCCGGATCAAAGGCAGCAGTGCGAGGCGTTCGCCGGTCGCGGCGTCGGAGACGATCGCGATCAGCGGCTCGATATCGGTATGGGCAAAAGCGCCGTACCAGTTGCGCAGCCAGTTTTGATCCTGAAACGAGGCATCCTCGCCGGTGGGGCGCGACCAGTCCCAACGGGTTGCCGTTTCGGTCCAGTCTTGCAGGATGTCGATGGCGAACCGCGCCCGGCGCGCACTGGTTCGCGCCGATCCTGGATTATCGGTGATAACAACGGCCACGCTACGCCTCGTCAGGCCGCCTTGGGAAGATCGACGATTCTGCCGGGCTCGGCGCTGTCGAGACGGAAGTCGATTGGACGGCGGGCCTTGCGTTCGCGCTTCACCCAGCCGCTGTCGCGCATCAGTTTCTGCATCATGGCCTTGGCGAAGAACGACGGCCCGCGGACGCGGCGGCTTCTTGGCTCATAGCCGAAGCGGCGACGCAGTAGACCGTTGGCGAGATTGACGATCTCGTTGCGGCGGATGTCGTCGTTGACGTAGGACACCGTCATCGAAATGTTGACCGTGCCGAGATTCTCCACGCGATGCGGCGCGTTGAGTGGCCAGTTGAGCATCTGCCCCGGCTCGAGATCGACCACGGTGGCGTATTCGTCGTACCAGCGCGCATAGGGCATATCGACTTCGACGTCGTACAGCGCGATGTCTTCCAGATGCTGCGGCCGGATGAACGGTTCGGAATTTGGATAGAGATAGACCCGCTTGCGTCCGGCGATCTGGATTAGACCCTGGCCGGGAAGATCGGCGTGATAATAGACCTGGGCGTCGGGTGACGAGATCAGGATGCCGGATTGATGTTTCGGCGCCTGGAAGCCGGGCACATGCTCGGCGATCTCCTCGAACATGGCATCGAGCATGGTCTTGTAGTCAGGATCGACGCCGGAGGCGTTGCGCAGGTTGAGCCAGAGGCCGCCTTTGGCGATCGCATCGATCACCTGCCGGCCGCTGAGGTTGCCGATCTCGCCCTCGCGCCACAGTCGCCGCGCCTCGCGCGCGCCGGTCTGCACCAGGCTGTAATGCTCGCGCGGATAGCGCTCGATCAGTTCGGCGAGACGGTCCATCGCGAACAGGGGCGACTTGTGCAACTCGTGGACCAGCCGAATCGGCTGATGGCCCCACAGTGACGAATGGGTCTCGTCCCAGGCCGGGAAGAATTGTCCTTTGGTCATGCTGCCTCCTTGGCCGTCTGCGCGTTGCCGCGTCGCGTGTCTCGTTGCGGGACGGCGAGACGGTCCGTTGCCTTTGGGGAGCAAGAACAATGCCGGATTCATCGGTCGCGCTTACCCGAAGCTAACGTCCGCGCCCTACAACCAAGCGGTACAACGGCGCGCGGCGCGCGCCGGATCTTCTCAGGGGCCTTTTCGGGAGCCGATGACAGCCAAAAAACCGCGATTTCACGCGCTTTTTCTCGGCGCAGGGGTGCAGATGCAGTGCGGCGTCGGGCAATTCGCGCGTCTGTTGCAGGATGCTGTCGAGGCGATCGAGCCGGGACGCTCCGCGTCATTAACCTTGACGGCATCTGAAGGCTCGCTGTCGGAGATCTGGCGAGCGGTCGGTGAGGCGGAGACGATTGTCTGCAACTTTCCCATCGTTGCCTGGAAGCGTGTCATTTTGAAACCGCTGGCGGCCATGACGATGGCGGGGCTGCGACGGCGGCGTGTGGTGCTGATCCAGCACGAGTGGGATGGGCTGCACTGGCTGCGGCGGTTGACCTATTTGCCTGCGTTGCTGTTGGCCGATACCATCATCATGTTTTCGCCGCTGGTTCAGCGCGAACTGGCCGATGCTCCGATCGTGGGGTGGCTTGCGCGAAAAAGCGCGCTGGCGCCGTTGCCGCCCAATATCGCCGCGCCGGCGGCCATGATCGACACGGAGCTGCGCCGCAAGCTCGCCGCAGCGCGCGCCGAAGGGCATCTTGTCATCGGACATTTCGGATCGATCTATCCCGGCAAGCAACCGGAAGCGGTGCTTGAGATCGCGGCGGTGCTGAAGCTGCGCGGTTTGAAGCCGCTTGCGGTCTATATCGGCTCCTTCATCCGCGCGCTGGAAGATGTCGAAGCCAGTTTCAGACGGCGTGTCGCGCAACTCGATCTGAGCGACGATGTGATCGTGACCGGTTTCATCGCGTCGGACGCAGAGGTCTTCGGCCTGTTCGATGAGATCGACGCCTTCTGTTACGTGCTCGACGAAGGCGTGACCGCGCGGCGGTCGAGTATCCTGACCGTGGTGCAGTCGGGACGGCCGGTGATCGTGACCGACGCCATCGCGCCGGACGAATTCGATCATCATCTGCGTTTCAAGGTGCTGATCGACAGCGGCGCGATCGTTCGCGTGCCGCGCGGTGCGAGCTACGAACGCTATGCCGATGCGATCGTCGCGGCTGCCCGGCAGCCGTCATCGCCGGCGTCGTTCGATTATCGTGGATGGTGGCAGGATGTCGCGCGCGCGGTGCGGGCCCGACTCTGATTACGCAGCGAGCGACGGTCTTCCAGCGTCATCCTGCATCGGGAATCGGGCGAGATAGTGCAGCCCGAATACGGCGAAAAGAAAGGTGAACCAGATCGAATCGGCGCGGTCGAGGAAGAAGCTCTCCATCGACGACAGGTAGATGCCGAACAGCCATATCTGAAACAGCATGGTGGCCAGCGGGCCGCGATTGCCGTTGCGCTTCGCCGCCTCGAAATTTTTCAGGGGGGCGATCACCAGAACGGCGATCAGCAGCAACATTCCCGGCACACCCATCGCCAGTGCGGTGTCGAGATAGCCGTTGTGACTGTGCGAGGCTGTGGCGGCCCACTCCATGCCTTCGGGAAGATCCTTGATCGACTTGCTGCCCCAGAAGGCCGCGAATCCGTAACCGGTGAGGAGACGTTCCGACAAAGCCGACAATGCGAACGTCCAGATGTCGGTGCGGCCGGTGAACGTGCTGTCGAGCGGCAGCATATCGGCAAGATCGGACAGCTTGTCGCTGACCACCGTGCCGACGCTGAGCAAGTTTATCATGATCAGCGGTGTGAAACATGCGATGGCTTTCATGGCCGACGAGCGGATCACCGCGACGAAGCCGCTCACCGCAAGCACCACGATCCACAGGGCGAGGGAGCTTTTACCGCCCGAGCAATACAGAAAACAGGCGGCGAGCGCGGCAACGGCGAGGCCGGATATCAGCGCGCCACGGCGGGCAATGTAGAGGCCGATGAACGAAATCATCGCCATCATCGCGGCGGCGGCGTTCTTGTGGCCGAAAGCGCCGCGCCAATCCCCCGCCAGATGCGGTTCCTGCACGTCGGTCGCCTGATGGATCGAAAAATATGGCGCCAGCAACAGACCGAGATAGCAGATCAGAAGCGTGGCGAGCGTCACGACGGTCAGCCAGCGTACCAGTTCGGTTTCAGATTTCGGCAGCAGCATCATGGTCGCAGCCGTGGAGATGACGCAGGCCGTGAGGGCGAAGCGGCGAACGGATGTGCTGACATCCAGCGACAGCAGGACGGATATCACGGTCCATGCGGCGAACAGCATCAGGCTGGGGACGAGCAGGCTACGCAACCCCTGCAGATTATCGCGCAAGACAAGGCCTGCCGTCAGCAATGTCATGCCGCCGAATGCGGCATAGGTCAGCGTTTCGTTTCCGGTGGTCAGATTGCGGAGATCGAGCTGGCCGAGGTCGGGAAAGGGCTCCAACGTGATCCATGCCAGCAGGAAGGTCGCGACGAACGCCACACAGCGCAACGCGTCAAGCAGTCGCCATTGCCCGACCTGTCGGACCAGTATGCGCGGCGCGGCACCGGATGTCGCGATCTGACTCAAGACACGATCTTCGAGGCTTTGTAGGCGTGAGGCTCGATGCCGATGGCGGCGAGCGCGCTGCCCACCGCAACGATGACGGGATGCAAGGCGGCGGACAGTGTCGGTTCGGTCATGGCGAGGCGCACCGCCTGCCACACCGAGAGGGGAAGCCGCGCGGCCATCCTGCCGAATACCTTGAGGCGCGCCAGCGATGTGTCCGCGGCTTTGGTTTCGATCCGGTAATTGATGGCGCCGATGCGAAGACCGCGCGTCACCAGCCAATGCGACCGGGTCCGCGCCTCCGGCACGGTTTCGGTAATGATCGCATCGGCCGCCCAGTAGAACGGCAGCCCGGCCTGCCGGCATCGCACGAAGAAATCGGTGTCGCCGCCGCCGAGAAAGTTGAAGCGCGGATCAAAGCGCGGATCGGCAAGATGCGAGAATGTCGATCGCCGGATCAGGCAGTTGCCGCTGCCGTAAATGATCGGCACCGGTCCGCTGCGATCATAGGCTGGCCGGAATGCCGGATGGTGGCGCAGCCGCCGCGCCATGCTGTCGCTGAAGTTCGGCAACACCGGCCCGCCCACCACGGCCGCACCGGTGGCTTCGGCCGCGCTCACCATGCGGTCCAGCCACATCGGCGTGGCGATCTCGTCGTCGTCGATCATCAGGAACATGGTCGCGGCAGGAAAACGCTCGCGCGCGGTCTCGAAAGCCGCATTGATCGCGTGGCAATTGCCCTGCATCGGTTCGACCGCGCAAAGGCCATTCAGCGCACCACTGGCGAAGGCCTCGCGGGCGACCGGTACGGCGGCCCGGCCAGTCGCGTCGTTTTCGATGACGACCACCGCGAACCGGCGCGCGGTCTGTTGCGCGGCCAGCGAGGCCAGCGTCTGCCGCAGATGCGCGGCGCGCCGGAAGCTCGGGATGCAGACCACGATGTCGACGGTCGGGTCGAGCGTGGCGGAGATTGCGGCGATGTCGCGGGGCGGGGACGATGTCATCGTCGTTTCCATCCACGGGCGGTGATCCGGTCGTAATCTGTTGCCATAGACAGGCCTGAAAATATCTTAACGCTCATTCGTACCAGCATTCACATTGAAGGCATCGGGTTGCGCGTGGTGCGGATTGTCGGGCATCAGGCGAACCGTCGCCGGACATCGTCGATGACGTCGAACAACGGCTTGCGCTGCAGTTCGGCGTCCATCGGCAGCGGACGGTTCGGCATTCCATCCCGGCGGGTGAAGTAGATCGGAACCCAGGTGTAACGGTCGCTCAGTCCCCAGGTCACGATGGCTTTCGGACGCACCACCGCGCAGACCGTTTCGAGAAAGTCGCGCGCGGCTTTGGCGACCAGCGCGTCGCGCTGCTCGATCGGGCCGGGCAGAGTGAAATCGACCACGTCGAGTTCGGTGATCAGGACATCGAGGCCGAGTGCGGTGACCTCGGCGAGGAATGCCTGCAAGCCGTCGTGGTCGATGGTGCGGTCGGCGAACAGATGCGCCTGCAGCCCCACGGCGTGCAGCGGCACGTCGCGGTCGCGCAGCGTGCGGAGCAACTGGAGTAGGGCTCTGCGTTTGGCAGCGAAGCGCGAGCCTTCGAACTCGATGTCGTATTCGTTGAGAACGAGCTGGGCTTTCGGATCGGCGGCGGCAGTCGCGCGCAAGGCGACCAGCAGGTAATCCGCGCCGAGCCGGCGGGTCCAGATTGACGGACGCAACGATCCGGCGTTGGCGGGATCGTCCACCAGCGGCTCGTTCACCACGTCCCAGGACGGGATCACGTCGCGATAGCGGGACACCATCGTCTCGATATGACCAACCAGCTCACGTTCCGCTTCGCCAGGCGTGGCGATGGCGTTGGTCCAGTCCGGCAGTGCGCCGTACCATGCCAGCGTGTGGCCGCGCACGGTCATGCCGTTCTGCCGCGCGAAAGCGGCGATGGCGTCGGCCTTCTCGAAGCGATATTCGCCGCGGACCGGATGGATGTCCGCCCATTTCATTTCGCCTTCGGCGACGATCATCTGGCAGTTGTCGGCGATCGCTTGCCTATAGGTGGGGTCCGAAGCCAGCGCGCCGGCACGAACCGCAGCACCGAACGGGATTTTCGTCTCACCGCGAATCTTCGTCTCGTGTGAAGCCGTGGGCATCAAGGTTGTGCCAAAAGCGGACAGGCTGGACAGCGTGGTCCCGGCCAGGCCGCCGAGCGCGGCGGCGCCGGCAAGTATTCGGCGGCGGGAAAGGGCGTGCATCGTCATCGTGGTCGTCCGAGCCTCTCAGGAGCGGCCTCGGCATTGCAATATCCGGTCCATCCCGGTGAGGAGCGCGGTGTTTGCCGGGCAACGCGCCGCATCGTGGTTACTGAATCGTAAAATTAACCAATCCGAGCTGCCGGGTTCCCGTGGCCTGCAGTTCGGCATCGATCTTGCTCTCTTGGACCCGACACATCCGGGTAAATCCGCATGTCCTCGATTGCGGATGACCAGACTAAAGAGAACCAGAAGATGAGTCCTGTTGCACTACTGACGCCCACTTACGGGCGGGACCTGCACCTGTGCACTTTGCTGTGCGAAAGCGTCGACCGTCACGTGAGCGCATCGTCCAAGCACTACCTGCTGGTGCCGGATTGCGATCTGCCGCTGTTTGCGCCGCTCGCCAGCGAACGACGGATCATTGTTCCGGCCTCGACGCTGCTGCCGAACTGGTTGCGGCCGCTGCCGCGGATCGTCCAGCGCAATCAGCGGCAATACTGGTGGTCGTTGCGCGCCAAGCCGGCCAGCGGATGGCATGTCCAGCAGATCCTCAAGATCGCGGCGACGATGGTGCTGCCGTTCGAGCGTTACTGCATCCTCGATTCGGACATCGTCTTCTTTCGCGACTTCGACCTGTCCCGGTTTGAGTATCCCAATCCGATTCCGCTCCTGAGCATGCCCGACGAGGTCATCACGGGTCAGGAACGGCACCCGCGCTGGGTCGAGACCAGCCACGAAATGCTGGGGCTGCCACCGCGGCCGCTTCCGGCGCCGGACTTCATCGGCCACATCATCTTCTGGGATCGCGACACCACGCGCGCGATGGTCTCCCGGATCGAGCAAACGACCGGCATGGACTGGATCACGGCGCTATGCCGCATCCGCGAATTTTCGGAGTACATGCTTTACGGCTATTTCGTCGAAAACGACGCGGACGCCGCGCGCGGTCATATCCCGTGCCGGAAAACCCAATGCGTCAGCTATTGGGACGACGAAAGTCTGGATGAGGCCGATCTTCGGAAGCTGCTGCGCCACGCCGTCGAAACCGACGTTGCCTTTTCGGTGACGTCGTTCTCCGGGACGCCGGTGGAAACCATTCGCGCCGCCGTCAGCGAACACAAGGCGAAGCTCGCCCCAACCACTACCGACATTCCACACGGAAGCTTGAGCGCGCTATGCTGATCAGCCAGGCCGCCATCAACCTGACCGCCAACATTCTCAGCGCTGCGCTGGGACTGTTGAGCGTGTTCGTGTTTACGCGGCTGTTCACGCCCGACAACTATGGTGCCTATCTGCTCGGCGTCGGCTTCGCGTCGGTGATCGGGGTGTTCCTGATCGGCTGGTTCCGCAACCTGATCCTGAGCGAGCATGCGCGCGACGACGGCGCCGACGTCCGCGGGCTGGTCGCGCAAGGCTATCTGATGGCGTGCTTCATCGCGCCAGTGGCATTCGGACTCGGGCTTGCGTTGGGTCTTGATGCGGTGGTGGCCGCTGCCTCGGTCGGCCTCGCCATCGCCATCGGGCTGTTCGAACTGACGCAGGATTTTCTCCGGGCACGCTTGCAGGCTACGTTTGCGCTGAAAAGCACATTGACCCGCGCGGCGGCGACGCTCGTTATCGGCGTTGCACTGGCGACGATCGATCGTGACGGTTCGATCCTGTTGGCGGCTGCCGCGCTCGCCTGTTTGCTTGCGGTCGCTATGCAGGCGCGACTGGTGTGGCAGGGCGCGACATTCGTGCGTTTCGATGGCGCACGATTGCGGAGCGCGGCGCGGCAAGGCTTTCCATTGACGGTATCGCTGACTCTGCTGGCGATCTCCAGCGTCATCGACCGTTTCATGATTGCCAATCTGGTCGGTACCGGCGATGCCGGTAAGTATGTCTCCGGCCTCGATCTGGTACGGCAGACATTGATGATGCCGGCCACCAGCCTCGCCGCGGCATTCTTCCCGCTCGCGGTCCAGATTTACGCCAAACACGGTCCGGTCGCGACTCGTGCGCATCTCGGCGACTGTGTCGAACTGCTGGTCGCGGTGATGCTGCCGGCCTGCCTCGGCTTCGCGGTGATCTCGTCGCACGTTGCCAACATCGTGCTCGGCGCCGACTTCCGCGAGATCGCCTCTGCGGTGATGCCGATCGTTGCGGTCGCGGTGATCTTTCAGGTCCTGACACAGCAATACCTGCACGCGAGCTTCCTGCTGGCGGGGCGCAACTCGTTCTATCTGATCAACACCGCGACGATCATCGTCGCCAACCTGATCATGGCCTATGTTCTGGTGAAGTGGGACGGCGCGGTCGGCGCGGCATGGGCGCGGCTCGGTGCCGATATCGTCGGCTTCGCCTGCGCGCTGATCCTGACGCGGCGAGCCTTCGCGGTGCCGCTGCCGATCGGCCGGTTGGCACTGGCAACAGCAGCGGCATTGATCATGGCGCTGCTGGTCGCGACGCTCGACCGAAGCCTCCGCGTTTCCGATGCCTTGGCGTGCGCGGTCCTGATCGCCGTCGGATTCGCCAGCTACGCCGCATTGTGCTGGGCTCTCGACATCGCCCGAACCCGTCAACGCTTGAAGCAGGGCATTGCGCTCGTTCGCGGCCGGCTCGCGCATCGCCGCGCGCGTCAGGCCTAAGCCCGTTATCGACAGGAAGGACCACTCATGACCAGCATCGCAACTCACGCCAAACTCGACGGCCGGTCCGATCGCACAGTTGCCGTCGCGTCTCATACTGCGGCCTCAACCGATCTTCCCAGGGCGGTGCTTGATTTGCCTTATGGCGAGGCGAGGGACAGCCTGCTCTCGGTGCACGATGTGCTGGGCGACATGCTGCCGGCGCGCGAACTGGCGATCTACGAGGCGGGTGGCGGCTCCACCAGCTTCCTGCCGTTCGACGTGCTCAGCCGCGCGCATGTCACCGTCGTCGATATCGATCCGGAGCAGATCAGGAACAACGATTATGCTGACGTGAAGATTCTCGGTGACATTCAGACCCACCGCTTTGCGTCCGAGAGTTTCGACCTCATCACCTGCTATAACGTCATCGAGCATCTTCCGGATGTCGAAGCCGCGTTACGCGGCTTTTGCACGGCGCTGCGCAAGGGCGGTTTGGTTCTGATCGGTGCGCCCAATCCGCGCTCGCTGTCAGGCGTGGTGACGCGCTTCTCGCCGCACTGGTTTCACGTCTGGTACTACCGCTATGTTCGCGGCGACAAGAAAGCCGGATTGCCGGGACAAGCGCCGTTCCCGACATTCTTTCACCCGCTGGTGACATTGCCGCGCCTGGAAGCCTTCGCGAAGGCAAACGGTCTGCGCGTGGTGTTGAAGCGGACCTATGAGAGCCCGCGCTATCCCGAGATGCGGGCGCGCAAGCCGGCCCTTGCTGCGGCGATCGATGATACCGCGAGAGTGATCAACCTGTTCTTGCCGGCGTCCGCCGATGTCCGGCGGGGCGACTACCACGTTATCCTGCAGAAGATCTGAATGATGGATACGATCTGGTCGACAACGCAAGCGCGGCTCAGCCATCGGCTGGCGATGCATTTTGGCGTCGCGCCGCTGCGGCTTGCCGGCGACCAGCCCGTGGTCAGCTTCACGTTCGACGACGTCCCCCGAAGTGCGGCGACACTCGGTGCCGAGATTCTCGAAGATCACGGCGCGCGTGGCACGTTCTATGTTGCCGGCGGGTTGGTTGGCCGTCCATCGTCGGAATGGCAGATGATCGACGCCGACGGTGTTCGCGCGCTCCACGAGAACGGACATGAAATCGGCTGCCACACCTTCTCGCACCGGCGGACGTGCGATCTCGATGCCGCGTCCATGCAGGCGGAAATCGAGGGCAATCGTCGCTATTTCCGGACGCTCGACCCGTCGATCAACATCCGTAACTTCGCATATCCCTACGGGTTTGGTTCGATTCAACGCAAACGGCAGCTTGGCGAGGCGTTCGATTCCTGCCGGAGCATTGTGCCGAAGGTCAACAGCGGGACAATTGACCTGCAGTTTCTGCACGCGATGCCGCTGGTCGATCAGCGGATCGGTCCGCGCGGAATTCAGCGCGCCTTCGATCAGGCCATCGCGACCGGCGGTTGGCTGATTTTCTATACGCATGACGTTGCGGCAAGGCCGAGTCCATACGGCTGTACGCCGATCCTGTTGCGGAAGGCGCTGGAAGAAGCGCGTCGCCGCGACGTGCGCATTCTCACCATCGCGGAGGCGTTGCAATGTCTCGGCGTCTAAACGGTTTCTTTGCCTTTCCGGCAAATACTCGGTCGATGAGTATAGTTAATCCTTCATTAATCGGTGCGGTGCGTATGGCGGCGTTTCGAGTGGTTGATAACGTCGCGCGAATGATGCCGCCGGTTTGGGGCATGACGGGGGACGATCATGTTCAAGTATGATCGCCCCGTGGAGCCGCCCGCAACGAACGCCGGCGAGCGTCAGCGCGCGGCCGTGTTCGACATCGATCTTCTCGGCCTGATCGCGGTGCTGTGGCGCCGCCGTATTTTCATCATCGCCGTAGCGTTCGGCTGCGCCTGCCTCGCCGTCGCTGTCGGCAAGAGCCTGACACCCCGCTACACCGCGACGGCGCAGCTCTATGTCGATCCGCGCGAGTTGCAGCTTGTCGAGCGCGAGTTGACGCCGCGCGCGCAGGATATGTCCGGCCTTGCCATCGTCGCGGAAAGTCAGGCGCGGTTCATCACCTCGAACAGCGTCCTGCTGCGTGTCATCAAGGATACCAAGATCGACAAGGACCCCGAGTTCGGCGGCAAGTCGACCAGCTTCTTCGCGCCGCTGTGGTCGATGATCGGCCGTCGCGCGCCGACCGCGTCCGCCGATCTCACCGAGGCGCTGGACCTTCTCAACCGCCACGTCAGCGTCAAGCGGACCGATCGCACCTTCATCGTCGACATCGACGTCTGGTCGCGCGATCCGGCCAAGGCGGCGATGCTCGCCAATGCCATAGCCACGGCGTATCTCGCCGAATCGCGACATTCGCAGTCGACGGCGGCGCGCCGCGCCACCACCGATCTGTCGAGCCGGCTGAAGGAGTTGCAGCAACGGCTGCGCACCGCGGAGAACAAGCTCGCGGATTACAAGGCGCGGAACAATTTCGTCGGCAGCCAGGATACGCTGATCAGCGATCAGCAACTGTCCGCCATCACCCAGCGCCTCGCGGCGGCGCGCGCGGTGACGCTGGACGCGCAGGCCAAGTACGATCAGATCGAGCAGGCGCGGCGCAATGCGGTCGATCCCGGGGCGATGCCGGAAGCCTTGCAATCGCCGACCATCGCCAACCTGCGCGCCCAGTATAGCGACACGCGCAAGCGCTATGCCGAATTGCGCAATGAATTGGGGCCGCGTCACCCGACGCTGATGAACATGCAGCGGCAGGTCGAGGACCTGCGCCGCAATATCAACGACGAGGTGAACCGCTACGCCGTGGCGGCACAGACCGATCTTGCGCGCGCGCGGGATTTCGAGGCGTCGCTGACCAAGGAACTGGAGCGACAGAAGCAGCAGAGCGTCGATCTCAGTCAGGCCTCGGTGCGGGCACGCGAGCTGGAGCGCGATGTCGAGGCCAGCCGCGCGGTCTATCTCGCGTTCCTCAAGCGATCGCGTGAAACCGAGGAGCAGGAAACGCTCAATACATCGAGCGCGCGCGTGATCGGCGAGGCTGTTCAGCCGCGGCTGCGTACGTTCCCGCCCGCGATGAGCTTGCTGGCGATGATAGGCTTCGTGCTCGGCGGATTGGCCGCTGCCGGCTACGTCTTCATTATTTCCCGGTTGCGAACCGGCGAAATCGAGCCGGGCCGGACCCCGGACGATACCGTGACATCGCCGCCGATGGCTCCCGTGGCGCCGGAACATCCGGCTGTGCCGCGCAAGCCGGCATTCGCAATGATCGAGAAGCCGCTGTTGGCGTGCCTCGAGGAAACCGATGTCCTGCGGACGCTCGGCGGAATCATGCTGACACCCGGCAAGCCGGATCTGACGCGGATGGGTTGGCCGACGCTGCGGGCCGGTGGCGGCAAGGCCTTCCGCGATGCGGTTGCCAAGCTGTGCACTGCGGCGCGCAAACGTACGCCTGATGGGCGGGTTCCTGTCATTGCCGTGATCGGACTGGCGCGGGAGCCGGGCCGATCCGTCGTATCCGCGAATCTGGCGCTGGCGGCGGCCCGCGATGGCGCGCAGGTCCTGATGGTCGATGCCGATATTGAAGGTCGCGCGCTCTCAGTACGGCTCGGCAATGCTGTCGAGCCGAAGAAAGCCGTTTCACTACTGTCGTTCGGCACGGGTAGGGCGACGCATGTGCCGGTTGGCGATGGCGTGGCTGCCGTGGCGCTTCCGGCCGGGCTGACGGCGGAAGCTGCCGGGAAGCATCTGCGCAAGGCCATCGCGCAAGCGCAGGTCACGCCGGCATACAACCTCGTTCTGATCGAGGGGCCGGCGATGCCGTGGGATGCTTCGGACCTCGACGTGCTCAGCGCCGCAGATGCGCTCGTGGTCGTTTTGCCGACCCGACTGGATATCAATCAAGCCATGGAGGAAATCCTCGATGCGCTTGGCGATGAGCAACAGAAGCTTATCGGAGTCATTCTCAATGAGGTCGATCTCACCGGGGTCGATCGCGATCGAGGCAAACAGCATGCTTGAACGTCGTATCAATGCCGCAGGTCGCGCCGCTACGGCCGCCATTCCGCGCGTTTCGCTGGGTGGACTTCGCGTTGCCGTTCTCGATATCGAGGAGACGGCGAACTTCATGGTCAGGATGGCGTTTCCCGAGCGCCGAATCGGTCGCCCGTTGTATCTGACCTCCGCTAACGGCGAGGTGCTGGCGCGCTGCTCGACTGATCCCGGCGTCAAGCGGCTGTTCACGTCCGCCGATCTGATCAACGCCGATGGCCAGCCGCTCGTCAGCGCGTCGCGCTATCGCACGTCGATGCCGTTGCCCGAGCGGGTGGCGACCACCGATCTGTTTCACGTCGTGGCACGTAAGGCGGCCGAGGCCGATCTCACCTTTTATATGTTCGGCGCATCGGAAGAGGAGAACGCCCGCGCGGTCGAGAACGTCCGCAAGGCGCATCCGACCTTGAAGATTGCCGGGCGTTCGCATGGTTATCTCGATGGCGCCGCACTTGAAGCCAAGGTGGACGAAATCAACGCGTTGGCGCCGGACGTTCTGTGGCTGGCGCTCGGCGTGCCGCGCGAGCAGGGATTCATCGAAACCTATTCGGCGCGGCTCTCGAATGTCGGTATGATCAAGACGTCGGGCGGGTTGTTCAATTTCCTCTCCGGCAGCCGCAAGCGCGCGCCGCAATGGATGCAAGATGTCGGGCTGGAATGGGCCTGGCGGATCGCGCAGGAGCCGCGTCGGCTGTTCTGGCGCTACCTGACCACTAATCCGCGTGCGCTGCATCTGTTGTGGAAGAAGCACCATCATTAGCAGCACGATGAACGATCGCCCCGCGGTTCTGGTGACGGGCGGCGCCGGCTACATCGGCGCGCATGGCTGCAAGGCGTTGCAGGCTGCCGGCTTTCTGCCTGTCGTCTACGATAATTTTTCCACGGGACATCGAAGTTTCGTCACAGGACCGTTCGTCGAAGGCGACCTGCACGAGCGCGACGCGCTGGCATCGGCGTTTCGGCAATACCCGATCGTCGCGGTGATGCATTTCGCCGCCGCGAGCCTGGTCGGCGAGTCGATGGTCGATCCGCACAAGTATTACTTCAATAACGTCGGCGGCACGCTGGCATTGCTCGATGCGATGCGCGCGGCGGGTTGCAACAGGCTGGTGTTCTCGAGCACGGGCGCTGTCTACGGTAATGCCGACAGCAAGGCCCTGCCGGAAAAATATCCGTGCCAGCCGATCAATCCCTATGGGCGGTCGAAGTTGATGATCGAGCAGATGCTCGACGATCATCGCCGTGCCTACGGGTTCGGCGCGTTCTGCCTGCGTTACTTCAACGCCAGCGGCGCGGATGCCTCCGCTACCATCGGCGAACTGCGCGATCCGGAAACTCATCTCATCCCGCGCGCGATGATGGCGCTGCAAGGCCACGTGCCGGACTTCGCGGTGTTCGGTGACGATTACGATACGCCGGATGGCACCGCGATCCGCGATTACATCCACGTCACCGATCTGGCGGCGGCGCATGTGAAGGCGCTGACGCTGCTGCTCGCGGGCCAGACCGGCGGTAGCTTCAATCTCGGCACCGGACACGGATTTTCGGTTAAGGAGATTCTGGCGGCGATCGCGACCGTAACGGGACGTGAAGTGCCGCACCGGATTGAGCCGCGTCGGTCGGGCGATCCGACTTATCTCGTCGCTGATCCCTCGGCGGCCCGTAACGTGCTCGATTTCAGGCCGTCACATTCCGACCTGACAACGATTGTGAGGTCCGCGTGGGCCTGGCATCAGCGCGCTCATCCGCGGAAGTCGGCCAGCTAGCTGACGAACGGAGTCCGTCAGCTTCAACGCGGCTTCGGCTGTTGCCGGCGACGGTCGGCGGCGGGCTGATAGGCAATCCGCGAATGATGCGCGCAATAGGGTAGCCCGGTCAGCGACTTGCCGCCGCAGAAGAAGAATTCCGGATTGCTGGGATCGCCCACCGGCCAGTGACAGGTGCTCTCGTTGAGTTCCAGCAGCGTCAGCCGCTGGCTCATCGGCACCACGTTGTCATGTGCGATGGGGTCCGCTTCGACTTCGACCTCGAACGCATGGGCCAGCGCGGTGTTGCCGCGCGACACCGGACGCGACACCCGCATCATCTGCGGCGCCGGGCGGACCTTGCGCGGGCGCGGCGCCGCAGATGATGGCGTCTTGGCGCGGCCGGACAGCCCGAGCCGGTGCACTTTGCCGATCACGGCATTGCGGGTCACATTGCCGAGTTCCGCCGCGATCTGGCTGGCTGAGAGGCCGGCTTCCCAGAGCTTCTTCAGTTGCTCGACGCGATCGTCGGACCAGGTCAATACTGTCATCGCACTGTTTCCTTCGTATCGTGCGACACCCCGGAGGAAGCCGCGTTGCGACGTCTGTCGTTCAAAATCCCTGCGGCTAGAATCCCTTAGCCCTCGCCGGACGCGGAAAGCGCACCGGACGTTCACGCCGAGATCAGGACCTAAGCTGGATCAAAACTGCCGCACGAGATGTCGTACTCGATAGCCAAAACGCTACAATATGCGGCGACTCACGCGCAAGAGTCGCGCCCGATGCGTCCACATCTTCCGTAGTCAATCGATAAAATCGGCTTTTTCTGCGACTCGCAGTGACTTCGTTGCATCACCGGCTGCTGCCACCGGGTGCGGTGAAGACGCCGAAAAGCCCGTCCTGGCGCCGCCTGCGAGGTTGACAGCGATCAAACCCGTCCTAGAATAATCGCATGTGCCGCCTGGAAAGGCGGCACATTTCGTTTTCGGGACAGGGTTTTTTGCAGCCGCGAGCCATTCTCACGCCGCGCCAGTACGGCCCGTCTCTCTATTGTTCGATCGGACCTGTCATGACCAAGAGCGCGCCGTCTCATTTGTTGCCTGTCTTTGCCCGTGCCGACGTCGCCTTCGAGCGCGGCGAGGGCGCATGGCTGATCGGCACCGACGGTGAGCGTTATCTCGATTTCACCAGTGGCGTCGCGGTCAACGCACTCGGTCACGCGCATCCTCAACTGGTGGCCGCTTTGCAGGAGCAGGCCACCAAGCTGTGGCACATGTCGAACCTGTTCAAGAGCCCGGATGGCGAGCGCCTTGCCGCGCGGCTGTGCGAGCAGAGTTTCGCCGACAAGGTGTTCTTCTGCAATTCCGGCGCGGAAGCGATGGAGTGCTGCATCAAGGTAGCGCGCCGCTATCACGCGATGAAGGGGCATCCCGAGCGCTATCGCATCATCACCTTCGAGGGCGCGTTCCACGGCCGCACCTTGGCGACGCTGGCTGCAACCGGCGCGGCGAAATATCTCGAAGGCTTCGGTCCCCCGATGGAGGGGTTCGACCAAGTTCCGCTCGGCGATGTCGCGGCGGTGAAGAAGGCGATCGGCCCGAACACCGCCGGCATCCTGATCGAGCCGGTGCAGGGCGAGGGCGGTGTGCGCGCCGCGTCCAATGCCTTCTTCAAGGAACTGCGTCAGCTTTGCGACGACAACGGCCTGCTGCTGATTTTCGACGAAGTGCAGACCGGCATGGGTCGTACCGGCGAGTTGTTCGCTTACAAGCGCACGGGGGTAACGCCCGACGTGATGTCGCTGGCCAAGGCGCTGGGCGGTGGTTTCCCGATCGGCGCGTGTCTCGCAACCGAGGAAGCGGCATCCGGCATGACGCCGGGCTCGCACGGCTCGACCTTCGGCGGCAACCCGCTGGCGGTGGCGGCGGCCAACGCCGTGCTCGACGTGATGCTGAAGCCGGATTTCTTCCCGCACGCGCAAAGGATGTCGCTGCTCCTCAAGCAAAAGCTCGCGTCGGTGGTCGACCGTCACCCGGACGTGCTGGCCGATGTGCGCGGCGAGGGGCTGCTGCTCGGCGTCAAGGCGGTGGTGCCGGCCGGCGATCTGATCAACGCCTTGCGTGACGAGAAGTTGCTCACCGTCGGGGCCGGCGATAACGTGGTGCGCTTCCTGCCGCCGCTGATCGTGACTGAGGCCGAACTGGACGAAGCGGTGGCGCGGCTGGAGCGCGCTTGCGCGGCGCTGTCGGCCGCCACCAAGCTCGAGGCGGCGCGATGAGCGGTTTGCGTCACTTTCTCGATCTCACGGATATTCCGGCCGGGGATCTTCGCGGCATTCTCGATGCCGGCGTCGCCATCAAGGCCAAACTCAAAAGCGGCCACGCTGACAAGCCTCTCGCGGGCAAGACGCTGGCGATGATCTTCGACAAGCCGTCGACGCGCACGCGGGTATCGTTCGATGTCGGCATGCGCCAGCTCGGCGGCGAAACCATCATGCTGACCGGCGCGGAAATGCAGCTCGGGCGCGGCGAGACCATCGCCGATACCGCGCGGGTGCTGTCGCGCTATGTCGACGCCATCATGATCCGCATCCTCAATCACGAGGCGCTGCTGGAACTGGCGGCACACGCCACGGTGCCGGTGATCAACGGCCTGACGCGACGCTCGCACCCGTGCCAAGTGATGGCCGATCTGATGACGTTCGAGGAACATCGTGGTCCGATCGCCGGCCGCACGGTGGCCTGGACCGGCGACGACAACAACGTGCTGGCGTCGTGGGCACACGCCGCCGAGCGTTTCAAGTTCAAGCTGAATGTCGCCACGCCGCCGCAGCTTGCGCCAAACAAGTTGCTGAAAGACTGGATCAAGACCTCCGGCGCGGACATCACGGTCGGGACCGATCCCGAAGCGGCTGTGCGCGGCGCGGATTGCATCGTCACCGACACCTGGGTGTCGATGGGCGACAAGGATGGCGAGCATCGCCACAACCTGCTGAAGCCGTATCAGGTCAATGCGCACCTGATGTCGTTGGCCAGGCCCGATGCGCTGTTTATGCATTGCCTTCCGGCGCATCGCGGCGACGAGGTCACCGACGAGGTGATCGACGGTCCGCAATCGGTGGTGTTCGACGAGGCCGAGAATCGCATGCACGCGCAAAAGGGTGTGCTGGCGTGGTGTCTCAACGCCGTGAAGTAGGCAACGGATAGGAGCGCGCGATGGCGACGACCGTTCGTCCTTTCCTGATGTTCGAGGGGCGTGCCGGCGAAGCGATCGACTTCTATGTCGGGCTGATCCCGAATAGCGATATCGTCGATGTCACGCGCTACGGCGCCGGCGAGCCGGGCCCGGAAGGCACCGTCAAGTTCGCGGTGGTCCGGCTGGCCGGGCAACAGGTGCTGTTCAGCGATAGTTTCGTGTCGCATGGGTTCACCTTCACGCCGTCGCTCTCGCTGTTCGTCGATTGCGAGTCCGAAGCCGATCTCGAACGTATCTTCGCCGCGTTATCGGAAGGCGGCGGCGTGCTGATGCCGCTCGGCAATTATGGCTTCAGTCGCCGTTTCGGCTGGGTCAACGACCGCTTCGGCGTGTCGTGGCAGCTCAATCTGCCTTGAGACGGTGGGCAGCCTTGCATTCGACCGCCGCCTTGCGGGGGTACCAATCCGCTCGGATCATCCCTAGATAGCGCCCCATGACCTCATCGCATTCGCCTGATCCCGCCAAAACCGAAGATTCCCGCACCCGCATCCCGTCGGCTGTGCCGGTCGACGATGCCGTGCTGCCGTTCAGCGTCGACGTACTCGACCTGCGCGGGCGCCTGACCAAGCTCGGCCCGGCGCTCGACCGGTTGCTGGAGAAGCACGACTATCCGGCGCCGGTCGGCAAGCTGCTCGGCGAGGCCGTGGTGCTGACGGTGCTGCTTGGCTCGTCGCTGAAGTTCGACGGCCGCTTCATTCTGCAAACCCAGACCGATGGTCCGGTGTCGCTGATGATTGTTGATTTCCAGGCCCCGGACCGGCTGCGCGCCTATGCCCGTTTTGATGCGGCGCGGCTCGCGGAAGGGCAGGATTCGGCGGCGCTGCTGGGCCGCGGACATCTGGCGATGACCATCGATCAAGGTTCTAACATGAGCCGCTATCAGGGGCTGGTGGCGCTCGAGGGCGGCAATCTCGAAGACGCCGCGCATGAATACTTCCTGCGCTCGGAGCAAATTCCGACGCGCGTGCGGATCGCCGTCGGCGAGGAGTGGCGTGGCGGCGAGGGCGATGGACCGAAGCATCGCTGGCGTGCCGGCGGGCTGTTGCTGCAGTTCCTGCCCAAGGCACCGGAGCGGGCGCGGCAGGCCGATCTCGATCCCGGCGACGCGCCGGAAGGCAGTACCGCGCATCAGGTGGCCGAGGATGACGCCTGGGTCGAGGGACAGTCGCTGATCGGAACCGTCGAGGATATCGAACTGATCGATCCGGACCTGTCCGGCGAGCGGTTACTTTATCGGCTGTTCCACGAGCGCGGTGTGCGGGTGTTCCCCACGCAAGCGGTGCAGGCCAAGTGCTCCTGCTCGCGCGATGCCGTGTCCGGAATGCTGTCGCGTTTCGCGCCGGAGGATCGGGCCGACATGGTCAAGGACGGCAAGGTGGTGGTGACCTGCGAGTTTTGCAGTTCGGTCTATGAATTCACGCCGCAGGAAGCGGGCGTGGAGTAACCACCCCGTCGTCCTGGCGTAAGCAAGACCGGGACGACCACAACAAGACTATTAAGGCGTGCGGAAACTCAGTTCAGCGTCCGCTTGGCCTGCGGGCTGTCGAGCGAGAAGGTCGGGATGTCAATCTCGAAGCGCTCGCCGCCATTGGTCACCATTTGATAGCGCCCGGTCATGAAGCCGGAGGAGGTTGGTAACGGTACGCCGCTGGTGTACTGGAAGCGCTCGCCCGGACCGAGGGTAGGCTGTTCCCCGACAACGCCCTCGCCACGCACTTCCTGGGTGCGCCCGGTGGCATCGGTGATGATCCAGTGCCGGGTGCGCAATTGCACCGTTTCCGCGCCCTCGTTGGTAATGACGATGGTGTACGACCAGAAGTAGCGCTGCTCCGCGTCGGAGGATCGCTCCGGCATGAAGTTCGGCTCCACAGTCACTTCGATCTGGCGGGTTACGGCGCGGTACATCGATGCGGTCTTTCTCATTCGTTGCCAGCATACCCAAACCACCGGTGGAACCAAATAGCCGCGGATCGATCACCGCGATTTCAACATAGTTGTCGGCCAGAGAGCGCGAAATCGGCTGCTTCATGCTGTCGCCGTGGACCGTCCACGGGTTCGGTCTTATGAATATGCCGCCGTCTCGCGCGATCCTGGCCGATGGCATGCGATGCGCGCAAATCCAGCTTTCAGGTCCACGGAACCGATGACGTCTGTCACCGACCAGCCCGCCAGCGGTCTCGCGGAGAGCGCCGCAAAGGATCCTGCGCCGCCACCCACGCCTCCGATCCGGCAGATGCCGGGACCGTTGGGAGGCCCGGCAAGCGGCGAGCGTGAACTACGTCTCGATCTGTTTCGCGGTCTGGCGCTGTGGCTGATCTTCGTCGATCACCTGCCGCCCAATCTTTTCACGTGGCTGACGATCCGGAATTACGGCTTCAGCGACGCCACTGAAATCTTCATCTTCATTTCCGGCTACACGGCTGCATTCGTCTACGGCCGCGCGATGACCGATCGCGGTTTCGTGGTGGCGAGCGCGCGCATTCTCAAGCGGGTCTGGCAAATCTACGTCGCGCACGTGTTCCTGTTCACGATTTTCCTTGCCGAGATTTCCTACGTCGCCACGAGCTTCGAGAATCCGCTCTACACCGAGGAAATGGGCATCCTCGATTTTCTCAAGCAGCCCGATGTCACCATCGTGCAGGCGCTGCTGCTGAAGTTTCGGCCGGTCAATATGGACGTGTTGCCGCTCTATATCGTGCTGATGCTGTTCCTGCCGCCGATCGTCTGGCTGATGCTGCGCAAGCCGGACCTCACGCTGGGCCTGTCGGTGGTGCTGTATGCCATCACCTGGGAGTTCGGCCTCAACCTGCCGGCCTATCCGAACGGCGTCTGGTTCTTCAATCCGTTCGCGTGGCAGTTGCTGTTCGTGTTCGGCGCGTGGTGCGCGCTCGGTGGCGCAAGGCGCATGGCTCCCCTTCTGTCCTCACGGATTCTGATGGGGCTTTGCGTTGCCTATCTGCTGGCGGCGTTCTTCGTCACATTGACCTGGCATCTGCCGCAACTTGGTCACTTCGTACCGCCTGTCATCGAGCAGTGGATGTATCCGATCAACAAGACCGATCTCGACGTGCTGCGCTTCATCCATTTTCTGGCACTGGCGGCGCTGACCGTCTATCTGCTGCCGAGCGACTGGCCGGGGCTGCGGTCGCCGTGGCTCAGGCCCGCGATCCTGTGCGGCCAGCATTCGCTGGAAATCTTCTGCATCGGCGTCTTCCTCGCCTTCGCCGGCCACTTCGTGCTGGCCGAAGTCTCCGGCGGCGCGGTGATTCACTTCGTGGTCAGTCTGTCCGGAATTGTCATCATGTCGGCCGCCGCGGCGGTGTTTTCATGGTATAAGCGGGTTGCAGCCAAGGGCGGAAAAGACGCGAAAAGCGCCGAAGCCAACGCCGACCTGGCGGGAGGGGGATCATGAGGGCCATTGGCGGCCTGATCGCACTTGCCTTGCTTTGGAGCACGGCGTCGGCAAGGGCCGAGGACGCGCCGCCTCCCGGCTGCGAGGTTCCTGCCTATCTGCTGACCAGCGAGCACAGCCTGAAGAAGGTCGCCGAGGCGGTGAAGACCGAAGGCCGCCTCGACATCTTGGTGATCGGCAGCCGGTCTGCGACCGTGCTGACGCCCGACGGGACCGGCTTTCCGGGCCGCATGGAAGCGGCGCTGCGCGACAAGTTGCCGACCATTAAGGTCAGCGTCAACTTGCAGTTGCAGATCAAGAAGACCGCCGCGGACGTGTCTAGCGGTCTTGCTCAAATCCTCGAAGGCAAGCAGCCGACCTTGGTGATATGGCAGACCGGCACCGTCGATGCTATGCGTGCGGTCGACCCGGATGACTTCAGGACAGCCGTCGACGACGGGGTGGCTGCCTTGCAGAAGCACGGCGCGGACGTCGTCTTGATGAACCTGCAATACGGTCCGCGAATGGAAACCATGATTACGACGACGCCCTACATCGATGTGATGCGCGTCGTCGCACAACAGCGCGAGGTTCCGCTGTTCGATCGGTTTGCGATCATGCACCACTGGAACGACATCGGCAGTTTCGATCTGTTCAGTCCCTCTCGCGGCATCGAGTTGGCCAAGCGGGTGCATGATTGTCTTGGCCGCGCGCTCGCGACCTTCGTGATCGATGCTGCGCGCATCAAACCCGCAGAGTTGAGGACGCAGCGTTAATGATCCCCAGTTGTTCCGGTTCAGCCGTCGCCCTGACGGCATTGGTGGCGGTCGCCCTGCTGTCCGCTTCCGGGCCGTTGGTGCCGGCCCACGCCCAGCAGACGCCGCGCGGGCTGGTCGGGTCTGCCGTCGCCGCGCAGGAGCCTCATGCGTCGGTTGAGCCGGCGACGCCCGGCGTGACGTCGAAAGCCATCGCCAATGTGAAGCGCGCGGCCGCCACCGCGACCGATATCTTCCGTCGCGTGCCATGCCTGTCGCCAAAGGGCGTCGCCAAGACCGTGCGGGCGCTGCCGCGTATCGCGCGCAAGCTAGCCGAGCATAAGCCGGTGACGATCATCGCTTTCGGTTCGTCATCGACGGAGGGCTATGGCTCGACGGCGCCGGAATTCACCTATCCCAGTCGCCTGGCCGCGCAGCTCAAGCGCAAGTATCCGACCGCCGACATCAAGGTTCTCAACCGCGGCAAGGGCGGCGAGGACGCGCCGGAAATGCTGCAACGATTGAAGCAGGCGGTGATCGACGAGAAGCCCGATCTGGTGATCTGGCAGGTCGGCACCAACGCGATCCTGCGCAACCTCGATGCGACCGCGACCATCGCACAGGTCGAGGAGGGTATCTCCCGCATTCAGGCCGCCGGCGCCGATGTGGTGCTGGTCGATCCGCAATATGTCCCCGCGGTGAATCAGAAGGGCGAGAGCGCCAGCCGCATGGTGCGGCTTCTGAACAAGGTGGCGGGGCAGCGCCACATCGGCATTTTCCCACGTTTCGCGGTGATGCGCGAGTGGCACGAGAAGCAGGCGCTGGCGTTCGACCGCTTCTCGATCGCCGATGGCTTGCATATGAACGATTGGGGTTATGCCTGCTTCGCGCAACTGTTGGGCGACGATATCATTCGCTCGGTGGGGCAGGTTCAACGCGGCATCAACGCGTCATCCGACGTGCTGGTCTATCAACCGCTGTGAGGCGCGTGGGCTTTCGCCCGCTTCTCAAAGCATGAAACCCCGGCCTTCTCAGGCCGGGGTTTCATTTTGCGTTCAACGAACGGTATCGATCGCTGCGGTGACGTAGCTTACTTCTTCGCGACCAGCGGACAGCCGCCTTGGTCCATCGGACGGAAAGCCTCGTTGGCCGGAATGGTGGCGAGCACCTTGTAGATGTCCCATTCGCTCTTCGATTCCGACGGCTTCTTCACCTGATAGAGGTACATGTCGTGAATGGCGCGGCCATCGGGGCGGACCGAGCCCTTGCCGAACAGGGCATCATCGATCGGCAGTTCCTTCATCTTCGCCATCACCGCGTCGGAGTCCTTCGACTTCGCGGCGGTGACCGCCTTCAGGTAATGCAGCACGCTGGAATACACGCCGGCCTGTGCACTGGTCGGCATCTTGCCGTTGAACTTCTCGGCGAAGCGCTTGGAGAAGGCCCGAGTCGCGTCGGTCTGGTCCCAGTAGAACGCTTCGGTCAGCACCAGGCCCTGTGCCGCCTGCAACCCCAGCGCCTTGACGTCACTGGAGAAGATCAGAAGACCCGCGAGCGACTGACCGCTCTGGGTGAGGCCGAATTCCGCCGCCTGCTTGATGGTGTTGATCATGTCGCTGCCCGCATTGGCGAGCGCCACCACCTTGGCCTTGGAGGCTTGCGCACGCAGCAGGAACGACGAGAAGTCCGACGAGTTCAGCGGATGCTTGACGCTGCCGACGACCTTACCGCCCGCCTTGGTGACGGCTTCGGTGGTGTCGCGTTCCAGCGCCGCGCCGAATGCGTAGTCGGCGACCAGCATGTACCAGGTATCAGCGCCCTGCTTGGTCATTGCCGAACCGGTACCGTTGGCGAGCGCCCAAGTGTCGTAGGTCCAGTGCACGGTGTAGGGCGAGCAGGATTTTCCGGTGAGGTCGGACGTGCCGCCGCCCGACGGAATGAAGATCTTCTTCTTTTCTTTGGTCACTTCGGAGACGGCGAGCGCGACGGACGACGTGGTGGTATCGAGAATGACGTCGACGTTCTCGCGGTCATACCACTGGCGCGCGATGTTGCTGCCGATATCGGGCTTGTTCTGATGATCCGCGCCAATCACCTCGACCTTGAGGTCCGGGTTGATCTTGGCGAAGTCTTCGACGGCGAGCTTGGCGGCAACCACCGAGCCCGGTCCGGAAATGTCCGCGTACAGGCTCGACATATCGTTCAACACGCCGAGCTTGATCGGGGTCTCCGCCTGCGCCGCGCCGCCGAGTGTCAGCACCGCTGCGGCGGCCATCAGGATGGTCTTGAAGTTCATTTAACGCCTCTTTTTGTTATGCGTTGAATTTGGCCGAAAGCCGCCGTGATTTTAGTCTGCCGGAGTCGGGGCCGCGACCAGCAAAAACGCCGCAGCATGGCGTTCCGGCCTGCGTATTTCGTCGTATAGCCTCGCGAAGACTGTCTTGTTCACGACAAACTCACGCCTGCTCGAGCGCTGCGTCGATGTCGGCGATCAGGTCGTCGGCGTGTTCCAGCCCCGCCGAGAAGCGCACGAAACCCTCGCCGATGCCGAGTTCGGCGCGGGCCTCGATCGGCAGCCGTTGATGCGTCGTGGTCGCGGGATGCGTGACGAGGCTGCGCGCGTCGCCGAGATTGTTGCTGATGCGCGCGAGCTTGAGCGCATTGAGGAAACGGAACGCGGTGGGCTTGCCGCCTTTCACCTCGAAGCCGATCAGGGTGGAGCCGGCACGCATCTGCTTCTTTACCAGTGCGGCCTGCGGATGATCGGCGCGGCCGGGATAGATCAGCCGTGCGATCTTCGGATGCGCCGCCAGCACATCGGCGATGGCGGCCGCGTTTGCGGTCTGCTGTTTGACGCGGATCGCCAGCGTTTCGAGGCCCTTCGTTAGCGTCCACGCATTGTATGGCGAGATCGACGGGCCGGTCTGGCGCAGGAACGTATGGATGTGTTCCTGAATGAAAGCATCCGACGACAGGATGATGCCGCCGAGACAACGCCCCTGTCCGTCGATGTGCTTGGTCGCGGAATACACCACGACGTCGGCGCCAAGCGCCAGCGGGCTTTGCCAGATCGGCGTCGCGAACACGTTGTCGACGATCAGGCGCGCACCGGTCGCGTGCGCGATGTCGGCAATCGCGGCGATGTCGAGCACGTCAAGCGTCGGGTTGGTCGGGCTTTCGAGAAAGCAGGTGCGCGTGTTCGGCCGCATCGCTTTCTGCCACTGATCGAGGTCGAGTCCATCGACCAGTGTGGATTCGATGCCGTAACGCGGCAGCAAATCTTCCACCACGTAGCGGCAGGAGCCGAACATCGCTTTCGCGGCGACGACGTGGTCGCCTGCGCGCAGCGGCGCGAGAATGGCGGTGGTGACCGCCGCCATGCCGGTCGCGGTGGCGCGCGCGGCTCCCGCGCCTTCCAGGGCGCACATGCGTTGCTCGAAGGTCGAGACGTTGGGATTGGAAAAGCGCGAATAGATGAAGCCGGGATCGTCGCCCTTGAAGCGGGCTTCGCATTGCTCGGCGGTGTCGTAGACGAAGCCTTGCGTCAGGAACAACGCTTCGGCGGTCTCGTTGAATTGCGACCGCAACACGCCGGCATGGATCAATCGGGTTTCGGGACGATAGGACGATGCAGCGGGTTTCGCGATAGACATATGACCTCCAATGGCCGCCCGGACATCGGCCATAAAAAATCCGGCCTTCAAATAAAAAAGGCCGGGATCATACGTCCCCGGCCTGTTTAGCGAGTTGTTTAACGTGGCTGCAAGCCGGCCGGCTCAAATCACCACGGGATAACTTGTGCTGATAATCCGGCTTGCTCTTTCCGTCAAGCCACCCATCGGATAACCGGTAAGATCGGTATTTTCGAGTTTGGCCGTCACCCTGAGGCGGCGGAGCGCAGCGAAGCCCTCGAAGGGCAACGGCCGTTCATCCTTCGCGGCTCGCCAAAGATGGCTCGCACCTCAGGATGACGGTGCGACTGCTTCGACGAGATGACGCAAGGATAATCGCTGTGCCGTTTACGCTTGATCCCGATGCCAACGGAATTCTGTCCGATCGCATGATTGCGGCGATGGCCGATGCCGGGCTGATCCTGCCGGAATATCCGTTCGTCGAGAGCCAGATTCAGCCGGCCAGCCTCGACCTGCGGCTCGGCAACATCGCCTATCGCGTGCGCGCCAGCTTTCTGCCGGGGCCGGATGCGACCGTCGCCGAGCGTATCGACGAACTGAAGCTGCACGAGATCGATCTATCGGACGGCGCGGTGCTGGAAACCAACTGCGTCTACATCGTGCCGCTTTTGGAAAGCCTCGCGCTGCCGCCGGAGATCGTCGCCGCCGCCAATCCGAAAAGCTCGACCGGACGGCTCGATGTGTTCACCCGCGTGATCGCCGACGGCACACGGCGTTTCGATATGATCGGCGCGGGTTATCACGGGCCGCTTTACGCCGAGATCAGCCCGAAGACATTTCCGGTGCTGTTGCGCGAGGGCTCGCGGCTGTCGCAGGTGCGCTTCCGCACTGGTGATGCGATCCTTTCCACCGACGAACTCGAAGCGCTGCACGAGGACGAGCGGCTGGTCGATGTCGACGACGCCGATCTCAACGGCGGGCTGGCGTTGAGCGTCGATCTCTCAGGCGAGAATTCCGGCGGCTTCGTCGGCTATCGCGCCAAGCGTCATACCGGTGTCGTCGATATCGACCGGCGTGGCGGCTATGCGGTGAACGAGTTCTGGGAGCCGATTGCGGCACGTCCTGATGGCAGCCTTATTCTCGACCCCGGCGAGTTTTACATTCTTGCGTCGAAAGAAGCGGTGCAGGTGCCGCCGGACTATGCCGCCGAGATGGTGCCGTTTGATCCGCTGGTCGGCGAATTCCGCGTGCACTATGCAGGCTTTTTCGATCCCGGCTTCGGCTATGCCGGCGCCGGCGGGCAGGGTGCGCGCGCCGTGCTGGAAGTTCGCTCGCGCGAGGTGCCGTTCATTCTCGAGCATGGTCAGATCGTCGGCCGTCTGATCTATGAACGCATGCTGGAGCGCCCGGATGCGCTCTACGGTCAGCGCATCGGCTCGAACTATCAGGCGCAGGGCCTCAAGCTGTCGAAGCATTTCCGCGCCTGAGGGCGGTTGCCGCTATCTTCGCGCCTTCGTCTGCGGCAGGGCGCG
This sequence comes from Pseudomonadota bacterium, assembly GCA_023386885.1. Lineage (GTDB taxonomy): Bacteria > Pseudomonadota > Alphaproteobacteria > Rhizobiales > Xanthobacteraceae > 62-47. Next base: position 146,287 of record JAEWIX010000048.1, read on the forward strand.
CATGCGATGGTATTCTGTCGCCAATTGCGCCATGCTTGCATTAAGTTCCACCACATCATCGACCGGGAGGATTGTCGAACCATGTTGACCGACCAGGAGCGCGCCAAGGCTGCCGACATTCTGATGGAGGCCGAGCGGACCCGCGTGCAGGCCGTGCAATTGTCCAAGACCTTTCCGAACATCGAGATCGAGGATTCCTATGCGATCCAGAGCGAAACGACGCGGCGCAAGATCGCCGGCGGCCGCAGGCTGATTGGTCACAAGGTTGGTCTGACCTCGAAGGCGATGCAACAGTCGGTGCAGATCGACGAGCCGGATTACGGCCATTTGCTCGACGACATGATGCTGCATGATGGTGCCAAGGTGCCGCACGCCAACTACTGCGTGCCGCGCGTCGAACCGGAACTGGCTTTCGTGCTGGCTGAGCCGTTGAAGGGGCCGGGCATCGGTCTGCTCGATGTGCTGCGCGCCACCGAATACGTCGTGCCGGCAATCGAGATCATTGATGCGCGCGTGCAGAACCCGCGCAAGATCTTCGACACCGTGGCCGACAATGGCGCCGCCGCCGGCATCGTTATCGGCGGTCGTCCGGTGCGGCCGCATGATGTCGACCTGCGCTGGGTCGGCGCGGTGTTCTATCGTAACTCCGAGATCGAGGAGACCGGCATCGCCGCCGGCGTGCTCGGTCATCCGGCGATGGGTATTGCCTGGCTCGCCAACAAGGTCGGCCGTTTCGGCACCGTGCTGGAGCCGGGTCATATCATGCTGTCCGGCTCGTTCACGCGGCCGGTGATGGCCGAGAAAGGCGACACGCTGCACGCCGATTTCGGCCCGCTCGGCTCCGTCGCCGTGCAATTCACCTGAGAAACAGTTTCGGAGGCGCTCGTGACTGAAGCGGACAGCGCAACACGCGAAGCGAAGTGGCGAGGCTGGCGCAGCGTCGCCGATCTCCATCACGCCTATTTCACCGGCCTGATTCTCACCATGGTGAGCCGGCGTGGCGCTGCCGATGCGGCCGAGTTCGTGTTCCGGGTGTTTCGCCGTCAGCAGCAGGAGCGCTTTCTGCCGGGGCTGACGAAACTCGGCCTCGACAAACTGCCGCCCGCGGTGGCGGCGGCGCAGTATCACTATCTGTCCAACTGGATCGGCGGCGTCCATGTCGAATACATGTACGAGACCGATCGCAAGGCGTGGGTGCGGTATCCGCCGCCGCGCTGGATCTGGCGCGGCACCGCGATTTGCGGTGTCCCCGGCGAGGTGTCGCGCGCGATGCTGCGCGGCTGGCATGCCAACAACGGCGTTGCGCTCGGCAATCTCAATCTGGGCTTCGTCTGCACCAAGCAATCGGTCGAGGGTCAGGAAGGGCTGGAAGGTTATTACTGCGAATACGATCATCCGTTGACCATCGACCAGCGGTTGGTGTTCGCGCCGCATCTCGAAGCGCCCGCGTTCGATGCCGCCACCGCACCGGCGCTGCCGGTCGATAGCTGGCCGCAACCGCGCCTCGAGAAGGCCTATCGCAACTATGCGATGGAATACGTTCGCACTGCTGCACCGGTGGCGGTGCAAGTGTTCGGGCCGCTCGATGCCGCTTATCTGCTGCATCTCACCGGCAAGCTGATCGGCATGCAGTATTTCGATGAGATCGCGCCGGGGCTCGATGCCGCACGCGGCGGGCCGAAGGAATTCGCCGAGTTTCTGCGTGCATTGTTTGCCGCGCAGGACGACGATGTCGAACTGGTATCCTCCGGTGGCGGTTACGAACTGCAGCAGCGAAGCTGGAAGCTGATGGCTGATCTTGTCGATTATCATCCGGCCTGCGCCCGTCTGCTGGAAGGGTTGGTGGAGGGACTGGCCGCCGGTTGCGGCAGGTTTATTCAGGTCAAACTGGCAATCGCGCCGGGCGGACGGCCGCCATTCGTTTGGTCGATCGGCTAGCCGCGGACGTCACTGAAGTTACTGAATAGGCCTATGCGTCGCTAGCAGATGGCGAAACGCCGGATCGATGCTACTGATCTGTCTTGGCCCCGCCCGCAGCATTTCAGTCATCGGCCGTCAGGGAGCAAATGTCCGAACTTGGCGTCGCCGAGATTCCCGTCGCGGCCCCTGACGAGCGTGCGCTGTCGCGGCTTGTGCCCACCGCCGCCAATCCGTTGCTGGACCGGCCGATCCTCGGCACGCTGCTGCGGCTGTCGGCCCCGAATGTGGTGGCGTTGAGCGCCGGCACCTGCGTCGTCATCGCCGAGACCTCTTACATCGGCCGACTCGGCACCGAGGCGCTGGCCGCGATGGCGCTGGTGTTCCCGTTCGTCATGCTGACGCTGACGACCTCGGGCGGCGCCATGGGTGGCGGAGTATCGTCGGCCATATCCCGCGCACTGGGCGCTGGCGATATCGGACGCGCGAACTTGCTGGCGGCCCATGCGCTGATCATCGCCTGCTGCGTCGGCGCGGCGTTCACGCTCGGCTTCCTGCTGAGCGGGGCCGGCCTGCTTTGGGCGCTCGGGGGGCGCGGCAACGTGCTGGCTCAGGCGCTCGGCTACATGCAGATTTTCTTCGGCGCGGCGTTGGTACCGTGGCTGATGAATACCTTCGCCTCCATCTTGCGCGGCACCGGCAACATGAAATTGCCGTCGATGGTGACCCTGAACACCGCGGTGTGCCAGATCGTGTTCGGCGCTGTCCTCGGCCTCGGTCTTGGTCCCGTGCCGCGGTTCGGCATGCCCGGCATTGCTGCGGGCACCGTGCTCGCCTTCTCGATCGGCACCGCGATCATGGCGTGGTACGTGCTGTCCGGCCGCGCGCGGGTCAATCCGATTGCGCAGGCGATTCGGATCGAGCGCGGAATGTTCTTCGACATCCTCAAGGTCGGTGCGATCGCCTGCTTTTCGCCGATCCAGACGGTGCTGACGATCGCGATCTTGACCGCGATGCTGGCGCGCTTCGGTGATGCGGTGCTGGCCGGCTATGGCATTGGCGCACGACTGGAGTTCATGCTGACGACGCTGGCGTTCGCAGTCGGCATCGCGTCGGTGCCGATGATCGGCATGGCGATGGGTGCAAGCCAGGTGGCGCGGGCGCGCAAGACTGCATGGATCGCGGGAATTCTATCGTTCTCGACGGTTGGCGTGATCGGCACGGTGATCGCCTTCTTCCCCGACCTCTGGGTCAATCTGTTCACCGACGATACCGCCGTGCACGAAGCCGGCCGGCAATACCTGTTCGTCGCGGCACCGATGTACGCATTCCTCGGCCTCAACACGTCGATGTATTTTTCCTCGCAGGGCGCGGCCAAGGTGCTCGGCCCGGTGCTGGCACAGACCGCGCGGCTGGCCTTCATCGGTCTTGGCGGCTGGTGGCTGATCGCCCAAGGTGCGTCCGCCCACGCCTTCTTCGTGCTGGCGGCGGTGTCGATGATCGTGCTCGGCCTGCTGTGCATGGCCACGGTGATCTGGAGCCGGTGGGAGCCGGTGGAGAATACGGTCGTTCGTCGCTCGCCGGCGTAGATCCGGATACGTATCGCGACAAATTGTGCCACGCCGCCGCGGACGGGGGTTGGCCTGTCGCGTCGTCTCGGCTAAATCTGATGCGGAACCTGATCGCGGGCGTAGTTCAATGGTAGAACGGCAGCTTCCCAAGCTGCATACGAGGGTTCGATTCCCTTCGCCCGCTCCAATATCCAATTTTCCAGAAAAGCGATTTGCTATCCCGATGTGAGCGCCGCCGGCGCTCTCAGTCCTTGCGTCCCGGCCTGGCGATCAGCGCCCGGACATGCCTGACGACGTGGTCGGCGACGATGGCGTGACCCTCGGCGGTCGGGTGGACAGCGCCGCTATACATCGCCGCATAGACCGGCTGCAGAATGTCGAACAGCGAGAATCCCGGCGAATGCACGTTGGCGGTGAGGAAGGCGTCGTTCGGCGTGCGGAATAGCCGCCAGCGATGGGCATAGGGCAGGTAGGCCGCCGGCGAATAGGGCGCGAAATCCTCGGCTCCGACCCATCGTCGGGGCATTGCCATGGCCTCGCCATCCGCTTGCGCGTTGCGGGGGTCGCGCGCGCAGATGCCACGCCGGGCGAACTCGGACTGATGGTCGGTGACCAGTTGGAAACCCGTTCCCGCTCCGGTGGCGAGCGCCGGGCAGCCGCGTCCGCCACCGGTGATGCAGGCGGTGCGCGTGAAGAAATCCTGGAGGAAGCTCACCGTCTCGCCGAGCCGTTCGCGCGACAGCGACAGTTTTTTGTGAACGTCGAGGCCGAGCGTCGGCTGCGCACCGCATAGTGCGCCAGTCTCGTCGAACTGGATCGGTTCGTAAGCAGTTTGCAGCACCCGTGCGGGCGGCACGCCGAAGCCGTCGCGCAGTGCGTCACGCACGGCCTTCATGCGCTCGTCGAGTTGTTCGAGATAGACCCGCGCGACCTGCGGCGAAAAGCGGATCTGCTGGCCGAGCAGCCCCGCGATCGGCGCGAGATCGCCGGCGCTTTCGGTCATCGCGTAGAGCATCAGCGCCGAGAAGCCGACATCGTTGCCGCCGATCGACAGCAGCACGGTGTCGATCGGCCGCTTACGTGCGCTCGGTGCGCACCAGGACTTCGTCACCGCGTTATGGGTGACCTGCGTGCTGCCGCTCGCATAGATCGGCAACTGATAGGTCGCGCGCACCGTTTTGGGGCCGTGACATAGCATGTCCGACAATTGATCGAGCTGGGCGCGCACTGTTGCATGTGCGGAGCCTTCGCGCGCCTTCTTGTCGAGGAATAATCCCTCGGCCACTTCGGACCCGGTGCAGGCGAAGCTCAACAATGTCACCGAGCGATGCGGGTTTTCCAGTGCGAGCTGCAAGCCGACGCGAAACGGATAGCCATATTGCGAGCGATGGCAATCGGGGCTCAGCCATTTTGGCCCGGCGGCATTGAACGCCGTTTCAAATTGCTTCGAACTCAGCGGATAGAAGATGCCGCTGCGTTCGTCCTCCAGTGCGCGCCGCGGCAACTGCTTGTAATCGAAGCTGCCGCGTGGCGCGATCGCGGATTTTTGCGCCGGTTTCACGATGGCGCGGCTGGCCACCTCTTCACGCGCCAACACCGGATCATAGACCATCTCGCGCGCCGGGCTGAAACTCACCGGACGATCGGGGTTGCTCTCGCCGGACGCAAAGGAATCGCCGAGCGCAACGATCAGGTGATCCTCGACGACGATCTGCTCCGACAGCGTGCGGCCATCCGGCAGTGTAACCTGCACCGCCACGCCTGACGCAGCCGAATCGAGCGCGAACGGCACGCGCGGAATCTTCAGCGGCGTGACGCAGGTGTCCTTGCGGGTTTCGCTCTTGCCGCCCGGCTTGCGTGGCGACCATGTCCACGTGCATTCGCCTCGCGCGGCAGTGGCGAGATGCGTCGGCGCCAGCTTGACAATAACGGTATGCGCCTCGGGAAGGACGTAATCCTCCTTCGCCTTCCCCCACGAGTAACGCCGTTCGCAGGTCTGCAGGTAGCGCCCCTGCCGGCTGTCGTAGCACACCGCATCGACGGTCTGCGCCGCCCAGCCCAATCGCGACGCCTCGTAGCGCCCGCGTGCCGTCGCCGCGCAAGTGTCGAAATTCGTCGCCGTCTTGCAATCGGGATCGTTGAGGCGGCGCTCGGTCCGCCACACCACGTCCTTGGGCGGAGACACGATATCGCGCGCAACCGGGTAGCCGCGCTCATACATCGCGAAAGATGCGGCGTTCTTGAAAAAGCGGAAAGGATTTTCGACTTGCCACACCAGATCGGCGGCGTATGCCGGAATACCGCTTGAGACGACCACCGACACGGCGGCGAATGCCACCGCCGCAACAATCCGCACCATGCTCGCCCTTTTCATCGTAAGGCATGATCTGCCTCGTTGTTGGTCGCCCGGCGCCGCGAGAAAGTTCAATCCGGCAGCGGAAACTACGTTTGGGCCGAGGGCGATGCCAATGGACCAGATGTCGCGGCCGCTGCCAATGATCCGCTGTGGCAGAGGCTTATCGTTGCGTTTGAACTGCGGCGCATCGCAGGTTCATACTGGAGTGGCATCTGGCCCGCCTGAACAGACTCGGAACAAGATCGCACGGACACATTGAATTATCGCCCGGACCTGTTCAGAGTCCGAGTTGCAAGGGCGGGCTGCGAAACAGCAAGAACAACGGATGGAAACGATGACGGAAGCCAAGAGCCATTACGAGGTCATTGTGGTCGGCGCCGGCGTGGCGGGAATTTACCAGATCAAGCGGCTGGCCGATCTCGGCATCGACGCGACAGTGCTCGATTCCGCCGACGATCTCGGCGGCACCTGGTATTGGAATCGCTATCCCGGCTGTCGTTTCGATTCCGAGAGCTACACCTACGGCTTCTCGTTCTCGCGCGAACTGCTCGACGAGTGGCACTGGAAGGAGCGCTTTTCCGCCCAGCCCGAGAATTTGCGCTACCTGAACTACGTCGCCGACAAGTTCGACCTGCGCAAGCACATGCAGTTCAATTGCAAGGTCGAGGCGATGCGGTTCGATGAGGCCCTCGACCTCTGGCATGTGAAGGTGCGCGATGGCCGCGAGTTGACCTGCCGTTTCGTGGTGTTGGCGATCGGTCTGTTGTCGGCGCCGACCCTGCCGCGTCTTGAAGGCGTCGAGGATTTCAAGGGCCGTTCATTCCATACCTACTACTGGCCGCGCGAGCCGGTGGACCTTGCCGACAAGAAAGTGGCCGTCATCGGCACCGGCGCCACCGCCATTCAACTGATCGGCGAGATCGCCGACAAGGTTGGTCAACTCACCGTGTTTCAGCGCCGCCCGAACTGGAGCGCGCCGCTCAACAACAGCCCGATCTCCGACGCGGAGATGGCCGACATTCGCGCGCGCTATGACGACATCTTCGCAACCTGTGCCCGTACGCCGGGCGGTTTCGTACACGAACCCGATCCGCGTGGGTTCTATGACGTGCCGCGCGAAGAGCGGCTCAAGCTGTGGGACAAGCTCTACGACGAGCCCGGCTTCGGCATCTGGCTGTCGAATTTTCGCGAGATATTCATGGATGAAGCCGCTAATGCCGAATTGTCCGAGTATATCGCCGACCGCATTCGTCGCCGCGTCAAGGATCCCACGGTCGCGGAAAAACTCATTCCGAAGGATCACGGCTTTGGCATCCAGCGACTGCCGCTGGAGACGCGATACTTTGAGGCCTACAACCGCGACAACGTACAACTCGTCGATGTCAGCGAGACGCCGCTGGTTCGCGTCACCGAGAACGGCCTTCGGACCACCGAGCGCGACTATGAATTCGATATCATCGTCTACGCCACCGGGTTCGATGCCATCACCGGCGCTTACGACCTGATCGATATTCAAGGCATCGGCGGTGAAAGACTGGCCGGCAAATGGAAGCATGGACCTTCGACGTTCCTCGGGATGCTCGTTCACGGCTTTCCGAACCTGTTGATGCCGACAGGTCCGCAAAGCGCGTCCGCCTCGACGAATTTCCCGCGCGGCATCGAGAATGGCGTCAACTGGTGCATGGATTTGTTGCAACATATGTGGGGTCGGGGCTACGCCCGCGCCGACGCCACGCGCGAAGCCCAGGAGCGGTGGGCCGCGCACGTCGCCAAGATGTACGAGATCATGCTGCTGCGCAAAGCCCAAGGCTGGTTCACCGGCTATAATTCCAATGTCGCCGGTCATGAGGCGGGAACGATCCGCTATATCGTCTACAACGGTGGGACGCCCAAATTCGTCAGCATCATTAATGACGTCGCCGCCAGGGGCTATGAGGAGATCGAATTCACGCCGGGTGTTGCTGCGCATGCACGGGCGACGGCCGCGAGAGCAACAGCGTCGTCGTAGCTTGTCGTTCTGTGCTGATGTGTTTTTGGCATAGAGGAATTGAATCACGAAACGGACGGTGCGGGCTGCCGGCATTCCGCATCGCCATGCGACGATGATTGCCGAGAGGAGGAGCGGTCATGACTATCGGACATGAAACCATGGGCAACGGCCCGCACAAGGTGATCGTGCTGCACGGTTGGTTCGGCGATCACACCACGTTTCGTCCGATGCGCGATGCGCTCAGTCTCGACGAATTCACGTATGCGATGGTGGCCTATCGCGGCTACGGACTGTCGCGAAAGATCACCGGCAACTACACGATGGCGGAAATTTCCGCTGACGTCCGCGCACTGGCGGATGAACTGGGCTGGAACGAGTTCAGCCTGATCGGTCATTCGATGGGCGGCATGGCGGTGCAGCGCGTGCTGGCCGATGCGCCGCAGCGGGTGCGCAAGCTGGTGGCGGTAACGCCGGTGCCGGCCTCGGGCGTGCCGTTCGATCCAGACGGCTGGGCGCTGTTCGACGGGGCTGCGGCCAGCCTCGACAATCGCCGCGGCATCATCGATTTCACCACCGGTAGCCGGTTGTCGAAGCGTTGGGTCGATCACGTTGCGCGTTATTCCGAGGAAACCTCCGACCGCGCCGCGTTCGCCGCCTATCTGCAGGCGTGGGCGAAGACCGACTTCCACACTGAGATTCAAGGCAAGACCACACCGGTGAAGGTCATCGTCGGCGCCAACGATCCGGCCTTGAATGCCGACGTGATGAAGGCAACTTATCTGACGTGGTATCCTAATTCCGAACTCGAAGTGATGGCCAACGCCGGCCATTACCCGATGGATGAGACGCCGGTGGCGCTCGCGACGTCGATCGAGAATTTTCTCCGGGCGTAGAGTATTCACTGCCGCGGTGTGAATAACTCAAGACAACAAGTAAGAGCAAAGGATCCGATGTCACTACCTCATTTGTTTCAGCCGCTCACCTTGCGCGGCGTGACCCTGCCGAACCGCATCGTCATTTCGCCGATGTGCCAGTATTCCGCCATCGATGGTGTCGCCAACGATTGGCACTTTGTCCATCTCGGCAAATTCGCCCAGGGCGGCGCCGGTGTCGTGATGGTGGAAGCGAGTGCGGTAGTGGCTGAAGGCCGCATCACCCATGGCGACGTCGGGCTTTGGAATGACGAGCAGCAGGTGCCGTTGGCGCGCATCGCTGATTTCGTGCGCAGTCAGGGCTCGGTGCCGGCGATCCAGTTGGCCCATGCCGGGCGCAAGGCCAGCATGCAGCGGCCGTGGTACGGCAATGCGGCGCTCACCGCCGACGATCGCGCGCGGGGCGACATGCCGTGGCAGATCGTGGCGCCGAGTGAGATCCCGATGGAGGACGGCTGGCTGATGCCGCACGCACTCTCCATTGATGATATGAAGAAGCTGCGTGAAGCGTGGCGGTTGGCGACGTTGCGCGCGGCGGCCGCGGGCTTCGAGTTTCTCGAAGTGCACTGTGCCCACGGCTATCTGCTGCACGAGTTTTTGTCGCCGCTGTCCAACAAGCGCGACGACGCCTATGGCGGCGACCGTGCCGGCCGCATGCGTCATCCGCTGGAGATCATCGAGACGGTGCGCGCGGCATGGCCGGCGGATAAGCCGCTTTCGGTGCGCGTCTCGTCGGTCGACGGTGTCGACGGCGGTGTGCAGATAGAGGATTCCGTCGCATTCGCACGTGAGGCCAAGGCGCGCGGCGCCGATGTGATCGATTGCTCGTCGGGAGGCCTGATGGGCTCTGCGACGGCGGCACGGATTCCGCGTGGCTACAGTTTCCAGGTGCCGTTTGCCGATGCGATCCGACGCGACGCGGAGATCGCCACCATGGCGGTGGGCCTGATCCTGCATCCGCAGCAGGCGGAAGACGTGCTGGTGCAAGGCCAGGCGGACTTGATCGGCATCGGCCGCGAGGCGCTGTTCGATCCGAACTGGCCGCAGCACGCGCGCCTCGCGCTCACCGAGGCGAATGGCGAAGTGTTTGGTGACTGGCCGAAGCAATATGGCTGGTGGCTGGAGCGTCGCGAGCCGGGCCTGCGTAAGCTCGAAGGCCCGGCATTGCCTTTCCGGAGGGGGTGACGGCTTCGTTCAATTGGTGTTTACGCGCCCGCCGGCACCTGATCGAGGAATCCGGTGATGCTGCGGATGCGACCGCCGTTCAGCACCGCGAAATCCGTACCCTTGATGGGGCTGTCGGTGCCATCCGGGCCGAGTCCCCACGAGAAGCGGACGTGGTCGCCGTAGCCGTTGGGTTCGCCGATCAAGGCGAAGCGGAAATCCGGGAAGCGCTGCTGCACACCGGCGACGAGAGCGTCGATGCCGTCGTGGCCGTCGCCTTGCATCAGCGGATCGACATAGCGGGCATCGGCGGTCCAGTTGCCGGCGAGCAGGTTACGGCGGCGCTGCGGATCGCGTTCGTTCCACAGTTCGATGTAGCGTGCGGCAATCATCTTGGCGTCTGTCATGGCGTGCTCCTGTTGCTGAGGTCTTCAATGACGCCAGTATCGGAGCCCGCGCGCGGTCAATCGATTACCTCGCAGGTTATCAACGCGAAATCATCCCACCGCCTTCGCGGCTGCGCGGCCGGCCACACGGCCGGAGAACAGGCAGCCGCCGAGGAAAGTGCCTTCCAGCGCGCGGTAGCCGTGCATGCCGCCGCCGCCGAAGCCTGCCGCTTCGCCGACCGCATAGAGGCCGGGGATGATCTCGCCGCCTGACCCGAACACCCGCGCGTCGAGATCGGTCTCGAAGCCGCCCAGTGTCTTGCGCGTCAGGATGTTGAGCCGCACTGCGATCAGCGGGCCGTGCGCGGGATCGAGGATGCGATGCGGCTTCGCGGTGCGGATCAGCTTGTCGCCGATGTAACGCCGCGCGTTGTGCAGGTTGATGATCTGCGCATCCTTGGCATAGGCATTGGCGATCTCGCGGTCGCGCGCCTCGATCTGCGTGCGGACATCATCGATGCGCAGCAGGTTATCGCCGCTCAGGATATTCATCGCGCTGACAAGTTCATCGAGGTTGTCACGCACGATGAAGTCGGCGCCATGTTGTTTGAAGGCTTCCACCGGTGCGGGCGCGTCCTTGTTGGTGGCGCGCTTGAGTGTCATGCGCCAGCTCTTGCCGGTGAGGTCGGGATTCTGCTCGGAGCCCGACAGCGCGAATTCCTTCTTGATGATGCTCTGGGTCAGGATGAACCACGAATAGTCGTAGCCGGTGGACATGATGTATTCGAGTTGGCCCAGTGTATCGGAGCCGGGGAATAGCGGCGCGGGCAGTCGCTTGCCGGTGGCGTCGAACCACATCGACGAGGGGCCCGGCAGGATGCGGATGCCGTGGCGCGGCCAAATCGGGCTCCAGTTCTCGATGCCCTCGACATAGTGCCACATGCGGTCGCGGTTGATCAGCCGCGCACCCGCGGCTTCGGTAATCTCGATCATTCGGCCGTCGACGTGTTCCGGCACGCCGGAGATAATCCGCTTCGGCGGCGCGC
>JAEWIX010000082.1 GCA_023386885.1 Pseudomonadota bacterium
GGACAACCTTGTGACGCTGACGGCGACGGTGACGGACGGCGACGGCGACACGGATCAGGCGACGCTGAACATCGGGCAGAACCTGACGTTCCTGGACGACGGTCCGTCGATTGGGACGTTCACCACAGGCGTTATTCCCAACGAGATAGGGTCGGTCGCCGGTTTCTTCTCGTTAGCTCCAGGAGCTGACGGGCTCGATCACTTCAATATCACCGGGCCGGCGATCAGCGGCATTACCTACGTAACGACAGTTGCTCCGGACGGGACCACGACTCTTCATGGACAAGGAAGCGGGGGCATCGACGCATTTTCGTTAACGGTCGCGTCCGATGGTACCTATCATTTCGATCTGTTCGCGCCCCAATTAGCAACAAGCGCCCCTTATGACCTGACGGCGTTGCCCTCGGGTGGTCCGAGCTGGCGACAGACAACGGATGGTCGGATCGAGTTTTCCAGCCCGGATGGAATCAACTCGAGCGGAGCGGGATTCGGTGTTGCTAACCAATGGACTGGTGGAAATGAATCCTTCACGATGGAATTCCACAATCCCGGCCAGGCAGGTGACCAACTTCCTTCCGTTAATCCGGAATTCAATGATTCTGTCACGATTAATGTGGCGCAGATCAACGGAGGTGGCGGAACCTATAATTGGACTGCTGTCGACACGGTGCACAATATAACGCAGCATGGCTCGGTCGTCATCACGGCGGCAGGTGCGGTTCTTATTGATCCGACGATCAGCTTTAATGAACTAACGATTCAAGCCGACAACGTTGGCGGTCAAGGCATTCGCATTACCTCGATGACTGTGTCCAAGACCATCCTCCCTTCCGATCAAAGCTATGACTTCCACGTCACCGCGGTGGATGGTGACGGAGATACAACGGCGACCCAGACACTTCACATCGATCAGGTCGCGGCTGGAAACGGTGGTGCCTACACTCTGGACGGCACGACCGGTGACGATGTCATCGCCGGTAGCTCGCATGCTGACACGATCTCTGGTGAAGGTGGATTTGATATCGTCGATTACACTGGTAGCGCCGGTGCGATTTCGATCCATCTGGCTGATGATGGTCACGCATCTGGTGCACCGGGCGATCCTGCAAATCCTTCTGTCGGTACGATCGGCGGCGGCGATGCGGTCGGAGACAAGCTGACGGGGATCAATGGTTTGATCGGCGGGGCGGGCAATGACGTCCTGTTCGGCAATGTCAATGACAACTACCTTGCTGGTGGCAAGGGAAATGACACCCTCCGCGGTGGTGGTGGCCATGATACATTCGCCTTCAATTCACCAGCTGATAATGGCTTTGACACCATCAAGGATTTCCTGACGGGAGCCGACGAGTTGCAATTCTCAGGCAGCGCGTTCGGAGGTTTGACGGCCGGCACGTTGGACGCTGAACACTTTAGTACGGTTGATACCGCAGGTGCTGTGCAAGGCCAGCAAGCTGGACCGGAGTTCGTGTTCAACAACCACGACAGTACTCTTTATTACGATGCGGATGGAAGTGGTGCGGGTGCTGCGATCGCCATGGCCAAGCTGGAGAATGTGACCAACTTGCAGCATACCGATATTCATATCGTATGATGTATCCGGATCTGTATTAGGCAAAAGGGCGCCACGTTATCGCGGCGCCCTTTTATTTGGAGGCATCTCGATGCGATGCCCTTGTAGACTGGAAGCGCGAGTACGATAGACTTCCGCTGGGTCGCTAAAGGAGCAACGGCAAAGCCTCGATGTAAGCGCCGGTCGGCTCCGTCACAGCCGTCGGATCCCCGCTCCAGGTTGCGGCATCATTCGTAGCGGCTGCGCCAGGCAGCGTCTCCGTATCTGCGTCGAGAACGTTGAGGCTCGCATAGGGTGCGGTCAGCATGAAGACGCCGGTGTGATTCAGGGCAAACAAGGGGACGAGGTTGCGAGCTTCGATATCGCTGACAATGCGTGACCAGCGATTGTCGAGGATCAGCCAATGGTCATCGAGACGGGCGGCGAGGACGGCGTGATCCTGCCGAACGCTTCGATCGCGAACCAACACGATGCGCAGACGATCTTGCGGGAAGCCGGCCTGCTGGAGCACGACGTATTTTGCGATCGCATAGTCCTCGCAATCGCCCTTCGTCGTTGCGAAGCTGGCAAGCGCCGAACTCCAGCGGTCCGGTACGCCGAACTGAGCGATGTCGCTGACGTAACGGATCGCAGCGTTGATACCGCGATTGACTTCGTCGAGTTGTGCAAATCCAGATTTGCTGCGAACCGTATCGATCAGGCGTGTGAGTTGAGCGGCGTGAGCCGGGCAGGAAGCAGCATCTTCGCGGCAATGCGCGAGCGTCTGATTGTCGTGGTCGATTTCAGGTTGAAGCGCATTCCATTTCCGCCACAACAATCCGTCCGGCGCGCGGAAACCAAACAGTCCAAATGGTTCGCGTCCTTCGATCGGCGGCGTCGTCACCGCCGGTTGATCGGAAGCGATGGCTGCCGTCGGCGACGTGGCGGCAAGCTGCAAGCCACCGGTCCGCTTTCCGCTATCGAGCTTCGCAAGGACAGCATTGATAGTGAAGAACTTCGCCGGCGCGTGATTCATATCAATTGCAGAATCGCGCGAGCTTGCCACGGAAAGAGAATGAGCTTCCGCAAAAGCTTGCTCGGCACTGAAATTCAGACAGATCGATAACGCCAACGCACCCAGCAGCAATCCTTGCCGCAAATATCCTGACAACATGACCGACGCCCCTGTTCGGGATATCGGTCGACGTCTGCTGCGCTGATCCGACCCCGTTCTGTTGGCGGCGACGATGCGGCGCAGGCGGCTTCAATCGGGTTAATCGACGGGTCGAGCCGGAACGGTTTCAATGGAAGCGGTCAATCCGGCATTGTCTGAATCGATCAATTTGAATTCAAATTCGTACGGGCAACGTGTTGTGCCCAACGGCCCCGCGATGTGCGGCATTATCGGGCGTAAACTATGCCTTTATGGATGTGCATAGCGCTGAAGCGGCTCGGACTCGAGCGCGGCAGTGTCCGTACCGGTATCGTTGCTATTTTATTAATGCTCGCGCAGGGCTTCGCTTCGCAGGATGCGAGCGGGCTTGAGAATGTAGTCGAGCACGGACTTCTGTCCGGTCAGTACTTCAACGGTCGTTACCATACCTGGGATAATGGGCAGAGGACTTGTCGCCGAGCCGAGATAATTCTTATCGGTGCGGACGATGACGCGATAGAAAGTCTCCTTGCGGCCGGCCGCGTCGGGCTTTTCATCGACGATGGTATCGGCGCTGATGCGTTCGACCTTGCCTTTGAGCGTGCCGTAGACGGAGGAATCGTAAGCCGAGATTTTCACCACGGCATCTTGCCCTGCGCGGATGAAAGCGATGTCCTGCGGGCGGATGCGACCCTCGACAAGAAGCGTATCGTCGAGCGGTACGATTTCGATCAGGTTGGCACCGGGTTGAACGACAGCGCCGATTGTCGTGACGTTGAGCTTGTTGACGATCCCGTGGACTGGCGCCTTGAGGTCGGTCCGCCGCAAACGGTCCTGCGCGGATTTCATGTTCTCTTCGAGAACCGCGAGATCGCCACGCGACTTGGCAAGATCTTCGTCCGCTTGTGAGCGAAACGACGTCACGATGCTGTTGATCTTTGCTTGAGCCTCCGCCAGTTGTCCCTTCATCTCCGTTTCCTGACGTTGCAGGCGGATCATCTCGATCTCCGGGACGACCTTCTTTTCGTAGAGGTTTCGCGTGATCGTCAATTCGCGATCGAGAAGTTTCAGCGATCCGGTCAGGCGGGTAACCTGCTGCGTGAGGACGTCGACGTCCCGCGCGACCTTCTTCTCCCGCATATTGAAAACACTGGTTTCGGTTGCCACTGCCGCCGGAACAGTTTCCGGAAGTTGATCCGGAAACGTGATCTCGGACCGTCCCCGCGCTTCAGCCTCCAATCTGGCGACGCGTGCTGCGAGCGCCGTGCGGCGCTCCTGCAGTTCCCCGTATTCGGAGGAAAATTTGGTGTCGTCGATCTTCATCAGGACCTGATCTTTGTCGACGATCGCGCCTTCCTTGACGAGGATTTCATTGACAATGCCGCCTTCGAGCGACTGCATGACCTGTATTTGCTGTGACGGGATGACCCGGCCGTCGCCGCGTTTGACTTCGTCGAGGATGGCGAAGTGAGCCCAGGTCACGAACACCACGAGCAGGGCGACCGCACTGAACAACAGCAAGCGCAGACTATGCGGCGTCCGCATCAATGATGCAGCGCGGATGTCATTGGCGAATGCAAAGTCAGACGACTGCATTGGGTTTGATTCCGGTAGAGACGGGCCGCGCGGAAGCTTGCAGCGGCTGAGCTTGAGGTTGTTGATTTTGCGGAGCAGGCGTCTGCTTGCCTTGCAGCAATGTCAGCACCTTGTCGCGCGGTCCATCCGCCAGCAATCGTCCGTTGTCGAATAACAACAACCGATCAACCATGTTCAAAAGCGACAGCCGATGAGTGGAGATCAGGATCGTGGGTCGCTCATCGCCAATGGTGCGCAGGCGTTCGAGAAATTCCGCTTCGCTGCGCACGTCGAAATGTGCGGTCGGCTCGTCGAAGAACAAAACGCGCGGTTTCCGGATGAGAACGCGCGCCAATCCGATTGCCTGCTTTTGTCCACCCGACAGGCTGCGGCCGCCTTCGGAGATCGGCATGTCGTAACCCATGGGATGGCCGGCGATGAAGGTCTCGACGCCCGACAGCCGTGCGGCAGCGAGAATTTGCTCGTCGGTCGCATCCGGTTTGCCGAGTGCGATGTTGTCGCGCAAGCGACCCAAAAAGAGGTCGGTATCCTGCATCGCGAATCCGATGCCAGCGCGTAAATCCGATGGGTCGTATTGGCGGGAATCCACGCCATCGACCAGAATACGTCCTTCTTCTGCTTCGTAGAACCCGAGCAAAAGACGGCCGACCGTTGTTTTCCCGGACCCGACGCGCCCGATGATTCCGACGCGCTCGCCCGACTCGATCTTGAAGGAGACGTTGTCGAGCGCTTTCCCCGGCGCATTGGGATAAGAGAAACTGACCTTGTCGAACTGGATCCGCCCTTCCTCGATCGAACGCGCAACATAGCGACGCTGCGGAGAGCGCTCGCGTTCGAGTGACATGATGCGGTTGATTGCCCTAAGGGATTCGAGCGTCTGGGTGGCGCGGGTAATCACCGAGGCGATTCCGGCGATCGGAGCAAGAATTCGGCCGGCAAGAATATTGGACGCGATAAGGGCGCCGATGGTCAGTTCGCCATTGAGGATCAGGAAGACGCCGACGACCATAATCAGCAGGCTGGTGATCTGTTGCGCAGTGCTGGCACTTGTGAGCGCGAGCGACGCCCAGAAATGAACGTCTTCGCCGGATCTGGCACTTGCTGCCACCGACCGTTCCCATGCCGCCTGCATACGGGATTCGGCGCCGGTCGCGCGCACTGTTTCCAGACCGCCGAGCGATTCGACCAGAACGCCGTGACGCGCCGCGGATTCGGATTGCAGGCGCTTCATCGCCCGGTCCAGCGGCTTTTGCACCAACAGTCCGACCGCGATCATGATCGGCAGCATCGCCAGAGGGATCCATGCGATGGGGCCTGCGATGAGGAATAGCACGCCGATGAACACGACCGCGAACAGCAGGTCCGTTGCCGACACGACGCTGCCGGAGGTGAAGAACTCACGGACGGAATCAAAGTCGCGCAACTGATTGGCGATCACGCCTACCGACATCGGCCGCTGGGCCATCTTCACGGCCATGACGTGTTCGAAGATGTTTGCCGCCAGCACGACGTCGACGGTCTTGCTGGTCACGTCGATGATAAGGCTGCGGACAGTGCGCAGAATGAAATCGAAGACGATGGCGATCACCATTCCGATCGCCAATGCGGTTAGCGACGGGATCGCACCGTTCGGGATGATGCGATCGTAGACGCTCATCGTGAACAGCGGGGTCGCTAGCGCCAGTAGGTTGATCAGGAACGCTGCCAGGGCGATGTGCGTATAGTTCGGTAGCTGCGTTTTGACGACGGACCAGAACCAATGCGGACGCGGCAAGTCGCCGGCTGCAACAGTGCGCGCGTCAGTGTCTCCTGCTGGCCGGACCAGGAAGGCATAGCCCGTGTACGACGCGGCGAGTGCGTCGGCGCTTTCCGTGACCGCCGATGATGCATCTGCGGTCGGGTCAACGTAGCGCACCGTTTTGGCCGCCGAGTCGCGCTCCAGCAGGACAAGTGCACGACTGTCCTTCATGATGAGGACCGCTGGAAGAACCAATGCCGGAATATCCGCAAGGTCGCGTTTGGTGGCTTCGGTCTCCAGACCTGCGCGACGTGCCGCACGATCGTACAGCGGCACCGAAAGGCGTCCGTCAGTGATTGGCAAGCCGCCGAGGATGGCGTCGCGGCTGATTGCGCGGCCATGGAAGGCGGCGAGGTAGGTGAGTGTTGCCGCTAGCGGATCCGGCTTGTTCCCGGTCTCGGCTACGCCTGATTGGGCCGGTGCCATACCAATGGCATCGGCTTGTGGCTCACTGGATTCCACCTTGGATCGTGAGGGCCGAAATAACATCGGTCCGTGCCTCAATATGCTTAGGTATTAAATGCAATCGCGGCCGCTCACCGACCTCTGCCAGCATATGCAATAATGCGGCTTAAATCATTCGTCGATTTAAGCCGCATTAATTAAGCATTAATTCTTCGAAAGCTGAGGGGCCTAGTTTTTGGCTCCGCTGGTTCCGGCCTGTAGCCAGAGAGGCTTTTCGGCTGGAGCGTAGGCGAGAGCGTCCGATGGATTCGCGGCTGGGCCGCTTCGCGCCTGCTCGGTCCAAGACGGACGCACCGATGAATTGGCAGTGTCCGTAGCGACTTTCCAACGGGCGTTGAAGCCTTCGCTTGCAACATGGCGGGCGGTCGGGAGCGTCGCATAGGGTGCGGGGGCAACCGGCATCGACGTCATTTGGAGCGGCTCCGAGCCAACGTCGGGAAGGGTCACGCGCGGCGTCGGGAACGAGTAGGGGAATACTGCCACCGGAAGCTTGTCCAAGGGAGCCGCATCGACCGGCGGGGGCGACTTCAGATATTGCAGCAAAGTTCCCATCGCAGCCAGAAGCTGATAGTCGGCGAAAACCAAAACGCCACGCGATGACGTCAACGATACTGATGCGTTGAAGAACTGGTTCTCGGCGTTCAACAGGTCGATCAGTGAACGCTGTCCGAGCTCATATTCTTTCTGATAGGCGGAGATGGTCTTTCTGTCGGCCTGAAGCTGACGAGTCAGCGCCGAAATCTTGTCGGCGGTAATAGTCCTTGCGGCCCAAGCCTTGTCGATAGATTCCAGGGCGTCGCGCTGGAGGCGGGAGCGGGCCAAAGCTGCCTGGGTATAACGTTCCGCCATCTCAGACCGACGCCAAACGTCCTGCCCGCCACGGAAGATATCCCATGAAACGACGAACTTGCCGCTGTAGTCCTCGCGATTGACGCCGATGAACGGATAGGTGTTGTCGGACTTCGTGGCGCGGGCTTCGAACGCGACGTTCGGCATGAAGGCGCCGTCCGTGACGCGGAACGCTTCACGCGCGGCATCCGCATCGGCACCGGCTGCCAGAATAGTGGGATTCATGCGCAAGGTGGCGGCGAGCGCGGCATCCTTGGATCGCGGCATTCCGGCAAGCGGACCCGGGAATCTCAGATTGATCGGCTCCAGGCCGACAACCTTGCGATACTTGGCCCGTGCTTCATCGAGGCTGCGTCGGAATTCGGCCAATTGTGCGCGGGCGCTCTCGACGCGTTCCCGCGCCTGTTCGAGGTCACCTTCGCCCGACCGTCCGCCCTGATAGCGAGAATTGACGTTGCTGAAGATTTTTTCGTGATTGCGGACGTTCTGCTGAGCGAGATCGACCAGACGCAGATAGCGAACCACATCGACATAGGCTTCAGCGGCGTCGAGCGCGATAAGCTCGGTTCGTTCACGTACGCGGAAAGCCGACGCATTCACGCGCGCAGACTGCCGCCAGATGTCATGGATCGACGCAAATCCGTCGAACAGAACTTGGCGAATGATGACGGAGCTTTCGTTGCCCGACCGCCAGCGGCCAGTGCCGGTGAGCGGCGGAACTGACGACAGATCGTTGAATTTTTCCGGGCCATACCGCCCTTCGAAGCGAACTTGAGGGAGCAGGGTGCTTTGGGTTTGACGCAGCTCGGATTCTGTGGCGCGACGGTTGGCGGCAGCTTCGCCAACGCCAGGATTTGTTTTCACAGCCTGACGCAGAGCATCATTAATAGAAAACTGTTCGGCTGATGCAGCTTGGCTAACCACCAAGACAGCACCCGCAACCAGGAAACAAAGCTTTCTCATCAATTTGCCCCAAGCAAAGAAATTAGGTGCGGAATTCGCATAAAATCGAGTCATCCTACCAAGCGGAACTGGAACCACATATAGTTTTTGAGACACAGTTCCGCCGTAAAATGCACCAATTCCGTGAAATTTTCTTTCGCGCGCAAGGTGTTCCCCGTGGTTTGACCTTGGGAAGTCACCGTTGCGCCAAAAACCAACCTCAATCGTCGTGGATTCGCGCAACCATAGGCTGTGCGGAGTTCCCCGCCAAGCGAATTGAGCTTGGATGATGTTAATATCCATTGAGGGTATTATTGTAGGGCGGCAAGCGGTGCCTCTACGAAAAGCAAAATTAGGGGCTGGCCGACTCGGCCGCTAAATCTTCTGGCCGCCTGCGCCTGCGCCCACATGTATCGTGATCAGCTGAATCTCGGTGCGCCCGTGGGGATACTTTACCTCGATGGTGGCGAGGTCGGTGCCGGTGAAGTCGGACTTCGATTTATAGAACGCAACAAACCCCGGCACTTCCAGCGCGAGGCACTGCTTGTAGTTAGTGGCGTTGACCTTGCCGCGTCGGATCGTCAGCGTGCCGTTGGTTGGTCGGGTGACGAGGCGGATCGTCGGCAGCGGCCCCGAAGTGCAGTCCGACCGGACATTGATGTAAACGCCGATCTGGATGTTCTTTGCGGCTGGCCCCTTGGCGTTACGCTCCACGGTCGTCGATGGTTGCTGCGCCAGAGCAGCGATCGGGGGAGTGGCGAAACCGATTAGTCCGCAAAGGGCGGGAACAATCAGCCTCCAGTCTTGTCGATATCGATGCACCATGCCGTGCCCTGACATTCGAAACCCCGTCGCCACGTTGCGTGAGCGAACATGCTGCAAGATGCGGCAAATTCAGTCCGGTTTCAATTCGGAAGACGAACTCGGCGCTCAAACCAAGTCATGATTTGAAGGCTGTCGCGTTTGGCTGGATGGAGCGTCTAGGATCGATGTGTATCCGTGGTTCTATCCTGGCAGGCTCGTCTTCCGCTTGCGAAAGCGGCCGTGGCCGATCAGGATCGAAACAATCGCAACGCGTCCGAGGAGAACTGTCATGACCGATCGAAAAGACGCCGAAGCGACAGTTGCCGCAAGCAATGCGGCCGTGTTGAACGAACTCCCGTTCGCCGATCGTCAGGATTACGTCGATGCGGAACGCGGTTTCATCGGCAGCCTGCCGGACGCGACGATCCAGAACCCGGCTGGCCGCACCGTCTGGAGCATCGCCGACTATGCCTTCCTGAAGGACGATGCCGCGCCCGCCACTGTCCACCCGAGCCTGTGGCGGCTGGCCCAACTCAACTGCCGCCATGGCCTGTTCGAGGTTGTGCCCGGCATCTATCAGATCCGGGGCATGGACCTGTCCAGCATGACGCTGATCGAGGGCGAACACGGGGTGATCGTGATCGATCCGCTGGTGTCGGCCGAAACGGCGCGCGCCGGGCTCGAACTCTATCGTCAGCATCGCGGGCCTCGGCCGGTGGCGGCGGTGATCTACACGCACTCGCATGTCGATCATTGGGGCGGCGTGAAGGGCGTCATTACGCAGGACGAAGCTGACAGCAGGCGGGTGCCGGTGATTGCGCCGGAAGGGTTTGTCGAGGCGATTGCGCAGGAGAACGTGCTGGCCGGCACCGCGATGGTGCGTCGCGCGCAATATCAGTTCGGGCCGTTGCTGGCGAAAGGCGTCAAGGGGCAGGTCGATGCCGGGCTCGGCAAGACGCTGTCGAGCGGCACGGTGACCTTGATCGCGCCGACCGATCTCATCAGTCACGATCACGAGACGCGCGTGGTCGACGGCGTCGAGATCGTGTTCCTGATGGCGCCGGACAGCGAGGCGCCGGCCGAGATGCACATGTTCTATCCGGCGTTCAAGTGCCTCAACATGGCCGAGAACGCGGTCCACAACTTTCACAACCTGCTGCCGTTTCGCGGCGCCGAGGTGCGCGATTCCCGCGCCTGGTCTCGCTACATCGATGTCGCGCTGATGACGTTTGGAGATCGCGCGGAAGCGTTGATCGGCCAGCATCACTGGCCGGTGTGGGGAACTTCCGCGATCAAGAGTTATCTCGGCAAGCAGCGCGATCTCTATAAGTACGTCCACGACCAGACGCTGCGCCTGATCAATCACGGCCACACGCCGAACGAGATCGCCGAACAGCTGACGTTGCCGGACAGTCTGGCGCATGAATGGTACGCGCGCGGCTATTACGGCACAGTGCGGCACAACGCAAAGGCGGTCTACCAGAAGTATCTCGGCTGGTACGACGGCAATCCGGCGCATCTCGATCCGCTACCGCCATCAGATGCAGCGCGGAAGTATGTCGATTACTTCGGCGGTTTCGATGCCGCGCTTGCCAGGGCCAAGGCGGATTTCGCCAGGGGCGAGTATCGCTGGGTGGCGGAAGTTGCCAATCACCTGGTGTTCGCCGATCCAACCAACCAGGAGGCCCGCAACCTCGCGGCCGACACCTATGAGCAACTCGGCTATCTTTCCGAGGCCGCGACCTGGCGCAACTCCTACCTGTTTGCCGCGCATGAACTGCGCAACGGCGTGCCGCAGATGACGGCGCGCGGTGGCGTCGCGCCGGATGCGCTGGCGGCGCTGCCGCTGGATACCTTCTTCGATCTTCTGGCCGTGCGGCTCAACGGCCCCAAGGCCGTCGGCAAGACTGCGGTGCTGAATTGGGTGTTCACAGATACCGGCGAGATTTACGTCCTCAACCTCGATAACTGCGCACTGACCCATCGCTTCGGACAGCGTTCCGAGCACGCTGACGCGACGCTGACGCTGACGCGAACCGTCCTCAACGCGATCATGCTGACACAGACGACGTTCCCCGAGGCGGTCGGCGCCAAGAAGATCACCATTGAGGGTAACCCGGCGAAGCTGCTGGAACTGCTCGGGCTGTTCGATACGTTCACCCCGACCTTCGCCATCGTCGAGCCGTAAGTCGGCCCACAACTGACACGGGGGGAAGGTAGCTTGTCTGCCTCGCGTTAGTACGTCGCGCGGCCGCCGGAGATGTCGAACACCGCGCCGGTCGAGAAGGCGCAGTCCTCGGAGGCGAGCCACGCCACCATTGCGGCGAGTTCTTCCACCAGTACGAAACGGCCCTTCGGAATCTTCGACAGCATGAAGTCGATATGCTGTTGCGTCATCTGGTCGAAGATCGCGGTCTTCGCCGCCGCCGGCGTCACCGCGTTGACGGCGATCTCGTAGCCAGCGAGTTCCTTGCCCAATGACTTCGTCAGCGCGATCAGTCCCGCTTTCGAGGCGGAGTAGTGCGCGGCGTTGGGATTGCCTTCCTTGCCGGCGATCGACGCGATGTTGACGATGCGGCCGTAGTTCTGGTTCACCATCGTCGGCACGATCGCCTTGCAGCAGATGAAGGGACCGTCGAGATTGATGCGCAGCACTTTACGCCATTCGTCGAAATCGGTTTCCCACACGGTCTTGTTGATGCCGGCGATGCCGGCATTGTTGACGAGAATGTCGATCTTGCCGAGCTTGGCCAATGTCGCGTCGCGCGCCTTCTCCACTGCGGCCAGATCCGAGACATCGACCTGAATAGCGACGACTGTCGCACCGATCTGTTTGGCGGTCTGTTCGGCCAACGCGATATCGTGATCCCAGATCGCCACCTTGGCGCCCGAGGACACGAAACGCTCTGTAATCGCGCGGCCAAAACCTTGCGCACCGCCGGTGACCACGGCGCAGCGGCCATTGAGATCGATCTTGTTCATGGCTTGCTCCCTATTGCCATCCTTCGAGGATCGCTTCGCTCGCACCTTAGGATGACGCGTTCTTGAATGAGAGGTCGTTCCCCTGAGGTGCGCCCCATCTCCGGCGCGCCTCGAAGGGCGACGGTGTGATTAAAGCGTCCAGCCGCCGTCGATGATGTGCGCAACGCCGGTGGTGAAGGCGCTCTCGTCGCTGGCGAGATAAACGGCGAGCGATGCAATCTCGTCGGCGGTGCCGAGCCGTCCCATCGGCTGACGGCTGACGAACATCTCGCGGCCGCCGGCCCCGAGCGCCGCGGCGCGACCGAGCATCGACGGTGTCTCGATGGTGCCGGGGCAGATACAGTTGCAGCGGATACCCTTGGCGATGAAGTCGGCGGCCACGGCGCGAGTGAGGCCGGCAACGGCGGCTTTTGTTGCGCCGTAGACGTAACGGTTCGGCGCGGCCTTGAACACGCCGGCGGCAGAGGCGATGTTGATGATCGAGCCGTGACCTGCCGCCAGCATTCCGGGCAGGAAGGCGCGCAATGTGCGGTGCATCGATTTCACGTTGAGATCGAACGAGAAGTCCCAATCGTCGTCGCTGCATTCCAGCACCGTACCGTGATGTACGAAGCCGGCGGCGTTGAGCAACACATCGACGGTGCC
Source organism: Pseudomonadota bacterium (assembly GCA_023386885.1). GTDB lineage: Bacteria > Pseudomonadota > Alphaproteobacteria > Rhizobiales > Xanthobacteraceae > 62-47. The sequence continues at coordinate 12,787 of JAEWIX010000082.1, forward strand.
GACCTGCTTGGCCATCGCCGCGACCGCGGCGCTGTCACGCGCGTCGAGGCGGGCCACTTCCGCGACGCCTTCCTTGGTCAATGTCGCGAGTTGCTTGTCGTCGATGTCGGTCGCGATCACGGTCGCGCCTTCACGCGCGAAGGCGATGGCACTGGCGCGGCCGATGCCGGCGGCCGCTGCGGTCACGAATGCGCGTTTGCCTTTCAGTCGGCCGGACATTGTTGGTCTCCTTAAAGTTCAGTGATTATCGCGGGCGACGCCGACGCGGCCGGCGATATCCTGATAGCGCGTCGCAAACTCCATGCAGGCGCCGGTGGCATGCTGGCCCACGGTGTTGCGGTACATCTCCTGCCACGGCGTCTGATGCGCGGGGTAGGGGAAGCCGCCCTTGGCCTTGAGTTCGACGCGGCGGCGCTTCACCTCGGCGTCATCAATCATGATGTTGGCGCTACCCTTGTTGAGGTCGATGCGCACCATGTCGCCGGTTTGAAGGATGGCGAGGCCGCCATCCGCCGCCGCTTCCGGCGTCGCATTGAGGATCGATGGCGATCCCGACGTGCCCGATTGGCGGCCGTCGCCGATGCAGGGCAGCGAAAGGATACCGCGTTTGATCAGCGCAGCCGGCGGCTGCATGTTGACCACTTCGGAGCCGCCCGGATAGCCGATCGGGCCGACGCCGCGCACGAACAGGATGCAATGCTCGTCGATGTTGAGTGACGGATCGTCGATGCGGTGGTGATAGTCCTCCGGGCCTTCGAACACGATGGCACGACCCTCGAAGGCGTTGAGGTCTTTTGCGTTCGAAAGATAGCGGTCGCGGAACTCCTTCGAGATCACGCTCGTCTTCATGATCGCGGAATCGAACAGATTGCCGCGCAGCACGATGAAGCCGGCATCCTGCACCAGCGGTTTGTCGTAGTTCCAGATCACGTCGCCATCAGGCTTCGGCGCATTGCGGCAGTTGTCGCCCATGGTACGGCCGTTGACGGTCATCACGCCTTCATGGATGCGCTTGTGTCGCATCAATTCGCCGATGACGGCGGGCACGCCGCCGGCACGGTGATATTCCTCGCCGAGATAGAACCCGGCCGGCTGCATGTTTACCAGCAGCGGAACATCGTGGCCGTATGTCTGCCAGTCGTCGATCGAGAGGTCGACGCCGATGTGGCGGGCGAGGGCGTTGATATGGATCGGCGCGTTGGTCGAACCGCCGATCGCCGAGTTGACGACGATGCAGTTTTCGAACGCCTCGCGGGTCAGAATGTCCGACGGCTTGAGGTCTTCCCACACCATCTCGACGATCCGCGTGCCCGTCTCGTAGGCGATCTGGCCACGCTCGCGATAGGGCGCCGGGATCGCCGCGCAGCCCGGCAGCGACATGCCGAGCGCTTCCGCCAGCGAATTCATCGTCGAGGCGGTGCCCATGGTGTTGCAGTGGCCGACCGATGGGGCCGACGACGCGACGATGCGCATGAACTCCTCGTAATCGATTTCGCCGGCGGCAAGCCGCTCGCGCGATCTCCACACCACGGTGCCGGAGCCGCTGCGCTCACCGTTGAACCAGCCGTTGAGCATCGGTCCGCCGGACAACACGATCGCCGGCATGTTGACGGTCGCCGCCGCCATCAGGCACGCGGGGGTGGTTTTGTCGCAGCCGGTCGTCAGCACCACGCCGTCGAGCGGATAGCTGAACAGCACCTCGACGAGGCCCATGTAAGCGAGGTTGCGATCGAGCGCCGCGGTCGGCCGCTTGCCAGTCTCCTGAATCGGATGCACCGGAAATTCCATCGCGATACCGCCGGCAGCGCGGATACCTTCGCGCACCCGCTTGGCGAGGTCGAGATGATGCCGGTTGCACGGGGAGAGATCGTTGCCGGTCTGCGCGATGCCGATGATCGGTTTGCCGGACTGCAATTCCTCGCGGGTCAGGCCGTAGTTGAGGTAGCGCTCGAGATAGAGCGCGGTCATCGCCGGGTTATGCGGATTGTCGAACCATTCGGTGGAGCGAAGTTTGCGGCGGGGCTGGTTCGTGGACGTCGTCTGATCGGTTTTCTTGTTCAATGTTTCCTCCCGCGCTAGCTGCTCGCAGGGGTCCTTGGCCGCCCTGGCGGTGGTTGCGTTAAATTGGAGCGCGACCGCGAAGGCAGCCGCCAACTTGGCATTGTTCCAGAGACGCAAGCCCAAGTCACGTCAAAAAGACAGCGCTACCAAATTTGCGCTGGAGGTTGAAAAGGTCTGTCGAAGCGACGGTTTATGCGCGTCGGGGCGCGGAACTGCGCCGGATCATCAGTTCATAACCGAGATCGATGACAGGAGTTGCGGGCCGTCTGCCTTCGATCGCATCCATCACCATGGTGATGGCGGTCTTGCCCATGTCGTAGCGATTGGTGCGGACACTGGTGAGTGGAGGCACCGCGGACGCCATGTACTCCAGATCGTTGAAGCCGACGATGGCGATATCTTCGGGAACCTGAATCTGGCGGCGCTGGCATTCGAACAGCGTTCCCAACGCAAGGTCGTCGTTGACGCAGAATACCGCGTCGATATCCGGCGCTTTCATCAATAAATCCGCAAAGAGCGTTCCGCCCATTGTCACCGACGTCGGCACCGGTGTGGCGATGATCAGGCGCGGATCGTAGAGCGAAGCGCGCTTCATCGCGTCGGTGTAGCCTTCGAGACGGCGTTGCACACGTGGATCCATACGCGCGCCGAGGAACCCGATGCGCTTGAAGTTCAATTCGATAAGGTGCGAAATCACCGCGAATGCGGCCGCATTATGAGAGAATCCGACCATCATATCGACGGGATCGGGGCCAAGCTCCATGATCTGGACGATGGGGCAGTTCATCGAGTCCAGGATCGCGCGGGATTCATCGGTCTGGTTGATGCCGGTCACCACCAGCCCGGCCGGGCGCTGCGCCTTGAACAGTTGCAGCAGCTTCTCCTCCTGAAGAATGCTGTAATGGGTGTTGACCAACTGAATCGAATAGCGGCTCTCGCCTGATCCGTCATAGATGCCGCGCAACACGTCGGAGAAGACGTTGTTGGTGAAGGACGGGATCAAGACGCCGATGATTTCGGTGCGTCGCGACGCCAACGCGCGAGCGGCGAGATCGGGGACGTAACCGAGTTGTCGCGCAGCGTTCTCCACGCGTTCGCGCTTGCCGGGAGAGAGTGCTTCGGGCTTGCGAAAGAAACGTGACGCGGTGATCGGACTGACGCCCGCGAGTTTCGCGACTTCAGTGAGCCTGACTTTCCCGGAATTGCTCCGCGCGCGTGCCATGAGGCGCTGATAGCATAAGAGCCTTGACGATTAAATGATTATTGACAGCGCTACCACCGCATTGATAATGGCGATTCAAGCAGGGACAATGCCCCCATTCAGCTTTCGACATGGAAGTTGAGAACAGAGCCGCGACGGTTTGCGCCGTACAACGCCAAAACGTGAGGGAATGGAAACGATGGCGTCGGTGCAGATTAGCGACGTGCGTAAATCCTTTGGCGGATTTGAAGTCCTGCACGGCGTAAGCATTCCGATCGAAGACGGCGCTTTCGTTGTTCTCGTTGGTCCTTCCGGTTGCGGTAAATCCACATTGCTACGGATGCTGGCCGGTCTGGAAAATATCACCTCCGGGACGATTGCGATCGGCGACCGCGTTGTGAACAACGTGCAGCCGAAAGAACGCGACATCGCGATGGTGTTCCAGAACTACGCGCTCTATCCGCACATGACCGTTTCTCAGAACATGGGCTTTTCGCTGAAGTTGCGGAACGCGGAAACCGGCGACATTTCCACGCGCGTGAAGAAGGCGGCGGAGATTCTCGATCTGACGCCGCTATTGGATCGTTATCCGCGTCAGTTGTCCGGCGGTCAGCGTCAACGTGTCGCCATGGGCCGCGCCATCGTACGCGATCCACAGGTGTTCCTGTTCGACGAGCCGCTCTCGAACCTCGACGCCAAGTTGCGCGTGGCGATGCGCACCGAGATCAAGGAGCTGCATCAACGGCTCAAGACCACGACGGTCTATGTGACTCACGACCAGATCGAGGCCATGACCATGGCTGACAAGATCGTGGTGATGCATGACGGCATCGTCGAGCAGATCGGATCGCCGCTCGAGTTGTACGATCATCCCGAGAACCAGTTCGTCGCCGGCTTCATCGGTTCTCCGGCAATGAATTTTCTCAACGGCCATCTCAAAGTGAACGGTGGCCAGCCTTACGTTGAGACCGATAACGGCAGCCGTCTGCCGATTAGTTCGGCGCCGGCCGCCTCCGACGGCCGCCCGGTGGTTTACGGCGTTCGCCCGGAACATCTCGATCTTGCCAGCGATGGCATCGAGGCGGAGGTCGCGGTGGTGGAGCCGACCGGATCGGAAACGCAGATTGTCGCGCGGATCGGCTCGCAGGAACTGATCGCGGTGTTTCGCGACCGGCATCAGGTTGCGCCGGGCGACAAAATCCACCTGCGCCCGCGCGCGGAGGTCGCGCATCTGTTCGACAAGGATACCGGCCGGCGTCTGTGACCCGGCAACAACAAGACAACAACGATCGGGGTTTTGAGGAACGTCAATAATTACAAACAAAGACAGGGAGAGAACGATGATTGATTTTACCACCGACCGGCGTTCGCTGCTCAAGGGCGGCGCGACGATGTTGGCTGCGGCCGCCACCATGTCGAGCGACCAATTGCTGGGTTACGCCAAGGCGTGGGCTCAGACCTCGCCATGGAAGCCGGAAGCCGGCGCCAAGATCAATCTGCTGCGCTGGAAGCGTTTCGTCGAAGCCGAAGACGTCGCGTTCATGAAGATCGTCGACGCTTTCCAGAAGGCCAACAACGTTACCATCAACGTCTCCAACGAGGCGTATGACGACATTCAGCCGAAGGCATCGGTGGCGGCCAATACGGGGCAGGGCCTCGATCTGGTCTGGGGCCTGTATTCGTTGCCGTTCCTGTTCCCCACCAAATGCACCGACATGACCGATGTCGCCGACTATCTCGCCAAGAAGTGCGGCGGATGGGCTGAATCCGGCAAGGCTTACGGCATGCTGAACGGCAAGTGGATCGGCATTCCCGTGGCGGCGACCGGCGGTCTTGTGAACTACCGCGTGAAGGCTGCCGAAGCGGCCGGACACAAGACGTTTCCGAAGGACCTCGGCGGCTTCCTCGATCTCGTCAAGGGCATGAAAAAGAACGGTACGCCGGGCGGCATGGCGCTGGGACATGCCTCGGGCGACGCCAACGGCTGGCTGCATTGGGCGTTGTGGGCGCATGGCGGCAAGCTGATCGACAAGGATAACAAGGTCGTCATCAACACGCCGGAAACCGCGAAGGCGCTCGAATACGTCAAGCAGCTCTACGAGAATTTCGTGCCCGGCACGGCGTCGTGGAACGACAGCAACAACAACAAGGCGTTCCTGGCCGGACAACTCCATCTCACCGTCAACGGCATTTCAATCTACGTCGCGGCGAAGAAGGAGAATGCCGCCATTGCCGCAGACATGAATCACGCCCATCTGCCGCCGGGTGTCGACGGCAAGACGCGCGAACTCCATCTCGGCTTCCCGATCCTGGTCTACACCTTCACCAAGTTCCCGCAGACCTGCAAGGCGTTCACCGCCTTCATGCTCGAGCCGTCGCAGTTCAACCCGTGGGTCGAAGCAGCGCAGGGTTATCTGTCACCGTTCCTGCTGGATTACGAAAAGAATCCGATCTGGACGGCCGACCCGAAGAACACGCCGTATCGTGATGTGGCGCAGACCGCGAACACGCCGGCCGGCGTCGGCAAGATGGGCGAGGCGGCCGCGGCCGCGATCGCGGATTTCGTGGTGGTCGATATGTTCGCGAACTACGCCACCGGCCGCGAGGACGTCAAGACGGCGATGGCCTCGGCGGAGCGCAACGCCAAGCGCATCTTCCGCGGTTAAACGAAACCATGCCGGCGCGGATCGTCCGCGCCGGCATTTCATTTGATTAGGACGGGGCAAGGCTGCATCAGCGTGAGAGCGCTGGTTTGATCTTTTGTTCGGCCGGAGCTGGAACTGAATGACCACGATGCAGACATCGATGCCGGCGCAGGCGGTCTATAAAGACACCAGATCGCTATGGGAGCGGCTGCGCACCAACAGGAATTGGCTGGCGCTGTGGTTCATGCTGCCGACGGCGGCGTTTCTCATTCTGTTTCTTGCCTATCCGCTCGGCCTCGGCGTTTGGATGAGCTTTACGGACGAGCGCATCGGCCGCACCGGCATCTTCATCGGGCTGGAGAACTACGAGTGGCTGTGGAGCGACAGCATCTTCTGGCTCTCGGTTTTCAACACGTTGCTCTATACGATCATCGCGAGCGCCATCAAATTCGCGGTCGGGCTTTATCTGGCGCTGCTTTTGAATCGCCACATGCCGTTCAAGGCGATGATACGGGCGATCGTGCTCGTTCCCTTCATCGTTCCGACGGTGCTGTCGGCGATCGCGTTCTGGTGGATCTACGATGCCCAGTTCTCGATCGTCTCGTGGTCGCTGATCAAGCTTGGCCTTATCGATCACAACATCAATTTTCTCGGCGATCCCAACATGGCGCGCGCCAGTGTGATCTTCGCCAATATCTGGCGCGGCGTTCCTTTCGTCGCCATCACACTGCTGGCCGGCTTGCAGACGGTGTCGCCCTCGCTTTACGAGGCCGCGACGCTGGACGGCGCCACTGATTGGCAGCGTTTCCGCTACATTACATACCCGCTGTTGACGCCGATCATCGCGGTGGTGATGACGTTCTCGGTGCTGTTCACCTTCACAGATTTCCAACTGGTGTGGGCGCTGACGCGCGGCGGCCCGGTGAACGCGACCCATCTGATGGCGACGCTGAGTTACCAGCGCGGCATTCTCAGCGGGCGCTTGGGCGAGGGTGCGGCGATCGCCACCGCAATGATCCCGTTCCTGCTGGCCGCCATCGCGATCTCATGGTTCGGGATGCAGCGCCGCAAGTGGCAGCAAGGATCGGACAATGACTGAGACCGCAGCCACTCACGCCCAGGATCAGGCCAAAACTGCGGTTCAAGCCGCCGCCGCGCTTACGAAAAGCGACGACAGCGAGGGCATGAGCTATCTCGAGAGCCTGCCGCGCCGGCTGGTGACGCTCTATCTGCCGCTGTTCATCATTCTCGTCGTGTTACTGTTCCCGTTCTACTGGATGGGGCTGACATCGATCAAACCCGACGAGCAGTTGATCGATATGGAAAACTACAACCCGTTCTGGGTGATCCATCCGACGTTCAAACACATCACCAAGCTGTTGTTCGAAACCGAGTATCCGCGCTGGCTGTGGAATACGATGTATGTCGCGGCGTGCGCGACGACGTTGTCGATCATCGCCAGCGTGCTCTCGGCCTATGCCATCGTGCGGCTGCGTTTCAAGGGCGGCGATGCAGTCGGCGTGCTGATCTTCTTCGCCTATCTGGTGCCGCCGTCGATCCTGTTCATCCCGCTGGCGTCGGTGATCCAGGCTTATGGCCTGTTCGACTCGCCGTTATCGTTGATCCTGGTCTATCCGACCTTGCTGATCCCGTTCTCGACCTGGCTGCTGATGGGCTACTTCAAGACGATCCCTTACGAACTGGAGGAATGCGCGCTGATCGATGGTGCGTCGCGCTGGCAGATTCTGGTCAAGATCGTCATTCCGTTGGCGGTCCCCGGTCTGATCTCGGCGTTCATCTTCTCCTTCACGCTGTGCTGGAACGAATTCATCTACGCGCTCACGTTCCTGCAATCGACGCCGAACAAGACGGTGCCCGTGGCGATCGTCAATGAGTTCGTCGACGGCGACATCTACAAATGGGGCTCGCTGATGGCGGGCGCGCTGGTCGGCTCGTTGCCGCTGGTCATCCTCTACGCCTTCTTCGTCGAGCACTATGTCTCGGCCATGACAGGCGCGGTGAAGGAGTGATATTGCAGACCCATACGCCGCAATATCAAGAGCAATAAGGAGTTTGGGTCTTGCACATTCTCGTTCTCGGCGCGGCCGGCATGGTGGGCCGCAAATTGACCGAACGGCTGGTTCGCGATGGGCGGCTCGGCAATCGCGAGATCACGCGCCTGACGTTGCAGGACGTCGTCGCGCCGGAGAATCCTGCGGGGAATGCGATCCCGACCAAGCTCGTCACCAGCGATTTCGCCGATTCCGGCACCGCCGCGCCCTTGGTGGCGGAGCGACCTGATGTGATCTTTCATCTCGCCGCGATTGTGTCCGGCGAGGCGGAGGTGGAATTCGACAAGGGCTACCGCATCAACCTCGACGGCACCCGCTATCTGATCGATGCTATCCGCGCCATCGGCGGCGACTACAAGCCACGGCTGGTGTTCACCTCGTCGGTGGCGGTGTTCGGTGCGCCGTTCCCGGATAAGATCGGCGATGAATTCTTCCTCACGCCGCTCACCAGCTACGGCACGCAAAAGGCGATCTGCGAATTGCTGATTGCCGATTACACCCGCAAAGGGTTCCTCGACGGCATCGGCATCCGCCTGCCGACCATCTGCGTGCGGCCCGGCAAGCCGAACAAGGCAGCGTCGGGCTTCTTCTCGAATATCATCCGCGAGCCGCTTTCGGGCGAGGGTGCGGTATTGCCGGTGTCCGAGGACGTGCGCCACTGGCACGCCTCGCCGCGCTCGGCGGTGGGCTTTCTGCTTCACGCCGGCACCATGGACACTGCCGCAATGGGGCCGCGCCGCAGCCTGAGCATGCCGGGCCTGGCCGCGACCGTCGGCGAGCAGATCGCGGCGCTGGAACGGGTGGCGGGCAAGAACGTCACGGCGCGCATCCGCCGCGAGCCGAATCCAGCGATCATCAGCATCGTCGATGGCTGGCCACGCCAGTTCGATACGCAGCGTGCGTTGAAACTGGGCTTCACCACGGCGGAAAAGACCTTCGACGACATCATCCGCATTCATATCGAGGACGAACTCGGCGGCAAGTTCGTCGCCTGATGCTCTCCAGATAGTGAGCGTTGCAAGGCACGCCGATGGTCGTGCCTTGCCGTGCGGGATGGCAGAATTTCCCAAACCGGCGTGTTCTCACGGAACCGATGCGCTATAGTCGGCTCAATCCGGCCGGGTGGCGGTAATCCCGTATTGCGGCCGATGGATCGATTTCGACAATGACAGGAAGATCATCATGACAGCCAGTATCGTTGGGTGGGCGCATACGCCGTTTGGGAAATTCGACGCCGAGACCGTGGAAAGCCTGGTCGTCCGCGTTGCCAACGAGGCGCTGGCCGATGCCGGCATCTCCGCCAGCGATGTCGACGAAATTGTGCTGGGCCACTTCAACGCGGGCTTTTCGCCGCAAGATTTCACCGCGGCGCTGGTACTGCAGGCCGATCCGAAGCTGCGCTTCAAGCCGGCAACGCGCGTGGAAAATGCCTGCGCCACCGGTTCGGCGGCGGTGCATCAGGGTATCCGCGCCATCAATGCCGGCGCTGCCCGTATCGTGCTGGTGGTCGGCGTCGAGCAGATGACCCGGACGCCGGGTCCTGAGATCGGCAAGAACCTACTGAGGGCGTCCTACCTGCCGGAAGACGGCGACACCCCGGCCGGTTTCGCCGGCGTGTTCGGCAAGATCGCGCAAGCCTATTTCCAGAAGTACGGCGACCAGTCCGATGCGCTGGCGATGATCGCTGCAAAAAACCACAAGAACGGCGTCGCCAATCCCTACGCGCAGATGCGCAAGGATTTCGGCTTCGAGTTCTGCCGCGCCGAGAGCGACAAGAACCCGTTCGTCGCAGGTCCCCTGAAGCGCACCGACTGTTCGCTGGTGTCGGACGGCGCCGCCGCGCTGGTGCTGACCGATAGCGAAACCGCGAAGACGATGGGCAAGGCCGTCAACATTCGCGCCACCGCGCACGCACAGGATTTCCTGCCGATGTCGAAGCGCGACATTCTCAACTTCGAGGGCTGCACCGTGGCGTGGCAGCAGGCGCTGCAATCCGCCGGCGTCACGCTGTCGGACCTGTCGTTCGTCGAAACCCACGACTGCTTCACCGTCGCCGAGCTGATCGAGTACGAAGCGATGGGCCTGACGCCGCGCGGGCAGGGTGCACGCGCCATCAAGGAGGGCTGGACCCAGAAGGACGGCAAGCTGCCGATCAATCCGTCGGGCGGTCTCAAGGCCAAGGGCCATCCGATCGGCGCCACCGGCGTGTCGATGCATGTGCTCACCGCGATGCAACTGCTCGGGCAGGCGCCGGAAGGCATGCAGATCAAGGACGCGACCCTTGGTGGTGTCTTCAACATGGGTGGCGCGGCGGTCGCCAACTATGTCTCGTTGCTGGAACCGGCGAAGTAAGCCGGTTCACGCGGCGGGAGGTCGATCATGAACATGGCCGAGTGGCTGGCGGCGAGCGCGCATCTGCGTCCGGATGCGCCCGCGCTGCTGACGGGGGCGCGCGTAGACGCCGATTATCTCACCTTCGCCCGACGTGCGGCGGCGGTGGGGGCGCATCTCGCGCAGCGATATGGGGTCGCGCCCGGCGACCGCGTCGCACTGTTCATGACCAACTGCACAGCCTATTTCGAATGCCTTTACGGCATCTGGTGGATCGGCGCCGCTGCGGTGCCGATCAATGCCAAGTTGCATGGTCGCGAGGCAGCTTGGATCTGCGAGAACTCCGCTGCGAAGCTGTTGTTCATTTCCGACGATACGGCGGACCACTGGGCGGAAGCCGAAACGCCGTCGCTTGCGACGTTCTCGGTCGATGGCGACGACTATCGCCACACGCGCAATGGCGAGGGCGCCGCCGCACCGCTGGCGCGCGAGACCGACGATTTGGCGTGGCTGTTCTACACCTCCGGCACCACCGGGCGGCCGAAGGGTGTGATGCTGAGCCACGGCAATCTGCTGGCGATGTCGATGTGCTACTTCGCCGATGTCGATCAGCCCTCGCCGCAGGATGCAGCGCTCTATGCAGCGCCGATCTCGCACGGTGCCGGCCTCTACAATTTCCCCAACGTGCGCGTTGGTGCGCGCCATGTGGTGCCGGAGTCCGGCGGCTTCGAGGCCGACGAAGTGCTGGCGCTCGGCAAAGAACTCCGCAACGTCTCGATGTTCGCGGCGCCGACGATGGTGCGCCGTCTGGTCGATGCCGCCAAGAAGCGCGGCGAGGACGGCGACGGCATCAAGACCATCGTTTATGGCGGCGGCCCGATGTATCTCGCCGACATTCGCGACGCCATGGCCACCATGGGCCAGCGCTTCGTGCAGATCTACGGCCAGGGTGAATCGCCGATGACGATCACGGCGCTCGGCCGCGATTGGCATGGCCGTATCAACGATCCGCATTATCTCGAACGATTGGCTTCGGTGGGCACGGCGCAGAGCGTGATGTCGGTCCGCATCACCGACAGCGACGGCAACCCGCTGCCTGCCGGCGAGACCGGAGAAATCGAAGCCAAGGGCACGGCTGTGATGCTGGGCTACTGGAACAATCCGGAAGCCAGCGCTGCCGCGCTGAAAGATGGCTGGCTGCGCACCGGCGATGTCGGGCGACTCGATGCCGACGGATTCCTGACGCTGTCGGATCGCTCCAAGGATGTCATCATCTCCGGCGGTACCAACATCTATCCGCGCGAGGTCGAGGAGGCGCTGCTCACCCACGCCGACGTGCGCGAGGTGTCGGCCATTGGCGTACCCGATCCGGATTGGGGCGAGATCGTCGTCGCCTGCATGGTGCTGGAATACGGCGCCGAGGCGAGCGATCAGAAGTTCGACGCACATTGCCTCGCATCGATCGCGCGCTTCAAGCGGCCCAAGCGCTACGTCTACCTGCCGTCGCTGCCGAAGAACAATTACGGCAAGGTGCTGAAGACCGCGCTACGCGAGATGATGGCTGATAAATGATCGTGGACGCGTATTCCGCGCGATAGAATGCCGACGCGGTGCCGGAGCGTGCCGTACCGAGCATTTCCGGTTCGGCATGGGCCTCTACGCCAAACGCCCTTGATCTCGCCCTTTCGCTGCCGTTAGTACGACTGGCAGCAGAAGCACAATCAGGGCTGGAACGGGTGGAACATGGGGCCATTGCAGGGCATCAAAGTCGTCGACATGACAACGGTGCTGATGGGGCCCTTCGCGACCCAGACGCTTGGCGATTACGGCGCGGATGTCATCAAGATTGAATCGCTGGATGGCGATGTGACCCGCCAGATCGGCCCGACCCGGCATCCCGGCATGGGCCCGGTGTTTCTCAACGCCAATCGCAGCAAGCGCAGCATTTGCCTCGACCTGAAGAAAGACGCTGGCCGCGCTGTGGCCTTGCGGCTGATCGCGGCCGCTGACGTTCTGGTTTACAACGTCCGACCGCAGGCGATGCAGCGGCTACGGCTCGGTTACGAGGATGCCGCGGCGGTCAATCCGCGCCTGATCTATGCCGGCGTGTTCGGTTTCGGTCAGGACGGTCCTTATGCGGCGAAGGCGGCCTATGACGATCTCATTCAGGGCGGCTCGGCGCTGGCACATCTGATGGCGCGCGGCGGCGACGGCACCCCGCGCTACGTGCCGAACGCGCTGGTCGATCGCATCGTCGGACTCAATGCCGTGGGCGCGATCCTCGCCAGTCTGGTGCATCGCGACCGCACCGGCGTCGGTCAGCGCGTCGATATCCCGATGTTCGAAACGATGGCCGGCTTCGTGATGGGCGATCATCTCGGCGGCCTCACTTACGAGCCGCCGCTCGATCAGGGCGGTTATGCGCGACATCTGTCACCCGACCGCAGGCCGTACAAGACATCGGACGGCTACCTTTGCGTGATCGTCTACAACGACAAGCAGTGGGACAAATTCCTCACCGCGACCGGTCGCAACGATCTGCGCAGCGATCCGCGCTTCGCGACCTTCGCCGGGCGCGCCAACAATATCGATCATGTCTATGCCGAACTGGCGCGGATCATCGCACAGCGTCCGACCGCGGAATGGATCAAGCTGCTGGACGAGGCTGATGTGCCGGCTCTGCCGATGCATGATCTCGTCAGCATCCTGAGCGATCCGCATTTGGCCGCAACCGATTTCTTTCCGACGGTAGAGCACCCGAGCGAAGGAAAAATCCGCAGCATGCGGACCGCCGCCACATGGTCCGAAACGCCCGCCGAGCCGACGCGGCTGGCGCCACGCCTAGGCGAGCAGAGCGAGGACGTTCTGCGCGAGGCGGGCTACTCGTCGGATGAAATTGTACAACTGATCAGCGATGGCGTCACCAATCGGGCTGTGAGCTAGTTTAAAAAGGAGATCGTACGCGATGGATTTTGCACTCACCGCCGAACAGGAATCCATCCGTGACGCTATCGCGAAGATTTGTACCGCCTTCGACGATACCTATTGGCTGACGAAGGATCGCGAGGGCGGATTCCCGGTTGAGTTTCACAAAGCGATGGCAGACGCTGGCTGGCTCGGCATCTGCATCCCTGAAGCCTATGGCGGTGCCGGCCTCGGCATCAGCGATGCCGCGATCATGATGCGGACGATTTCGGAATCCGGCGCGGGCATGTCGGGTGCTTCCGCCATTCATATGAACGTGTTCGGGCTCAATCCGGTGGTGGTGTTCGGCACAGAGGCGCAATGTCGGCGCATGCTGCCGCCGATCGTCTCCGGCAAGGAGCGGTCGTGCTTCGCCGTGACGGAGCCCAACACCGGGCTCAACACCACGCAACTCAAGACACGCGCGGTGCGGCAGGGCGACAAATATGTCGTCAACGGCCAGAAGGTGTGGATTTCCACCGCGCAGGTCGCGGAAAAAATCCTGTTGCTGGCGCGCACGACGCCGCTGGAGGATGTGAAGTCGCCGACCCATGGCCTGAGCCTGTTCTATACCGATTTCGACCGCTCGCGCATCGCGGTGCATGAGATCGAGAAGATGGGCCGCAAGGCGGTCGATTCCAACGAACTATTCTTTGAGAATTTTGAGATCCCGGTCGATGATCGGATCGGCGAGGAAGGGCGCGGCTTCGAATACATCCTGCACGGCATGAACCCTGAGCGCATCCTGATCGCGGCGGAAGCGGTGGGGCTCGGCAAGCTGGCGCTGTCGCGCGCGGCGGCCTATGCCAAGAGCCGTATCGTGTTCAATCGCCCCATCGGTCAGAACCAGGCGATCCAGCATCCGCTCGCCAAGAACTGGATGGAACTGGAGGCGGCGTGGCTGATGGTGATGTCGGCGGGCTGGCAGTACGACAAGGGCATGTCCTGCGGTCCTGCTGCCAACGCGGCGAAGTATCTCGCGGCGGAGGCCGGCTTCCAGGCCTGCGAGCAGGCGGTGATGACCCACGGCGGCTTCGGCTACGCCAAGGAATTCCACGTCGAGCGCTACATGCGCGAGGTGATGATCCCACGCATCGCGCCGATCAGCCCGCAGCTTGTTCTTTCCTTCATTGCCGAGAAGGTGCTCGGCCTGCCGAAATCCTATTGAAGGCACGCGCGCATGAGCTTCATCACCGGCGTCGGATTGACGGCTTTCGGCAAGCACGAAGGATCGTCGACGCTCGATCTGATGAGCGTGGCGGCCGAACAGGCGATCGCCGATGCCGGTCTGAAGCGCGAAGAGATCGATGGTCTGGTGTGCGGCTATGCCACCACCATGCCGCACATCATGCTGGCGACGGTGTTTGCCGAACATTTCGGCATTCGCCCGGCTTATTGCCACGCGGTTCAGGTCGGTGGCGCCACCGGCATGGCGATGACGATGCTGGCGCATTGCATCGTTGACGGCGGCGTCGCGCGTAACGTGCTGGTGGTCGGCGGCGAGAACCGGCTGACCGGGCAGAGCCGCGACGCATCGGTGCAGGCTTTGGCACAGGTCGGCCATCCGGCCTATGAGGTGCCGCTGGGGCCTACCATTCCGGCCTATTACGGCCTCGTGGCCTCCCGCTACATGCACGAATACGGTGTGACCGAAGAGGATCTCGCCGAGTTTGCCGTGCTGATGCGCGATCATGCGGCAACGCATCCCGGCGCACAGTTTCACGAACGGATTTCTGTTGCGGATGTCATGGCGTCGAAGCCTGTGGCGTCGCCGCTGAAGTTGCTGGATTGCTGCCCGGTGTCAGATGGCGGCGCGGCGTTTGTCGTCAGCAGAGAGCCCACAAGTTCGTTCGGCGTGAAGGTGAGAGGATGCGCGCAGGCGCACACGCATCAGCACATCACCGCCGCACCGGCCCTGAGCGAATTCGGCGCCGAGATTGCCATCGCGCGCGCCAAGGAGAACAGCGGTCTTGCCATTGCCGATGTCCGCTATGCGGCGGTGTACGACAGTTTCACCATCACGCTGGCAATGCTGCTGGAAGATCTCGGACTTGCCGCGCGAGGCGAGGCGGCGGCGCGTGTTCGCGCCGGCTATTTCGGTCGCGATGGCGCGGTGCCGCTGAACACCCACGGCGGGTTGATGAGCTACGGCCATTGCGGCGTCGGCGGCGCCATGGCGCATATGGTCGAAACGCAGTTGCAGATGACCGGCCGCGCGGGCAATCGTCAGGTGAAGGATGCATCCATCGCGCTGTTGCATGGCGATGGCGGCGTCCTCTCCTCTCACGTCAGCATGTTTCTGGAGCGGGTGCGATGAACGGCGCGAACGAGACGGCCGATCGCGACTGGACGGACGGCGTGGAGGCGATTGCCTATCAACGCTGCAAGGCTTGCGGCGCGACGCAGTATTTTCGCCGCGGCTTCTGCCGCGCCTGCGGTGGCACCGAATTGACACGCATACGCGCGAGCGGCACCGGAACCGTCTATGCCGTTACGCATGTGACGCGTGCCCCGACACCGGAAGCGCGGGCGCACGGGCCTTACACCATCGTGCTTGTCGATGCCGACGAAGGGTTTCGTTTGATGGCGCACGGCGCCGACGGTCTTGCGATCGGCGACAGGGTGACCGCAAAATTCAGCCGCTTCGTCGATCGTCTCGTGCCGTATTTCGAAAGGACCACATCATGAGCCGCCTCAGGGCCGCCCTCGACCCGCGCTCCGTTGCGATCATCGGAGCCTCTGAAAATTACAACAAGGTTGGCGGCCGACCGGTCCATTACCTCGACAAGTTCGGATTCAAGGGCAAGGTGTTTCCGATCAATCCGACGCGACAGGAGGTGCAGGGGCACAAGTGCTATCCAAGTCTCGCCGATCTGCCCGAAGCGCCGGAAATGGTGATCGTCGCGGTGGCGGGCGATAATGCCATCGGCGCGGTGGAGGATTGCGCGGCGCGTGGCGTCAAGGTCGCGGTGGTGATGGCGTCCGGCTTCGGCGAAGTCGATGCCGTGGCCGGCAAGGCCAAGGAGCGCCATATGGTCGAGGTCGCGCACAATGCGGGCATGCGCATCGTCGGGCCGAATTCGCAGGGGCTCGCCAATTTCGGCACCGGCGCCATCGCCAGCTTCTCGACGATGTTCATGGACATGGATCGCGCCGAAGGCCACGTCGCGATGTTGAGCCAGAGCGGTGCGCTATCCACGGTGCCGGTCGGCTTCCTGCGTCAGAAGGGCATTGGCGTCCGTCACACGCACGCAACCGGCAACGACGCGGATATCAATGTCGGCGAACTCGCGGTGGCGGTGGCGGAAGATCCCGAGGTCAAGCTGCTGCTGCTTTATCTCGAAAGCATCCCGCAGACGAAGTATCTGGAAGAACTCGCGGCCGTTGCGCTGGATCGCGATCTGCCGATCATCGCGCTGAAATCCGGCCGTACCGAAGCGGGGCGGCAGGCGGCGCAATCGCACACCGGCGCGCTCGCCAACGAGGATAGCGTCGTCGATGCGTTCTTCGAACATCACGGCATCTGGCGTGCGCCGGATATGCGCGGTCTGGTGGAGGCGACCGAACTTTACCTCAAGGGCTGGAAGCCGAACGGCCGACGGCTGGTGGCGATCAGCAATTCCGGCGCGGTGTGCGTCATGACGGCGGATGCGGCGACCTCGGCAGGGATGCCGATGGCGAAACTTGCGCCCGAGACTGACAAGAAGCTCAAGGGCATCCTGCCGACCTTCGCCACCACGACCAACCCGATCGATCTCACCGCGGCGCTATTGTCCAATAGCCGGCTGTTCGGCGACATCCTGCCGGTGATCGCGGAAGATCCGGCGGCGGATGCGTTTCTCATCGGCGTGCCTGTGGCGGGGCCCGGCTACGACGTGCCGGCCTTCGCACGGGATGCAGCGGCATTCGGCAAGCAGACCGGCAAGCCGTTGGTGGTCGCGGCGACGCAGAAAAGCGTCGCGGATGAATTTTCCGCGGAAGGCATTACCGTATTCCCGACGGAAGTGGAGGGCGTCGCCGCGCTCAATCAATTCCTGTCGCATCGCGAGTTGATGGCGCGGACGCGCGCGCGTCGCGCAATGCGGGCGAAGCCCGGCACGGCAACGGCGGCACCGACCGGCGCGACGCAGATGTTAAACGAAGCCGATAGCCTCGCCTTGCTGGCGGCAAGGGGAATCCCTGTGGTGCCGCATCGACTGTGTCATTCGCGTGCCGAAGCCATTGCGGCCTTCGAGGCCATCGGCGGACCGGCGGTCGTGAAAGGCTGCTCCGCCGATATCGCACACAAATCCGAACTTGGACTGGTCAAGCTCGGCGTCACGTCGCGGGAAGCCGCGGCCGATATCTACAGCGAGATGGAAGAGATCATTCGCAAGCAGGGTGCGCGGTTCGACGGTGTCATCGTTGCGGCGATGGCCGGCGGACGACGCGAGATCATGATCGGGGCGCATCGCGATCCGGTGTTTGGGCCGGTGGTGGCGATGGGTGACGGCGGCAAGTATGTCGAGATTTTCCGCGATACCACTTTGCTGCTGCCGCCGTTCTCGCAGGCTGACGCGGTCGACGCACTGCAACGATTGCGCGTCGCGCCATTGTTCGCCGGCGTGCGCGGTGAGCCGCCGATGGACGTTGCCGCGCTGAGCAATGCCATCGTCAAGATCGGCGCACTGATGGCCGATCCCGAGGCCCGGGTGATGAGTCTCGATCTCAACCCGGTGATGCTCGACAGCGAAGGCAAAGGTTGCGTCGTGGTCGATGCCGTGGTGTTCCAGGCGACGTAAGGTTTACCGGCTTCGCGCAGGAACGACCGCGGCGTTGGGGGGGGGGTCGGAGACCCCGCCCA
>JAEWIX010000017.1 GCA_023386885.1 Pseudomonadota bacterium
GCACAATATCGAGGTGGTCTACGACAAGGTCATCCTGGTGCTGCGCGGCCTCAGCCTCGAAGTGCCGAAAGGCGCGATCGTGGCGCTGCTCGGCGCCAACGGCGCCGGCAAGTCGACGACGCTGAAAGCGATCTCGGGACTGCTCAAGACCGAGGATGGCGAAGTCATCCGCGGCGAGATCCTTTTCGACGGCGCCCGCATCAACGGCATCGATCCCGACAAGATCGTCCGCCGCGGCATCTTCCAGGTGATGGAGGGCCGCCGCATCATCGCCGACATGACGTCGATCGAGAACCTGAAGCTCGGCGCCTTCACCCGGACAGACAACGAGATCGCCGACGACATCGACATGGTGTTCAGGTATTTCCCGCGGCTCAAGGAGCGCACCGGGCTTGCCGGCTACCTCTCCGGCGGCGAGCAGCAGATGCTGGCAATCGGCCGCGCGCTGATGGCGCGGCCCAAGATGATCCTGATGGACGAACCGTCGATGGGCCTGTCGCCGCTGCTGGTCAAGGAGGTGTTCGCCATCATCAAGGAGATCAACCGCGACCTCGGCGTCACCATCCTGCTGGTCGAACAGAACGCGCGCGCGGCGCTGTCGGTCGCCAGCCACGGCTACATCATGGAACAGGGCAAGGTGGTGCTCGACGGCACCGCGGACGAACTGCGCGACAACGAGGACGTCAAGGAATTCTACCTCGGCGGCGGCGACCATCAGCGCAAGAGCTTCAAGAACCTCAAGAGCTTCAAGCGCCGCAAGCGCTGGCTGTAGGTTTCAAGGCAAAACATCGTCCTCTCTCCTTGCGGAGAGATATCGAAACGCGCGTTGCGAACAAGAACAGGACCCTGCCATGGCCGATCACTATGACGCCCTCGAAACCCGGACACATCAGGAACGCGAGGCCGACCTGTTCAAACAGCTCCCAGACGTGCTCCGGGAGGCGCTGAAGGCGCCAGCCTACGCGGAGCGCCTCAAGGGCATCGATCCCGCCCAAGTCACCAGCCGGGCCGCGCTGGCCGCGCTGCCCGTGCTGCGGAAATCCGACTTGCCGGCGATCCATAAAGCCGCGCCGCCGTTCGGCGGGCTGGTCACCGCACCGCTGGGTTCGTTCGGACGGCTGTTCACTTCGCCGGGACCGATCTTCGAACCGCAGGCGGCGGAGACCGATTCCTGGGGCAGCGCTCGCGCAATCTTCGCCGCCGGCCTGCGACCGGGCGACGTGGTGCTCAACACCTTCAGTTATCATTTGACCCCCGGTGGATTCATTTTTGACTCTGCCGCGCGGGCGTTGGGTTGCGCGGTGATCCCCGCTGGCCCCGGCAACACCGAACAGCAGTTCGAACTGATCGAAGCCTACCGGCCGGTGGCCTATGCCGGCACGCCCGACTTTCTGAAGATCCTGCTCGACAACGCCGAGAAGACCGGCCGCGACGTCTCCTCGATCAAGCGCGCCATCGTCTCTGGCGCGGCGTTCCCGCCATCGCTGGAAGCGGAGATCAAGGGCCGCGGCATCGACGCCTATCAGGTGTTCGGCACCGCCGACCTCGGCCTGGTGGCGTTTGAGACCACCGGGCGCGACGGCATGGTCGTTTCGGAGAACGTGATCTTCGAGATCGTGCGACCCGGCACCGGCGACCCGGTATCCGATGGCGACGTCGGCGAGATCGTTGTGACTACGCTCAGCCCGCATCATCCCTGGATCAGGCTTGCACTGGGCGATCTTACCGCGGCCCTGCCCGGGCCCAGCGCGTCCGGCCACACCAACCTCCGCATCAGGGGCTGGATGGGCCGCGCCGACCAGACTACGAAGGTGAAAGGGATGTTCGTACGTCCCGAGCAGGTCGCGGAAATCGGCAAGCGTCATCCTGAACTGAAGCGATTGCGGTTGGTGGTCAGCCGCGATGGCGAATCCGACGTAATGACGTTGAAAGCCGAGACAGCAGCTGCGTCAGCGGCTTTGGCGGAGACCGTCGCCGCTACGTTGCGTACAGTCACCAAACTTGGCGGCAAAGTCGAACTGGTCGTCGGCGGATCACTGCCCAACGATGGCAAAGTAATTGCGGACGAGCGCGTGTAGGTTGAATATTGATCCAGTTCTTTCCCACATACAGCCGAACGAGATAGTGCATTCGGCTGTATCCTGTATTCGATACTACAACGGCACTTCAACCAGTTCGAGCGCTTCGCTGCCGACATTCTCTACACGACAATCGACGCCAGCAGGGAGATGGATCGATTCCTGAGAATGCAAAATCTTCTGACGTCCAGCCACCGTAACAAGCGCATCCCCACTCAAGACAATCCAATGTTTCGCACGGTCGCTTGATATGTCCGACAACAAATGCTCCTTAGCTCCCAACACGACATGCCGAACTTGACGACCATTACCGATATCGAGTGAACGGTCTGCACCGTTCGGACGCGGTGTTCTCAGTATATGAGGAGCAACATTTTTCAGTTGTGCAACGAGGCGCTTCAAGCTACCGCCATCGCGCTGGCGCGAGATCAGTATGGCATCGCCAGTAGCTACAACAACGATGTCTTCGACGCCTTCCAGGGCTACGACAGACTTGTTGGATAACACGTAACAACCGCGAACATTGTCGAGCACAACGGCGCCACGAGTCACATTGCCCTGCGCGTCTTTCGGGGACAACTCCCAGACGGCCGACCACGCCCCAACATCCGACCAGCCAAAGTTAGCCGGAATGACCGCTGCTCTCGCCGTTTTCTCCATCACCGCGTAATCGATCGAGATCGATGCCGCACTTTCAAATTCATCCTTGTCGAGACTGATAACATTCTGATCCGACTCCGCACAATCGACAGCGCGTGATATGGCATCTAGACTTTCCGGATCGACCTTACGGTACTCCTCCAGTAATACATCAGCGCGAAACATAAAGTTTCCGCTATTCCATAGATAGCCGTCCCTCATATAGCGCGTTGCCGTCGCAATATCCGGCTTTTCGACGAATGAGGTTACGGTGCAGACTAGACCGTCGATGACCCCTCCCGGAGCGATATAGCCGTACTCCGTTGCCGGCCATTCGGGCTTGATGCCAAAGGTGACGATATTCCCTGCGACAGATGCCTTCACGGATGCCGCACAGGCCGCAACAAATGCCGACACGTCTTGCACGACATGATCCGCCGCAAGCGCCAGTACAACGCACCGCGGATCTCGACGGACCGCGCATAACGCACCTGCCGCAATCGCAGGTCCCGAATCACGACGCGCCGACTCTAGGAGAATATCCACCTCGCAGCCAATCTCTTCCAGTTGCGACTGAACAAGGCCTCGATAGGCGGCTCCAGTCACGACAATCGGACGATCGAATAATTCAGAACGCGCGACCCGTAGAACCGTTTCCTGGAATGTCGACGTCCGACCGAACAGATTGATGAACTGCTTTGGACGGTCTTCTCGTGACAAGGGCCACAGCCGCCTTCCCGCCCCTCCGCACATAATTAAAGGAATGATCCTGTCGGACATAAACTTCCCGCGAAATAAACGCCTCAGACCTCGAAAAATGCGTCAATCAAGCTATATCAACAAATTGATCGAATCCAACATATGCCGCTCGAACGGCAAACATCGTTCCCTTCAATTCGGGGGGAATGGTTAGCGCAATCGATAATTCAAAAGACTTCCACCGTCCTTTTTGCTATCAGGCAAAAAAACTCTGGAAACCACAATCTCCCATGAGACGGCTAGTTCAACCATTCGTTCACATCTGGGGCGCGTCCGCGACGCGACTGAAGATTGCCAATTTTGCGTTGATCGGCATCGGTAACACCTTGGTTGACCTCGGCGTGTTCACTCTGGCCTACAAATGGTTCGAACTGCCGATCGTTCTGGCAAACATCATCGCTTGGCTGGTCGCAGTC
This sequence comes from Pseudomonadota bacterium, assembly GCA_023386885.1. Taxonomy (GTDB): domain Bacteria; phylum Pseudomonadota; class Alphaproteobacteria; order Rhizobiales; family Xanthobacteraceae; genus 62-47. The sequence continues at coordinate 3,893 of JAEWIX010000017.1, forward strand.
TCTGGCTCGTACATCATGAACACGTTCATCACATTCCATGTCGAAACCGGTAGGGTTTTGCGTTTCAAACATTACGTCAGCTTTATTGCATCCGGCGCCCTCGGGATGATCGCCACCACGGCCACACTTGTAGCTCTATCGCTCTACATTCATGTAATGATGGCGAAGCTAGTGTCGATTTTCGTGGGTTTCGCCGTGAATTTCACCATGAGTAATCTGGTGGTGTTCCGCGCCCCAAAGCCAAGAGCTTAAGAAAGCTCATCGGTATTATACATCAACGCAAGATTCGATCAGCCTCGGTGATTGCGCAAAGAATATGATAGAACGATGAAGCCAAGATCGGGGATTTTCTTGCATCTTGATTACAAAAATGGTCGTACCATCCGCCTTTGACTGGGTGGCGTAGATAGTATCGCTCTAGCCGCAACAACGCCGACCGCGCCTCCTCATCAGCATTTCGGTCTCCGGACTCGACTTGCGCCATCCAAGCTTTCGCGATTTCTGTCTGTGGCCAACATCGACCCGATGGCTTCACGATACGTCCTTCCACGTCGCCTTCATCAACCAAACAGCCAGTTCGCGGATCGCGATACCGTAGGGATGAAGTAAGAAGTGCTAACCGATACTTTTCCGTGGGGCAACCAGTGATCCGCTCGAACCCCTTTAGCAACCATACCCATTCGGCCTGATGACCCGGCTCAACACTCACCGGCGCGATTCTCGACCAGTCGTCTTCGAAATATTCACCGAGAACCTGCTCTCGTGGATCATAAAAGTGCGCTAGAAATAGACTAAATAGTTTACCAGCACGATCCTGAAACACGACCTCATGGGTGGCATCGAATGCTGCGATCATCGCCTCAAACAAATGCATATGCGGATTTTGGCGACGCGGCAAATTTGCAGGATCTCCCTCCAGGTAACCACCATGTTCAGATTCCAGACCACCATCGAGAAATTCAAGCACAGATTCAATCTCGGTCCGGACTTGGGGATCCTGATCAATCTGAAAAACCGTCGCTAGCGCCAACAGAACGAATGCGTGATCATAAGTATCGCGATCTGCAGATATCACGCTGCCATCGGCAGCCATCAACGTTACAAAACCGGGCTTGCCATCCGGACTTTTCGCCTTCGACAGCATATGGTCGAGGCCACGCAGAGCAACACTCCTAGCTGCCGGGCTCCACCCCAACTGTGCAGCTTTTGCAAAACAATAAATTTGACGCGCCTGAACGCGAAGTCTGCGCGGGGCATTCAAATCTGCTGTTCCATCACAATGCAGACTGTCAACAAAGCCTCCACGACCATGATCCCATCCTTGTCGTTCCCAAAGCGGGAAAGCGCTTTCGATCACGAATGTTCGAAGTAAGTCGACAATATTTTCCGCGTTAATCGCAATCTCCGACATACTTCCCTCTGGCGCTTGATAATAGGTGAGTTGCTTGCAGTCGTCAGGCGGGCAGACCCTTCGAATCCTCAAAAAAGCTCTTAAGCTTGCCACCTTGCACATCCACAGCCTAGTCATCTGGAACTGCAGTATGGGGCTCTGTGTATGCTCTTTGTCCATGGATAGGAGCATATGGAATGGTTGGTCGGCAAGCGGACGCTATTGTGTTGGGAATCGATGAAGGGTCTTTTCTGGAATCCTAGGTTCGCCGTCAGAAACTCCGCGTTCACTGTCAGACCGTTGCCGTATGCCTACGACCTTGTTGTGTATCTGAGGGACTTCCGAGCAAGGAGGCTGCCGAGCAGTTCGGGGCCTGAGCACACCGTAGCCAATGACGGCGGTGGTTTGCGCAGGTTGATGTTGAAAGGCGAACTGTCAGAAATCTTATATTTAAGGCCTACTAATGAGGTGAGGGGCATCATATGACTGTCGAGAGGTTCTGGATCAGCTTCTAGTCGAAACTGGCCCGAAAGGATATTTTCGACAAGGACGGTCAGGTCGACGAACAAAGCCTCTAAGTGGCACGCTCTCCGATAACAATCCAACTATAGCCATGACGGTGATGTATACGCACGCTCTCAAAGCCGTTATCCAGCATTAGAGCCAATGCCTCGTCACGGGTATAGTAATGCGCATACAGCGGGTTAAGTTGATCGTAGATAATCAGTCGCCGCTTATCAGCTGCCAAGCGTCCGTAGATGTTCACGAGATAATTTGATGGCCGCAACCAATTTCCACTAAAACGAGCCACCGCGATGTAGGACATCAGAATTGCATCCCCCACACTGCAACACATTGCCAGTAATGTGTGTGGCAAACGCGACGTAATGTGTCTCAACGGCTTCACAGCCAAGAGATACCGTTCGTTGCCCTCGCGCGCATAAAGCCAGACTATCATTCGGCCACCTGGCTTCAAAGCAGACAAAGCAGCACGCACTATCGGACCAGGATCAACAACATGATGAAGCACGCCAATCGAAGTAACTAAATCAAATGGTGTATTCAATGGAATGTCTTCGCCCCTACCCCTGATCAGCGTCACACTCTCTGCCCTACTCTCTACGTTCGTCCGTAAGACATCAAATGCGTCAGATGGCTCAATCGCTGTAACATGGAACGCACCAGCATCAAGTAACATATTTACGATGCGACCGGTCCCAGACCCGACATCCGCCACGCGCTTACCACGTACATCATCCAATGCCAGTAACGGGCCAAAAATATCTCCCATTAATTCGACTGAACCGTAGAAGCCTGAGTTATCCGTATAGATCTTCCACTGAACGCCAAAATCGGTGATAGTTTGCGTATCAATCTTCCGCTCGAAGTTAGTCCGATTGGCTAGCGTCCGCTTATCGGTGGGCTCTAAGCGCTCCTGTGTCATCGTACTGCAAAACCCTTACAAGCCCGACGAATCAACGTTAGACGTCTGCGACGCGCTGAAAGTTACAATGTGCATAGTGCACTCGCCAATTATAGCACAATGTCACGCTGGCTGGAAAACACCCATGAAGCGAGAGCACGAGCAGACTGAATGATAGCCCGAATATTGGCCTTGTTGACGTACAGTTGCGGAATTTTGCTGCTTCTTGCATTCGGCTTGAGGTTGGGTGGCCCCCAATTTGTACTGGAATTATCTCATGATAGCCTTGGCCACCTAAGAGGTTATTCCTACGCTTATGTCATCCCCAAGCCGTGGGGTTGGCCTGTGCTGCGTACAACCGGGGACGAAGTCGACGGCTACTATTCAAGGCTTGTGCTATCCGAGAACGGCGTACCCTTGAAATACCCCCATGCCAATGCTCCCACCATCGATACAGTTGGCGAAGGCCGCTACGCACACATGCGTACTAACGAACTGTACTTTTCAACATCTGACAATTCTGATCCGCGTAGTAACGGCCGCACCTACGAAATCTCAGTTCCCTTGACGCCAGCACCAAGTCTAACGAAGGCACTCCTAATGGCAACGCTCCTTCTACTAGGAGCATGGGCTCTTGCGCGCAGCGGAGGCCGATGGCGATGGCACGGTCGCACGAAATTCGCTCTCACAGGCTTTGCAGTCTACGCCCTTATTTGGCAAGTACTCATCTGGGATGGCCGCCCACATATTATCAATTCCGGTGACGGCGGCGTTGTGGCCGGCATTGCAGCAGCCAATCTTTGGCCAGATCGCTTGGCCAGTGACATCGTTTATAGCAACATTGCCAATTTTAGCTTCTACAAGACCTTAACTATCCCGTTAACAATCGCCTTGACTAGGTTAACGGACGATGTTGGAACTTCATATGCTTTGCTCTCGGCGCCGTTGTTGCTAATACAAATGTTCGGGTTCTATCTTCTGGGACGCCGACTTTGTCCCGGGTATGGCTGGCCAACGATTCTCGCATTTCTGTCTGTCGCTCCGGTTTACGTGATAAATGGCGAGCTGTGGGGTAGTCTGTCCGAGCCACTGACACGATATGCCTTTAATGCGTTCTTCCCCTTCGTTCTCCTCACCGCGCTACCACCGATCGCGCCATGGAAGCCGTTCACAGCAATGGTCATGTGTGCGATCGGCATCTATCTTCATCCAGTAAGCGCACCAAGTGTCGCGCTTGCGCTATGGACTGCCTTTGCTCTCCAGCGCCCACCACAGTGGCGCTGGTCATATCACCTCTTAGTGATGATTGCCGCAGGTTCGGTGTTTCTTATAGCCGCAATACCGTTCGCTCTCTCATTCGTAGTGAATTTCCCGACACAATCAAATGCAGAATCTGCCCATCTGGCTGGTGAAATTTTGCGCGATTCAGTCGGGAGCGACTATGTCAGCCTACCTGCGGCACTAATCTCCTTTCTCCACTATACGGTAGCGACCCAGCAGCAGGGATTTGGCTGGCTCTGGCTTGTTATCATCACTGCGGCACTGATGCTGTGGAAGGTATCTCCACGTATGCCGCGGCTGTTCGCAAACAGGTTCCGATTTGTCGGACTAGTTGGTGTTGGCTTTATTCTTTCGTCGGTCGGACTTACCGCACTCGATCAGACTTTGGCTATACTGCGCAACGGATACCCGGCGCAGATGGATCTAATCCGCAATATACGCTTTCTCGTCCCTATTGCACTCATTCTAACGACATCCGGAGTGGCTTGGCTTGCTGCAGACATCACATTGCGCCCGCTCGCTCGCTCAATCGCACTGGCGTGCGGGGGCGCAATTGCGGTCCTCTGGATGCAAAGTTATCCAACGGTACCGCTACAAGAACTCTTTAGCCGCTTGGACGGCCGCATCAATCTGCAGCCAGACGGTTCAGCTCAGCGTGCCCTCGCTCTCTTAGCAAGAGCACCGTCGGGGGGCAGTGTTCTAACCTTGCCAGCAACAATATCTACCCCAGAGAGTGAATTTGTTGGCCTAGCCGTGCGCTATGCCGGACGCCAGCCAACTATTTTCCTGCAGAAAGACATCAATCTTCTCGCATATAGCTCTAGCTCATCTATTCAGGACTGGGACACTCGTCAAAAATTGCTAAAACAACTGGAAATGGAGACAGATCCAGCGCGGGTCGACAGTTTGCTAAATCAAATGACCGCACGCTATGGGATCACGTATGTACTCATGAATAAGGACGTCTCTGGAGCTCTTCGCACAGCAATTATTCATCGCGGCAATCAGCTGGGACCAGAGGGCGACTGGGTACTTCAGCAGATCAGACAACACTAGTTCGGATCCTCGCGCATCACCCATTTTGCCATAATCATATAGCCCGCGATCGTAACCAGCACCAAAGCAAAAGCGTTAGCGAGCACGAGGGTCAGTCCAAGACGATGTAGTGAACCGACAACAATACCAGCCAGTACGGAGTTTCCCGCCACCAGCACCAGATAACGCGCTATAGAATAGCCTAAGGATCGATTTCCCCGAAAAGTGAAGGTTGCGTGTCCTACGTAATTTATAGCGCTCGCTATAACGGCAGCGGCAGCCGCTGCAATTGATGGCGACAAATCTGCGCTTCGCGCGAGAAGAAGGCTGAAAACAAGATAAGTTATCAAAGTTCCGCCACCCACCACACAATAGCGCAACGGACGCAGAATCTCCTGCGCAAGAAGGCGTTCCATCGAGCATCTCCCGTAATCAAAGTATCGGAGGCTGCAAATCACTAAGCCGTGCGATTCCACTGGGCGACAAACATTGGGAATGGCACTTTACCTGGGAGCATGTTGTAAAAATCGTCAGCTAAGAACATGCCCCGTGCGAGCCGACGCTTTAACCACAAGGGGAAGCGTAAAATGAGGCTATTCAGAACAATAAAATACGCTGGTCCACCAAGGTACTGCACGCTTCTGACTGAAAAGCCCGAACCAGCCTGTCGTAGGAGTTTTCCGTGGCAGAGCGGCGCCTCGTCTTGCTCCTGGAACCAACGGTCTCTCCTGTACCAATACGTACGAAGAAAATTCAACAGAAATTCGGCATTCGGCTCGACCATCAGCAGCAATCCACCCGGCTTGATTAGCCGCCGAAGATTGGCAAAGACCGTCGGAATATCCTTGATGCAATGATGCAATCCGCCGACCACAAAAGCACAGTCCGCAGCCTCCGGCCACATTCGTTGCTCACGTTCAGTGAGATCAAATACAAATGCCGACCGTCCGGTATTGCTTTCATACGCCTGACAAGAGCGAGGTGAGATGTCCAACCCGATCACGTTGACATCAGGAAAGCGGCCAATCAATGCTTGGGTGTTAAATCCGCTTCCACAAGCCAATTCGATTACGGTCTTGCCAGACAAATTCACGCCATCGAACATCGCCCTGTAGATGTAGCGGTCACGATAGGCTAATGACGCAGGATCGTAATAGTGCCTTTCATAATCATCGAGGATGTGATCGTAGTGTTCCGCCTGTCCACGATAGTTCATTAGTTGGCCTCGTCATTAGCAGGCTTAATGCCAACAAAGCAGTGGTTCAAACCATAGACGAAACCTGTTCGCTGAATGTCAACTAGCCCTGCTTCACGCATCAACTGCTCGACGTCTCTCGGATCAATCCCCATAACCTCGCCATCAGCAACATCACGATGCTTGTCTTCACTATACCACCAAATGGCATGACCAACGTCACCGATCAGTCTCCCGATCATAGTTACGATTACTTGACCGTCTGGACGAAGCACTCGCACAGCTTCACGCATAGCCTCTTTGCGTTCCGGGATATGATTGAGGCAAGCGACAAAACTGACTGTATCGAAAGATCCTGTCTCCAACGGTAGTTCCTTGCAGTCCTTAACAATAAGACAATCGCCTCCCCAATCGACTACGTCGACCCCTATGCTCATCTGTCCGATAGCTACCTGGCGCGCATCAACCGCGCGCTCGCGATAAAGGTTGACCAGCATATTGTCACCAGCTCCGATGTCGAGCAGACGCCCTCTTAAGAGCGGCAGCACGATTGCAAGTCGTTCAGCGCGTAGCGACGTTAAATGAACCTGTTCACATGCCACATCTGGCAGCACAATCATGCGCAAGGGTGCACCCAACAAATCCCAAAGAGATTGTAAGAGCGATTTAGGCCGATTTAGTGACCACGATGGCGGACGAGATCCAAACATCGTGCGAGACTTATCTGGGATCGAAACCATCCTCATTCCCATCGGATTCGACTAACAAAAATTCCTGAAAGCCACCGCCATTCAATTGGCCGAGTCGAAACTGACTTACTTGATCGGCTAGTAGACCAAACAGGACGACCAATATGCCTAATAGCATAAGAAATAGCCCTCCCACTGGAATGCCCATATGTGAATACAGCGCGATCAGCAAGCTATAGGCTACGCCTATTCCTGCGCATATCGTGCCTATGGGCAGGAAAAAGCGCATCGGAGAGAAGAGCAGAACAGCGCGAACAAGCTGCATAATTGCTTCGAATCCATCCTTCACACGTACGGTCGATGACCCGATGCGCGGGTTGGTCGTAATCGGTTCAAAAGCAACCGGGTAGCGTCGCTCTAACATCACGAGAGTAGTGACGAGACTCGAACTGAAGCGATCTGGAATAAGCTCAAGATACCGCAACACAGCCTGACGCTGAAAAACACGGAGGCCACAATTCAAATCCGAGCCAGCCCTAACGCTGATACTTTGGCCGATTAATCGGATGATCCATTTGCCAATGCCACGGGTCAGTGTTGCTGATCCGTTGATTCTTTGTCCCATCACAGCAATTAGATCCTCACTGCAGATGCGGTCAAATATTCTCAGCAAATCCTCGGGACGATGCTCATTGTCAGCATCGAACCAAGCCACGTAGTCGCGTGTCGCGTTACGCATACCGGTTTTGAGTGCGGCTCCCTGACCCCGATTGTACCGATGACGAATTACCTTTACCCCGCCGACTGCACGCGCAGAATCGCCGGTACCATCGCCGGAATGATCGTCAATCAAAATGATCTCCGCTCCAGGAACAGCTTGGACCAATTGTTGAAGCGTTCCGGCGATGCCCGCACCTTCATTGAAAGCCGGAACCACCACGGACAGTTTCTGAAAATCCCGCTTACTAACAGTCACGTGGTACCTTCCATATCAAGCCAAACCGCAATCGTAAGTAAGGTCCATATGGAGTACTTGCGATCGACTAAACCGCCAATGTGTTGCCTCCAGATATTGCGCACGCCATCAGGCCTCAGAAATGGCTCCAAAAAATCTGCATTAGCGTTTAAATATCGCTCGGCAAGAGGCCGAATGGCTCCGCGCAATAGCATATTAATAGGGATATTGAAGCCAAGCTTTGGACCTCGGACAAGTTGTTTGGGCCCTCCCAGCAACTGTAGCACCTTACGCAAGATCAGCTTGGTAGAAGTACCCGACGAGCCAAATAGTAGATTGGGATGAAGGCTCCCGGCGAGATCCATCACCCGGCGGTCGAGTAATGGCACTCGCACTTCTAGCCCATGGGCCATGCTTGCTCTGTCAACCTTCGTTAGCATATCCGCTGGTAGATAGTAGGTCTGGTCAGCGAGCATCGCCTTATCCGTCGTGCCGCCAGCAGCATTACGGAAAGCATCGGCATAGCCAGCGAATGGATCCATATGCATCTGATCAAGAAGCTCTGGACCGTAAAGATTTTCCCGCTCGTCATTCGGCAGATAGTGCCGCCACGTACCATGGGGGACAACATGGGAAAAACCATGGATGAGACGATAGAGCTTCTCTGCAAGAGTCTGACGACTGTCCCTTACGACCATAACATTACGCAACTGCGCCGAAGCGATGCGCGCGAGTCCGCGCGGCAAAAAACTCTTGATTCTTTCAGCGTGTACCGTCGCTCGATACGTAGAATATCCTCCAAAAAATTCATCTCCACCATCACCACTAAGTGCTACTTTTACATGGCGGCGAACCTCGCGTGACAGCTGGTATGTAGCGAGCATACTCGCATCTCCAAGCTGACCATCAACCGCCAACGCGCATGCAACGAAATCGTTCGAGGTCTCAACACTGTCGTTCAGCCGAATCGAATTAACGTTTCGACCAGCAGCGGCTGCTAGCGCTTGGACGTTTGCCGATTCATCGTGGGATCTTTCAGGAAAACTAACAGAAAATAATTGAACATTCCGCGTTGTGGGTAGGCTTAACGTAATCAGGGAAGAATCAATCCCTCCACTTTGTAGCGAGCCGATATCGACATCAGAAATGAGTTGATCGCTAACAACTTCTCTAAGCGTGTCCATCAGACGCGGTACCGCTTCGCACATCTCCGTGACCTGACCTTGCCGAGATGGCGACCAAAACCTTTGCTCTCGCGTGGAGCCTTTTTCATGAACAAGCAAAGTCCCAGGAGGTACCTGCCGTATATCTCGGATCGTTGAACGAGTAGGTGCCGGATATCCTTGTGATAGCATATGAGCTAGATCAGGTGCGGACAACTTAGGTGCACCAGTTCCTAGCAAACGCAGTGCTTTAATTTCACTGGCAAAGGCTATTCTGGAAGGCGTCTCCATAACATAGAGGGGTTTGATGCCAATTCCGTCCCGCGCTAAGATGAGTCGTTGCGTCTGCCGATCCCATAAACTGATGGCGAACATGCCCTCGAATATCTCAAATGCCTTGAGCCCCCAAGCTAAATAGGCAGCTGGAATGATCTCGGTATCGGATGAGGTGCGACACTGAAACCCAGTTTCACGCGCCAAGCGTTTAGCAATTGACTCGTCATTATAAATCTCGCCATTATAGACTATAACAACGCGACCGCATTGCGAAGCAAAGGGCTGAGCGGCCGCGCCTGATAAATCTCGGATCGCGAGTCGGCGGTGAGACAGCGTGACTGGGCCTTCTGTCCACACTCCTTCGGCATCGGGACCGCGATGACTCAGACGACTCGCCATCCGCAAGGCAAGATTCTGATCAGCTGGTGCTCCGTTCAGATTTAGCAGTCCCGCAATACCACACATAAATTCCGACGCTCCGTAATGCGGCTAATGACCGCGCGCATGGATAGACTATCAGCAGCTTCTTGCAAACATCGAAACTTGCCATTTTCGATCCCGTCCCCGATATGGGTTCAGGCCATTTCCCATGTAGCCGGAGAAACCCGACACCGAGCGATAGGCTAACCTTAATCGTAAGCGCTCAGTCGCAACCCTATGGATGCTGGGTTGACGTTTTGCGGAATCGCCATGGCATGAGGTCGTCGACCTTGCTTTGCGGATGGCCGGCGATGATTGCCTCGAGTGTTTCGGCGATATAGGCGACGGGATTGACGTCGTTAAGCTTGCAGGTGGCAACGATCGAGGCCAGCAGGGCCCAGTTTTCTGCTCCGATCTCATGGCCGGCGAAGAGTGCATTTTTCCGGGTCAGGCAGATCGGCCGGATGGCGTTCTCGACCGGATTGGTGTCGAGTTCGAGACGCCCGTCATCGAGGAAGCGCGTCAGCCCCTGCCAGTGATTAAGCGCGTAGCGGATGTCCTCGGCGAGCGTCGAGCCGCTGGAGATCATCGAGAGTTGTTTCTCGAACCATGGTTTCAACGCGGCGACGATGGGCAGGGAATGCTCCTTGCGTGCGGCCAGTCGGATGTCCGGCGATGAGCCGCGGACCGTGGCTTCGATGGCGTAAAGCTGCGCGATCTGCCGAACCGCGGCCTCGGCGATCGGCGACTTGCTGTTGCGGACCAATTTGACAAAACGCCGGCGCAAATGGCTCCAGCAATACACCAGCGTCCACGGTCCCTGCGGCCGAACGACCGCGGTGAGCCGGTTATATCCGTCATAGGCGTCGCACTGCAGGAAGCGTCCGTTGCAGCCGTCGAGGAACTGCTCGGCGAAGGCGCCGCTACGGCCGGGGGCATATCGGAACAGCACGATCGGCGGACCTCGGCCGCCGTAGCCGCGATCGTCGGAGACGATCGCCCAGAAGTAGCCTTTCTTGGTCGCGCCGCGCCCCGGATCGAGCACCGGCGCCGTGGTTTCGTCCATGAACAGGCGATCCGCGCGCGCTAGTCTCACTGAGTCAGAAAGCCGCAGGCGATAGCCATTTGGAATCAGTTATTTGGGGGAGATTCAGGTTCAGCACGAAGGAACTGAGAATGGGTCAACGGTAAGCGAGAAGCCGATGCCGTTCAGCTTTGGTAGTTCCACGGCATGAGTTCGTCGATCCGGCTATTGGGCCATCCGTTGGCGACGCGCTCGAGGGTGTGGGTGAGCCAGGCAAGTGGATCGATCTGGTTCATTCTGGCCGTCGCCAACAGGGTAGCGATGGTCGCCCATGTACGACCGCCACCATCGCTGCCGGCGAACAGACTGTTCTTGCGCGTAATCGTTTGCGGCCGGATCGCGCGCTCGACGGTGTTGGAATCGATTTCGATCCGGCCGTCGGCGAGGAAGCGTTCGAGCGCGCCGCGCCGGGAGATGGCATAGCGGATCGCTTCGGCAGGCTTCGACTTGCCGGACAGTTGCGGCCAGCGTCACGCCGTCGTTGCCCTGATCGGCGCGGGCCAGCCGTCGATATCCGGCATATCCATCGACTTGCAGGATGCCGCGATAACCGTCCAGATGACGGGCAACGCATGCACCGGCGCGGCTATCCTCGAAGCGATAAGCCACCATGGGCGGGTCGCTGCCGCCGAAGGCGCGATCGTCACGGACATACGCCCAAAGATACGCTGTCTTGGCCTTTCCCGACCCCGGCGCCAACGTCGGCAAGGTCGTTTCATCGGCAAAAACCCGCTCGCCCTGCTTGATCCGGAGCAGCAGATGGTCGGCCAGCGGCTCGAGTTCGAAGCCGATCCTGCCCATCCACTGCGCCATCAGCGCGCGGTCGATCTCGACCTTGTCGCGCGCGTAGATCGCTTCCTGGCGGTAGAGCGGAAGGCCATCGGCATACTTCGCCACCGCGATCTGCGCCAGCAGCGCCTCCGTCGGAATGCCGCTCTCGATGATGCTGGCGGGCGCAGCCGCCTGCGCGACCCCATCCCAGCCCTTGTAGACGTATCTGGGACGGCGCGTGACGATCACCCGGAACTTCGCCGGCGTCACGTCGAGCCGCTCGGAGACGTCCTCGCCGATCAGGACACGCTCCAGCCCATCGCAGCCGGCTGGAACCTCGGGCTCGATCACGATCTCGACCCGTTCGAGATGGCGGGCAAAACTCTTGCGCGGGCACGGTGTACGCGGGTTCTTCGATGGCTCCGCCGCCTTGGCGAGTTGCGCCCTGATCGCCGCCACGCCGGTTGCGATCTCGTCGAACACCAGCGCGTACTGCTCTTCGCTCAGCGCATCGGCGTTCAGCCGTTCGGAGCGGCGACCGAAGCGGCTCCGTTCCAGGACCTTGATCGTCGCCGTCAGCCGCGCAATGCGCTCGTCGGCGGTTTTGGTCACCGCCTCAAGATGCGTGTTGCGCTGTTCGAGTTCGGCATTGCGCGCCGCGACCTGCGCCCGCTGCGCATCCATGGCGAGGATCATCGCCTTCAGCGCATCGACGTCATCCGGAAGCTCAAGATCAGAGGGCCGCATGTCCGATCAGAGCATACTCGGCGGTGGTTTGTCCGCTGTTTTCGCGGCCTGATTCACTGTGCCGCAGTGATATCTAGCCGACCGATTCCGAACGCATGTTCGGCGCCGCCTGGACCCGCTTCCAATCCATCCCGTCGACCAAAGCCAGCAACTGGGCATGATGAAGTTGGACCCGATGATGGCCGATCGGCGGCCAGACAAACCGTGCCTTCTCCAGCCGCTTCAGATACAGACACGCGCCACTGCCGTCCCACCACACGATCTTGATCCGGTCGGCCCGTTTCGCCCGGAACACGTACAGTGCGCCATCGAACGGATCCGAGCCGGCATCCCGCACCAGCGCCAGTAAACCATCAATTCCTTTGCGGAAGTCGACCGGATGGCTCGCCAGATAAACCTTTACGCCTGCCGGGATCATGCCGAACGCACCGCACGCAGAACACGCCGCAAATGCGCGTCGTCGACAGCCGCACCGGCGCGAACGGTCATGCCGTTAACATCGATCTCGATCATCGGCGACGACGCCGTTTGCGGCTCACAACTGACCCCGCCACCCGCCGCGTCACGACGCTCGATCGCGCCTTTCCGGACCAAAACCGAACGCCAGCCAAACAATTGCGACGGGCTGATCCCGATTTCCCGGGCCAGCGCCGAAACGTTCGCGCCCGCTTCACAACTCCGCGCCGCCATCTCCGCCTTGAAGGCATCCGACCAGCGCCGTCGTCCCGCCACTGGCGCCCCCCCTCGATGCGATCCGCAACCGCCTCGATCAGGTGAAAGCTTCTATCTCCAGACATAGGCGTAGACATGGAAATTGACACCCCGCTCACAACAGCAGCGGCACCATCGCCTCTTCGTCACCCGCTACGCTAGATGGGATGTCCTTGTCGCTTACGGTCAAGGCCAAACTGCGGGAGGATCGCCGCCCGGCGACGCGATCGAACGAGACGTGGGCGATGGACTTCGTGCATGATCAGCTTGCGACGGGGCGCAAGCTGCGCGTGCTCACCATCGTCGATATCTTCTCGCGGTTCTCGCCGGCGCTGGAGCCGCGGTTCACATTCCGCGGCGCCGACGTTGTGGAGATCCTGGAAAGGACCTGCAAGGAGATGGGATTCCCGGCGGCAATTC
>JAEWIX010000019.1 GCA_023386885.1 Pseudomonadota bacterium
AAATTCGATCGCGACGATGCGACGGCGGCTCGAACAAGGGCTCGTTCGAACATTGTTGAGATGTCCTTGTTGCGCAATCAGGTTCGCCCACTCCACAAACCATCCCTTGTGACGCAGTAAGACTAGAAAGCTGTTTGAAATTTCCTGCTGCAGCCGCTTCCGAATCTTGCGGCCAGCCAGCTATCAGTCCCACTTTTCGCAAAGCCCAGGCTGCGGCCTTAAATTAAGACCTCCGGTTAATACTGTCGCAAATTCCTGATTGCGGTTGGGTTCACAGCCGCTAAGGTCCTAACAAATTCGCCTTAATATGTGAGGCTGGGAGTGAATCCGTCGGGAGCTTTCGCGTCGCTTGAATCCGGGCAGACGGGACCTGGCGGAATTGCGCCAGAAGCCTTGGGGCGTCTTTCGGGCGCCAACGATCCCGCTGTTTTTGCCACGGCTTGGCTCGATGCGATTGCATCGCTCACGGAGGGGATGCAGCAGGGCCTTGTGGTGCTTGCCTCGATGCGCGGAGGGCGTAACGAGCCCGTTGCGACCTGGCCTTCCAATGTTGTTCCGGAAGCGGGGCTCCTCGCCGCGATCGACGGAGCCGTACGTGGCGGGCGGATGGTTTTGCAGACTGTAGAACCTCCGCGAGACGCGGCTGACGCGACGCCACTCCTGGCGATTGGATATCCGGTGATGGTGGCCGGGGCAGTTCGCGGCGCCGCCGGCCTCATGGTGACGCCGGGCGCCGAAAATCCTCAAGCAGTTATCGATCGCATTGCCTGGGGGTGCGGTTGGATCGAAGCTTTGTTGCGTCGGCGCACCGTATCGCTCGGCGATCGCATCGGCACCGTTGTGGAATTACTCGCGACAGGTTTGCACCACAACCGCTTTCAAGAGGCTGCCACGGCCGTCGCGACGGAGCTCGCTGGCGTTTTCGGTTGCGAGCGCGTCAGTATCGGATTCCGGAAGGGTGCCCACGTCAAGCTCGCGGCGCTCTCCAACAGCGCCGTCTTTGGCAAGAGAGCGAATCTCATTCGCGCCATCGAGGCGGCGATGGACGAGTCAATCGATCAGCAGACAATGATCGTGATCCCGGCATTGGAAGGGCAGGACTATGTCGTACGCGCCCATCAAACGTTATTGCGCGAGCATGGTCAGAACACGATCTGCACGGTCCCACTGGCCGAAAACAATCGCGTGCTGGGCGCGATTACGCTGGAGCGCCCCGCAGACAAGCCGTTCGATCCCCCGACTATTCAGCTTTGCGAACATATTGGAGTCTTGCTCGGGCCGGTACTGGAACTGAAGCGCAAGGAGGATCGCTGGATTGGGTGGAAGGCGCTGGACAGCATAACAGACATTGCTGTTCGCCTGTTCGGCCCGCGCCATGTCGCCTTTAAGCTCTCGGCTGTCGCGGCGGTCGCCGTCGCGGCGTTCCTGTTATTTGCCAAGGGCGATTACAGGGTGACGGCGGATGGCAGCCTCGAAGGCACGATCCAACGTGCGCTGGCGGCTCCTGTCGCGGGATATCTTTCGGAAGCGCCGTCGCGGGCTGGCGACATCGTGAAGGCGGGTCAGGTCATGGCCACGCTCGATGACCGCGACCTTCGGCTCGAACGTCTGAAGTGGGCGACGCAGCGGGCGAAACAGCAGCGCGAATATAGTGAGGCACTTGCCAAGCAGGAACTGGCCAAGGCGCAGGTGCTCCGCACCCAGGTCGAGCAGGCTGAAGCGCAACTAACGCTGCTGGACGAGCAAATCTCCCGCTTGCGCATTACAGCTCCCTTCGACGGCGTCGTCGTCTCCGGAGATCTCAGTCAGCAGCTTGGCGCTCCGGTCGAACGCGGCAATACCCTGTTTGAAGTCGCTCCCCTGAAACAATACCGCATCGTGCTCAAAGTGGATGAGCGCGACATTGTCGAGGTTGCAACGGGACAGTCGGGTGAACTGGTTCTGAGCTCGATGGCGGATCGTGGCTTTCCTTTTCGGGTTGAGAAAATCACACCGGTATCCACAGCTCAGGAAGGCCGTAATTTTTATCGCGTCGAGGCGCGGCCGACGGGGGACGATACCGATGTCCTTCGGCCCGGCATGCAAGGCATTGCCAAGATCACGATTGATGAGCGCCGGCTCGCATGGATCTGGTCGCACAAGGTGGTGCATTGGCTGCGGATGTTCATCTGGTCATGGTGGCCGTGAGATCACGCCATGTCTGGAACACTGTTTTCTCCCTCTTGGTATCGCGTGGCGGGTTTGAAGCCGCGCCTAAGAGCTCATGTGGAGATTCACAGGCACAGCTACCGCGATGCGATCTGGTTTATCCTACAGGATCATTCGTCGGGCCGCGCGCACCGGCTGACTCCCGCCGCCTATGCATTTATCGGTTTGATGGACGGAACGCGGACCGTTCATAATATCTGGGATCTTTGCAACGAACGCACCGGCAACGACGCACCGACACAGGATGACGTCGTCAGGCTTCTCGGACAGCTCCATGCGGCGGATGCGCTGATCTGCGACGTTCCACCGGACACGCGCGAGCTCTTTCGTCGCTTTCAGCGTCAACGGCTGCAAACATGGCGCCAGCGCCTGTGGACGCCGCTCGCCATCCGAATTCCGCTCTTCGATCCCGATTCTTTCCTTGAGCGCACGGCTTTTCTTGTCCGCCCGTTGTTTGGCCGACTGGGAGCCTTGATCTGGCTTTCAGTGGTTGCAGCAGGTTTGGTGCTGGCAGGACTCAACTGGTCGGCCTTGTCCGAGAACGTGATCGATCGCGTCTTGGCGCCGCAGAACCTTCTCTTGCTGTGGTTTGTCTACCCCATCGTCAAAGCCATTCACGAACTCGGTCACGCCTATGCGACCAAGATTTATGGCGGCGAGGTGCACGAAGTCGGCGTGATGTTTCTTGTCTTCGTGCCGGTGCCCTATGTCGATGCCTCTGCCGCATCGAGCTTCCCGGACAAACGGCAACGCATGGTGGTCGGCGCGATCGGCATCGGGGTTGAAATGCTGCTTGCGGCCGTGGCGGTTTTCGTCTTCGCAAATGCCACGATCGGGCCCGTTCATGCCGTTGCCTACAATATTATTCTGATCGGCGGCGTCTCCACTGTTCTGTTCAACGGCAACCCGCTGTTGCGCTTCGATGGCTATTATGTGCTGGCGGACGCGATCGAATTACCCAATCTCAGTCAACGTGCGATCCGCTATTTGGGCTACCTCGTCGAGCGCTATGCCTTCGGTTCGCGCGAAGCGAGTTTTCCGGAGACGGATCGACGGGCGCGCGTGTGGTTTGTGTTTTATGGCATCGCTTCATTCTTCTATCGCCTGTTTATTTCCATCGCGATCATGATCTCGCTGGGGTCGCGTTTTTTCATCATCGGTGTGCTTCTTCTGATATGGGCTGGTGTGACTCAGTTGATTATTCCGGTAGGCAAATCCTTATCTTTTCTTTCATCGAGTCCCCGCTTGCAGCGCAATCGGCGCCGTGCGATCGCGGTCACCGCGTTAGCCGTTGGTTTGGCCGGGCTGATTTTTTTCGTCATACCGTTCCCATTGCGCACCGTGGCAGAGGGGATCACGTGGCCTTCGGAGCGCTCGCAAGTTAGAGCCGGGACGGACGGATTCATTGAACGACTTCTCGTCGCTGACGGCTCTCAGGTCGAGGCGGGGCAGCCGCTGATCAAGGCGTATGATCCGTTCCTCGATGCGCGTGTGGCGGTGCTGGAGGCTCAGCTTCGCGGTCTGCTCCGCCAGTACACGGCGACCCGCGTGGTTGACCAAGCCGAAGCCGCAGTGCTGTCGGAGGAGATCAAAGGCGTAAGGTCCGATCTGGATCGTGGCCGCGAGCGTCAGCGAGAGCTTGTCATCAACAGTCCTCGCGCAGGTATGTTCGTGGCGCCGGTTGAAGAGGATATGCCCGGGCGCTTCGTCAAGAAGGGCCAGTTGGTCGGTTTCGTGATCGACGCCAGCGATCGCCTGACGGCTCGCACAATGGTCGACCAGAACGATATCGCTCTCGTGCGTGAGCGCACGCTTGGTGTTGACGTGTTTCCCGTCCATTGGGAAGGAAAGTCCGCCACAGCAAGTATTGTCCGCGAAGTGCCGGAGGGATTAAAGGCGCTCCCCACACCGGCCCTCGGTACGATGGGTGGAGGCAACATCTCTATCGATCCGCGCGACAGCAAAGGCGTTACGGCTCTCGATCGCTATTTCGAATACGAGATCGCACTTCCGGCTGTTGACGACCGCGCGTTCATCGGCCAGCGCGTCAAGGTTCGCTTTGATCATGGCACCGAGCCGATCGGCTTTCAGGTCTATCGCTTGATCCGTCAAGTCTTCCTGAGGTTGTTCGATGTCTGAAGCGGTGTTACTTCGGCCCGGCATCGCCGCAGGCGCTTATCCCGAGCGGGAGGAAGAGCGGGAAAGCTGGCTGGACCGCACCGCCAGCGCCATGTGCGGCGCCTTTTTTCAACATTTTGGCGGTCACAGCCTTGATCGGGGCTTTCTGCGTCAGGTCGCCCGGGCATCCGCCGATCTCGAATCGCTTGCGCCGAAAGAACTTGATGAGGCCGTGGCCGTGCTGCGTCGCGATTTGCACCGCAATGGTTTGCGATCCGATCTGGTAGCCAGGGCTTTCGCCCTGATCCGGGAAATGGCAGGCCGTAAGCTTGGGATGCGCCATTTCGACGTTCAGTTGCTTGGCGGCTGGGCGATGATGCGTGGCAAAGTCGCAGAGATGGAGACGGGTGAAGGGAAAACGCTCACCGCAACGCTACCCGCGGCGACGGCTGCGCTCGCGGGCATTCCGGTTCACATCATCACGGTTAACGACTTCCTCGCCGCGCGGGACGCCGCCTGGATGAAGCCGCTCTATGACGCGTTAGGCCTCAGTGTTGGAACGATCCTGGAGGGAATGAGCGCGCCCGACCGGCGACATGCATACGGTTGTTCGATCACCTATTGCACGAACAAGCAGGTGGTTTTCGACTATCTGAAGGATCGTATCCTGCTGCAGCAGGAAAGTCGGGCTCTTCACCTCAAGATCGAGGGATTGCACCGCGCAGACCCGCGTGCGGCGCGACTCGTAATGCGCGGCCTGTGCTTCGCGATTGTCGACGAAGCCGATAGCGTGCTCGTCGACGAAGCGCGCACACCACTGATTATCTCGGGAGGCCGCGGTGCAGACGATCAAGAGCGGGTCTACCGCCAGGCGCTGGACGCAGCCCGGCGAATGCATGCTGGCCGAGATTATTTGGTCAGGGAAAACGAACGACGCATTGATCTGACCGATCTCGGTCGTGTGCATGCCAAGCGCCTCACGAACCGTTACGGAGGGGTGTGGAGTGCCCCGGGCCATCGCGAGGACATCATGCGTCAGGCGCTGGCCGCCGTGCATCTCTATACGCGCGACAAACATTATATTGTCGAAGAGGAGCGTGTCCGCATCGTCGATGAGTATACGGGACGAGTGATGGCCGATCGCTCATGGGAGCGCGGCTTGCACCAGATGGTCGAGGCGAAAGAGGGGTTGGATATTTCCGGTCGGCAGGAGACCCTCGCGCGCATCAGCTACCAGCGTTTCTTTAGGCGTTATCTGAAGCTGGCGGGGATGACCGGCACCGCACGGGAGGTCGCAGGTGAATTGTGGGCGGTCTATCGATTGGATACTGTCCGCATTCCAACCAACCGGCCCCAGCGGCGAACGATACACGGCGACCTTATCTACCCAACGTCCCAGGCGAAGTGGCGGGCGATTGCGGATCGGGTCGCGCAACTTCACACAGCCGATCGTCCGATCCTTGTCGGCACGCGATCGGTGGCGGATAGCGAGCACATTTCTCAGCTGCTCGACAAAGCCGGTATCAAGCACAACGTGCTCAATGCACGACAGAACCGGGCCGAAGCCGAGATCGTGGCGCAAGCGGGACAGCCCGGCCGGGTGACGGTGGCTACGAATATGGCCGGGCGTGGAACTGACATCAGCCTTGCTCCGGGCGTCGCCCAAACCGGTGGGTTGTTTGTCATCGCATCCGAACGTCATGAGGCCGGCCGCATTGACCGTCAGCTCTTCGGCCGTAGCGGCCGCCAGGGGGATCCCGGCGAAGGGCAGGCTATGGTCAGCCTCGATGACGAACTGGTGCGTGGTGTCTTCGGCTGGCTGCTCGATAGATGGTCAACGCGTCGTGCACATTTGCCCGACTGGTTCGCCCGGATGCTCTTCAGTTTGGCCCAGCGAGCCACCGAGCGTCGCCACGGCGGAATCCGCAAGCGCCTGCTACACAGCGATGACAGTCTTCAGGACCTGCTCGCATTCAGCGGGCGAGGGGAATAGGGGGGATTATGCCAAAGGTCGCAATCGTCACCATAATACTGGCGGCCGTGCTCGTCGTGCCGGCCCATGCCGCGGACCCTTCCTCTATTCTGGGCAAGCCACACGATTGCATCGTCGAGCCGTTTATCGCGACTGAACTCGGCAGCCCGGTGAACGGCATTCTGGAGGAGTTGCTGGTAGATCAGGGCAGTCGCGTGACGAAAGGCATGGTTGTCGCACGGCTTCGCTCCGATCTTGAGCAGGCATCCTTGAATCTAGCGAAGGCTCGCGCGGAATCGACTACAATCATCGATCTCGGTCGGGAGCGCGCGGACCTGCTGAAAAAAGAAGCTTCTCGCGTGACAGAGTTGCATAACAAGCAAGTCGCCGCCACCGCCCAGCTTGAAAAGGCCTTGAGCGAACAACAGCAGGCTGTCCTACAGCTTCGCCAAGCGGAAACCGATCGGGAGTTTGCGATCCTCGAGATGAAGCGCGCAGCTGCTCTTCTGGCCCAGCGTACGATCGTCAGTCCGATCAATGGTTATGTCACCAAGCGCATCATGGCGCCGGGAGAGAATGTCTTTGAGCAGGCCAAGATCATGAAGATTGCCCAGATCGATCCTCTCCGCGTTGAAGTTCACTTGCCGATAGTTGGCTTTCCCTTGATCAAGGTGGGCATGAAAGCTGAGATTCGTCCAAGTCAGCCGGCGGGGGCCGTCTATACCGCCACCGTGTCCGTCATCGACAAGGTACTGGACGCTGCCAGCGACACGTTTGGGGTTCGCCTCCTATTGCCCAATCCAACGCACGAAATGCCCGCTGGCGTGAACTGCACGGCCACTTTTCCGTCAATTGAAAGGTGAACGGCCGCTTTGGCGACAGCTTGGAGACTGGAGAGCGGATTCGCATCTCTCTGATTTGGAGCTGACGCGATGTCGGTGGCGCAAGCGATATGTCAGTTCTCGGGTTGACATGACACGTTCGCCCATTGGCCGCACCTTCGTTGCGACATGGATACCCACGGCCCGCGACTGCGCGTGACGGTGCAGTTCTGACCGGCGCGCCCGGCTGACCGGGGATCGGCTCGTTCTTCTCGCTCTTTATGTGTCGGCGCATTGGCGTTATCGACTTGGCGGCGCCAGAATTCGCCTCTATGATTTATGAATCTCGGAACCATGGATCGGAAGCGTTGACGCATTGATGTTGGCACGGCTTACCAGAACAAAGCGGCGGAGAGCAGGGTGGTTCGTTGCCCTGGCTTATCTGTTTTGCGTGCTGGCGCCGACGCTGTCCTTCGCCTTGCCGGGCAGTCAGGCGACGCCTCATTGTCTGACCCCGGATCATGCCTCCGGGATGGTCCACGTCCATCATGAGAGCGCCATGCATGTCCATGAGGACGGACATGCCCATCATCATTCCGGCGTCCAAGCCCACGCGGATCACGATGCGAAGCCGATTGCGCTGAAAAGTGACGCCAGTCCGGCAAAAGCACCGCATATGTCGGATGGAAAGTGCTGCGGCTTGATGTGCGTGACCGCGCTTCCCGCGATAGATGTCAGTGTTACAAAGCCATCCGCGCCGAAGGCCGTCCGGATGTCCGAGACCTTCCGGACGCTCCGGGATAACGCTCCCCCGCGTCTCTATCGCCCCCCCATTTCCTGACACGATCGAAATGACGTGGCGTCGCGCCCGATGAGGGCACGCGCGCCTATGGTTCATCGTCAGTTCAGGGGATTTTTATGTCAGCGCAGATTGGGGCGATTGTCGCCGCCGTCGGTTCGGCGGCGCGTGGAATATTCGAAAAACGACTTGTGACGTTTGTGGGAATGGCCGCCGCGGCCATGACCTTGGGCGGTTGCGCGGCACCGCTGGCACCGCTCGTCGGTGCGGACCCGGCCGATCCCGCGGCGAAGGTTGCCGGCGTCGGCTATCGATCGACCGTTGCGCCTTACAGCAGCCTGCGCCCGACGCTGCCTGCCGGATGGAAGGAGCGGAACCAGCGCGTCACGCCGTCACCGAAATCCGGACACCAGCACTAGGAGCACGTCATGACATGTTTTCGTGGCGTGCCGCCGCATCGGAGCCTTCGCCGGCACAAGCGTTCGGCGCTGGTGCTTACCGTTTCCCTTTTTCTTTCGGGCTGTGCGACTTTTTCTCCGGATCGGGGAATGGGCGTCGTCGCCGATATCACCGACACGGCCATCAGGAAGGACGTCGCTGCGATCCGCTCCGTGGAGGACGCGCAACGCACGGACGACGCCGTCAAGCGTCTGTTGCACAGAACGTTGAATGTCGACACGGCCGTCCAGGTTGCATTGCTCAACAATCGCGGCTTGCAGGCCGCTTACAACGAACTGGCGCTGGCCGAAACCGATCTCGTGCAGGAAAGCCTGCCGCCTAATCCAACCTTTTCGATATCGAGAATCGCGGGTGGCGGCGCGGTCGAGATCGAGCGTCAGGTCGTCGGCGACATTCTTGCTCTGGCGACATTGCCATTCCGCTCCGAGATCGCGCGGAAACGCTTTCATCAGGCGCAACTGCGGGCAGGCCTTGAGACGCTGAGGCTCGCGTCCGATGTGCGGCGATCTTACTACCGCGCCGTTGCCGCCAACGAAATGGTCGGGCTTCTGACGGACGCGAAGTCAACGGCTGAGGCGACGGCGAAGTTGGCTACGAAGCTCGGTGAAACCGGCTCGCTCAACAAACTCGATCAAGCCCGCGAGCAGGTTTTCTATGCGGAAACGACAGCCGATCTGGCCTCGGCGCGTCAGGACGCGACCAGTTCGCGCGAGCGCCTTGCGCGACTGATGGGCCTTTGGGACGGCGATCTCGGATTCCGGACGCCGACACGGTTGCCCGTGTTGCCCAAACGGCCGCAGTCGCTGCCGGGGATCGAGGTCGATGCCGTGACCCATCGGATCGACCTGCAGATTGCGCGAATGGAACTGGAGGCGTTGGCGAAGTCTCTCAATCTCACGGAAGCGACGCGCTTCGTCACGCTGCTCGATGTGGCGGGGATCGCGAAAACCACCAGAGAGAGCGACGGTCCGCGATTTCGTGAACGCGGCTTCGACATCCAGTTCCAGATTCCGATCTTCGACGGCGGCGAGGTCCGGATGCGGCAAGCGACCGAAATCTACAATCAGGCATTCAATCGCCTGACCGAGAAGGCGGTCAACGTCCGCTCCGAAGCGCGCGATGCGTATCGAACGTATCGCTCGACCTACGACATTGCCCGCCAATACGAGCGCGAGGTTCTGCCGCTCCGGAAGATCATCACCGAGGAGATGCAACTGCGTTTCTCCAGCATGCAGGTCGATGTGTTCGCGCTGCTGGTCGAGGCCCGCCAGCGGATTGCGTCAATGCGCGCCGCGATCGAAGCGAAACGGAGCTTCTGGCTCGCCAAGTCCGACCTGAAGACCGCTGTCAACGGCGGCGGTTCGGGAGAAACACCAACGGAGTCCCGCCCGACGACCGCCCAGGCAGGCGGCGGCGCTGGCCATTGAGGGAGGGTGACATGCTATCGCGAAGAGGATTTCTGGGAACGGCGGCGCTGGTCGGCGCCAGCGCCGTCAGCGGCCGCGTACAGGCGGCGAATATTCCGGAAGCGCCGATCATGGATAAGGTAACGATGCAGCCGCCGCTGCATCCGACCAGTGGTCCGGATTATCGACCGGTCGTCACGCTCAACGGCTGGTCGTTGCCATGGCGGATGAATGGCGACTGGAAGGAATTTCATCTCGTCGCCGAGCCAGTCGTCCGCGAGTTTGCGCCCGGCATGAAAGCCAATCTTTGGGGTTACAACGGTCAGGCGCCGGGGCCGACGATCGAAGCCGTCGAAGGCGACAAGGTGCGCATCTTTGTCACCAACAAGCTGCCCGAACATACGACTGTACATTGGCACGGCATGATCTTGCCAAGCGGCATGGATGGCGTCGGCGGGTTGACGCAGCCGCACATCCCGCCGGGCAAGACCTTCGTCTACGAGTTCGAACTAAAGCACAGTGGTACGTTTATGTACCATCCGCACTCCGACGAAATGGTGCAGATGGCGATGGGCATGATGGGCATGTTCGTCGTGCATCCGCGCGATCCGTCATTCCGGCCGGTCGACCGGGATTTCGTCTTCATCATGAGCTCATACCTGATCGACCCGGGCACCTATCTGCCCAAGGTCAACGAGATGACCGACTTCAACATGTGGACCTGGAACAGCCGCGTGTTTCCGGGGATCGATGTGCTTCCCGTTCGTCTCGGCGACAAGGTGCGCGTGCGGATCGGTAATCTCACGATGACCAACCATCCGATCCATCTGCATGGCCACAAGTTCGTTGTGAGCTGCACCGACGGCGGCTGGGTTCCGGAAACCGCGCAATGGCCGGAGACGACGACCGACGTGCCTGTCGGGGCGGTGCGCGCGTTCGATTTTGTCGCCGACAATCCCGGCGACTGGGCATTCCACTGCCACAAGTCGCACCACACCATGAACGCCATGGGGCACGACGTGCGCAACCTGATCGGCGTGTCGCGGAAGGATCTGGCGAGAGCGATCGGTAAACTCGCGCCCGACGCCATGGTGATGGGGGAGACCGGAATGGCGATGGGCGACATGGAGATGCCGGCACCCGACAACACGCTTCCGATGATGACGGGCACGGGACAGTTTGGGCCGATCGAGATGGGCGGCATGTTCACGGTGATGAAGATCCGCGAAGGCATGGCGCACGACGACTATTCCGATCCGGGCGCCTACAAGCACCCGCAAGGCACGGTCGCTTACGAGATCGCAACGCCGTCGCAAAGCGCGCCGCGCGCGCGGGGCTCGCAACCCAAGGACGATCTGGAAGGGATGAAAGCAATCAGACCGATGAAAGGCATGCATATGAAGCACTGATAGCGGCGATCGAATGCATTCCACTCGATATTGAAAGAAAGGCACGAACATGAAATCTCATCAGCTTGCCGTCACCACGCTGTCGCTCACGCTTCTTCTGGGAGCTGGAAGCACAATTGCGCGGGCGGAGATGACAAAGGGCGAGGTCAGGAAGATCGACGAGCCCGCCGGAAAGATCACCTTGAAGCACGGTCCGATCAAAAGCCTCGACATGGACGAGGGCATGACGATGGTGTTCCGGGTTCAGGATCCGGCGATGCTCAAGCAGGTCAAGGTTGGCGACAAGGTGCGGTTCCGAGCCGAACGGGCAGCGGCCGGCATCACCGTCATCAAGATGGAAAAGAGCAAGTAGGAAACGGTCAGGCGCGCCAGCATTTGCGCGTCGCGCCGCCATCCCGCGTGGAATCGTTTTTTATCGTTGGCACAAATTGTCGCAGTGCTGGTCCGCGCGTCGATGAATGCTGACTGTATTGATCCAGGAAACAAGTTTGTCTTGGCGTCAATGAACCTTCACTCAAATTTTCCATACTACTCTTATGGTGTGATTGAGGGTTTCACGCTCGATAGGCGAGGACATCGTCTTGATGAGATCGGCAAAGAACCTGTTTGATCCGAACGCCTTCCTCGCAAAAGTCGGGACAGGCAAGTCCATTTCCAAATTCAGTAAAGGCCAGATCGTGTTCGCGCAGGGCGATCCCGCGGACTCAGTGTTCTATATTCAGAAAGGAAAGATAAAGCTCACGGTCGTTTCCGAAGGGGGAAAGGAAGCCATCGTCGGCGTTCTGGAATCGGGCCAGTTCTTCGGCGAGGGGTGTCTGAACGGCCGGCCGCTTCGCGTTGCCACGACGGTAGCGCTCGAGAGTTGCATCGTTACCAGAATCGCAAAGGAAGCGATGCTGACGATGCTCGAAGTGGAGCCGAAGTTCTCTCAGTTGTTCATCATGTATCTGCTGTCGCGCAACAGCCGGATCGAGGAAGATCTCATCGATCAACTTTTCAATTCGAGCGAGAAGCGTCTGGCGCGCCTGCTGTTGTTGCTTGCGAATTTTGGCAAGGATTCCGGTCCGCAATCCATCGATATTGAGATCAGCCAGGAGACACTGGCCGAAATGATCGGTTCGACCAGGTCTCGGGTGAGCTTCTTCATGAACAAGTTTCGCAAGCTTGGTTTCATCAGCTACAATGGAACCATCAAGGTTCATGGCTCGTTGCTGGATGCCATGCTGCATGACAAGTCCGAGATCGACAATTAGGGAATAGCCTGCTTTCGCCGGGTGACATCTATACCCGCCGTGGAAAGCGCGTTCGGAACTGCGGCCTCAGTTTTTCAGGATAGGGCTTCTGTTCGCGATCACTGAAGTTGCAGTGCGACCGAAGGTACGATCCTGCCCTTAAGCCGATCGCTTTTCGCAAGCCCGCTTTTCGAAAGTCGGTTGAGCTATCGCATCGATGCACGCAATCGGCATTCGATAATCGATCTGTGAGCAGAGTTGAACGGACGTGATCGAGAGCGGTGAAATGTCGCGTGCTGTCCCGAGGGTGGTATGTCGATCACGCTGACTCTCAAACGAGCCCAAACTTCCAGTTGAATTGTCGCCACAAATCTCGATAGGCGATAGAGCGATCTTGCCCCCGGCCAATCTCACGGGACTGGAACACAACGGAATGTGAGCAATATTGAACAGTAACTTCGGTAAATGGAGAGCATATTGCGGCCACCATCAAGCAAGATGATGGCGGTTTCGTAGCGTCGCGTTCTAGTTAAGCGAGAATTTCAGATGAGTTCTCTTCAATGGCGTACTGGATCCCTTTTCCCATCGCACTTGGCATTCCCCTCCAGTGCAAAATCTCGCCTCCAAGTATTGCCTCGGGAACTTGAAACGGACTCCCACGCAATCCGAAAAAGATGTCGCATTTGAAAGTGCGGAACCTGGGTTTGCCGGATGTGTCGGATGAACCTTGGGGGCGAATGTTCGTCTAAAACAACAATACACACAACTCAGTCACCGACCACTTTTGTTCCAAGGCGGCTCCCGATTGGGATCGCAGCCGCTTTTCAAAACTGTCTTTTGCCTATTGACCAGGAGGGTCTAATGAGGAGGCACGAGTCTTTTGGAACGATCATTATCGGGAGAAGCGTCCTTATTCGAGAAGGCATTGTACGAATCCTGCGTGCGGAGAATTTCCGCGTTCTGGCGTCGGCCGCGTGTCTCGATGAACTTTCGAATGTTGCCCGGACGCAACGATTGCTGTTCCTGATTGTTCATACCAGCGATGATTTCGATCTCGCCACCGAACAAATCGGACTGGTGAAGGAACAGCACCCAAGCGGTCGCATTGCCGTGATCGCGGATCATTACAGGTCGGCGGAGCCCGATCTGGCGTTTCAGGCTGGCGCGACTGGCTATTTTATCAGCGCCATGTCCTGTAATGCGTTCGTTAAATCCATCGAACTGGTGATGATGGGTGAAACAGTTTTCCCACCATCGTTCCTGTCGTCAGCCGTGGTCGCCAAGGACGATCAACGACGCAAGGTGGCACCGCCACGCGAGGATGAGCGGACAATCTTCGTTGCGACAGAAGATGTGGTTACACCGCAGCTTTCTCCGCGTGAACTGGCGATCTTGCGCTGCCTGATCGAAGGCAACTCCAACAAGAATATTGCGCGGAAAATCGATATCGCCGAGGCGACCGTGAAGGTCCACGTCAAGGCGATCCTGCGTAAGATTCGGGTTCAGAACCGGACGCAGGCCGCGATCTGGGGATTGAACAATGCCCTGCTGACGCAACCGGCCAACAGCAACTCCCTTGTTCCGGTTGTCGATGCGAGCGAGCCGTTGTCCGACTCCATCGCCCTGGTTTCAACCATCAAGCGGATCGGAGCGTCATAAAGGTAACGTGCAACGTGGTAGCCGCGCGACGATTGGTCAGCGGCATTGACGCTTCACGCGACATCCCGGACGTGAAGCGTCAGGCAGTCAACCGCGTCCGGTTGAACTTCAGTTATCGCTCGCGCAAGGCGTCACGTCGGTACTTTGCCAGCGGCGAGAGCAGGTAACTGATGATTTTGCGCGAGCCCGTCTTGATTTCGACCGTCACGGCCATGCCGGGTCCAAGTTTGACGAGTTTCTCGTCCACCTGCATGTCCGTGCGGTCCAGCGAGATGCGTGCGGCGTATTCCAGTTCCTGACCGCGTGGCTCACTGGTGGAGGCCGAGCCGGTGCCCCTGCCGTTTGGTGCAGATTGCCGGTCGCGCGTAATGGCGTCGGATGACAGGCTCAGCACCTCGCCATGAAGAAGCCCATAGCGCGTGAAGTTGAAGGTATCAACCTTGATCTCCACTTTCTGACCGGCATGAACAAACCCGATATCGCGATTGGACACCGTGGCTTCGATTTCGAGCGGAGCCATGGATGGAACCACCACGGCGAGCACCTGCGCTGGCGTGACGACGCCTCCGACCGTGTGAACCGCAAGCTGTTGCACGACGCCATCGACCGGCGCGGTCAGACGTTGCAGCTTGGTCCGCCGGTCGGCCTTGATCACATCCTGCGCCAGACTGGCCGATTTCTGCTCCGCTTTTGACAGCGCGTCATAGACCGTGCGCCGATACTCCGCGACCGTCTTCTCGTTGGTCTCTTTCAGGATGGCGATCGCGGCGTCGGCTTCGTGTAATCTGCTCTGCTGAACATTGACCTCTTGCTGGAGGCCGACCAGATCCTGCAATTCGGTGAGATAGACCACCCTTGAGGCCAGCCCCTTGTCGAGCAGCGTTTTGTGAATATCGACGCGTTCGCGCAGCACCGGAATGGTGGCCTGTATCTTGGCGACGTTGGCGGAGATGGTGGCCCGTTCGGCCTCTTTCTGACTGAGCTGACGCCCGATCGCCAAAACCTTGGCGTTCTGCTCGGCGCGTTCGTTGATCAGAAGCTGGCGCTGCGTTTCGATCTGTGCGGTGCTCGCGCTCGAAGGCGGACGGAAGGCGGCAAGCGGATCGTCCGCGAGTGCCGCGCGCAACCTCGCGGCTTCCAGTTCGGCGCCAACAAGATCGTTCTTCTGGCGCTCGCGGTCGGCTTCCGTCATCGTGGGGTCGAGTTCGATCAGTGCGTCGCCGGCCTTGACGGTCTGACCGTCCCGCACATGCACGGCGCGCACCACACCGGTCTCGAATGGCTGGATCAGTTTGGTTCGTCCGCCGGGCACGATCTTGCCCGGCGCGGTTGCGACGATATCCACGCTGCCGAGCGAAGCCCATGCCAAGGCCACGCAGAAGATGGCGATGATGCTGGCCCCGATCGCGCGGCCAACCGGGGAGGGGGGCGACTCCGTGATCTCCAGCGCCGCCGGCAGAAATGCGATTTCGGCCTCGCGGCGACGGATCTCGGCTTTCGGAAAGGCGATGACGTTCTTGTTAGCGGGGATCATGGATGCCTGCTTGCAGGTAATGCAGTTTTGCGTAACGCCCGTTCGAACGGATCAGTTCGTCGTGATGGCCATCCTCGACGATGCGTCCCCGCTCGATGGTAATGATGCGATCGGCCTGCCGGACCGTTGAGAGACGATGCGCCACGACGAACACCGTTCGTCCGGCGGCAATTCGCTTCATGTTCTGCTGGATGGCGCGTTCGCTTTCGTAGTCGAGCGCGCTGGTGGCTTCGTCAAGAATGAGAATGCGCGGGTC
This sequence comes from Pseudomonadota bacterium, assembly GCA_023386885.1. Taxonomy (GTDB): domain Bacteria; phylum Pseudomonadota; class Alphaproteobacteria; order Rhizobiales; family Xanthobacteraceae; genus 62-47. The sequence continues at coordinate 15,874 of JAEWIX010000019.1, forward strand.
GGTCATCAGCGCGCGCGCGATCGCGATGCGCTGCCGCTGTCCTCCGGAAAGGCTGCTGCCGCGCTCGCCGACGACGGTGTCGTAACCCTCAGGCAGTTCCAGGATGAAGTCGTGCGCGCCCGCAAGTTCGGCCGCGGCGATGATGCGCTCCATGGGCACTGTCGGATCCGAGAGCGCGATGTTCTCCCGGATGGAGCTGTTGAATAGCACATTCTCCTGCAGCACCACGCCGGTTTGCCGTCGCAGCCAGGCGAGATCGACCATGGCGAGATCGACGCCATCGATCAGGACGCGTCCGCTCTCCGGCACGTAGAGGCGCTGGATCAGTTTCGCGATGGTGCTCTTGCCGGAGCCGGACGAGCCAACTACGCCGACAACTTGCCCGGGCTGAACGCTGAAGGAGACATCGTGCAGCACTTCCGGGCCGTCGATGCGGTAACGGAAGCTCACATGCTCGAATGTGATCTGCCCACGGATCGCCGGAAGCGCGGCGCGGCCGGGACTGAAGCTCGGCTCGGGAATCGTGTTGAGAATGTCGCCGAGCCGGTCGATCGAAAGGCGCGCCTGGTGGAAGTCCTGCCAAAGTTGCGCAAGCCGCAGCACTGGCATGCTGACGCGTGCAGCCAGCATATTGAAGGCGACCAGCTCGCCAACGGTCATCTCGCCATTGATGACGAGTTTGGCGCCGAAATAGAGTGTGGCAGCGATGACCAGCTTGTTGACGGTCTGGACCGCTTGACTTGCGGTGTTGTTCAGGCTCAGAACGCGGAAGCTCGCGGTGACGTAGGCGGCAAGCTGTTCTTCCCAGCGACGCTGCATTTGCGGTTCGACCGCCATGGCCTTGAGCGTTTCGACACCCGTTACGCTCTCGACGAGAAAGGCCTGGTTCTCCGCGCCACGATTGAATTTCTCGTCAAGGCGGCGGCGGAAGAGCGGTGCGGCGCCGGCTGAAATCCCGATATAGAACGGAAAGGATGCCAGAACCACGAAGGTCAACCATGTCGAGTAATAGAACATCACCGCCAGAAAGACGAAGGTGAACAGGAAATCTATCACCAGCGTTAGCGCCGAACTGGTCAGAAACTGGCGGATGTTTTCCAGCTCGCGGACACGCGCGACGGAATCGCCGACGCGCCTGGCCTGAAAATAGGCGATCGGTAGTGCCATCAAATGCTTGAACAAGCGCGCGCCGAGTTCGACATCGATGCGGTTGGTGGTGTGAGCGAACACGTAGACGCGCAGTGTGCCGAGAACGGCCTCGAACAGGGTGAGGGCGACAAGGCCGATCACCAGCACATCGAGCGTACTCATGCTTTGATGCACGAGCACTTTGTCGATGACCACCTGAAAAAACAGCGGCGAGATGACCCCGAAAACCTGAAGGAAGAACGACGCAGCCAGAACCTCTCCCAGCAGGCGCCGGTACTTATGGATCGCACCGAGAAACCAGGTGATGTCGAAACGCTGCGAAAGGTCTGTCAGCGACGCACGGCGTGCCATCAGCACGACGTTGCCGTCCCAAATGGCTTCGAGTTCGGCCCGCGTGATCGTTTCCGGCCGCGGTACCATCGGCCATTGCACGAGGAGCTTGTCGTCGATCACCTTGCCGAGGATCAGGAAACGGCCATCGCGCAGCACGGCAATCCCCGGCAGCGGCGTGACGGCGAGCCGATCCCAGTTGGTTTTCTGTATTCTGGCCTTGAGGCCGAAATCCTTCGCACAGCGCAGCATGCTGGTCACGTCCACCCGCGTGACTCCAAGCTGGTGCCGGACTTGTTCCGGATCGGTGGCGATGCCGTGGCACCGTAGCAGGGTGACGAGAGCCGGCAGGCCGGAATCGTCGGCATTCTGGGGAGCTGTTTCTGGAACGGCAGCCGAAGTTTTGCCCTGCCAGATCCCGTGCAGGCGTTGCGGTAGTTCGCGGACGAAAGTCACGACCGGAACAAACGCGTGGCGTATGCCTTCAAGTCCGGCACGTTGTCCCGGAATGTGCGTGGGAATGACACCGCGAATCTGCTCTACCAATTTTCGTCCACGGAGAAGCACATCGTCGACGAAGTGACGCGCGCGCTGCGTGAAGCCCATCGATCCGGCGGACACCACGCGGCCATCCCAGATCGCTTCGAATTCGGCGCGGGTGATCAACTTGGGTTGCGGCGAAGAGGGATACAGAACCAACGCGCCGTTATCGTCTGCGCGACCGAGCAGAAGAAAGCTCCCGTCGCGCAATGACGCGATCCCCGGCAGTCGCATGCCGACCAACTGCGTCCAATGCGTCGTTCGCGAACCGACGGCGATCCCGAGCTGCTTGGCGCAGCGGAGCATCGCGCGAATGCCCACCGTCGGTGTCCCGCAACGCTCGCGGATCTGATCGAGCGCGGCATTCACGCCCTGAAGGCGCAGAAACAGCCACAAGGCGAGGAGCCCGGCATCCTCCGTCTGAGCATTGTCATTCTGCATTGCCATTCTAAATCGGCTCTCCACGAATACGCGAAACTATGCAAGGAGCGGTAATCAAGGCGACGCACCCAGATCTGTGTGTGCGCAGGCGACCGGCGAAAGCCGATCACCTGTGCACGTTGCCGGCTAGTGCTGAGGTCGGGTAAAGTAGGCTTCACTCAGATAGTTCGAAGCTCTCGACACAGCCGTGGTGATCTGCCCGTTATCCGATTGGCCCGAGTTTCGACCGCCGGCCAGATATTGATTCAGCAACGAGAAGCTGCGATCAGCCTGGTACGACGAGAAGCGGCCATATCCGGCACTGGAGTTCGCCACGGTGAGGGTCTGCGTCGCTGAGGTCGCGCTGGCGCCCGTCAAGGGATCCGTGGCTGTTGCCGTCGCGGACAACGATGTCACGGGTTGCCCCCAACCCCGATAGGCGGAATGCAGCGTCAATCCGCTTTCGACTTGCGCGGCGGACAACGTCACATTGTCTCCCCTGAAAACCTGATCGTCCAGATTGTTGGTGATCGTCGTGTATCGCGACAGTCCCTGGATGTTCACGGTCACGGCGTCGTTTGGATCTGGCGTCCGAACATTCAGCCCCAGATCGACCGTGCCGTTTCTGTTCACCGACAGCGAATTGTCATCCACCGTCAGAACGGGCCTGTAGACCGAGGGGATCCCTGGAGATGTGGTTGGCGGCGCTGTTGTCGCACCGTCCGATCCGTTTCCGGATGAAGCCGTATCCTGTGTGTTGTCGGGGGAGGTCGCCGGCGGAGCGATCACCGGAGGCGATGTCACCGGGGGACTGACCTGAGGTGGAGAGGTCGATGCCGAGGGGCTGATGTTGGCGCCCGTGATCGAGTAGCCGCTCCCCGAAGGTTGATAGAGCTGGATCGCGTCCACTCGCATCTCCATCGAAGACGGAGTCGAACTGCCGAGAACCGTATGCCACCCTGCGGTGTTGGAATTCGCGACCTGGTTGTCGATGATCAATTCCATCGGCTGGTTCGGTATCGGCATCTGCGCGCTGGTGACTTGCGCCATCTGTTTTCCGTCGAGATACCATGTGATCGATTTACCCGGCACCCAGTCGATAGCGTAGGTGTGGAAGTCGGCGGTCAGGTCGACGCCGGTATTGATGACCTTGCCGAAGTTGCCACCCGGCGTGTGAAGGTTGGCCGAGAATGCCTGGTTTGCGGGTCCCGAGCCGGTGTAACCGCCTTCCTGTATGTCGATTTCGAAATTGTCGCGGCTGTTGCCCGCGCCCTTGCCCGGCAGCAACCACAGGCCCGGCCAAGCGCCGTCTCCCGCCGGAGCTTTCATGCTGATCTGAAGATAGCCACCGGTGAATTCGAAGCTGCCGTAGCTGCTGACAGCGCCAGAGGTGATCGGAAAGGTCTGCGTGGTGCCCTGATTGTTGCCGGTTATGGACGATTTTATTGCCGTCAGGTTCAACGTGCCATCGCTGACGGCCACCTGGCTCGGCATGAAGTATTCGGCATCGTACGGGCCGCCAGCCCCGCTTCCGCCCGATCCATTGCTATTCCAGGGTGAACCCTGGGCCGCGTTGCTCGTAATGTAATTACGCCAAACGTTGTTGAGTGACGTCCCCGAGAAGTCTTCTTGGAAAACGAGGTCACTTGCGCTGTAACCTGAAGGTGTAGAAAGAGCCATCCGCCATCCTCTTTGATCGATGAGTACCCCCAAATCCCCAAGCTGCTCTGACCACGAATGATGGCGAGAAAATTGTCGATGATGACGGACAGCCGATACGGACGATCAAGCGGAGATGCACGGCTCCGTCGAAGTTGTCATCGTTCGATTGCACGAGCGGACCGTACGCGATGGTTTTCCGTTAAGTAATAGAAGTTTGCGTCGCGATCCTGCGGTTGCGGTTCTCGTTACTTTCACAGGATCATCGCTCAGGTGAGTAGTCGGATTCTCCACGATCAAATTTAATGTCAGTGCGGGATATAGGCTAAGTAACAGGTCGTGAGCGCACCTTGAGGACCGAATCATCGACGGCAACTCGCCGCTAACGTGTTATCGGTCTCATTTGTTACTTCATTCCGGTTGTATTGGTCTGCATAAAATCCTTGCTCGATCTCATATGTTCGCAACCGTCGATGGTTTGTCGCGAATAACACAAGCCGGCCGATGCCGAATGCAGCCTGTTATGCGCTTTCAGGTCAGCTCGAGAATGGAGCCGCTTCCTGACCGTGACATTTTCCGCGCGTGAGATAATAGCTTGTTTTGTCTGTGAATCGCGTCATGCACGTTCGATCTTTCGGGCAAGATGCTATCATTGGATAGCAGCATCCAATCGATGCAATTTACGGTGGCGCTAACGTGATATGAGCGTCCGCATCCCGGGTTGTGCGCTTGCCGGTCACTCGCGCAACGATGCATCGCCGTTCGAAGGAATAGCTTCGCCGGCTCCCGGCAGTCAGACGTTGCGGGAATTGCGCCGGATTATCTGATTTTGACTCACAGAAGAAGCGGTTAGGTCGCACCGGATCGCAACAACCAACATTCTCAGCGGTGCGGGCATTTACTCCGTAAGGGGTGCCCACAAAGGGAATTTGTGCGTTCGGCTTCGAAGGATCAGCATGCCAGCATGAAGTGCCTTGCCGTATCCGATGCCGGAACGACAGGGACGCTATAGCCATATCGCTATAGCCATATGAAGTCGTCATAGAAAGGGACGTGCCATGGGTGCTCAACGCCGTTTCTTCCGAGCTCGTCCCCCATCTGCGCCGAAGGCGCCCGATCCGCCTTCCCGGACCGGATCGCCTGCCCGTAAGGGGCTGGTCAAGCCGATCCTGCTGACCGTCGGACTGTCCGCCGTCGCTGTGGTGTTGATGGGCGGGCCGCTGGCTGAAGACATATTCAAGAGCAAAAGCCCGGCCGGTGATGCCTCCAGAACCGCCGTTCAGAAAGCGCTCGCCGCCGATCAAAGCCGGCACGATCGGCCGGCTCAGGTCCTGGCTGAATATATTCCCGCGACGATATCGTCGTCGAATGTGCTGATGCGGGTCAATGCGGGTGCCATCGCGAGCGAGCCGGTGATTGCGCCAAGCGGGGAGCGTCCAAAGAGTGCCGCGGTTGTTCGGAGTGAGCGGTCCCCTGCATCTGCGCTGTCGTTTGGCGCCGGCGACAAACTCAAGATCGCTTTCTACGAGCGCCTGAATGTCGAGGAAGACAAGTGGGGTCGCCCAACCTCTGCTCTGCGCAGCATCCAGCAACGCCCTGAACTAAGCGGGGAATACACCGTCCAGGAGGACGGCACGATTTCCATTCCATTGCTCGGCTCCATTTCGGTTGCCAGCCGCTCCGCACAGCAGGTGCATGCCGCTCTGGACGAAGCCTTCGAGCATCTGCTGGGTCGCAAGGGAATGGTCAATGTGGTGCTGCTGGAGCGCGCGCCGATCTATGTGCTTGGGCCGGTCAAGAGTCCCGGCTCTTTCAAGTACATGACTGGCGCCACGGTGTTACACGCCATCGCGATGGCCGGCGGTCTCGATCGCGGCGCCAGCGACCCGTGGTCGAAGGTCGAAGCCGTTCGAGAGTATCAGAAACGAAGCGGCGCGGTGGATACCGTGGTGAAACTGATGGCTCGCGACGCCGTGCTGAAGGCTGAGCGCGACGGAAATACGCCCAAGATTCCGCTCCGATTGATGGAGTTGGTCGGAGCAACCGAGGCCATTCATCTGATCAACGAACAAGGCGAGCGACGCAAGGCTATCGTTCAGGCGCGCAAGGATCGCGAGCGGGCGATGGTAAACTCTTTCGAGGCCGCCAAGCAGGATCTTCAAATGTATGGCCACACGACAGCGCTCGACAAACTCGTGAAGACCCGGCAGGAACGCGTCGACAGTACGCGTGCGCTGGTGGAGCGCAATGTCGTTGCGAAATCCATGCTGAGCCAGGTCGAGGGTGAGTTGTCCGATGCGGAGCAGCGCCGGCAGGATGCCATCAATCAGTACGGGATGGCCAAGCAGCGGCTGGCGTCGCTCGCGGCGGACAAGCTCAAGGTCCAGGCTGATCTCGAGAAGGATCTGGCCATCGAAATTGACGCCGTCGAGCGCCAGATCACGGAGAGCGAGCGCGAGATGAACACCAGTGAGGGAATTCTCAAGAATTTGCCGGTGACGCGGACCGCGTACGCTCCCTCGAAAGAAACAAGCGGCATAACCTATCAGATCGTTCGACGGACGGCGAGCGGACCGGTCAATATCGCCGCCGACGGCATGACGCTGTTGCAACCGGGTGACCTCGTCAACATTGCCATCGGTTCGGGCGAATCTGCCGCGCTGCCGCCGATCTCATCGGTGCCCACAGTCCCGGTGGTCGCACCAGATGAAGGATCGTCGGCCGGACGTACCGCGAGCCATCAGAAGATAGGCCGCACGATTGCGCAGGACTGAGGAGGGGAATTGCCCCAAGGCGATGCTCTCAAGCACGCCCAAACGCGTCCACCTCGGTATTCGACGAGGCGCTCAGCTCAACGCCGCGATGAACACCCGATCGACCGCGATGCCGCCATGCCCGTCGACACCGGAAGGATGTCGGCGGGCATTGGTTTACGCGATCGAGATGCACAGCTCACTGTGATGGAAGATTGGGCATGCGTTGCATGCGAACCGATGCAGGCCATGCGAGGGTGGCATGCGGCAAGGGACCGCCATCGCGGCGGAGCGCGATGCTTGCACAGGCCGTCGGCCTAATTCAAATCAGGAATTGAGCGGCCGAGTCGCCACGATCAGCGTCGAAACGCCGAACTTTCGCAGCGGTGTCTTTTCGATCCGGGGCATCAGTCGCCGGTATGTCGCGATCACGCTTGACGGCAACCATCGGTAAAGTTCGAACACCGGCAGCACGTAATCGACCTTTTCGATTCTGAAGCCGGCCGCCGCGACGATGTTGCGCAGTTCATATGGCCAGTAGTTTCGTGCGGCCATGGCCCGCGCGGCCCACGAACTCGGCAGCCACGGAAGCAGTGGTATGGGAATGCCGAACTCGCGACCGAACAATCGCATGCCGTGTCCCTCGAACGGAAACCAGCGATTTGGACTCATCACGACGAGATGGCCGCCGGGTTTCAACACTCGCCGAATTTCACGCAGCGTAGCGGCTTCATCGCCGACATGTTCCAGAACCTCGTTCAACAACGCAGCATCGACAGATGCATCTGGCAGCGGAAAGTCATCGGTGCAGCAATGGTATTCGACCACGTCCGGTGATTGGATCGACGCCTTACCGCTGGCCTGCCGGCGGGCGATTGCCTCGTCGATTCTGGATTGCTCGGGATCGACGCCGATGGCCTTTTCTGCGCCCCAGGCAACCAGGGCTTCGGTATAACCGCCGTCGGCGCAACCGCAGTCCAGCCAGACACCATGAAGCAACCCCAGGTCTTTCAGTTTTCCGAGCCTGTAGGTGACGTTGCTTCCAATCGCGGTCGAACTTCCGGGATGCGGGTAACGCGGCGCGGTGCGGGCGCGTGACAGGGTAAATTGGTTCGCGGTCATGGGCCAGTTCCTTTCCTTTCGATGTTAAGCGATGCGAGGACGCGTCGCTTGCCGAACGGAGTCGATAGCGATTCCGCTGCTGATCCGGTGAGGTGCTGCCGTGGGGATCTGTGATCCTGTGCCATGATTGAAGGCCCGCCTAAATCTGAACCGGCGGTGGGGACGTAAACTCACGCGAACGGCAGTCGGGAAAACCCAGGTTTGTGACGAAGACCCAGAGCAGCGCCACGCATATGCCCTCGATAGTGACGGCGATGGTCCAGCCGACGACGAGGCCTTCAAGCCCACCGAGTTTCGCACCCACAATCAGGAAGCCAAGTTCCAGCAGCCCGCCCAGCGCGAACGGAAGTGACGCCTTGCGCATCGCATCGCTCAACCGTGCCAACGTGCAGGCGTGAAATTTGAGTGTCGATCCCAGCAGGCTGAAGCCGAGAAAGCGCAGGCTTGATCCGGCAATCTCCCGATAAGCCGGATTGAACAGCTCCAGGATTTTCTCCGAATAAAGGAAAATGAAGACGGCACAGATCAGCGAAAACAGCAACGATACTGTGAGCGACAAGGTGAAATGGTGCCGGGATTTGCTCGGCCCAGCTCTGACCACCGGAAACAAAACCGTGGCGAGCACGGCCGGAATCACGGCGGCCGTGGAAACCAGCATCCAAAGCGCCGAAAACGCGGCGGTGGCGGCGGACGACAGCAACACCAGCACCAGATAGGGCACGATGATGCCGGGAGCTTGCAAGGTGACGTCGAGGGCGTAATGATCGAACACCTTGCGCCGGAACGTATGAAGCAGGCGAAAGTCGGGGATTCCGACCAGACGGCGTGCGCCGCCTTTGGTGATGAGATCGACCGCAATCCATGACGCCAGGATGCCGGCCACCCATGTCAGGAGGATTGTCGTGCTGGACGTCTGGCTGACGACGGCGGCGGCCGCGATCAGCATCAGCTTGAACACCGAGAACAGAACTTGCTGGATCATCCTGATGGTGCTGTTCAAGCTGCCCACGAAGGCCTGATCGACAACCATGGTGAAGGCCGTTAGGCCGCAGCCGATCACGAACACGCTGGCCGCGAGCCAGCCGTCGATGAGATTGGCGGAGCCGATGAAGTGCGCACCGAAAATGAATGACAAAGCCAGGCCGATTGTGAGCGCGACCCCGATCGCTGCTGCCGCGCCAACGAGGGCAGGCACCTTGTGCGGATGGCGAACGATCTCGCCGATCAGCAAGGTCCCGAGCCCGGCTTCGCCGAGCAGGCCGATGAGACCGATCACTGACAGCAGGGCGGATGCGTTGCCGATCGCCTCCGGTGGAAACAGCCGGGCCGCCAGCCACCAGTACACAAAGCCGAGACCGGCCGTCGCGATTGCTCCGATCGCCAGCGCGCCGGAATTCGTGGCAAGCGTCGCGCTCTCCTGAATCGCCTGACGCAGGCGCATGAAAGCCCCCTTGGCGGCGGCTACGGACACGATGACCCTCCCGAAATCTGATGCGCAGGTACCGGAGCTTGGCGGGTCGCCGGATGCTGGACTTCCCGATAGACCTGCTCGATCCGGGCTACGACCGCGCTTGCCTTGAGGCGCTCCACTTTTGCGAGACTCATCGTTCCCAGACGGGCGAGCAAAACGCGGTCATCGAGAAGGTGTTGCATCGCCCGGCACAGAGCGGTCGCATCGCCGGCCGGCACGAGGAGGCCGGTTTCGTCGTGATCGACCAGGTCCGGCATGCCGCCGATATCGGTCGCGACGATCGCCTTGCCACAGGCCATGGCTTCCATGATGACGGTAGCGCAGGCTTCCGGCCCGACCGACGGCAGGACGCCGAACAACGCGCGTCGCCATGCGTGCATGATGGCGGCGTGCGGCAACGTGCCGAGCGCGCGGACATTCGGCGGAAAGTCCGCCGGCGTATCGGGAGCGCGGCGCCCGATCAGGATGAGCGGCGGCGCCTGCTTCAGGCCTGCATAGGCCTTGAGCAGAATATCGATGCCTTTGAGCCGCATCATGTCGCCGACGAACAGGATGAACCCATCTTCAGGCAGTTGATCGAGCCGGGAATCCTGCGGGCCTGGCGCGCCGATATCGTCGGGCACGAAATTGGGAATGACTTCGTAAGGCGTGCTGCTTCCGGCCAGCCCGGTATGGCGCGCTACCGCATGACTGACCGGAATGAATCGGTCCACCATGCGTCGCGCCGCGAAGCTCGATCCCATATTGCCAAGTGTGGTTGCGGTCGCCTTGATCGCTCCGTAGTGGCGCGTGGCGCAGGGCAGGCACTTCGTCAGTTCGGGATTGCAGCACAGGTCGGTGCCCAGATGCATGAAGTTTTTCTTGGCGCAAACGAGGCCGTAGTCGTGAAGCGTGACGACCAGCGGAACGCCGCTGAAAAGTTTTACTGGAAGGAAGGAGGCGTAAATCCAGTTGTGAGCGTGGACAATATCCGGCCTCTCCCGCGCGACGAGTTGTTTCAAGGCCAGCGCCAGTTCGGGGTCCGGAAACGGTGGCGCATGTCGTCGTTCTGAATCGGCGTGAAGTCCGGGCAGGCGCTGCAGCGTGCCGCGCAGCCGATGTACGCGGACTGCGCCGTCATTTTCGATATCCGGCGAGCCGGGATGCATGGTGGTCCCGACGACGACGTCGTGACCACGTTGCGCCAATGCCGCGCCGAGGTTGCGCACGTGCCGCTCCTCTCCCCCGATCACCGGAGGATAGAATTGAGACAGCAGCAGGATGCGCATCGACTACGTCTCCTTTTTCCTTCAACTGCCGGGCACCAGCGCCGAAACTCTGCGGTAGAGGCGGTTGTCTTTCGGGCGATAGAGCCGTGCCTCGGCTGTCTGCGTGGTAGTCGAGACAGGCGCCGCGATGTCCCGCGTCCAGGTCTCGCCCGGCGCGAGGGTGAGCGAGCGGAATACGGCCAACGGTTGTTCGTTGAGCGTGATTTCGAGATCGAATGTCTCGGTCTTGGTTTCGTCGTTGCGAACGCCGACGGCCAATCGGCCGGTGCCGGCATTCGCCGGCGGCAACATCCACAACGCGACGTATTTGAACTGCTGCTGGCTCGCTTCGTCCCGGATCGCCAGCGCGTACGCTCCGGTGGTAATCGTCGCGGCGAGAACGAATGCAATCCCGTGCCAAAGTTTCACGCCTGCCGGCCGCGGCCACGGAAGATGGAAATCGTCACCGCGCATGGCGGTGAGCAGCGACGCACCGATTGTCGTGATCCAGAACCAGATCGCCCAACCAGATGGCCTCAGGAAATCCACGATGTTCAGGGCGAGACCGCCGGCGATGCCGATGGCGAGGCTTGCTCCGACAGCATAGACCACGTGCTCCGGAATCGACGTGGTCGGCACCTTCATCGCACGCAACAGCACATGGCCAGGAACCAGCAGCACCATCGGCACGCTGAGAATTGCGCGCGGCAGCGTGTTATCCGTGACGGTCACGGCTACGAGCAGAGCGGTTGCCAATATGCAGGCGGCTGACAGGTCGCGGTTGCTATGAACGCTCATGCAGCCCCCTCACGTCGTAGATGACGATGAAGCCGTTGTCGTAGATGCGGGTGATGCCGTTGACGGCATCGAACTTCAACAGCGCGGTCGCCGACAGGGGCGCCGTACTTTTGGGTTCCCATGGCTCAAAGTAGAAACCGAGCACCGGAAGGCTGGTCGACAGGCGTAGATCCACCAGCAGGAAATCGATGCCGCCTTTTGCAAGGGCCCAGTACTCATCGGAGTTCAGCTTTTCCGCCCGGTAAACGCGTCCCGCATCGACACCTTCGGCGACGGCGACTCTCGCATCCTGCCGTCCGTATCCCGCGAGCAGCAGACGATTGATACGATCGGATGTGAATCGGTTGCCGGCGCCGAGCCATGTTCTGGTCCAGAGCGCCGTTTCGATGCCCATCGGTTCGATGGATTGCTCGTCGGCTCCGACCTTGTAGAGCCCGCGAATGGGATTGAGCGAGGAACTGGTAACGCCACCCAGAACGATGATCGCCAATGCCATCGCCGGCGCGCTGCGGCGCCACCCATGCGACGAATTCACCTGCCAGTAGTGAACGATGCTTACCGCGATGACCAGCCCGACACCGAAGAACGCCAGCGTCCCCATTCGGTTGCCGATTTCCCATCCGCCGATACTGAGCCGGAAAGCGACGGACAGCGGAAATCCGAAAGCCAACAGCGTGAGAAACACAAGGCGGCTGTCATACCAGCGCCGTCCGAGGATATCCTTGATTGCCAGCCAGCCGGTTCGCTCGCCGCGTGGCGCCGCCAAGGCGAGCGAACGGAAAAAGCCTGTCGCCAATCCGAGCGATGTGAGCAAGATCGCGAGAAACGTGATCAGGCGCATGCCGAATGGTTGCGACGGCGCCGATGCATCTGCAATCATCGGATGACTTGTCGACAACATACCGTGAAACTTGCCGACAAGGTTCTTGATGCCTTGCTCGACGACCGGGCCGAGATAGTTGATGATATGAGTGCCTCGCATCTCCATCCAGAGAAGCGGCAGTGCGATAGCAAGGAGCGCGGTAGCAGCAGTCAGATTCGTATCGACGCGCGCCGCGCCGTCCCTGCGAAGGATATCGAGTACCGCGACGGCCCCGAGATAGATAACAGCATAAGCGGCCGAGAGATGATGCGTGACTGAAAGTGCCGCCAGCAGCAACACGATCAGCGCGAGGGCGCGCAATCTCTGCGATCCGACGAGATCTTTCGACGTGGCGTCGACCGCGAAGATCAGCACGCATAAGACAAGGCCAAGGCTCTCGTAGGAGAACATCGACTCGAACAGAACAAACGTCGAGCACCCCATGTAGACCAGGCAGCCGATGGCTGCGATCCGCGCCGATCCGGAGAGCTTTTCGTAGAACAGAAAGAGCGCGCCGACGAATGTTCCTTTGAGAACGGCCAGCAGCAACGTGCCGGCAACAAACACCGAGAGTCCGCCAAGATCGGCAATCGCTACCGCCAGGATTTCCAAAGCGAGGTATGAGGGGCCGACCTGAAGCAACGGATTGGACAGGAATAACTGACGCGCCGTCATCAGATCGTCGGCGGCAATCCAGTGCAAGAATTCGTCATGGCCGACGAAGCTCGTCGGCGAATGGACTGCCTTGTAGTAGAACAAGGCTTCGACAAGCAGAAACAGAAGAAAGAAGCGCTCACCCCTTGCGACGCACGGCCAAGCGATGCGGAGGCTGAGCGGAACGACGAGAAGAACGACACCGGACCAGAACAGTAGCATCGCCATCGACTCGTCACCGCGGCGTCCGGCGCCATGCCCTGCCACGACGAGAAGCAGGGCGGCAGCCGCCGTCAGGCAGAGGGCGGCGATGACTCCGTAGTTTGTCGAGCGCGTCGATGCGTCGATGTTGCCGCCGTGAAGGTTCGGACCGATCACGGCAAGAATGGGCTGGGTCCAGGCTGGAAGTCGCCGCGTGTTTGTGCTTGCGGCAAAATGAGTCGACATCAGCGGCATTGCGCCCCCGCCTCGGGAAGTCGTTGCGCCATACCGCCGGCGACCGGGCGCTTCATCAACCGGCTGTTGAAAACGTCGTCGTAGACTTCGCAGAGGGCCTGCGTGCAATCGTCCCAATCCGGTAGTGCCATGTCCGGAATCTGCCGAGGTGCCTCCAGTTCTTCCGCCATCGCGGCTGCGAGATTTTGTGGGCTCGAGTCGAGCGGAATTGCCCGGCACAGACCGCCGGCTGCCAGTTCGCCCAGACCCGAGGTGTTGCTGACGAGTACCGGCCGCCGCAACGACAGGGCCTCCATCACAGCGACGGGGTGGGCTTCGTAGTCGCTGAACAGCACGAACAATCCGGCGCTTGCCAAAAGGTCTGCCAGCTTCTGCCGCTCGGCTCCGGGAATTGCCGCGATAGTGACGCGCTTCTCCAGTCCAAGCGAAGCGACCAACGCACGTAGCGCCCCTTCGTAAGGGCCGCCGCCGGCAATGTATAACCGCGCCGCCGGAACGCGGCGGATCAGGTCAGGCATCGCCGCGATGACGCGATGATGACCTTTGTAACGCTCCAGCCTGCCGCTTGAGACGATCAGGTTGGGATCGATCTTGACGTTCGAACTTGGCCTAGGCATCGCGGCGCCGTTGGGAATGACGATAAAATTCTCGCGGGGCACACCCATTCGAGCGCTGAAAAAATCGGCCTCGAAGTTCGATACGCCGATCAACCGCTCGGCTTTCGATATCAAAGGTCGCAGCAGCGTCTGCTGAGTGCCGCGCACGGCGTTTCTTAATGGGGAAGAATGTCCGCCGCTGTGGAACGTCAGGATAAAGGGAAGATCGCGGCGCAGCGTCGCCAGCGCCAGAAGCCCGATCGGCACCACAAATGTGCCGTAACCCTGAAAGTGAATCAGGTCCCAGGATCCGCGACGGATGGCGTCGAAAATGCCGGGCGCCACGTAGAGGTCGAGTTTTCTCGGCCATGCTGGCACGCGCCGAACCTGCATGCCGTGCACGTTCTCCTCGGCGGGCCACTCACCTGACGGATCGGTGGTAAGCACATCGACGGTATAGCCGCGCGCCACAAGGCGGGGGCCGACTTCCTGAATATGGGTTTCGATCCCGCCCATGAAGGGGTAGCAGCGAGCGGCAACCATCAGGATGTGCATCGACTCGTCCATCCATTCTTGGCGTCCATTGTCATCGTGGCTTCAGGATGTTGCGATCTATGGGTATCCGTAGGAAACCAGCGAGACCGGTGAAAAGATTCTCTCGCGCAGGATTGTCTTGAGAACCCGCCAGCCATCGGAAATGGCGTGCAGGTTGCTCAGACCGCTGATGCGAGGCGCCTCAAAACTCGCCACTTCGACGATCTTGAGCCTGTTCTTGAGAGCGCGAACGTTGATCAGCGTTTCGATCTCGAACCCATCGCAATCGCAATGAAGCGTTGCGACATGCTTGGACCAGAACGCGACGTAGCCGTAGCAGAGGTCGGAGAACGAGCCGCCGTAGAGCAGTCGCACGCCCACCGTCAGTCCCCAGTTCCCGAGCATCCGGAACAGCGACATGTCGTCGGTTCCTGCGCCCTGGAGGAAGCGTGAGCCCTTGACCATGTCCGCGCCGGCCATCAGCGCACCGACGAAGACGATGGCTTCATCGGGATCCATCGATCCATCGGCATCCAGCATCACGATGATGTCGCCGGTGACGGCGTTGAATCCAGCTTGCAATGCCGCGCCCTTGCCGCGCCGTGATTCAAGCACGATCTTCACATCCTTGCGCAGGCGGCGCGCGACGGCGACCGTATCGTCGGTCGAACGGCCGTCGATGATGATGACTTCGTGCACCCAATCGGGAATGCGCGGCAGAAGCCATGGAAGGTTCTTGGCTTCGTTGAGCGTCGGGATGACGAAACTGACCTTGGGCAGCGCCAGCGATCGCTCCGGTGGAAGCTTGATGGGAATATGGATGGGGGTCGGTATGTCGCCGAGTTGCGCAAGACGAGGAACTGGAGCATTCATGACAGCACCGTGCTTTCGATAGGTTGAATCTTGGCGGACGATGTGGCGCGCGGCAGGACTGCCGATAGGTGATGGGCGAGATGCCGGGCCGGGTGATAGGCGCCGTAGACGAACCGGCACACCGGACCGAAGCTGTTCGCCGCGATGGGACCGATGAAATGCAGGCCGGGGACCGAGCTCTCGTAATGCATCGAAAGACGCGGCGCGGCCGCTATCCGGCGAATTCGGCGCATCAATGCTTCATCGAGAAAGCGGAGTCTGTTGATGTCGATCTTGTATCCGGTCGCGAAGATCACATGATCGGCGCGTAGCGTTTGTCGTGAATTGTCGGCGTCGATCAAATCGAGTTCGGCCTCGCCGTTGCGTATCGCAATGCCTTGAAGGCTGCGGCCGAGCGACAGAGGCACTTTTTCGACGATACGATCCTTCATGAAGGCGCTGCCTACGGGACCATGTGCTTTGGAGTTTGCGAGTTGGATCCGCAGATCCTGCGTCAGGAGCCGGATCAGTTGCGGATGCTTCGCGCAGGCTCGCATCACCCAGCCGTTACCGATGCCGCTCATCGGCGCCGCGATACGCTCGAACCAGGTGCGCGGCCGGGGGCGGCTGGCGAAGCTCAGGTGCGGAGCCCGCGCGAGAAGCGAAACCGGGATATTCTGTTCGGACAACAACGCCGCGATATCCGTTGCGGACGATCCGGCGCCGACGACGACCACCGCCTTGCCTTGAAGCGAGCGGATGGGCCCATACTCTGCGCTATGCGAACAAAGATCGGCGGGAAGACGCGCGGCCTCGGGCGGTAGATGCTTGAACGGATAGAGGCCGGTCGCCACAACCACGCGGCGCGCATGAACCGTTTCACCATCGTTGAAATGGGCGCGGAAGCCTGCGGTACCCGGCTCCAGCTTCATCAGCGTCTTGCGCTCGACGTTTGGTACGTAGCGCGCCTGAAAAGCCTCGCCATATGCGACATACCGGCTCAGCGGCAGCGGCATCAGTTCGTCGTGATAGGGAAGCGCATGTTCGGTGCAGAAGGTCTTCGCGGTAAACTCCGATCGGGGATCGGAGAGGTTCGATGCCCATGGATAGGATTTGAGCAGCATGCCGGGCGGCATGTTGTGCTTCCAGGAGCCCATCGGCTCGCCGAAAATCCGATGCTCCACGCCGCGTGCGCGCAAGTGAGCTGCCAGCGAGAGGCCGTAAGGTCCGGCTCCAATGATTGCCACATCCAGGGAGTCGCCAGGCCTTGTCATCTACAAACTCCCGCACGCGGATGAAAACCGACTGAGGATCAATGCCGTCGCTTCGTATAGAGATCGCTTCGCATCGGTGCGGCCGGAATGCTCTCTAGCCTTGTCGTCCCATGCGTCTTTCTCTTGCGATTTCAGCATCACGGATGCGACGTCGCATTGGAAGCGCGATGGGTGAGTAGCTCCTATGGAGTAGCTGTTTGCGCAGGTTTTGATGTTGTGCGCGGACAGCATCGAGTTTTCGAATGCGCGATGAAGACATAAGCGAGGTGTCCGCGCATGACGCTCGCGGCAGAGTCGTCGCGGCCGATGAACCGTTGGCTGCCTGGTTCTACGGGTTGAAATTCAAGCCGCTGCGGAGAACCTCAACGCGATATCAAGCGGGGTAATCCTTCTAGAGGCTTCACTTTCAGCCTCCCGCAATCAAAGCTCGACCGGCGGCCGCGAATGGTTCGCGGTCGGTTCGGCTTTGGCCGCTCGAAGGCGGGGCTTATTGATGTCGTCAACATCGGTGACTGCTTCCACGGTCTGCTATTTGCGGCCTGTTTCATCGCGCACGGGATTGCTCGATCCGACGATGCGCCATGATTCCATTATCGACGTCAGCGTGCAGAGTTTGCAGGATATTGGAGAGCTTGAGGCTAGCTGGAAGGAACTTGAAGCGCGGGCCGCTCACTCCTTCTATTTGTCTTGGCTCTGGATCGGGACATGGTTGCGACATCTTCCGAAGCGCGCGGAGCCGTACCTGATCGTGGCACGAACCTCCGGAAGGATTGTTGGTCTGGCGATCGTGTGTCGGCGGACAGCATGGCGCCTTCGGCCGCAGGCGCGGGTGCGCTGGCTGCTTCACGAAACCGGAGATGTGCATTTCGATCGTCTATTTATTGAGCACAATGGCATTCTTGCCGATCGTTCTTCGGCAAGTGCCGTTGTCCCGGCGTGCCTTGAAACATTGATGCGTCGTCTGCATTCATCGGATGAACTGATCCTGTCCGGAATCGATTCCGCGACGATGCATGCCGCACGTGAGGCCACCCGGCCTGTCGGACTGGCGGTAGAGGTTCAGCTGGCGGATGCGGCGCCGTGGGTCGATTTTTCGGAGGTGCGTCGTAAGGGTGGAGATTATCGCGCGACGCTTGGCCGCAATACGCGGCAAGCCGTCAGTCGTTCCATGCGGCTTTACGCGGAGCGCGGCGATATTGAACACCGGGTTTTGGAAACGGTATCGGACGCTCTCGTAGCGTTCGATGAGCTGATTGACTTTCACCGGTCACGATGGGGGCGCAAGGGCCCCTTCGCCAATTCAGGCTTCCGCTCGTTTCACGAAGATCTGATTGCGCGTGGCGTTCCTAGCGGCGCGGTGCGCATCTCGCGGACCGTCGTGGGCGAACAGATCATCGGCATCCTGTATAATTTTGTGCATCAGGGCCAAGTGCTCAACTACCAAAGCGGATTTTTCTATGAGCGCGATGCCCGGTTGAAGCCCGGACTTGTCAGCCACGTACTCGCGATCGAGAACAGTCTTCAGCGTGGCGAGCAGGGTTATGATTTTCTCGCAGGACCTGCTGGGCATAAATCACGGCTTGCTAACGCGGAGTGCACCTTGTCATGGATCGCAGTCGGCAGGGATAGCCTGGAACATCGTATCGAGGCGGGCATTCGGCTGACACGACGAAAGCTCAGGGCCATGGTGGGCCGCTGAGGCTGCGATGGATTGCGTACTTCTGACGCCACCTATTGGGAATAGGATCGCGCAGCCAGTCTGATCCCAAGGTTAGCCGAGAGAGGGGGCTGTTCCAGCGTTCCCGGTGTGCGTGTATCGGATATCAGTGGCACGTAGGAAACGGCTGTTTCCTGAACTCCTCGGACGTGCCCGAAGATGTCGATGACCTCAAGTCCGGATCGACGATTATAGGTGTGGCATCCGAACGGTCCGGATTCAATACGGCCGATCGGCGTTTGAGAAAATTCCGACGTGTTGAGCGCATCGATCCGGCAGAACGTCACCGCTCCGCCATAGCTGCGCGAACAATCTTGCGCGGGGCGGATCAGGCGTCCTCCTTGCTCCATGATGGCACCGGCGGGGCGGCTTAGCCGGGCGTCGATCAGGATGGGGTCTGCGACACGCCGTATCCACGGATCGGTGAGACTGTCGGCATGATACAGATCGAGAATGTCCCACGATGACGATCTCCATAGTCGGGGAGAAACGAAGAACCAGAAGCCGCCCTCGTGGCGGAGCGGTGTCACATCGTAGCCCTGGACGTCATCGATCAGACATGCTTCCCGCGTCCACCGGTGTGGAAACTCGTCGGCCCGATAAAGATTGACGCTGCCGGCGTCGCCCGATTCCGGGATCATCCAGATCTCTCCCGCGTGCTCGAACACGAACGGATAGGAGAGATGATGCGGCTCTTCCAGCACGATCCGCGGCTCACCGGTGGTGCCGTTCCGATCTAGCGGTACGACGGCGATGCATCCACGGTTCTTTGTGTAAAGATACTGTTCGACAAAAATGTAATCCTGCCCTTGATACCGGAATGGAAAGGGATCGGCGAGATAGCCAGACGAGCCGCCGGACAGAACCCGAAAAGCCGCCTCGCGCTTGTCGAGCAAGCTGGTCGATGAATCGAAGCGCCAGCCGATCGCCCAGGTTTTGCCGCCTCGCGCGACCTTGTTGAGCAAACGGACGGTCTTTGCGGCGAAGGTTCGGGTTGCGAATGCAAGAGCCGATCCCGAACCGAATGAACGTGTGTGTAGTTTCGCACGGGATGCGTTGCCTGCGTCCAGATGGCCACTCTCGTCCCGCACCGCCATCAGGGTCAGTGCGACGGTGCAAGAGAGAACGGCGTCAAGGCTTAGAGCGAAGATGCTGCGATCCTCGCTGGCGGGACGAGCCGTCCAGGGGTGCGAAGGGCGCGCGTTATCGTGAAGCTCGACGATGAGATCCTCATCGTTGGCCAGCGCAGCCATGATGCCGATCTCACCGGGGATTCCGTTGAACAGCGGCGTCAACACACGCCGCCCTACAACCGGTATGGCTTCTCCGCTCATGTCGATTGTCAGGTCTGCCGGTTCCGCCTGTTGCAATGACAACGCAAGCAGTTGGGCCTCTGTTGGGGTCACGGCGCCATGCCCACGAAACCCATAGGCCAGACGTTCGAGTTCGAATAGCAGTTGGCTGCCGGTCGGAAGCGGATGGCGATGCGAGCCGAACGAGCGCGAAACGTGTTTGCCGGGCAGGGCGCTGAGTGCCTCTGCCAGCCACCAATGCCAACGCAGAAGTCGGGACGGATCGAAATGCAGACAGATGCGCATTCTCGGCTGCCTTCTTTTTGTCCGCCGGTGGACTCGATCGTCGGCTCCAATGACGTCAGTAAACGATCACCTCAATCATCACGTGTACTCAATGCTAGTAAAACAGACCCGGTTCAGCCGTGCGGCAGCGAGACTACGCTACGCGTTGCCGACATTCTTGTGTGTCGGGATCGCGGCGGCTGGGATCGGCTGCTCCGTGATGAATGATTTCGTGAGACGATTCCTGGTTCAGGCGATTGAAACGTGTCGATATTGCAACAGCCGGACGAGACCCACTACTACTCTAAAGAGAACGATACCAGTGCGTGGGAACGTCGGAGGGAGTAACTCCTCTGTACCGTTTGCATTCGTCCATCGTCGTAGTCTGGTAAGCCAATGAACGTGAGTTGGCAGCGGGCTAACAGCAGACTGATCTCGGCAGAGGTTCGTTCGCCCGAACTTGATCTTGTCGAGCCGTGGAACGATCTTGCTGCGCGGTTGGAAACTAACGCGTTCATGCATCCCGTCGCCCTGCGAGCCGCGACAGAGACGGGTTTTGCGAAGATTTATGTTCTGCTGGCGTGGGACGAAAAACTCACGCCACGGCGACCCGTCGGCTTCTGGGCCTTGCGGGAGCGTGACGATGTGCCGTTGATGCCGACCTTCCTCGAAGCGCTTCCCTATAACTATGCCTTCGCGTCGACCGCCATGATCGATGGCGCTTGTGTCGATGAGGTCGTGGGTGCCTTTTTCGATGCCGTGAAGCGAGATGTCCGCTTGCCCAAGGTTATAAGCTTGCGTTCCTTTGAAATCGATCCGATCGTCCATCCGGCGATGCTTCGATGCTTGGCAAGCCACGGCCGGTACCGAGAACTCTTTCGTGTTGAAAGGCCTTTTGCGGATCACGCCCGCATGGTGAAGAAGTCCGGTTCGGCCCGAAAGAAATTTCGCCAGCTCTCTGCTGCGGGCGCAGTGACGATCGTAAATGAACGGACCCCTGCTGGAGCCGAAGCCGCATTCGAAGTGTTCCTGAATTTGGAAGCGGCAAGCTGGAAAGGCAAGGAGGGCACGGCGTTGCTGTGCGATGCCAATGATGCCCGGTTCAGCCGCCGATTCATTCAAAGTCTTGCGGCCTGTGGTTTGGCTTCCGTTGCTTTACTGTGCGTGGATGGAGATGCGATTGCGGCTCAGGTCCTGCTCTATAGCGGTCAGCGATCCTATACATGGAAAACTGCATTCAAGATTTCCTTCGCACGATTTTCGCCAGGACTTTTGCTGGCCGAGCAGGCAACGCGCAGCCTCATGGAATCGGGCCAGATCACGACCGTGGATTCGTGTTCCACTCCCGATGGGTTCATGGGACAGGTGTTGACTGGCCGACGAACCTTCGTGGATGCCCTGATCGATGTTCGCCCGCGTAACCGACTGGCCTTTGCGACAGGAGTAGCGCAACATCGCAGCTATGACGCACTTCGCCACATCCGAATCCTAATGCGACATGCGATTAAGCGATTGGGAGCTGCGATGAAAGCATTACCGATCGCTGGGAAAACCTGAAATCGCCGCTGCCCGGCGTGCTGGGCCTAGGCGCGGTTTGCGAGACTACGAAGGCGTTGCGCCCATTCCTCGGATGCGAACTGATCGGCAATGGCGACCATGCCGAGCCGCCGCGCCGCGCCGATCGCCGCCCGAACGCCAAACCGCAGATTGCGCTGTAATGCCCACTTGAAACCTCTGTCGATCGACAGCGATCGCAACTGATAGGCAAAGGCCGTCGAGGCATCGTCGTAACTGCGCTTGGCCGGATCGTCGTAAAACTGCGCAATCTTGTCTGCGGCCATGCCGGGGGTAGCGAGCCAGCTGGGGATGTGAGCGTTGCACAATCGCTCGACGTCGGTGAAGACTTTTCCTGTCCCCGTGCCGGCTGCCGGGCAGGAGGTCGCGAACGCATCGCCGATCAGGACGATGCCGGCCTGCCGATGGCCCTTGCTGACGTAAAGGTCGGCGGGCCGAATTTTGATCGGGCCGACGATCTCGATGTCTCCCGTAAGGCGGCGCAGGTTTGGCATCAACGTGAAAAGGCTTCTCTCGGGATCCCGTCGCATATCCCGGAACCATGGATCATCCATATCGCGATAGACCATCAAGTTGGCGCGCATCGATGTCTGGATGGGAAACAGGGTGAGATAGGCCATTCGGTCAGCGGTGCGCTCTGGATAGTAGGTCAGGGATGCAAACCGGAACGCGGCCGCGCGACGAGGCTTGATATCGAACGCGACGGTGATCGAATAGCAAGGACCGGTGACGATGCGTTCGATTCCGATCTGATCCTTCAGGGCGACACTCAACCCGTGGGCGAGAACGACAAGGCGGGCGGACATGCATGCGCCATTCGACAGCAGAATTTTTTGATCGTCATCTCCGGTGGTCAGGCCGACTGCTTTGGCGATGACCAACGGAATGTTAGAGGGAATGGCGGCGCGCGCGGTGTTGACGAGGCGATCGTACAGAATTCCGCGTTGGCCTCCGGGGCACTTGTCGATGAGGTGACCGCGTCGCGCGACCCAGGCCTTTCCGTCACGGGTGTCGCCATCGAAGGTTGCCGCCGGCAAAATCGCATCGGCAAGCCCGGTCCTGCGCAGGATCGAGACTTGTCCATCGTCGAGCTTCTCGCAGCGCAGATCCGGTGGATAGACCGCATGAGGGTCGATCAGCGCGGCGCGGACTCCTGCGCGTCCCAGCATGGCCGCGGCTATCGACCCCGCCAGTCCGCCGCCAATAATTGCGACGTCGGTATCCGTCACACCGTGCCTCCTGAATGGGGTCTTGAGCCGAAGCCAGCTAAAACACCTCGGCATGGCTGAACCCTGCTGATACGCGCGCAGGTAACTTCAGCCAATCATCCTGAAGGAGGTGGTGCATCGGAATGTGAAGTCAAAAGAGGTAAGCCCTCAGCGCAATTGCACCTGACTTCCGCGCACGATCATTTGCCTGGATGGAGATATGCTGGCAGCGGATCAAGGGTGAGTTGCGCGGTGCTTGCCTGTTGTTGCTGGCGCTCTTGCTCACTTCGGCGGTTGCAGCGGATCGTTCGCCGGAGACGCCTTTTGTCAGAGCGTCCGGGACCGCGTTTACTCTTGATGGCAAGCCGTTCTTTGTGACCGGCGTGAACAACCACTACCTTACCTTTGCCTCGCAGAACGAAGTAACGCGCGTCCTCGACGACGCGGTTGCGATGGGCGCCAATGTGGTTCGGATCATTCTGCAACCGGTGACCGGATCGCGCGACGGGAAGGTGCCGACAATCTGGAACTGGCCCAACCCAACCGCCGATGCCAGCAATCTCGGGGTCGGGCGTGCGAGCCTGCTCTACTGGGATACGACAAGAAACGCGATGGCGATCAATGACGGACCCGATGGCATGCAGAGAATAGATTTTCTCATTGCCGAAGCCGGGAAGCGCCACCTCAAGCTCATCGTCGCGTTTCTGGATTTCTGGGACTATACCGGCGGTGCGCAGCAGATGCGGGCCTGGTATGGCAGCACGGACAAGTCGACATTCTTTTTCAGCGACCCGCGCACCAAACGCGATTACAAAATCTGGGTCGCGCATGTGGTGCGGCGGATCAATCCTCTCACCCGCATTGCATATCGGGACGATCCGACCATCATGGCGTGGGAGTTGATGAACGAGGGCAACGCGCGGCCGGAATCATTGCGGCTGGAGTGGACGGCCGAGATGTCGGCCTATGTGAAGTCGCTCGATCCCAATCATATGGTTAGTTCAGGACATGCCAATGTTGTATCCAGGCTGGCCGATCTCACCATTCCAACGCTCGATTTCGGCACATGGCATGGCTATCCGCTTTACTATGGCCTTACCGTTCGCCAATTCGGCAACACGATCACCGAGTTCTGCGAGATTGCCCGCCGGGCGAGGAAGCCGGTGCTTCTCGAGGAATTCGGCTATGCGCGGTCGAACCGGGACGCTGCCGAAGCCTATGCCAATTGGCTCGATACGCTGGTCCGCGATCGAGATTGTGGCGGCTGGCTGGTTTGGCGACTGGTCTCGCTGCAGGATCACGGAGGCTACCCCGCCGACAAGCACGATCAGTTCGACGTTCGCAATGACGGCAGCCCGATCTGGAATGTTCTCAAGGCCGCCACCGCCCGCGCGGCGCAGTTTCGGAAGACGAACCGTTCCCCAGCCGCCGACTTCGAGGAGGTCCCATGACCGATGCTTCCGTTGTAATCTGTGCGCATACGATGGACCGCTGGGATGAGTTGAACCGCGCGGTGGAGTCCGTGCGTAATCAAACACGAGCTGCGCGGGAAATCCTCGTGGTCATCGACAATAACGAAGCCTTGCGTGAACGTGCGGCGCGGGACATTAAGGGCGCAGTGGTTCTTGCGAACGCGAGGGATCCGGGTTTGTCGGGCGGTCGCATGACGGGCGTCGAGCGCGCGACGGCCGCCGTGATCTGCTTTCTTGACGACGATGCAGAGGCCGACCCGCGCTGGCTGGTGGAACTGCTCGATGCCTATCGGGATCCTGCGGTGCTGGGCGCCGGTGGTCCGGTCGAGCCGATGTGGCGGGCGCCGCCGCCTTCATGGTTTCCCGATGAATTCCGCTGGGTCGTGGGCTGCACCTACACCGGAATGCACGTCGCCAACGGGCGCATCCGCAATCCGATCGGCGCCAACATGTCGGTGCGCGCAGATGTTCTGCGCAACGCGGGCGGCTTTACGTCCGACCTCGGGCGCCGCAAGCTCGGCTTTTCCGTCAGCGGGCGCGCCACCTTCGGCGGCAAGGCTGAGAGTTGCGAGGAGACGGAATTCTGCATCCGGGCCGCGCGCCTGCATCCCGGCGGCTATTTTGCCTATCGGCCCGGCGCGCGCGTCCATCACGCCGTGCCGGCTCAACGCACGACATGGAGATATTTCGTCCATCGCTGTCTGATCGAGGGCAATGCCAAGGCCGTATTGAGAAGCCTTTCCGGATCGAAGGATGGTCTCGGTGCAGAAGGGCGCTATGTTCGCGAGGTGCTGCCGCGTGCGGTCATGAAAGATTTGCGGGCAGCATTGCATGGCCAGGCTGGCGCCGCACGACGAGCTGGCGCGATTGTTGCGGGACTTGCCCTGACCGCGTTCGCCTACACGCGAACCCGCCTCGGCGGGGCATAATCGCCACTAACGGTGCGGGCGCGATCGAACTCGGTAGCCTAATCCGTTTTGGCTACCTCACGTGCCGGATCGACAAACAGCCGATCCTGCGTGCTGATGTCGTTCCACACGCGCCGCGTCGATATTCCAATCGTGATGCCAAGCGAGCGAACTTCTCGAAAGGAGCCGCCAAGTGACGACACTCATCACCGGAGGCGCCGGCTTCATTGGCGGCCACACGCTGCTCGCGCTTCTTGACCGTGGCGAAACGCCGATCGTGCTGGATGATTTGTCGACCGGTCGCCGGGAGACCGTTCCACTGGACGTTCCTTTCATTTTGGGTGACGTGGGAGACGCTGAACTGGTTTCGCGTCTTATCCGACATTATCGGGTGGATGCGATCCTGCATTTCGCGGCGAAGATCGTCGTTTCGGATTCGGTTGCCGATCCGCTCAACTACTATCTCAGTAACGTGGTGAAGACGCATGCCCTGTTGCAAGTCGCCGTGAAGGAGAATGTGAAGCACTTTGTTTTCTCGTCATCGGCTGCGATCTATGGCAATCCGAGTTCGACGCCCGTCGATGAGACTGCGATTCCGGCACCGCTGTCGCCTTACGGACGGTCAAAGCTGATGTCGGAGTATATGCTGATCGATGCGAGCGCGGCATCCCGTCTGCGGCATGTCATTCTGCGTTACTTCAACGTCGCGGGCGCCGATCCGCTCGGACGTCTCGGCCAGTCGACCCTCGACGCAACCCATCTGATCAAGGTGGCGTTGGAAACGGCGCTCGGCCGGCGTCGCCATATGGACATCTACGGCAGCGACTATCCGACGTCTGACGGAACATGCGTGCGCGACTATATCCATGTCTCGGATCTGGCACGCGCGCATCTCGTGGCCCTCGATTATCTGCGAGACGGTGGTGAATCCCGAATCCTCAATTGCGGTTACGGTCGGGGATATTCGGTCAGAGAAGTGGTGGATACCGTGAAAAGAACCACGGGCGTGGATTTCCAAACGCGCCTTGCTTCGCGGCGTGCAGGCGATCCTGTTTCGATCGTCGCGGACAGCAATCAACTGACCAGGCTGGGGTGGACGCCGCGATTCGACGACCTGTCGACCATGATCGAACATGCCTGGGATTGGGAAAAGCGTCTCGCCACATCGTCAATGAATGCGGGTGGGCGATCACCCGTTTCAGTCGGAATCGTGGACGGCTCAGGTGTTGCGCTGACGGCGCTATGATCGAAGCCGCTGTTCCTGATGATAGGTAGTGGCCGCTAGCGTCGGCCTTTCGGTCGTCGCGACGGTTCAGGGGTATCGAGTCTGGCGGCGAGGACGCCGCTCATCCGTTCCACCAGGTCCGAAACGGGACCGGTGTTCTCCCAGGCATAGATTGAAACGGCCATCGAAGGTTCCATGCCGAAGCGCGCGTATTGCCGAACGCGATAGCCGACCGTCGCGCTTTTCGGCAACAAAGACAGGCCGAGTCCGGCTTCCACCCCCACCAGTACGTTGTGCAGGCTGCTGCCCGAGAAGGCGACGTACCAGCGCCGATGCTCGCGCTCGATACGCTCGAACATCGCGTCGCGATATAGTCCGCCGGGCGGGAAGGCGACCAGGGGAATCGGATCGGGCCATTCGCGGGACGCGTTGACACTTTCGAACCAGGCCATGGCCTCCGGAAACGTCGCACGATGATCGGCGCTCGCCTCGGCTTCCTTGACGATGACGATGTCGAATTCGCCGCCGCGATAGCGTCTGGTCAGATCGCGGCTTAGTCCGGCGGTGACATCAAGCCTGATCTCGCGATGGTGTTTGGCGAAATCGCCGAGCGTTTTTGCCATGACGCTGTTGACGATGTCCTCGGGCACACCGATGCGGATGGATGTGGTGCCGGCCGGATCGCCAAGGACGGTTTCCGCCTCATGCTGAAGCGCCAAGATGCGACGTGCGTAGCCGAGCAGACGTTCGCCCGCCGCGGTCGGTTCGACCGGGCGCGCGGTACGATCGAGCAACACTTGCCCCACCGCTTCTTCCAAGCGAGCGAGCTGCTGGCTGATGGTGGATTGCGTCATGTTGAGGCGTTCCGCGGCCTGAACGAAGCTGCTGGCGTCGGCGATGGCGACAAACGAACGAAGAAGGCGTGGATCGAGCATGGAGCCTCGATGCATCAGTATCCAGATATGTAATATTATATATCAATATATTTAATTTCCAAATATTACCTCGATCACTTATCTGAGTTGCATGCCGGTGCGCCATGACGAGGGCCGCCGCCGGCTCGATAGCGAGAAACAAAAAATGCGGCGCCGTTCGATCGTCTCAATCATTGTCGTTGTTCTGGCGTGTGCTGCCTTCGTTGCATCAGGAAAAGCCATGAGCCAAACCCCGTTGCACGCGGCGGCCGCCAAGGGCGATGTCGCCGGCATCAAGAAGCTGCTGTCTGAAGGTGCAAGTATCGACACGCGCGATCGTACCGGGGCCACGGCACTGCTTGTCGCGACCCATGGCAATCAGGCCGCCGCCGCCGAGGCATTGATCAACGCCGGGGCCGACGTCAATGCCAAGGACAACATCAACGATAGTCCGTATCTCTACGCAGGTGCGCGGGGCCATCTCGAAATTCTCAAGATGACGCTTGCGCACGGCGCCGATCTCAAAAGCACAAATCGCTATGGCGGCACCGCTCTCATTCCTGCGGCGGAGCGCGGCCATGTCG
The DNA here is from genome assembly GCA_023386885.1 of Pseudomonadota bacterium. Lineage (GTDB taxonomy): Bacteria > Pseudomonadota > Alphaproteobacteria > Rhizobiales > Xanthobacteraceae > 62-47. The sequence continues at coordinate 43,771 of JAEWIX010000019.1, forward strand.
AAACCGTCCGCACCCTCATCGAGGCCGGCGTCGATGTCGATCACATCAACAGGCTCGATTGGACGGCTTTGTTGGAAGCGATCATTCTCGGCAATGGTGGAGAGCGTCACCAACGGATCGTTGAGTTGCTGGTGAAGGCCAGAGCCAACGTCAATCTGGCCGATGGCAAGGGCGAGACACCGCTGCAACATGCGCGCAGCCGTGGCTACGTTGCGATTGAAAAGATTCTAGTCGCGGCGGGCGCACGGTGAGGCAAGGAGACTGGCATGTCGGATGAAAAGCGATTCCTGTGTGAAGCGATCGAACTGGCGCACGCCAACATCGCGAAAGGCGGCCGTCCGTTCGGCGCAGTCGTGGTGAAGGACGGTGAGGTCGTCGCTACGGGCGTCAACGAGATCCACAGCAGCAACGATCCGACCGCGCATGCTGAACTGACCGCGATACGCGCCGCCAGTCGCAAGCTCGGCTCGCCGAACCTTGCAGGCTGTTCGGTTTACGCCAGCGGCCATCCGTGCCCAATGTGCATGGCCGCGATGCGGATGGCTGGCGTTGGTGAGGTGACCTACGCCTATTCCAACGACGACGGCGCACCCTATGGGCTATCGACCGCGGAGATCTATGCCGAGCTGGCCAAGCCATTCGTCGAGCAGTCCATGAAAATCCGCTATGTGCCGGTTCGATCGGCGCAGCATCCGGATATTTATGCGGACTGGGAGAAAGGTCAGGCCAATCGCGCCTGATCGAAACATGAAACTTGAATCTCCATCGTCCAGCCGCGTCCTGCAGCTCGCGGTCGTCGCTCTGGTCGGCCTCAACCTGCGGCCGTTCATTACCGGTATCGGCCCGCTTGCTGGCGACATGAACGCGCAGATCGGCCTCGGCCTTCAGGGCATGGCGCTGCTGACGCTTGTGCCGATGCTGCTGATGGGGTGTTTCGCCTTTGCCGGTCCGGCCCTGCAGGCGCGGGTGGGTGCGCGGCGTGCGGTGATCGCGGCGCTCGCCATCCTTGCCGCTGCATCGTTTCTGCGGCTGTTCGTTTCGAGTGGCGAACAGATCGTCGCCACGGCGGCTTTGCTCGGATTCGGTGCTGCGATCATTCAGGCTGTATTTCCCGGCATCGTGAAGCAGCAGTTTCCTCACCATGTCGGCATGGTGATGGGACTCTACTCGGCGATGCTGATGGGCGGCGGTGCGGTGGGCGCGCAGGCGTCGCCAATATTCGCCGATCTGTTTGGAAACTGGCGCGGCGGTCTGGCCTGGATGGCTGTGCCGGCATTGGCCGCAATGTTTCTGGCGGCGTGTTACTTGCCTCGCGACAATGCCGGCCGTCAGAACGGCGCGAGCGCGGCGAGTTTCCTCAAGCGACCGCGTACATGGCTGTTGATGGCGTGCTTCGGTCTCGTCAATGGCGGCTATTCGACCGTCGTGGCGTGGCTCGCACCATCCTATCAGGAGTACGGCTGGACCGGGGCCGCCAGCGGCAGCCTGTTGGCGATCATGGCGCTTTGCCAGGCGGTCGCGGCGCTGCTGCTGCCGACGTTGGCGCGTGGAACCACCGATTTGCGACCGTGGCTATGGTTGACGCTGGCGATGCAGGCCGCTGGCTTTGTCGGGCTCGCGTTGTGGCCGGAAGCCACGCCGATCGTCTGGGCCATTTTGCTGGGGGCAGGGCTGGGCGGTTGCTTCGCACTGTCGATGATCGTGGCGCTCGATCACTTGCCGGATCCGACGCAGGCCGGTGCGCTGTCGGCTCTGATGCAGGGCGGTGGTTTTCTGATCGCGGCAATTCCGCCTTGGATCGTCGCCGTTCTTCATGACATCACCGGCAGCTTCCTGGCCGGCTGGATGTTGCACCTTGCCTGCATCGCCTTGGTGACGGTGCTGTATTGGTGGGTCGATCCACGGGGCTATGAGCGGGCGATGGCATCGATGTCCCGTCATGACGCCTGCGACGGGCCCGATACCGATGGCGTCTTTTCGAACGACGTCATGCGGCGGAAGCCTTCGACCTGATTACGTCGCGGGTCGAGCAGAGGGATGGCGTTCGCTCCTTAGCGTGCGATGCAGCACGTTAATATGAATTCGAGATCATATCCTAACTTATGAAGTGCTCTTCAATATTAGCTGTTGAAGCATTTCCCGCGAATATGAAATGCTGGTGTCTACGCCCATATATGATCTTAATTTCATAATAGGCACTGCAGATGCAAATTGAAATTGAAACCATCTGGCGTTTTCACAAGGAGGGTAGCCCGCAAACCGCTGTGGTGATGTTGGGTGTTCTCAACGAGATCAGAAAAACCGGCAAGCTGACCAGCGCCGCAAGTTATGCGCGGCTCTCGTATCGTCATGTCTGGAGTCTGATCGAACAGTGGTCGGATTTCTTCGGCGTGCCGCTGGTGGAAACCCATCGCGGTAAGGGAACGACGCTCACCAGTTTCGGGGAAAAACTGGTCTGGGCCGGACAGCGTCTGCAAGCGCGGCTCGGTCCGCAACTCGAAAATCTCGCGCAGGAGTTGTCAACGGAGATCAAGCCGTTCCTGCACAGCGGCCCCACGGTCATTCGCGTTCACGCAAGCCATGGCTTTGCCGTCCCGAAGTTGCGCGAACTGCTCGACCGCACACCCGGGATCGGTATCGACCTGCGCTATGTCAGCAATCAGAATTCGCTGGTCTCTCTGGCGCAGGGCGCCTGCGACCTGTCGGGGGTTCATTTGCCGCGCGGCATTCTGCGTCAGCAAAGTGTCGATGCCTGCAAGGAGTGGCTCGATCCGCGCGAATATCGCGTGATCAATTTCGTTACGCGCGAATTGGGCCTCATGGTCAAGCCAGGGAATCCGCTCGAGGTGAACTCGCTTCAAGATCTCGTTGAACGCAAGGTGCGCTTCGTCAATCGCGATCCCGATTCAGGAACACGGCTGTTGTTCAATCAATTGCTGGCATTGCACAAGATCGACGAAGCGGCGATCAACGGCGCGCAACGCATGGAGTTTACTCATGCGGCCGTCGCCGCTTACGTGGCAAGCGATATGGCCGATGCCAGCTTCGGCGTTGAGGCGGCCGCGCGGCAGTTCGGGCTCGATTTCGTCCGGCTGCTGACGGAGGATTACTTCTTCGTCTGTCGCCGCGCTTTCCTCGAGACTGAGCCGATGCGGCGCGTGCTCGAGATCATGAAGGGCACTGAGTTTCACGATGCCGTCGCGACGTTGCCGGGATACATCGCGGCCAGTACAGGCACGGTCAGTACCGTGCCGCGTTTTCTCGACAGCGTCGAGGCGAAAGCGGTCGCCTCCTGATCACCGTCGCTGGGCGCGTGCCGTCCACGGACACTGCCGACAAGACAATGCCCGCGGCCAGCCGCGGGCATTGTTCGTTATTGATGGTGGTTTCGGATAAGCCGGGCGCTTTGACCCGGCTTACCCGAAAGCCTATTGAAACAATTTCATCGCGTTGGCGAGAGTCTGCAGCACGCCCCAGACGAGCGGGATACCGACGAACCCCCACGCGAGAATCAGCTTCAACGTGGTCGAACTGTCCTGAGTTGCGTTTGACATGTTTTCTCCTCTCAAGCCTTGGCTGCCGCAGCGGCCGCTGCCGTTGCGTTTCCGGCTTCGCTGCTGTCCTTCATATGGAAGCGTGCATCGACGGCCTTGACCAGCAGGTTGCAGATGAAGCCGATCACCAGCAGGCCCGCCATGATGTACATGGTGTTGTTGTAGGCCTGCGCCTTCGGTACGCCGTGAGTAATGTTGTACTCACGAAGATAGTTGACGATGACAGGGCCGAAGATGCCCGCCGCTGACCATGCCGTCAGCAGCAGTCCATGGATGGCGCCGACGTAGCGCACGCCGAACATGTCCTTGAGATAGGCCGGCACGGTCGAGAAGCCGCCGCCATACATGCTGATGATGATCAGGAAGCAGATGACGAACAACGCCACGTTGCCGGTCGATCCGGCATGAGGCACCGTGCAATACAGGATAAAGCCCAGCACCATGAACACAAAGTAGGTGTTTCGACGGCCGATGTAGTCCGACGTCGTCGCCCAGGCGAAGCGGCCGCCCATGTTGAACAGACTCATCAGGCCGACAAAGCCGGCGGCTGCGATCGGAGTGATCTGACCCGGGAACATTTCCTGGCTCATGGCCGAGGCCTGTCCGAGCACGCCGATGCCGGCGGTCACGTTGAGGCACAGCACCCACCAGATCAGCCAGAACTGCGGCGTCTTGAGCGCGTCGTAGACAAAGACGTCGTTCTTGCTGATGAGCTTCTTCGACTGCGCCGGCGCCACGTAGCCGGCCGGAGCCCAGCCTGCAGGCGGAACGCGAACGAGCATTGAGCCGATCAACATGAAGAACAGGTAGACAACACCGAGCACGATGAACGTCTCCATGACGCCGATATGAGTCGATGTCGAGAACTTGCTCATGAGCCAGACCGAGAGCGGCGAAGCGATGAAGGCACCGCCGCCGAAGCCCATGATCGCCATGCCGGTGGCCATGCCCGGCCGATCCGGGAACCATTTGATCAGCGTCGAGACCGGCGAGATGTAGCCGATTCCGAGCGCGATACCGCCCAGCACGCCGTAGCCCAGATAGATCAGCCACAGATTGTGGACCTTGATGCCGATAGCGGAGATGAAAAAGCCTCCCGCCCAGCACAGGGCTGCAGCGAACATGGCCTTGCGCGGACCGCCTTCCTCGACCCACCTGCCAAATACAGCGGACGACACGCCGAGGAAAAAGATTGCCAGCGAAAAAATCCAGCCGAGTTGGGTAAGCTTCCAGTCCTCCGGTGTCGATTGCGAAATGCCGATGAGCTTGGTCATCGGCAGATTGAACACGCTGAAGGCATAGGCTTGTCCGATGCACAGATGCACGCACAGCGCCGCTGGCGGGACCAGCCAGCGCGAGAAGCCGGGTTTTGCGATCGAATGAGAACGATCGAGAAACGGGATCATCGATCGTGAGTAGGATTTCGGTTCCGTCACTTCCATCTGGTCTCCTCCCCTTTTGTCAGTTTGTTTTTCGTCGCGACAGTTATTGATTGTCTTGCGTCACGAGCAGCTGCACTGCTTCGCGTATGGGCGGATCAAATCCCTTGCCACCGTTCTGCAGATGAGATTTGATCTGGTTGCGCATCCGGGATTGCGGAATCTGCGCAGGTGATCGGCGACGGCCTCCGGTTGCGAAACGACGATTGTTCTTGGCAAACGCGGTAGCGTCTTCATAGCAATGCGTCCGTCCGTTGGACGATGAAACCTGCACTGCCGGGCGTCTGTATTCCGGATAGTGAGTTGCCCAATCGGAACAGTCGGCTATTACCACGTTGGCCATCGTATCCGGATGGCGAAATGTCGTATTGACCACGCCAAGTGCGACGCGCCCGGTCACCTGCAACGTGCCAGGCTTTGCTTTCAGCGCATCGATAACGCCGCGCGCGGCCGCCCCTTCCCAACCAAGGTACCCGTGCAAAAACGTTTCCCCGTGCCTACGACTTTTTGCTCTTAACCAAAACGCTTGCGGCGAGCTGGCTAATTCGTGTTCCCGATCTTGTGTCGCCCAACCGCCGCCATAAGAGCGTGATCAGGCTCCCGTCGTCTTATTCCTGTTCCAAATGGCCGTACTGTCAATATGAACGCCATTTCCAATGAGCGTATGGGAGGGGTTTGCATAACCCGATGGAGGCATGCTCGCGCGTGCTCGGGAAGGTCCATTTCAAACCGCACCAGGCTCATCTTCGCCGGAGCCGGTCGCACTGCCGTTCAACAGCAAAGCTGTTGGTGGTTCCTCAGCGCGATCGCGCGGTAGCCCGCTTGCGGCCGCGCGTAGTTGTGGACACGGGCTCGTCCTCGTTCAGCCGCAACGTCCTTTCGACATGCTCGGCGAGCTTGATCGCCTGATCGCCGTGTGCGGCAAGGCGATTCAGGAGAAGTAGCAACTGCTCGAACTCCGCGCGTGTGAGCGTTCCAAACAGCGCGTCATTGACCGGCCGCTGAAACGCCGCAAGCTTCGTCAAGCGCGCAATGCCGGCAGGCGTCACGGCAAGCTGGACACGGCGTCGGTCGCCCGCGTGCGTCGTCTTTTCGATCAGTCCGTCAGATACCAGCTTGTTGACTTCGATGGTGACGAAGGCGCCGCTGAGATACAGGCGCTCGGCAAGCTGATTGATTCCCAGCGGCTCGTCCTGCCGCGAATGCATGACGGCGATCAGGATCAGATATTGCGTCGTCGACAGATCGGCGTAACCCGCAAACTTGGCCCGCGCGGCATCGAGGCTGCGCCCGAATGCGAAGTAAGCATACAGCAGCTCCCGGAAGGTTTGATCGCCGCTGTCGTCCAGGAGTTCGGGCCGTGATGTCGTCAGCAACGGGGAGTGCACTGTAAGTCCCTCATTTTTCTCGAATTTTGCAATCTATCATGAGTCGCGTGGCTGCTTGCGAAACATAATTTCGTCAAACCGTCGTTGACATTTCGCAAATTAGCTTTACAAAAAAGCTATTCTAGAAAGATAATGGAATCCCTGGAAACGTCAACGGCGGACACGTCTTTCATGCAGGATCGCGAATTCAGGCGCTCACTCGGAGAGTTCGCCACCGGCGTTGCGGTGGTCACCGCGCGCGGCAAGGGCGACGACCTCGTTGGCATGACGATGAGTTCGTTCAATTCCGTTTCCGTCGATCCGCCCCTGGTTCTGTTCAGTGTCGATCGCAAGGCGCTCAGCCTGCCCGCGATGCTCGAGGCGAAGGGCTTCGCCATCAATGTGCTGGCACGCGAGCAGGAAAGTATCTCCAACAAATTCGCTCGCGCGTTGTCGAACAAGTGGGACCAGGTGAAGACCACGGTGGGGCATGCCGAGGCGCCACTGATCTCCGGCGCGCTCGCGCATTTCGAATGCGCGCCCTACGCCAACTACGATGGCGGCGATCACGTGATCTTCGTGGTGCGCGTCGTGCGCCACGCCGCCCATCCCGATACGCCGATGCCGCTCATTTTCTTCCGTGGCCGCTACCGCGATCTGGTCGACGAGACCGAACGCGAACCCGAATGGCCACTTCCGATCCACTACTGACCGAATTTGGAAATTCAACTGACACGCTGGAGAACATCCGATGCGCTCTGCCAAGCAATACCTGTCGAACCTGAATGACGATCGTTCCATCTACATCAACGGCGAGGTCGTGCATGATGTCACCAAGCATCATGCTTTTCGCAATGTCGCGACCTCGATGTCGTCGCTGTTCGATTTTGCTAGTGCACCGGAAAATCGCGACCTGATGACGTTCGAATACGGTGGCGGTCGCGCCAACCGCATCTGGCAGCTACCGGCGTCGTACGCAGAGTTGGTCGAGCGGCGCAAGGCGCTGGAAGCCTGGGCGTCGCTCCATGCGGGCTTTATGGGCCGCGCGCCGGATCACGTCGCGTCCTGCATCGCCGGCATGTATATGGGGCTCGACGTGTTCAATGCCTACGATCCGAAGCGTGCCGACGCGCTGGCCTCGTATTATCGCTACGCGCGCGATAACGATCTCTATCTCACTTACGTCATCATCAATCCGCAGGCGGACCGCTCCAAGGGCGCCGCCGAGCAGGCCGATCCGTTCCTGACGGCCGGTGTCGTCGATCAGGATGCCGAAGGCATCACCGTGCGCGGTGCCAAAATGCTGGCGACCGGCGGTGTCGTCGCTGACGAGGTGTTCGTCACCACCATTCAGCCGATGCGTCCCGGTGAGGAACGTTACGCGATGTCCTTCGCGATCCCGATGAACACCAAGGGCCTCAAGATGCTGTCGCGCAAGTCCTATGAGGATGCGGCGGCGTCGGTGTTCGACAATCCGCTGTCGAGTCGCTTCGACGAGAACGACTCGGTGCTTTACTTCGACGATGTGAAAGTGCCGTGGGATCGCGTCTTCATCGAAGGCAATGTGGAGATGTGCCAGAAACAGTTCCACGCCACGCCCTGTCACGTCTACCAGAACTATCAGGCCATGGTTCGCCTCAGCGTCAAGCTGAAGTTCCTGACCGGTCTAGCGCATCGCACGGCGGAGATGAACGGCGTCACCCAGTTTCCGCAGGTGCGCGAGATGCTGGGGCAACTCGCCGCCGAGACCGGCATGGTGGATGCTCTGGTCGCGGCAATGGAGGCCAAGGGTTCGCAAGTCGGTCCTTACTTCATTCCACACCGGCATACGCTTTATTCTGCGCAAGTGCTCACGCAACAGCTTTACGGGCACATCCTCTCGACGCTGCGCGAATTGGCTGGCGGTGGCATGATCATGTTGCCGTCCTCGATCGCGGATTTCGGCAATCCGGAGATCGCTGCGCTGATCGGCAAGACGCAGCAGTCGCCGAAGGCGAATTCCCACGACCGCGTGAAATTTTACAAGCTCGCCTGGGATGCGGTCGGCTCTGAATTCGGTTCGCGTCACCAGCAATACGAGATGTTCTACGCCGGCGCGACTTTCGTGACCAAGGGTCACTCCTACCGCACCTATGACTGGGCTGCGTCCGACGCGCTGGTTCAACGCATGCTCGACTCGTACGACCTGAACGGCGTCTCGACCGCGCCGGGCAAGGCCGCCTGATTTCAAATTCAAGGAGCAAACCGATGGCTGTGAACAAGAAGCACGATGAGTTTTATACGCTCGATATGAATAGCGGCTGGGAAACTCCCGCCGGCTATCCGGCTGGTATCCAGCAGAAGATCCTGTCCGGCGCGCTCGACGAGGAGAACCGCCGTGGTACGCGCACGCGGCTGCTGCGTTTCGCGCCCGGTGTTTATACGACCGCGCCGTTCTCCCATGAGTATTGGGAGGAAGTGTACCTCGTTTCCGGCGATTTGATCGTCGGTAACGATGCCAACGGTGAGGGCGGCAAGAGCTTCCCGCCGAACACCTATGCCTGCCGCCCACCGCACGCGCCGCACGGCCCGTTCAAGTCGGTCAACGGCTGTCTGCTCATGGAGATCCACTACTTCGATCCGGTCTAATTGCCGGATCGATCGACACGACCTTTCAAAAATAATCGAATCACTTCGAGAGGGGAAATATGATGAAGTTCAAGATGGCTCTATCTACGCTCGCACTCGTCGGTTGCCTGGGTGCAACGATGCCGGCGTTCGCTCAGGAAAAGCCGGAGGCGCTCGGCCTCGGCATCTTTACCTTCACGTCCGGCCCGGCGGCTGCTTATGGCATGCCCGGCAAGAACGCGGCCGACCTGATGATCGAGCAGATCAATGCGGCCGGTGGTATCGGCGGTGTCAAGATCGCGCCGACTTATGTGGACGAGGCGCAGGGTGCGCAGGGCGTCATCACCGAATATCGGCGGCTCGCTGCCGAGCCGAAGAACCAGGTGATGCTGGCCGCGCTGTCGAGCGCCAACTGCCTCGCGTTGGCGCCGATCGCCGAACAGCTTCAAGTGCCGACCGTCGGTTGGAACTGCGACACGCATCAGCTTTTGCAGGATGGCAAGAGCAAATACGTGTTCCGCCCCAACGGCAATACCGTTCCCGAGTTCATCGCTTATGCCGTCTATCTGCTGGCAAAGAAGCCGGACGTGAAGACGGTCGCGATCATCAACCCCGACTACGCGTTCGGCCATGACGCGGCGAAGATCTTCAAGGCAGCGCTGCACGCACTGAAGCCGGACGTTCAGGTCGTCGCCGAACTGTTTCCGAAGCTCGGCTCGCCGAATTACCAGACCGAGATTTCGCGTCTGACCTCGGCACGGCCGGATGTCGTATTCTCCAACCTCTGGGGCGCCGATCTCGAGAATTTCGTGCGCCAGGCACAGCCGCGCGGCCTGTTCACCTCGAGCCAGGTGATCCTGGCGCTCGGCGAAACCGTGCTTCAGCGCGTGCCGCTGCCGGAGGGCGTGATCGTCGGCGTGCTCGGCGACGGTTGGTGGATGTCGCCGGATGCGGCCGCCAATCCGGAGACCAAGAAGTTCGCGGATGCCTACAAAGTGAAGTTCGGCGAGTATCCGGTGTTCCCCTCGATCAAGATGGCCAATGCCATTCTCTACGTGAAGGCGGCTTACGAAAGCGCGATGAAGAAGAACGGCGGCAAGTGGCCGAGCCGTGCGGAACTGGCCGACGCCATGAAGGGAAGCGCGGTGACGACTTTGACCGGCAAGATGCACACCCGTCCTGACGGCGACGGCGTGGTCGATCAGATTGTTGGCGTCACCGTCAAATCGTCGGCGCAGAGCTTCCCGGTCATCGGCGACATGGTCCGCTACAAGGGCGACGTGCTGATGCCGAAGGAGGGCCAGGACCCGATCGCCTGGATTTCCACGCTCAAGCCGGAGTTCGCGGCCTCGCTGCCGAAGCCTGGCAGTTATAAGTAAGCCCGATAGTCTGAAAGGCCGCAGGTCCGGCGCGCCTCTCGCGGAATGTCCGCGGGAGGCGTTGCAGGGCAGGGAAACGGACGATGAATGCCATCATACCGCTGGTGCTCGATACGCTGTCCAGCGCCGCACTGATTTTCTTTGCGGCGGTGGGGTTGACGCTGGTTTTCAACGTGCTTCGCGTGTTGAACGTCGCGCACGGCAGCTTCTATTCGATTGGGGCCTATGTGGCCGCGTCGATCTGTGCCTTCATCGCCAGTCGGCATCTGAATCCATATCTGTCGTTTGTCGCACTGCTGTTCAGCGCGGCGCTGGTGGCGGTGGTGCTCGGGCCGCTGATCGAAAGTACCCTGATCCGCTGGACTTATGGCAAGTCGGAAGCGGTTCAGATCCTGATCACGTTCGGCTTGTTCCTGATCCTTGAAGATCTGCAACGCATTGTCTTCGGCGTGCAGTCCTTCTACGAGGACACCCCGATGCGCCTGATGGGAAGTTCCAGTATTGGTGGTGTCGTCTATCTCAATTATCAAATGTTCCTGGTGGCCATGGCCGTTATCGTTGTGTTCGGCCTGCGGCTTTTGATCAAACACAGCCGGCTTGGACGGCTTGTCACCGCAGTCGTCGCGGACCGCGAGATGGCGCAATCCATCGGCGTCGACACCAACAAGATTTTCATTATCGCCTTCTCGCTTGGCGTCTTCTTGGCGGCGCTAGGCGGCGCGCTGGCGGTGCCGACCTCCGGCGTCGCGCCGGGTCTTGGCGCGGATACGATGGTGCTGGCCTTCGCGGTCGCCGCCATCGGCGGGCTCGGGCAGATCGAGGGCGCGGCGCTGGCCGCTTTGATCGTGGCACTTGCGCGCGTGCTGGCGATCTACTTTGTGCCGTCGCTTGATGCCGTCGCGCCCTATGCGGCGATGTTGATCGTTTTGCTGGTGCGTCCCTACGGTCTGTTCGGCGCGATCACGACGCGGAGGATCTGATGCGGGCGATACTTCTTGTTGTTGCGATCCTCGCCATTGTCGCGGCCCCGCTCGCCGCGCCGTGGATGCAATTCGTCTTGACCATGGCCATCGCCAAGGGGTTGGCCGCGCTCGGCGTCGCGGTGTTGCTCCGCGCCGGCATGATTTCCATCGGGCACGCGATGTTCGTCGCGGCGAGCGCCTATGGCGTCGCTTTTCTCGCTCGCGGCGGCGTTTCTGACTTCGGCGTGCTGCTCGTACTCTCGGTCCTGATCACGGGGTTGGCGGGCGCGGTGGTCGGCGCGTTTCTCATTCGCTATCGAGCGATCTTTTTCGCGATGCTCAATCTCGCGGTTTCGATGGTGTTCTACGCGCTGTTTGCCAAGCTTTATGGCCTGACCGGCGGCACCGACGGGATGACCATTCCTGTTCCGACCGTGTTCGGCGTCGTACTCAGCGAGCCGAACTTCAAGGCCGTTCTGTTCTACGGCAGTGTCACGCTGATGCTGGTGGTCGGGCTCGCGGTCCATCGCTATCTCGACAGTCCGCTCGGTCACGCGCTGTCGGCGGTTCACACCAATGAGGTGCGCCTCGAATATCTCGGGGTGCCGGTCTGGGCCGTCTTGCTGGTCGCCTACATCGTCTCGGCGGTGCTGGCAGGGTTAGGTGGTGCCATCGCGGGATTTGCTATCGGGCGTGTAGTGCCGGACTTCGCGTTCTGGACCGCGTCGGGGCATCTCGTCCTTGTCGCCGTACTCGGCGGCATCGGCGGCGTGCCGGGGGCTTTCATCGGCGCCTTCTTCCTTGAACTGCTGCATACCGAAGCGGCCGCCTTTACCGATGCCTGGAATCTGATCGTCGGCGCGGCGCTGATCGGCGTCATCGTGTTCCTGCCGAAAGGCCTGTACGGCCTTCTCACCCGCAGCGAGGTCTCGGCGAAATGAGCACGTCCATTTTGGAGGTCCGCGATCTTCACGTCGAATTCAACGGCGTGAAGGCCGCCGACGGCGTCAGCCTCGATATCAACGAAGGTGAGTTTCTCGCCGTGATTGGCCCGAACGGATCGGGCAAGACAACCTTGCTCAATCTGTGCACGGGTTACGTACGGTCGAAGTCGGGCAGTATTCATCTCGATGGCCGCGCCATCACCGGCTTGACCCCGCGCGCGATCACCCGCCGTGGCGTCGCTCGCGCGTTCCAGATCCCGCAGCTCTTCTCCGATCAGAGCGTGCTCGACAACATGATGCTCGCGCTCGCGGCCAAGGACGGGCTGTGGACCATGGTGCGTCCGCTGGCGCAGCCGGCGCGACGCGAGGAGGCGACCGCGCTACTCGATCTGGTCGGCCTGCGTGACGACAAGAGCCGGGTCAGTCGCACCTTGCCCGAAGGTCATCGCAAGCTGCTCGACATCGCCGTGGCGCTGGCGCTGAAGCCGCGTCTGCTGCTGCTCGACGAGCCGACCAGCGGCGTCAGCACACTGGAACGCTTCTCGCTGATGGAGGCGCTGATGAGCGCGCTGCGGTCTCGCAACATCACCGCGCTGTTCGTCGAACACGACATGGACGTGGTGGCGCGTTACGCCGATCGCGTGCTGGTCTGGAATGCCGGAACCGTCATGGCGCAGGGTCATCCCGATGAGGTATTCAAGGACGAGCGCGTTCTGAAGAATGTCGTAGGTGTCGCATGACGCTTGTTCTCGACAAGGTCCAAGTCTCCATCGAAGGCGTTCGCGTGCTGCGCGGCGTGAGTTGCGAGATCATTGAGCGCAAGACCACGATCCTGATCGGCCGCAACGGCGCCGGAAAGACTACGACGCTGCGGGCGATCATGGGGCTTCTTGCGCTCGATGGCGGCGATATACGGCTCGATGGTGACGATCTTCGCAAGCACCCGGCGCATTACCGCGCGCGGGCAGGCATCGGCTATGCGCCGGAAGATCGTCGGCTGGTGCCGGAAATGAGTATCGAGGAAAATATCCGGCTGCCAGGCCTCGCGCTCAATCTCGGCAAGGGCGAGTTGAACAGCCGGCTTGAGGAGATCTACACCTTCCTTCCGCAGTTGCGCGATCTGCGCAAGCGGCCGGGCGGCGGCGTTTCCGGCGGTCAGGGCAAGATGGTTGCGCTCGGCCGCGCGCTGATGGTCGCGCGCACGGTACTGCTGCTTGACGAGCCGTTTCAGGGGCTTGCCCCGGCGCTGGCGCTGGACTATGCGCGAACGCTGGGCGAATTGCGCAAGCATCGCCCCGAACTGGCGCTGCTCATCACCGAATCCACACCCGCGCTGCTCGATGCGATTGCCGACCGCACCCTGCAGATCGAGCGCGGCGAGATTTCAGAACAAGCAGGATCACCGAGGACCGAAGATGTTGCAGTTTGATCGTATCACGAAGGATGGGACTGACCGGGTCGGATTGTCGATCGATACGCTGGTGATCGCCGGATGGGCAGGGCGCGACGTCGCGGCGATCGAGCATCACATCGAGGAATTGGCAGCCATCGGCGTGCCGCGACCTTCGACCACGCCGCTCTATTATCGTGTTGCGGCACAGACGCTGACGCAGGCCGACAAGCTGGTGGTGCTCGGGCCCGATAGCTCCGGCGAGGTCGAGCCGGTTGTGATCGCGCTGGCGGATGGCTTGTGGATCGGCATCGGCTCCGACCATACCGACCGCAAGGCGGAAACCTTCGGCATCGCACTGTCGAAGCAGCTTTGCGGCAAGCCGGTCGGGCGGCAACTCTGGTCCTATGCCGAGATCGAAGGTCATTGGGACAATCTGGTGCTGCGCTCCTGGGCCACCATTGACGGCCAGCGCACGCTCTATCAGGAAAGTGCGGTATCGAGCCTGCGCACGCCGCGCGATTTGATCCGCAAATATGCCAACGCCGACACTTTGCCGGCCGGCACGCTGATGTTTTGCGGCACGCCCGGTGCTATCGGTGGCATCCGTCCCGCCGCGCGCTTTGAGATGGAACTGCACGATCCGGTGCTGAAGCGCTCGCTGACGCACGGCTACGATATCGACGTGCTTCCGGTGGTCTCCTGAACCGAAAACCGGAACGCAGCTTGGTCGGACTCTGAGGTCAACGACTATTCAGCCGGCGCGAAAACGCTATAACGCATCGAAGCGTCGATGTGGCCGGCGCTGCGTTTGGTTGTACGCGCCACGCATCGGGAATAGTTGAAAATGGCGGCAGCTTCAGCGGGGCAACCCCAAGTTTTGCTCGTCTCGCTGGGCGGAACGATCACGATGACGTCGGGCGCGGGGCCCGGCATCGTGCCGACCTTGACCGGAGCCGACCTTGTGCGCGCGGTGCCTGCGCTGGCGGAGGTAGCGGAAATCGAGGCGATTTCGCCGTTTCGTCTACCCGGACCGTCGCTCACCTTCGTGCATTTGCGCGAGGTCGCGCGGCTTTTGAATGAAAGGCTGGCCGGCGACCTCGCCGGCGCCCTCGTGGTTGTCG
>JAEWIX010000041.1 GCA_023386885.1 Pseudomonadota bacterium
CGGTGGCGGTCTTGGGATGGGCGGGGGCCTCGGCGGCAGCGTTCATTCCCCGTTGTCGGATCATCGCCCATAGACGGCAGGTGTCCGCGAGATGCCTGAACCGGCGCGGGGGACGCCATTGGCGATCCGCCGAAATGAAAGCTGTCACCGTGCTGTGATGGCCGCCGTCTCGACAGCCGGCCTTCTCGCGGGATATTCCGGGCGCGACATCGAGAGGCTTTAATGACCGTTCCACCTGCTGCCACGCCGGCATCGCGCCGAACCGCAACCAACGACGCCGTGTGGTTCGTCGCGATTTTGATCGCCGTGATTGCCGCGCTGACATTGGCGGGCGCGTGGTTTTTCCAACTGGTGCTGGGCCTGCAACCGTGCCCGCTCTGTCTCGAACAGCGCTATGCCTATTATCTCGCGGTGCCGCTGGCGTTCGTGGTGGCGATTGCCGCGAAGCGCGATGCGCCGCGTTCGCTGATCTATGCGGGATTAGTCGCGCTGATGCTGGCCGCGCTCGGCAACGCCGTGCTCGGTGGCTATCATGCCGGCGTCGAATGGCAATGGTGGCAGGGGCCGACCGATTGCAGCGGGCCGGTGGTCGATCTCGGCAAAGCGGGCGATCTCTTATCGCGGCTCGATACCGTCAAGGTGGTTCGCTGCGACGAGGTGCAGTGGCGATTTCTCGGCCTGTCGATGGCCGGCTACAACGTGCTGATCTCGCTGTTGATGGCGGCGCTGGCGCTGCTCGGCATCAGGCGGTTGTCCTGGCCGCTCTGACAGCGCGCGGGTTTGATCCAACTGCGTTGAATCAGACCCATCGTTTATCTTTGTTTGAGCATGATCTTTTCCGAAAACCGGTTTCCACTTTTCGGGATCATGCTCTAATCGTCGGCGTCGTTCTGCGGACGGTCGAACAGGTGGACGATACCGGGCGTGGCGATGCTGACGAAGACGAAGCGCGCGAGATGGTGCGCGCCGACGAATATCGGATCGATGTGCAGCGTCAGCGCCAGCGCCAGCATGGCGTCCATCGCGCCGGGCGCGAACGCCACCACGATGTCGCTGAAGCGCACATCGGTGATCAGGAAGATCGCCGCGACGAACAGCGCCGAAATGACGATGGCGACGGCGAACGAGCCCAGCGCCGCGCCGACATAGCGCAGCACCGTCCGCGCCGAGATTTTCGCGAAGCGCGTGCCGATCAAGGCGCCGATGCCGATCAGCGCAGCGGCGCGAACGGCCGGCGGCAAGCCGCCTTCGATGACGCCCGAGCCGTGCAGCAGCGCCGAACCCAGCATGGCGCCGAACATCCAGCTTGCCGGGAATTTGATCACTCGCAGCACCCATGCCGCAGCGATTGACGCCGCGACCAGCGCCGCCAGTTCGAGCGGCGAGGCGATGGCTGGCTGAGCTGTTGGAGGCGCGGGCGCGGTCAGGCCGGTGATCGCCAGCAGCAGCGGCAATCCCGCCGTCAGGATGATGACGCGCATCGTCTGCACCACGGCGATGCCGGCGACGTTGGCATTCCTCTCGCTCGCCAGCATCACGATCTGCGACAGCGCGCCGGGGCTTCCCGCGAGCAGCGCCGAGGTGCGGTCCCAGTCATGGACGCGTTGCAGATAGATGCTGCTGCCGAGCGTCGCGCAGAACGTCGCCAGCGCCAGCAGCGTGATCGTCAGCGGATAGGCGCTCATGTCCTGCAGCATCTGCCGCGACACCAGCGAGCCGAGCGAGATGCCGAGCAGCACCAGAACGGCTTGCGTCAAAAGCGGCGGCATCCCTAGCGGCCGCCCGGCGAACGCTGCGATCGCCACTGTGATCATCGCTCCGGAGATCAACCCGCCCGGCAGTTGCAGCCACTCGAATACGAGGCCGCCGCCGACGCCGAGCAGCAGCGTTTCAAGGGTATGCAACAGTGTCGATCGGCTGGGGAAAGTCGGACGCATTTGCGCGATGTATCGCAAATCCGGTCGTTGCCGACAAATGCATGAAAGTCATGCGGCGGGCCAGTCAGGGTATAGCTGGCTCGTCACCGGCGCGGCGTCATCCTGAGGCGGCGATGCGCTAGCATCGCCCTCGAAGGATGATGGGCCGTCGCCCTTCGAGGCCATCGCTGCGCAATGGCACCTCTGGGTGACGGCCATTCACACGAGACGTTCAGCTTACATCGCCTTGCCGCCGTTCTTCTTGCAGGTGGAGCGGAACTTATGACGCTCCTTGCCGTGCAGGCCCTTGGCGTCGGCTTGCTTGGAGCATTCCAGCGAAACGGCGCTGCGTTCGGTCTTCGTCGCGGTTTTGGCCTTTGGAGCGGCGGCGGGCGCAGTGGTCGATTTCGCGGCGGGCGCGGCGGCCGGCGCGGTCGATTGGGCCGATGCGGGGCTGGCCAGCAGCAGGGCGGCGACGGCGGTGGTGATCGCAAGGGAAGACAGCTTGATCATGATGTCACCTGTGGTTGGAGGGGCCTGGACGGTCGCGCCGCGATGCTGAATGGCCGATGAATAATCGCGATCGGCGGCGAACATATATTTCTCGCGCACCGCATGGTGATCGTTGAAACGGATTCGGCCTGAGCTAGGATCAGTCGATTTTCCTGGATGATGTTTTCGACCACCACGACCCGAGGAGAACGACGATGATCAATCCTATGAAGATGCTCTGTGCGGCGGCAGTGTCCGGCGTTGCGCTGTTTGTCGTGACGCTGCCGGCGCAGGCGCTGACGGCGCAGGAGTGCAGCGCGAAGTATCAGGCGGCCAAGACGGCCGGCACCCTGAACGGCCAGAAGTGGAACGACTTCCGCAAGACCCAATGCGCGGCAGGGGCCACGACGGCGGCACCGGCGACTGCTCCCGCGACAGCGCCGAAGACGGCCGCGACGCCCAAGCCGGCCGCCGCCCCCGCCGCGGTGGGCAATGCCAGATTCCCGTCCGCCGTCGATCCGAAATACGCCAAGGAGTCCCCCGGCAAGGCGCGGATGCATACGTGCGTCGATCAGTACAACGCCAACAAGGCCACTAACGCCAATGGCGGTCTGAAGTGGATTCAGAAGGGCGGCGGTTACTACAGCGAATGCACCAAGCGCCTGAAGGGCGCGGCGTGATCCGTTGCATGTCGTCGTTACCTTCGTCCGATGACGCTGGCCGTGAGCGCGATCCGCGATCACGGGCGGTCGTTTCGGGTGAAGGCACCCAGCCGATGATCGCAAAGACATGATTGCCAGTCCATGATCGCCAGTCTTGGGCTGATCCTGCTGTGTCAGTTGCTTGGCGAGATCGTGGTCCGGGGCTTCGGTGCGCCGATTCCCGGACCCGTCGTCGGCCTGATCATTCTGTTGCTGCTATTGCAAGGTCGTGACCGCCTCGATCTGTTGCGGCGCGGGCCGCTCGGCGATGGCGGTGTCGAGCGCGCGGCGAGCGGAATGCTGGCGCATTTGTCGCTGCTGTTCGTGCCGGCGGGCGTCGGCGTGGTGCAGCATCTCGATCTCGTGTCGTCGCACGGTGTTGCCATCTTCGTCATTCTCGCGGTGTCGGCAATCGTCACGCTGGTGGTCACGGCGGTGACGTTCATCGTCACCAGCCGGCTGCTGGAGCGAAGGCGGGACACGTCGTCATGACCAGCGCCTCGTCCGGTCCGTTTGCGCTCTGGGTCTATCTTTCGCAGACGCCGCTGTTGTGGCTCACGGTCACGCTGCTGGTTTATGCGGCGGCCGATGCGCTGTCGTCGGCGACGGATCGCCATCCGCTGACCAACCCGGTGCTGCATTCGGTCTGGGTGATCGGCGTCATTCTGCTGATGACCGGCACGCCCTATCAGGAGTATTTCGACGGCGCGCAGTTCGTTCACTTCGTGCTCGGTCCGGCGACGGTGGCGCTGGCGGTGCCGCTCTACGAGAATCGCAAGGTGGTGTTGTCGGCGGTGGTGCCGATGGCGGTCGCGGTGCTCGCCGGCGGCATCGCGGCGATCGTGTCCATCGTACTGCTGGCGCAACTCGTTGGCCTGCCTGCCGGTGTCGTGCTGGCGCTGGCGCCGAAGTCGGTGACGGCGGGCGTTGCGATGGGCATCAGCGAATCGCTCGGCGCCGATCCGTCGATCACCGCGGTCTGCGTGATGCTGACCGGGATCATGGGCGCGATCATCGTCACGCCGCTGATGAACCGTCTTCGCATCACCGACTTCCGCGCACGCGGTTTTGCCGCGGGGTTGACCGCGCACGGCATCGGCACCGCACGGGCGTTTCAGGTCGATACCGTCGCGGGCGTATTCGCCGGCGTGGCGATGAGCCTCAACGCCCTGGTCACCTCGCTGATCGTGCCGGTGGCTGTCACTTTGCTGATGCGGTGAGTCTTGTGGGCGGGTGCGGCGGAATGCCAAAATTGTCATTTGCCCCGGCTTCGCTATGCTGATTGACAGTCCCGCAACATATATGCGTATCCGGCGTTATGCCGGTTCAGAGGAAGTTGGTCGAAGCGATGTCCGTTAAGTTCCCGCCGATGCAGATTGCCACGCCGTCCGTCATCACCCGCCGCCACGCCCTCGGCGTGCTGGGCGGCGTCGCGGGACTGCTCGGCGCGGGCGCTGCGTCGTCGTGGGCCGCCACGGCGGACGCCACCGACGACGTGCTGTCGGAAGGCGCGGTGCTGCGCGATCCGGATATCCCGGTGGCCGGGAATGCGAACGGTGACGTCACCATTGTCGAATACTTCGATTACAACTGTCCGTATTGTCGCAAGCTCGCGCCGGAACTGGCGCAGGTGGTGTTCGACGACGGCAAGGTAAGGATGGTCTTCAAGGACTGGCCGATCCTCGGGCCGGTGTCGGTCTATGCGTCGAAGATGGCGCTCGCGACCAAGTATCAGGACAAGTTCATCCAGGCGCACGAAGCGATGATGAACACCAGCTCGCGGATCACGGAATCGCGGGTTCGGGACATGCTCGCCGGCGCCAAGATCGACGTTGATCGGGCCACGCACGATCTCGAAGCTCATGGCGCCGAGATCGACCGGGTGCTCAAGCGCAATGACGAACAGGCCAAGGCGTTCGGCTTCAACGGCACGCCGTCGTTCATCGTCGGCAAGTTCCGGGTGCCCGGTATCCTGACCATGGCGCAGTTCGATCAGGCCATCGCCGACGCTCGGAAGGCTGCCAAGGCGAAGAAGTAAGCGCGGTCGCGTTTGGACGATGAGTTAGCGTTCGTCATAGCCGGGACAAGCCCGGCCATGACGAACGAGCGGATGTTCATGGGTCCTCGCCTTCGCGGGGACGACGCTGAGATTGTTTGATCGCGTGGTGCAAGTCGCGGTTTGGTGCGGGTGGAGGGACTCGAACCCCCAAGCCTTTTGGGCAACGCATTTTGAGTGCGCCGCGTCTACCAGTTCCGCCACACCCGCTTCACCAAATACCGGTCGCAGTCCAGCGACGGCGCACAGACCTATAAGGTCCCCCCAAACCGGTGGCAACCCAAAATCAGGATCGGGCGTCATCGAGCGCGACGAGGCGATTGGCTTCCGCGAGGTCGTCGGGGGTATTGGCGTTGAAAAACGGATCGAACGGCGTCACCGGCCATTCGACGGCAGCAATCGGGTTGCGCGCCATCCAGCGGCCGACGGCACGAAAGCCTTCGTTCATAACAGCATCCCGCAGCGGCTCGCGTAGCGAGAGGCTCCACAGCGCGATGACGTGATGGCTTTGCCCGCCGGACGCGGCCACCGCCAGCGGCACGTTCTGTTCGCGACGGGCTTGATCGAGCCGGCTCACCAGATCGCGCGGCAGAAACGGACAATCGGCGGCGGCGCTGAGCATCCAGCGCACATCGGGTCGGTTCAAGGCCACCCAGTCCAGCCCCGCCAGAATGCCCGCCAGCGGCCCCGGAAAGCCTGCCACGGCGTCGGCCACCACCGGCAGCTCGATGTTGGCAAAGCGCGCCGGATCGCCATTGGCGTTGAGGATCAGGCCGTCGCATTGCGGGGTCAGGCGGGCGATGACGCGGGCCAGCATGCTTTGCCCGCCCACGGTCTGCATCGGCTTGTCGCCGCCGCCCATGCGCTGCGCGAGGCCGCCGGCCAGCAACACGCCGATGATGCTGTCCGCCTCGGTCGCCATCGCATTGATTCCTTTGAGGTCGGCAATCGGCCGCATGTCATCGCGGCTGCCACGCGTTATGATACCGCCGAACTGGTTCGGTCAGAAAGCTTTTCAGGTCCTGAAGTTGCTGGCCGCCATCGGGAGCGAGACCGCGAATGCTCGTGGCCTGATGGGCTTGCTGAAAAGCGAAACGATGACTCAACTGTCGAACGATTGCTTTGCCTCCGGTCCGCCGGTGCTGTCGGTGGACGAGGCGGTGGCACTGATCGCCGCGCGGGTCGGCGCGGTCGAAGGCACGGAAACAGTGCCGCTGCACCGAGCGGATGGCCGTGTCCTTGCCGCCGATCTGGTCGCGCCGTTGCCGTTGCCGCTGTTCACCAATTCGGCGGTGGATGGCTACGCCGTCGCCAGCGCCGATCTGCCGCTGGAAGCTGAACAGGCCTTGCCGGTCAGCGGCCGTGTCGCCGCCGGCGCCGCGACCTTGCCGCCACTCGCGCCCGGCCATGCCGCGCGGATTTTCACCGGCGCGCCGCTGCCAGCCGGTGCCGATACGGTTTTCATGCAGGAGGATGTGCCGATCGACGCCCAGGGTCGCGTGGTGCTGCCGCCGGGACAGCAGCCGGGCGCCAATGTCCGCCGCGCCGGCGAGGACGTCGCCGCGGGCCGTGTGGTGCTGCGCGCCGGTGTTCGGTTGCGGCCGCAGGACGTGGCGCTTGCCGCCGCGCTCGGCCAGTCCGATCTTGCGGTGCGTCGCCGCATCCGCGTCGCGGTAGCGTCGACCGGCGACGAGGTAGTGCCGCCCGGTGCGCCGCGCGGATCCGCTCAGGTGTTCGATGCCAACCGTTTCATGCTGATGGCATTGTTGGAGCGACTCGGTTGCGACGTCGCCGATCTCGGGATCCTTCCCGATCAACGCGCGAGGGTCGCGGACAGCCTGAAGGCGGCGGCCGCCGGTCACGATCTCATCGTCACCTCCGGCGGCGTCTCGACCGGCGAGGAGGATCATGTCCGCGCCGGCATCGAGAGTGTCGGCCAACTGGTGTTGTGGCGGATGGCGATCAAGCCGGGGCGGCCGGTGGCGATGGGCGTGGTCGACGGCACCGCGCTGATCGGCCTGCCGGGCAACCCGGTCGCGAGTTTCGTCACCTATGCTTATGTGGTGCGGCCGACCGTGCTGTCGCTCGCCGGCGCGCGCCAGACCCGGACCATGGCGATGCCGGTGCGCGCGGCGTTCACGCACGACAAGAAACCCGGCCGCCGCGAATTTTTGCGTGCGAGTTTGTGCCGTGCGGCCGATGGCGGTGTCGAAGCCGTCAAATTCGACCGGCAGGGCGCGGGAATGCTGTCGTCACTGGTAGAGACGGATGGTCTGGTCGAACTCGCCGAGGACGTCACCCATGTCGCGCCGGGCGACAGCGTCGGCTTCCTGAGTTATGCGGACCTCGACTGACTGCGGTTGACGCAGATAGCTGCCTTGGTCATTTTGCGCCGCATGTCGCTGACCAAACTCGACCTCATCGGGCTGAAATGTCCGCAGCCGGTGCTGCGGACGCGCAAGGCGTTGAAAAGCCTTTCACCCGGCGACCGGCTTGAGGTGCATTGTTCCGACCCGCTGGCAGCGATCGATATTCCGCACCTGATCGCGCAGACCGGCGACCGCGTCGAGACGATGCAGCGTCAGGAGACGGTTACGGTTTTCCTGATTGAGAAAAGCGGAGCGGCAGCGTCCCAGGATTGCGGATAAGTTCGCTTTACGCCGCCGGTTGCGGCGGCCACGGCCGGTCGGGCCGATAAAAGATGCCGAGCTTGAGGCTTTCGGCGATGCGCTCGGCCTTGACGCGGAAAGCGGCGCTGATGTCGTCGTCGAACAACTCGTTGCAGGTCTGGTCGAACAGTTTCAGCCACTGGCTGAACAGTTCCGGCGTGATGCCGGGTAGAACCATGTGCTTGATCAACGGGTTACCCTTGTAACGCCCGGTGGTGAGCATGACCGAAGACCAGAACGCGTACATCTTCTCGAGATGCGTCGGCCAATCGTGGATCGCCGCCTCGAAGATCGGCCCGAGTTCCGCGTCGACCCGCACCTTGCTATAGAACGCGTCGACCAACTGACAAATGCTGTCCTCGGTAATGGAGTTGAGCTTTTCCATCGTGCACATCATCTCGCCGGCCGGAATCTGATATAGGTCGAAATCGAAGCGTTTTCGAGCGAAGTGGGACACCGGTTCGCGTAAAGAAAACGCGTCAAACTAGAATCTGGAGCGCCGTTCCGGTGGAACCGGAACGGAAATGGCTCTAGGCGTTGAGTACGACTTCGCTTGCGGAAAAGCAATATCTTTCGTATATCTTTTAGGACGATCTGCCGGGAGCCCGACGTTGCGCCTCACCGCTTACACTGACTATTCCATGCGCGTGCTGATGTACCTTGCGCTCAAGGAAGACGGGCTCGCGACCATTTCCGAAATCGCCACCAGCTACTCGATCTCGAAGAACCACCTGATGAAGGTGGTGCATCAGCTCGGCGTCGCCGGTTATGTCGAGACCGTGCGCGGTCGCGGCGGCGGATTGCGGCTGGCGAAGCCAACCGAATCGATCGGACTCGGCGAAGTCGTGCGCCGCACCGAGCCGGACTTCGCCATCGTCTCCTGCTTCAAGCCGATCGACGAGCCGTGCGCGATCCGTCCGTGCTGCGTGTTGAAGAACGCGTTCGAGAAAGCGCGCGATGCCTTCATCGAGGTGCTCGACGGCTATACCCTGAAGGACCTGATCGAGCCACGCGGCCGCCTGATCCGCTTGCTCGATATCCGGCAGGGCACGGTGGCCGCGCCGTAAACTTTTAGCCCGAGTGCCGCCACAGGATTGCCGCAAGAATCCCGCGCGTAAAAAACCTGCCTTATCCCGCTTTCGCTTCCGCGAGTTGACGCCGCAGCTTGCGCAGTTCGTCGAACTGCTTGGTGACATCGCGCAGAATCGCGGCGGTGCCGGTGATGTTGCCTTGCGCGTCCTTCAACATCACGATGGTGAACTCGACGGAGACGCGACGACCATCCTTGCGCAGCCCCGGTACCGCAAGAAGATCGGCTTCGCCGTAGCGGCTTTCGCCGGTCGCCATGGTACGGTGATAACCGTCCCAGTGACGTGCGCGCAGATTTTCCGGGATGATGATGTCGAGCGATTGCCCCATTGCTTCGTCACGCGTGAAGCCGAAGATGCGCGCCGCGCCGGGATTCCAGAACGTGATCATGCCGTCGCGATCGGTGGCGATGATGGCGTCCGATGCGGTAGAGAGCACGGCCTCGGCCAGCTCCGTTATGTCGCCCGGTGCGGATGTCGGCGCGTGCATGTGGAATCCTCATCACAAACAACAAATAGCGTCGATCCGGTTTGTAGCGAATCGACGCTTGCGTGTAGAGCCCGACGTTCGGCGCAGTCGATCACTTCACCGGTTCATTTCACTTGCGGCAACGTCTCATACTGATGGAACGGCGGCGGTGACGGCAAGGTCCATTCCAGCGTGGTCGCGCCGCTGCCCCATGGATTATTGGCCGCATGCTGCTTGCGGGCCAGCGCATACGCCATCCCGATCAGGAAGACGATGAATCCCACGCCTGAAACATAGGCGCCGATCGACGAGACGAAATTCCAGCCCGCGAAGGCATCGGGATAATCGACATAGCGGCGCGGCATGCCCGACAGGCCGAGAAAGTGCATCGGGAAGAATGCCACGTTGACGCCGATGAAAGTCAGCCAGAAATGAAGCCGTCCCAACGCCTCCGAATACATGTAGCCGGTGAACTTCGGAAACCAGTAGTACCAGCCGGCGAAGATCGCGAACACAGCGCCAAGCGACAACACGTAATGGAAGTGTGCGACGACGTAATAGGTGTCCTGGAATGAGCGGTCAGCGCCGGGATTGGCCAGCACCACGCCGGTGACACCGCCGATGGTGAAGACGAAGATGAAGCCGATCGCCCACAGCATCGCGGTGGTGAACCGTACCGATCCGCCCCACATCGTCGCGATCCACGAGAAGATCTTCACGCCAGTCGGCACCGCGATCACCATGCTGGCGGCGGCGAAGTAGGCTTGCGCGCTGCTCGACATGCCGACGGTGAACATATGATGCGCCCACACCACGAAGCCGATGAAGCCGATGGCGACCAGCGCATAGACCATGCCGAGATAGCCGAAGATCGGCTTGCGCGAGAAGGTTGCGATGACATGGCTGACGATACCGAAGCCGGGCAGGATCATGATGTAGACTTCGGGGTGGCCGAAGAACCAGAACAGATGCTGGTACAGCACCGGATCGCCGCCGGCATCCGGCGCGAAGAACGTGGTGCCAAAGTTGCGATCGGTCAGCAGCATGGTGAGCGCGCCGGCCAGCACCGGCAGCGACAGCAGCAGCAGGAAAGCCGTCACCAGCACCGACCATACGAACAGCGGCATCTTGTGCATGGTCATGCCGGGTGCGCGCATGTTGAAAATGGTGGTGATGAAGTTGATTGCACCGAGGATCGAGGACGCGCCCGCCAGATGCATTGAGAGAATCACGAAGTCGACCGCCGGGCCGGGATGTCCGGTGGTCGAGAGCGGCGCGTACAGCGTCCAGCCGGTGCCGGCGCCGTAGGAGCCGGGTTCGCCTTCGAAGAACAGCGACGCGATCAGCAGCGCGAAAGCGGCGACCAGCAGCCAGAACGAGATGTTGTTCATGCGCGGAAAGGCCATGTCCGGCGCGCCGATCATCAGCGGCACCATCCAGTTGCCGAAGCCGCCCATCAACGCCGGCATCAGCGTGAAGAAGATCATGATCAGGCCGTGACCGGTCACGAACACGTTGTAGGTGTGCGGATTGCTGAAGATCTCGATGCCGGGATACTGCAACTCCGCGCGGATCGCGATGGAGAAGGCCGCGCCGACAAGACCGGCGCAGATCGAGAACACGAAGTACATCGTGCCGATGTCCTTGTGGTTCGTCGAGTAGACGTAGCGGCGCCAACCTGTCGGGTGATCGTGCGATGAATCGTGAGATGAAGGGCGGTCGGAGAGGGTGTCTGTCGTCGGCATGATCTCGCATCCACGGCATTCCGCCTCGTTCTCGCGAGCGGTGCCGCGGACGAGCCTTGTCACGGGCATGTGCCGCGACGCCGGGACGTCAGGGTCGCAACAGTGAATGCAGGTGATGACGATTAAATCGTCGCTGGCGTAAATATTTACGCGATCGAATCTTTAAGCGGTCGTGCCGCCGCATTCACGATGCATGCTGACGTTGCGGGTTGCCTCGTTGTTCGTCTCTGCTCGTGCCGTGATTTGAACAACGACATGGACAGAGCCGAGTATCCGGCAGCTTCTGAACGCATGTCACGTCGACGGATTGCGTTTCAACCGGCGGCGCTTGCAGCGTTGCTGCCGGAACTAGTTCTGGGCCTCTCATCGATATTTACAAGCGAGAAATATCGAAGGCTTGCATCAACAACCTTGCATCCAAACTTCGACGTGAAAAGCAGGTTCACGCGATTTGCGAAACGTCCTTGGAATCCGCGCGTTCGCGCGTATTACGGCGCGCAACCTCATGCATGAGAGCAAGCGCGTTGCCGAATACATCGGCATCGTGTTCCGCCGGATAGATCACATATGCGGGAAGATAGAAGCTCGGCGCGCTTGCGATGGCGTGCAGCGTGCCGGCAGCGAGATGAGGCAGCACGATGCGGCGCGGAAAATATCCCGAACCGCCGTTATTCAGAATGTGCTGCAATCCGAGCCAGCCGATATTGGCGGCGAGTGCCGCGCCGCCGAAATTGGGAAAGCAAACGCTGTGACGCGCGTAGAATTCCGGTCCCCATTCGACGTAGACATAATTCTCTCGCGGCTCGGGTGGGGCATGCGGATCGGTCGACACCATGATCAACTGTTCGTCGAACAGCTTTTCGACCTTCAATCCGGGGCGGCTCTGCGGCGTGTAGAGAACGCCGATGTCGATGCGGCCCTCGATCAGCCCACGCATGATCTCCGGCTCGAGCCCGCTCTCGATGTGAATCGCCAAGGTCGGGCGGTGCTCGCGCATCGCCGGCAGCCAGTGCAGCAGGAATTCCTCCCACAGGCCGATGCGTCCGCCGATCGCCAGCGTGCCGCTGAAACCTTTCGGGATGCCGACGTCGTGGCGCGCCTGTTCGATGGTGCGCACCAGCGTTGCGGCATGGCGCTGAAACTGTCGCCCGGCCGCTGTCAGTGCGGTGCCGGCCTTGTTGCGGACGAACAGCGTGCAGCCGAGATAGCTTTCAAGCGCGTGAATCCGGGTGCTGACGGTGGATTGGCTGACATGCAGCCGTTCGGCCGCGCTGACGAAGTTCCCCGCTGCAACGACCGTCAGGAAGGTCCGCGCAAGTTCGGTGTCCATGGTTAATGGTTGCTCACATATCGCGTATGTCGATATCAAGCGCCCTTGCATTTCGATTGTCAAAACCAATTGACGTTGTAGCGTGGATTTGCCGCGCTCCGCGTGGGGCGGAAAATATCGCACGTCGGGAACCTTTTTCGGGCTCCGTCATCCAACGGATGGTCAGGAGATGGGTCATGGAACAGGCACGGACACTTTCGATCGACGATGGCCGGCTACACGATGCCGAACTGGTGCGGCGCTCGCTCGCCAGGGATGGCAGTGCCTTTCGCACCATCATGCAGACCCATAACCGGCGGCTGTATCGGCTGGCGCGCGGCATCGTTCGCGACGATGCCGAGGCCGAGGACGTGGTGCAGGAGGCTTACGTGCGGGCCTTCGCCCATCTCGTGGATTTCCGGGGTGACTCCTCGCTGGCGACGTGGCTGTCGCGGATCGCCATCAACGAAGCGCTCGGCCGGCTGCGCGCGCGGCGTCCCACTGTCGATCTGGCGACATTCGAGGTGCAGCGGACGCCCGCCGAGATCATCCAGTTTCCTCTCACGTCCAAGGCCGACGACCCGGAACAAACCATGGCACAACGTCAGCTCTTGCAACTCGTCGAGCAGGCCACGGACAAGTTGCCGGAGGTCTATCGCATCGTCTTCATCACCCGCGTCATCGAAGGCATGAGCGTCGAGGAGACCGCCGAGATTCTTGGGCTGCGGCCCGAAACCGTGAAGACCCGGCTGCACCGTGCCCGCCGACTGGTGCGCGAGCAGCTCGATAAGCAGATCGGGCCGGTGCTGATGGATGCCTTTCCATTCGCTGGCCGGCGCTGCGAGCGCGTCACCAACGCGGTGATGCAGCGGCTGGGGCTGCCCGACTGAGTTGACCCGTCCTTCACCCGACAATCCTTCCGAACATCAGGATGCGGCCGCCGGTGCATGACCCCGAAAAGTGGAAACCGGTTTTCGGAAAAGGTCATGCTCAACCAAAAGTGCCGTGGGAGACTTTTATGAGTTCAAACATTCGTGCGGTCGAGAAACTGGAGCCATTGTCTGCGGAGGAGCCGCGCCCCAGCCGCGCCGAGGTCGAGGCAGCGGTGCGTACCATCATTCGCTGGACCGGCGACGATCCCGATCGCGAGGGCTTGCAGGACACGCCGGCGCGGGTGACGCGCGCGTTCGAGGAATATTTCGGCGGCTACGCGCAGGATCCCTCGAAGTTTCTCGAACGCACCTTCGAGGAGGTCGGCGGCTACGATGAGATGATCATGCTGCGCGGCATCCGTTTTGAAAGCCATTGCGAGCACCACATGGCGCCGGTGATCGGGCAGGCCTGGGTCGGTTACGTGCCGGACGGGCGCGTGGTCGGTATCAGCAAGCTGGCGCGCGTGGTCGATGTGTTCGCGCGGCGGCTGCAAGTCCAGGAGAAGCTGACGGCGCAGATCGCCGACACCATCAATGACATCCTGAAACCAAAAGGCGTGGCGGTGGTTATCAAAGCCTCGCACCACTGCATGACGACGCGCGGCGTGCATAAGCCAGACACCGATCTCGTCACCACCCGGATGATCGGATGCTTCAAGGACAATGCGCAGATGCGTCAGGAGTTCTTGATGGCGGTGAATTCCTGAAATGATCTAAAGTCGGCGCGGCAATACGCGCCACAACAAAGCCGGGGCTCGCGCCTGCTTGATCAAAGGCATCCGCCGCCCGGCGCTTACGCTGGGAGAGTGCGATGTCACAGGATCAAGCCGCGCAGACCGGGCCGGACTTCACGCAAGGCGTGGAGCTCTCCGATTTCGAGAACGGCAAGCTATCTGGCCACGTCGGCGATCAGGAGGTCCTGCTGGTGCAATCCGGCGAGGATGTCTTCGCCGTCGGCGCGCATTGCAGCCACTATCACGCGCCGCTGGCCGACGGCCTCGTGGTCGGCGCCACGGTTCGTTGTCCGTGGCATCACGCCTGTTTCAGCCTGCGCAGCGGCGAAGCGGTGCGCGCGCCGGCGTTCGATGCATTGACGGCCTGGCAGGTCGAGCGTGACGGCGACCGCATCGTGGTGCGGAAGCAGATTGAGCCGACCAGCCCTCAGTTCGAAACATCCAAAGACGAGCCCGGCCAGATCGTCATCGTCGGCGGCGGCGCGGCGGGCTTCGCGGCGGCCGAAATGCTGCGCCGAAAGCTATTCGGCGGCCGCATCGTGATGCTCAGTCAGGACACCGCGCCGCCGGTCGATCGTCCGAACCTGTCGAAGGATTATCTCGCCGGCAGCGCGCCGGAAGATTGGCTGCCGCTACGTTCCGATGAGTATTATCGCGAGGCGAAGATCGATCTGTGCCGCGATGTCGAGGTGACGGCGATCGATCCCGCGAAGCATCAGGTCAAATTGTCGAACGGGGAGGCCATTCCTTATGATCGCCTGCTGCTCGCCACCGGTGCGGAGCCAGTGCGGCTGCCGATCCCCGGCGCGGGGCCGTCGCAGGTTCATACCTTGCGCTCGCTCGATGATTGCCGGGCCATCATCAAGGCGGCCGATGGCGCCAGGCGGGCGCTGGTGATCGGCGCGAGTTTCATCGGGCTCGAAGTTGCGGCCTCGCTGCGCGCACGCGAGATCGAGGTGCACGTCGTCGCGCCGGAGAAGCGGCCGATGGAGCGCGTGCTCGGCGCCGAGATGGGCGATTTCGTCCGCGCGCTGCACGAGGAGCACGGCGTGATCTTCCATCTAGAGGATTCCGTCGATCGTCTCGACGGCAAGCGCGTAACGTTCAAGAGCGGCGGTACGCTCGATGTCGATCTGATCGTCGCTGGCGTCGGTGTGCGTCCGCGTCTCGCGCTTGCCGAGGCCGCGGGATTGACGCTCGATCGCGGCGTCGCGGTCGACGCCTATCTGCAAACCAGCGCGCCGGATATCTATGCGGTCGGCGACATCGCGCGCTGGCCCGATCCGCACAGTGGCGCGACAATTCGCGTCGAGCATTGGGTGGTCGCGGAGCGACAAGGACAGGTTGCGGCGCTCAACATGATGGGCGAGCGCACGCCGTTCGACGCCGTGCCGTTCTTCTGGAGCCAGCACTACGACGTGCCGATCAATTACGTTGGCCACGCCGAGAAGTGGGACGAGATCGCCGTCGACGGCAGCATCAAGGATCGCGATTGCGTAGTGCGCTACAAGCAAGGCGGACGTGTACTTGCGGTGGCGTCGATCTATCGCGATATCGCGAGTTTAGAGGCGGAACTGGCGATGGAACGCGCGGACGCGTAACGCACGCAAATATTTCTGGAACCTTCCCGCGCGCGCTCCATCCAATCGGCATTCACAGCGTCACACAAGTTCGGCATCGCATCGGTGCCGGCGACAGGAGGACTCTATGTTTGTTCGTTTGAGCACGGCCGTTGCCGTGATTTGTCTGCTCGGCACGCCGAGCTTCGCGCAGGGTGCGAAGCCGACCGATCCGCAGATCGCCCACATCGCTTACACCGCCGGCGTCATCGACGTCACCGCCGCCAAGCAGGCCATCAAGAAATCCAAGAACAAGGAGGTGGTGAGCTTCGCCAAGGATATGGTTCGCGACCACGAGGCCGTGAACAAGCAGGCGCTGGCGCTGGTCAAGAAGCTCAAGGTCACGCCGGAAGACAACGACACCAGCCGCACGCTGGCGAAGCAGGCCACCGCCAAGCAAGCTGAACTGGCGAAACTGAAGGGTGCGGCCTACGACAAGGCCTATGCCGCCAATGAAGTCGCCTACCACAAGGCCGTGATTGGCGCGCTGGAAACGCAATTGATTCCGGCGTCGTCCAACGCAGAGCTGAAAAGCCTACTGCAAACCGGCGTCAAGATCTTCCAGGGGCATCTTGAGCACGCCGAACACGTCGCGGCCGACTTGAAGTAAGGAGAGGTCGGATGTTGCCGGGATTAAAATCTTTCGCTGTTCTCGGTGTCGTGGCGGGCGCGATGGGTTCGATCCCGGCACAGGCCGAAACCATTCGAGTCAATATTGACAAGCTGGTGTTCGCTCCCGCGAACATCAGCGCCAAGGTCGGCGACACCATCGAGTGGGTGAACGCCGATGTGCTGGCGCACACCGCGACCGTCAAGGGCGCTTGGGATGTGATGATTCCACCGAAGAAGACCGTCTCCTTCGTGCTCAAGAAAGCGGGCGACGTCGAATACTTCTGCCGCTTTCATCCCAATATGAAAGGCAAGATCGCGATCGCGCCGAAGTAATCGACGAACGAGATTGCGGCGGTTACTTCGTGCGAGACTTGGTCTTGGTGCCGGCTTTGGCGGTCGTCTTCGTCCTCGCTTTGGCACCTGTCTTAGCGTGCGCTTTGGCGGAAGAGCCGAGCAAAACATCCCGCAGCACGGTCGCGTGCAGGTGCGGCGTGTCGCGCGCGGCGTAGATCAACGTGATGGGGCCGGCTTGAGCGAGCTTGCGCAACTCGTCGAGTTCGCTGCCTTTGCCTTTCAGCTCCGCCAAATAGCGGCGGCGGAATTCGCTCCAGCGATCGGGGTCGTGGTGAAACCACTTGCGCAGTTCGGTGCTGGGCGTGACGTCCTTCGGCCATTGGTCGATGGCGGCGGATTTTTTGGTGAGGCCGCGCGGCCATAGCCGATCCACCAGCACGCGGACACCGTCCGCCTCAATCGGCGGATCGTAAGCGCGCTTCAGTGCGATGTTGGCAGGCAGGATTTTCGTGACCATCGATTGCGAATGCTACTCCTGCCGAGCGCAACCGGCAACGAGGATTCGCCGCGCCATTGTCATGGCGCGGCGCTCTTCCTTATAGCTTCACCCCGCGCAGTCGCAGCGCGTTGCCGATCACGCTGACCGACGACAGCGCCATCGCGGCGGCGGCGACGATGGGCGAGAGCAACAGCCCGAACGCCGGATAGAGAATGCCCGCGGCGATGGGCACACCGGCCGTGTTGTAGATAAACGCGAACAGCAGATTCTGGCGGATATTCTTCATCACTGCCGCCGAGAGGTGCCGCGCCTGCACGATACCGTTGAGATCACCCTTTAGTAGGGTGACTCCAGCGCTTTCCATCGCGACATCGGTGCCGGTGCCCATGGCGATGCCGACATCGGCGGCGGCGAGCGCTGGCGCGTCGTTGACGCCATCGCCGGCCATGGCAACGATGCGGCCTTCGCCGCGCAGCTTGGCGACGATGGCGCCCTTGCGCTCCGGCAACACCTCGGCCTCGACCTCGGCGATGCCGAGCTTGGTCGCCACCGCGCGCGCCGTGGTGGTGTTGTCGCCCGTCAGCATGATCACCTTGATGCCGTCGGCAGCCAGCGCCTTCAGCGCGTCCGGCGTCGACGCCTTCACCGGATCGGCGATGGCGATGATGCCGGCCAACGTGCCGTCGATGGCGACATTGATGACGGTCGCGCCGTCCTGCCGCAGCTTTTCAGCTTCGGCGGCAAGCCCATCGACTGCCACACCGCTTTCGGTGAGGAATGCGGCATTGCCGAGCAGCACGGTGCGGCCGTCGACGCGGCCACGCGCGCCCTTGCCGGTCGGCGAATCGAACTCGTCGACACGCGCGAACGGGAGTTGCTTGTCAGCCGCCGCCTTGACGATGGCGTCTGCCAACGGATGTTCGCTGCCGCGCTCCACGCTGGCGGCGAGCCGCAACAATTCGGTCTCGTCGAAGCCTGGCGCGGTGCGCAGCGCGACGACGGCGGGCTTGCCTTCGGTCAGCGTGCCGGTCTTGTCCACCACCAGGGTATCGACACGCTCCATGCGCTCGAGCGCTTCGGCGTTCTTCACCAGCAGGCCGGAGCGTGCGGCACGGCCAACGCCGACCATGATCGACATCGGCGTGGCGAGGCCGAGTGCGCACGGACAGGCGATGATCAGCACGCTCACCGCCGCGACGATGCCGAAGGTGAGGCGCGGCTCCGGTCCGAACGCCGCCCACGCCGCGAAGGCAAGCAGCGCCGCCGCGATCACCGCCGGCACGAACCAGCCGGCAACGCGATCAGCCAGCCGCTGGATCGGTGCGCGCGAACGCTGTGCCTGCGCTACCATCTGCACGATCTGCGACAGCAGCGTATCGCGGCCGACCTTCTCGGCGCGCATCACGAAGCTGCCGGATTTGTTGAGCGCGCCGGCGATCACCTTGTCGCCGACCTCCTTGGTCACCGGCATCGATTCGCCGGTCACCAGCGACTCGTCGAGGCTGGAGCGGCCGTCGATCACCGCACCATCCACCGGCACCTTCTCGCCGGGGCGCACGCGCAGATGATTTCCGACATGCAGGCTGTCGATCTCGACTTCACGCTCGCTGCCGTCGTCGCCGACCAGCCGCGCTGTTTTTGGCGCCAGCGCCAGCAGCGCTTTGATGGCGCCCGAGGTCGCATCGCGCGCGCGCAATTCAAGCACCTGTCCGAGCAAGACCAAAACGGTAATGACGGCGGCGGCTTCGAAATACACCGCGACGCTGCCGTCGTGATTGCGGAACGCCGCCGGGAAGACGCCGGGCGTGAGTGTCGCGACAAGGCTGTAGAGATAGGCGACGCCGGTGCCCATCGCGATCAGCGTGAACATGTTGAGGTTGCGCGTTTGCAGCGATTGCCAGCCGCGCACGAAGAACGGCCAACCCGCCCACAGCACCACAGGCGTTGCGAAAGCTAACTGGATCCAGCCCGACAGCGCGGGATCGATCAGGCTATGGCCCACGATGTGCGCGCCCATGTCGAGTACGATCACCGGCAGCGCCAGCGCGAGGCCAATCCAGAAGCGCCGCGTCATGTCGGTCAGTTCGTGGTTCGGCTGGTCGTCGAGCGTGACGACGTCGGGCTCCAGCGCCATGCCGCAAATCGGGCAACTGCCGGGGCCGACCTGACGGATCTCCGGATGCATCGGGCAGGTGTAGATGGTGCCTTCCGGCAGGTCGTCCTGTCGCGGCTTCGGATCGAGATAGCGCTGCGGATCGGCGGCGAACTTGGTACGGCAGCCGGCGGAGCAGAAATGATAGGTGGTGTGACCGTGATCGAAGACGTGCTTGCGCGTCGTCGGATCGACCCGCATCCCGCACACCGGATCGATCACGCGGCCGTCTTCGGCTGCTACGGCGTCGTGGGTGTGATGGCCATGACCATGCGCGTGGTGGTGATGAGCGTGATCATGATGCGCGTGTCCATGATCGTGCTTGTGATCGCCGTCACAACAGGACGCCTTCGAAGCCGGCGCGGGCTGCGTGCTCTCGCCGCCGCAGCAGGAGGAGGACGCCGCGGCCGAAACGGGCTCCGGAGCGGCGTGGTTGTCTTGGCTGCAACATGCGCCGTGGGTTTCGCTGCTGGCCTTGGTGTCTGTCGACATGATCGATCCGATCCGTACTTGATTTACATACCCTATGGGGGTATATAGCCGGCATGAGAACAGAGATCAAGGCCTCGGTGGTCAAACGCTTGAACCGGATCGAAGGCCAGGTGCGCGGGTTGTCGCGCATGGTCGAGGACGATCGCTACTGCATCGACATCGTCACGCAGATATCGGCGGTGCGCGCGGCGCTGCGTCGTGTCGAGGAAGAGGTGCTGCGCGATCACGTCAGTCATTGCGTCGAGCACGCTATCAGTAGCGGCGACAAGGCCGATCAGCGCGCCAAGATCGCCGAACTAATGGCGGTGATCGGCCGCGCCGAGCGCTGAGCGCGATCTCGCATTAGGAACGCCGGACAAAATAAAGGCCCCGCGTCGGAGACGCGGGGCCTTGAAACGTCGTGAATGTGTGATGCGGCGGCTGCGCCGTTACACGCCGAGATAGCGTTGCAGAATCTCCGGCTGCGCCTTCAATTCCGTCGCCGGTCCTTCATGGACGATGTGACCGTTGTTGACGATGTAGACGCGATCGGACAGCGCCAGCGTTGCCGCGAGATTCTGCTCGACCAAAAGGATCGTCTGGCCGGCGGCGGCGAGTTCGCGGCAGGCGTTGACCAGATCCCGCACGATCACCGGAGCAAGGCCTTCGAACGGCTCGTCCAGCAGGATGATCTTGGGATCGCGGATCAGCGCGCGCGCAATGGCCAGCATCTGCTGCTCACCGCCCGACAGGTCGGTGCCGCGGCTGCCGCGCCGTTCCTTCAGGCGTGGAAACATGCCGTAGATGCGATCCAGCGACCACTTGTTCTTGGCGGTCAGCCCGGCGAGGACCAGGTTCTCCTCGACGTTGAGGCTGCCGAAGACACGCCGTTCCTCGTGCACGAGTTGCATGCCGCGCTGGGCGATGATGTGGCTCGGCTTGCCGGCGATCTGCTCGCCATCGAGCACGATCGAGCCGGCGCGCGGTTTCACCACGCCCATCAGGCTTTTCAGCGTGGTGCTCTTGCCGGCGCCGTTGCGGCCGAGCAGCGCCACCACTTCGTTCTTCTCGACCTTGAGGCCGACATCGAACAGGATGTGGGAGTCGCTGTAGTACGAGTTCAGTCCGTTGACTTCGAGCAAGCTCATTGTTCGAGCACTCCACCGAGATAGGCTTCCTGCACGGTCGGGTTGCCTTTGATTTCTTCCGGGGTGCCTTCGACCAGAACGCGGCCTTCCTGCAGCACGGTGACCTTCTCAACCAGTTCGAACAGCGAGTCCATGTCATGATCGATGATGATCATGGTGCGGCCCTGACTGATCGAGCGAAGCAGTTTGACGGTCTCGACACGCTCCCGCGGGCTCATGCCGGCGAGAGGTTCGTCGAGCAGCAGCAGGCTCGGCGAATTCGCCAGCGCCAAACCGATTTCGAGGCGGCGCTTCTCGCCATAGGCGAGAACCGCGACCGGCGTGTCGGCGCGTGCGGTCAGATTGACCATGGCGAGCGTCTGTTCGACCTGCTCGCTGACGCCCGGCACCTTGTCGATCCGCTTGAACAGGTCCAGCTTGAACTTGCCGCGGACGGCTGCGAGCACCGCGATCGTGATGTTCTCGCGAACTGTCAGGTTACTGAAAAGCTGGTTGACCTGATAGCTTTTGGTCAGGCCGAGCTGGCAGACGTCGGTGACGCTCTGGCCGGTGATGTCGTTGCCTTCGAACACGATCTTGCCCGAGGTCGGCGGCACTTCGCAGGTCAGCATCTTGAAGAACGTCGACTTGCCGGCGCCGTTCGGTCCGATGATGCCGCGAAGCTCGCCATGGTTCACCGTGAAGTTGATGTCGCTATTGGCGGCGAGGCCGCCGTAGCGCTTGGTGAGACCGGTGGCCTGCAGGATCGGGCCCTTGTAGCTGTCACCCTCGCGGGCGCGAAGCGCCAGTTGCGGTGTGCCGGAAGCTGCAACCGACGACGAAGCCGTCGGCTCCGTACCGGCCGCCTCGGCGGCAGCGGCGGCTTCGGCGGCCGCGGCATCGGCCGCCCTCTTGCCCGTCGCGAGTTGGTAAAGGTCGACGATGCCGCCGATGATGCCACGCCGCAGGAAGCAGACGAGCAGCACGAAGATCAAGCCGAGCACCAGCTTCCAGGCCGCGCCGAGGCCGAGAGCCGCCTGCAGGAAGTCCTGCAGGAACA
Organism: Pseudomonadota bacterium; assembly: GCA_023386885.1. Classification (GTDB taxonomy): domain Bacteria; phylum Pseudomonadota; class Alphaproteobacteria; order Rhizobiales; family Xanthobacteraceae; genus 62-47. Next base: position 21,946 of record JAEWIX010000041.1, read on the forward strand.
GCCAGATCGTCGCGCCGAGGAGCGGTCCGAACAGCGTACCGGTACCACCGATCGCGGACATCATGACCAGTTCGGCCGAGGTGTGGAACATGAAGGCGTCCGGCGGCATGAACGCCTGCATCACGCCGAGCAAGCCACCGGCAAAACCGGCATAGGCGGCGGCGATCACGAAGGCGGTCAGCTTGTAGCCGTGAATGTTGTGGCCGACGGCGGAGGCGCGCAGCGGATTATCGCGGATCGCGCGGAGCGCCGCGCCCACCGGCGAGCGGATGATGCGCAGAGCGATGACGATGCCGACGAAATACCAGAAGGCGAGGAAGATGTAGAGCGACCAGCCGCTGGAGAAGGATATCTGGGTGAAACCGAGATCGAAGGATGGGCTCGGCACGCCCGGCAGACCGTTCTCGCCGCCGGTCCAATCGGCAAGCGGATTGAACTCGACGAAATAGAATACCTCGCCGATCGCGACGGTGATCATCGCGAAATAGATGCCGGTGCGGCGAAGTGCGATCAGACCGACCAGATAGCCGACCACTGCGGCGGCGATCATGCCGAGAAACAGCGCGGTGACCACATGCGGGAAGCCGGCTTGGGTCAGCAGGTAGGCGGCGAAGAAACCGCCGGTGCCGTACAGCGCGGCTTGTCCGAACGACAACAGCCCGGTGAAACCGAACAGGATGTCGAAGCCGATGCCGAACAGGCCCCACACCAGGATGCGGTTCACCGTGTTCGGCGCGAAGCCGAGATGCGGAAGAATGAAAGGGACGAGGATCAGGCCGATGGCCGTCAGCGTCTCGACCAGAAAACGACGTTGATTGATCATGATATAACCGTTCTATCCGCGGCTCTGTGAGCCCATCAGCCCATGAGGCCGCAGCACCAGCACCAGCGTCATTGCCGCGAACAGCATGACGTAGGCATAGCCGGGGTTGATCATTGAAGTGATGCTGATGATTTCGCCCGCGATCAGGCCACCGATGATTGCACCGGGGAACGAACCGACGCCGCCGATCACGACCACAACGAATGTCTGCACCAGAATGGCGTCGCCCATGTCGGGCGTCAGCGATACCACCGGCGCGTTAACGATACCGGCAAAGCCCGCGGCCATCGCACCGATGCCGAATACCACCATGAAGACGCGATAGACGTTGATGCCGAGCGAGGCGACCATCACGGAATCTTCGATGCCGGCACGAACGATCATGCCGATGCGGGTCTTGTACAAAATCAGGAAGAGGGCGAGCAGCGCCGCTGCGATGATCCCGACCAGCGCCAGACGATAGGTCGGATAGAACATGAAGCCGAGCGAGGTGATGCCGGCCAGCATTTTCGGCGCAGGCACCGTCAACGACAGGCTGCCGAAGGCGAGACGCACGAGTTCGACCATGCACATGCCGATGCCGAAGGTCACCAGCAACTGATCTTCGTCGGGTCGGCTGTAGAAGTGGCGAATAATCACCAACTCCATCACCAGGCCGACCACCATCACGAAAAGCGATCCGAAGATGATCGCGATGATGAACGAGTCCGTGTAGGTGAAGGCGACATATCCGGCATAGCCGCCGAGCATGAACATCGCGCCGTGCGCGAGGTTGAGGACTCCGAGTGTCCCATAAATGATCGTCAGGCCGGATGAGATCAGCGCCAGCAGCGCGCCGAGCACCAGCCCGTTGAACATTTGCGATATAAGATTGCCCCAGTTGATCACCGTCGACCTCGCGCACGGAATGAAGAAGTAGCGTTCTCCGGTGAAAGATGATGCCCTCGGGTTTGACCCGAGGGCGGCAACTCATTCACCAGTCAGAACGTGAAGAAACCCGGAAAACAGGAGCACGGTTCAGATGAATCGTGCTCCTGTCGCCGATCAGGTGTAGTCGCCGAGCTTGCAGCCGAACGCGTCGGGCTTCTGCATCAGTCCGTCGCCGGGGATGATTTCCACCACCTCGTAGAAATCTTCCTTGTTCTTCATGTCGGCAGGCTTCTTGCCCTTGACGATGATGACCGGACGCACGCACTGGTGATCTTCGGGACGGTAGTACACATCGCCGAGCAGCGACGGAATCTTCTCGCCCTTTTCCCAGGTCTTGATGATGTCCGGCGGATAGAAGTTGCCGGTTTCCTCGACCATGCGGGCCCAGTGCACGAAGCTGACGTAACCGTTCTGGGCACCCCATTCCGGCTGGTAGCCGTACTTCTTGTTGAAGGCCTCGTTGAACATCTTGGCCAGCGGATACTTGTCTTCCACCGTCCACCAGTAATCGGTGGCGCAATAGACGTCGGCGAGCAGGCCGCCGCCGACTTCGCGGGCCAGGAACGGGATCTGGTACGGCACCGCGAGCTTCATCTTGTCGAAGATGCCGAACTGCTTGGCCTGCTGGATCGACAGCACGGCGTCATGACCCCAGTTGACGTTGATCAGCACTTCGGCGCCCGAGTTGGCGACGTTGAGCAGGTAGGACGAATAGTCCGGCGCGCCGAGCGGCGAGACCTGGTTGGTCACCGTGGTCCAGCCGGCGGTCGCGAGAAAATCCTGCATCGACTTGGTGACGGTGTGGCCATAGGTGTAGTCCGGCGTCAGGTAAGCGGCCTTCTTGTTCTTGCCGAAGGCCTTGACGAGCACCGGACCGATCGCGGCCGAAGCGGTCTGACCGAAGAAGTTCTGGCGGAAGCCGTAACGCACGCAATCCTTGCCGGTGGTGTCGTTGGAGCCGGAAATGCCGGCGACATAGAGCACCTTTTCGCGCTGCGCGAGCTTGTTGAGCGCGACCGCGACCGCGGACGAGGTCGAGCCGGTCATCAGCACCACCTTGTTCTCGGTGATGAAGCGCTGCTGCGCCTGCACGGCCTGGTTCGGCTTGGCGGCCGAGTCGGCAACCACCAGCTTCACTTCCTTGCCGAGCACGCCGCCCTTTTTGCTCTTCGGCGACATCTTCTTGACCAGCTCATGCCCCTCGTTGAGGTGCTGAACGGCCAACTCCATACCCTTGAGTTCGTCTTCGCCCTGCACCGCATAGGTGCCGGTGCGCGGCACGGCAGCGCCGATGTAGATGGTGTTGCCCGATGAACCGGCCGGATAGGTCCCGATCGGCGGGTGATCCGCAGCGTAAACCGGCATCGAGAAACCGGGGATCAGCATGCCGCCGGCAAGGCCGGCGCCGGCCTGAAGCAACGTACGGCGCGAAACCGCCGCCTTGAATTCCTGATCGCCCGTTAAGCGCTTTACCATGGGTCGTCCTCCGAAAATGTCTTTGTTGACGTCTGCCGATTGCAGTCAGCTTGAAATCAGAACGTCAGAAATCATAGATTGGCTTTGCCACTTTGATTTCCGTGGTTCTTGGCTCCTTGGAGCCGTTCCCAGAGCTATCTGTCAATTTCACTTTGGTCGAAATCGCGTCGCGCCGATATTAGAACAATGACTAATAAGGCAGACGGATCAGGAATTTAATTCTTCGTACGCGCGGCTGCGACGAAGCCGCGCGGGTACGCGAAGGCATGCAACGAAGGTCGATACGGATCAGCATCGACGCGCGTGGTCGATGTGCGAGCGCGTCGTGCGCGCACCGGAATCGAAATGGAAGGAGTGACGGCTCGATTCGTCGCGCTCAGCGCGCGCTGCGGCGCACCCGTTGCAGCATCTGTTCGACGTGCGCGATCGGCGTTTCCGGCGTGATGCCGTGACCGAGATTGAAGATCAGTCGGCCATTGGCATAGTTCGCCAACACATCGTCGACCGCTCGGTCGAGGGTGTCGCCGCCGGCGATCAAGGCAAGCGGATCGAGGTTACCTTGCACCGCAACATGATTCTGTACGCGGTCGCGGATCAACGCCGGCTCGGCGGTCCAGTCGATGCTGACGGCATCGACGCCGGTTCGCGCGACGTAGGCCGGCAACTGCGCGCCCGCGCCGCGGGGAAAGCCGATGATCTTCGCATCCGGAACAACCTTGCGGACGCCTTCGACGATGCGGCGCGTCGGCTCAATGGACCAGCGCTCGAATTCGCGCGGCGGCAACACACCGGCCCAGGTATCGAAGATCTGCAGCGCGTTGGCGCCGGCGGCGAGTTGTTTGACGAGATAGTCGATCGACGTCTCCACCAGCACGTCGATGATGCGTGCGAATGCCTCGGGATGGCGATAGGCCAGAAGCCGCGCAGGTGCCTGATCCGGCGTGCCGCGTCCGGCGACCATGTAGGTCGCGACCGTCCATGGCGCGCCGCAGAATCCGATCAGCGCAATCGAGGGATCGAGATCGCGCCGCACCCGGCGCAATGCCTCGTAGACCGGTGCGAGCGTGCCGTCGTCGGCCTGCGTCGCCAGTGTCGCGATCAGGTCTGGCGTGTCGAGCGGATCGAGCCGCGGCCCTTCGCCGGCTTCAAAACGAACCGAGCGGCCGAGCGCGTGCGGAATCACCAGAATGTCGGAGAAGATGATCGCGGCATCGAACTTGAAACGCCGGATCGGTTGCAGCGTCACCTCGGCGGCGTAGTCCGGTGTGAAGCAGAGGTCGAGGAAACTGCCGGCCTTCGTGCGCAACTCGCGATATTCCGGCAGGTAGCGTCCCGCCTGCCGCATCATCCAGATCGGCGGCACGCTTTGGCGTTGGCCGCGCAGCACCTCCATGAAGGGCTGCGTCGTGGATGGTGCGGTCGAAGACGAATGTGCCAAAGCGGCGATCCTTGCGGCTTAGAGCGCGATCCCGAAAAGTGGAAACCGGTTTTCGGAGAGGATCGTGCTCAAAAAAATGACAAGAGACGGGTTTGGTTCAACGCAGTTGGATCAAACCCCGGAAGTGTCGACGGTTATGCCGGCCCGGCGTCGGTCGCGAGGCCGACCGCCCATAGCGCGAAGGCATAGACCACGGCAACCTCGTCGAGGCGGTCGAAGCGGCCCGACGCGCCGCCATGGCCCGCACCCATGTTGGTGCGCAACAGCACCGGCCCGCCGCCCTGCATGGTGGCGCGCAGCCGTGCGACCCATTTCGCCGGTTCCCAATAGGTGACGCGCGGATCGGTGAGCCCGCCCATCGCCAAGATCGCCGGATAGTCCTTCGCCGCGACGTTCTCGTAAGGCGAATAGGAGAGAATGGAGCGGAACGCCGCCTCACTGGTGACCGGGTTGCCCCACTCCGGCCATTCCGGCGGTGTCAGCGGCAGCGTGTCGTCGCGCATGGTGTTGAGTACGTCGACGAACGGCACTTCCGCAACGATGCCGGCGAACAGATCGCCAACGCGATTGGCGACCGCGCCCATCAGCATGCCGCCGGCGCTGCCGCCGTGGCCGACAATGCGCTTCACTGAGGTGTACTTCGCATCGATCAGCGCGCGCGCGCTCGCGGCGAAATCGTCGAAGGTATTCGGCTTCTTCTCGCGCTTGCCGTCGAGATACCAGCCCCAGCCCTTGTCGGAGCCGCCGCGAATATGCGCGATGGCATAGACGAAGCCGCGATCGACCAGCGACAGCCGGTTGGTCGAGAACGACGCCGGAATCGAAAGACCGTAGGAGCCGTAGCCGTACAGCAGGAGCGGCGCGCTGCCGTCGAGCTTTGTATCCTTCCGATGCAGCAGCGACACCGGCACCTGTGCGCCGTCCTGCGCGGTCGCCATGATGCGTGTGGTGACGTAATCGGCTGGATTGTGCCCCGAGGGAACGTCCTGCCGCTTGCGCAGGACGCGTTCGCGGCTGACCATATCGTAGTCGTAGACTTCCGATGGCGTCGTCATCGACGAATATGAGAAGCGCAGGTTGGTGGTGTCGAACTCGTAGCTGCCGTGGGTGTCGAGCGAATAGGCGGCTTCGTCGAAGGCGATGCTGTGGTCGCTGCTGTCAGTGAGATCGCGAATGACGATGCTCGGCAACGCATTCGCACGTTCCAGCCACACCAGATGGCCCGAATACAATTCGAAGTCGATCAGGTACACGCCCGGACGATACGGAACGAGATCGCGCCAGTTGTCACGCGACGGCGACGCGAGCGGCGCGGTGACGATCTTGAAGTCGATGGCATCGTCGGCATTGGTGAGGATGAACAGTTCGTCGCCGCGATCGGCGAGGGAATACTGCACGCCATCCTTGCGCGCCGCGACCAGTCGCGGCGGAGCATCGGGATTTGCAAGGTCGAGCAGCCACTGTTCCGAGGTTTCATGGTCACCGCCGGCGATCACGCCAAAACGGCCGCTGGCGCTCTCGTGAATGTGGGTGAACCAGCCGGAGTCCTTCTCCTCGTAAACGAGTTTGTCGTCCGCTTGCGCCATGCCGAGCCGATGCAGGAAGACCTGCATCGGGCGATGATTGTCGTCGAGCTTGACGTAAAAGAACGCGCGCGAATCCTTGCACCACACCACGTCGCCGTCAGTCTGCTCGATGACGTCGGGCAGATCTTGCCCGGTCGCCCAGTCGCGCACGCGGATCGTGAAATATTCCGAGCCGCGGGTATCGGCGCTCCAGGCTTCGAGGGTGTGATCCCAGCAATGGCTGGCGTCCCCGAAGTTGAAGTAATCGGTATCCTTCGCCAGCGCGTCGCCATCGAGGATGGTTTCCTCGTTGCCGCCGTCGCGCGGCGTGCGCACGAAGATCGCGTGCTGACCGCCTTCGCGATATTTGCGGAAATAGGCGAACGGTCCGTCCTTCGACGGCACGCTGGAATCGTCTTCCTTGATGCGGCCGCGCATTTCCTTGACGAGACGGCGTTGCAGGTTGTTGGTGCCGCCCAGCACACTTTCGGTAAAGGCATTCTCGGCGTCGAGATAGGCACGGATGTCCGCCGGCAGCACGGTCGGATCGTGCAGCACCTCCTGCCAGTTGTCGGCTTTCAGCCAGGCGTAATCGTCGGTCAGCGTGGTGCCGTGCAGCGTGAAGGACTGCGGACGTTTGTCGGCGGCGGGAGCTTTGGTGGTCTGTTCGTTCATCGGGTGCATTCGCCTGTTCATGCGCGCACGGCATCGGCCAGCGACTGGATCGCGGCGGTGACTCCGCCCTCGCCATGTGGAATCCGCAGCGCGTGCAATGCCATTTCCACCACGCCGAGCGTACCGAGAATCATCGGCGCGTTGACGTGGCCCATATGCGCGATGCGGAACGCCTTGCCGGAGAGATCGCCGATCCCGGTGCCGAGCACCACGCCGCATTTCTCCTTGCAATAGGCCTGCAATGCCACCGGATCGTAGCCGGTGCTGACGCGGATGGTGCTGACGGTGTCGGACCGCTCAAGCGCGTCGCGGATATTGAACTCGAGCACGTCGCCCTGCGCCCAGGTTTCAACCGCACTGCGCGCCGCGCGCGCCAGCAGGCGATGCCGCGTATATGATGCCTCTAACCCTTCCGCGAACAGCATGTCGAACGCCTTGCGCAACGCGAACAGCAGATGCACCGGCGCGGTGCCGGCATATTTGCGGTAGTGCTCCAGTCCCTCGCGGGCAGTCCAGTCCCAATAAGGCGTGCGCAAGCCGGCGTGGCGATGCCGCTCGCGTGCGCGATCGTTGGCTGCGACGAAGGCGAGGCCGGGCGGTGTCATCAAGCCCTTCTGCGATCCCGACATGGCGACATCGACGCCCCACGCATCCATCTCGAACGGCATGCAGCCGAGCGAGGCGACGGTGTCGACCATGAACAGCGCGTCGTGGCCCGCGGCCTTGATGGCGCGACCGATCTCTGGAATGTCGTTGACGACGCCCGAGGCCGTATCGACCTGCACCACCAGAACAGCCTTGATCGTGCGTTGCGTGTCCTGCCGCAGCCGCGCCTCGACCTCGGCGGGGCGCACCGCGCGCCGCAGGTCGCCCTTGAGCACTTCGACCTCGACGCCGGTTGCAGCGGCGGCATCGCCCCAGCCGATGGCAAAGCGGCCGCTTTCAAGTACCAGGATCTTGTCGCCGCGCGACAGCGTGTTGCTCAGCGTTGCTTCCCACGCGCCATGGCCGTTGGCGATGTAGATGTATGTGCGCCCAGCGGTGCGGAACAGCCGCTTGAGATCGCCGAGCAGGCCGTCGGTAAGTTGCACCATTTCGTCGGAATAGATGTCCAGCGCCGGGCGATGCATCGCCTGCAGCACCTCGTCGGGCATCGTGGTGGGGCCGGGGATGGCGAGAAATTCCCGCCCCGCGCGAACGACCATGATCGGTTATCCTCTTTTTGCAGCGCGCCATGCTTGGCACGGCGGGCTCGCGAATTAAAGCCTTTCCGCCGAATGCCCGATATCGGGACGGAACATGGACACGGTGGCGGACCGGCTACTTTCGGACGGCGGCGGCGATGGCCTGCCAGATCTGATCCTTGAGTTGGATGGCGAGCGGACTGGCGATGTTGACGGTCGGTCCGGCGTTTTTCCGACAGTGTTCGACAAGCCGCAGAATCCAGACCTCGCCATCGGTGTAGTAGGGATCGCCGCCGCCGTTTCGCCCGGCCAGCGTCGGGCCGACGCCGGTGACCTGATATTTCGCGGTCGCCATTCCCGCGGCCTCGAGGTCGGCTGCAAGCGTCGCGCGCTCGGCGTCGATGTCGGGTGCGATGTGGTGGGTGACGGCGCCGGTATAGCGGCTGACGCCGACGCCGCGGTCGAAGGCCGCATCGCCGAGCCAGACCGGGCGGTCCTCCGCGCCGCGATCGAGCACGCGCCACAGCCGGACATGATGACGTCGATCTGCGCTGCCGCCGACCTGTTTTTCGTAAGCGAGATCTTCGCGACGGTCGAGGTAATAGAGGTTGCTGACCGGCGCATCGCGATAGGGCCGGCGGAAAATCACGCTGCCGGCGATGCCGATGCTTGAGCGGATCGAGATCGGCGCGGCGGGCGACCAGCCCGCGGCCTGCATCGCGCAGGCGATGTCGTCACGGGTGCCGATCAGGCCGACATTGATCGGATCGCCGGGAATACCTTGCGCGGTGCGTGTCACCATCGGCAGGCCCGCGAGACCCTTCTGGTGTTCGTAATGCGTCCACAGGATCGGCAGCAGCATGTAGGCGATCAGCCCGTAGAGGCTGAGCAGCATCAGCGACAGCAACACCGTCTGCCGCACGCGACGATGCCGTCGTCGCGGTCGCATATCGGCGGTGCGCTTGCGCGTCAGGTCGCGGGTCTCTTGCATGGTGCGTCAAGGCTCGCACGCGCATGCGAGGTTGTCACCGCCGCGTTTCGCGGCAGCCGGCCGCCTCGGCGTCTTCCACCGAGCAGAACCAGCGCGTACCCTTGCTGACTTTCATGCGGATCTGGGCATACCACCGGCTCGTCGGGCGATGATAGATGCACTGTCCCGAGCGGTTGACATTGCCTTTGATGCGGCAGGCGGGCGAGGGCGGCAGCGGGCCGGAGGCAGATGCCAGCAGCAGGCGGCGTACATTTTCCTTCGGCTTTGCGGCGCCGAGAATGGCTGCGTGCTTCTTGCGAACGCGCCAATCCGCCGGCGCGAAAAATGCGCCCTGCCACAGGCCGGCGTGGGCCGCTTGCGCCTGCTTCTGGTTGGCGTCGTAGGTGTGCGCACCACGAAATGCCAGCGCCCAGCCATTGCTCACCAGCCACTTGTGGATGTCCTCGCCATCGACGGTACATCGCGCGAGTGTGCGGGCGCGGCGATCGAGCCGCATCAGATGACAAGACCATGGCTTGGTGCGGACGAAACTCGCCAACGCATCGTGCGCGGCGATGCCGCATTTCCAAGGTGCGCCTTGGGCGTCGAGGCACAGTTGTTGAAGCGCGGGCGCGTCGATGCCGGCGAGCTTGATGCGGATATTGTTGATACTGATCTGATCGGCGGTCTGGATTTTCGGCACGCCGGTGACGTCCGCGGCGCGCGCTGCGACGGTCGACGCGATCAACGTCATCATCGCGGCAGCGAAGGAAATCGATTTGAGCATCAATGATGGCCGCTTGCAGAGGTCATGCTGCGGCATTTTGGCGGTCTATGCGCGGGCGTGCAAGGCGCGGAGGCCATTCGCGATATTGGAATCGCTCACGAGATTGTCATCGCGCGTCGCGCCAGCGCCAGGCCCATCAGCACGAAGGCCGAGGTGACTTCGGGGCCGCCGACCAGAATGCGCGTCGGCGTCTTCATCTTGTTCCACTCATAGGCCCTGAACGGCCCGCGCCGGCCGCCTTCGCCGAGTTGACGAACGATCACGTGAAGCGGTGACGCGAAGACTGCGCGTTCCGCGCCGAGATGTCCGAGCGCGATCAACGCCAGCGCAGCATCGAACGGGTTCATCTCGTGGGCGATCAGATCGTCGCACACATAGACGAGAACCTTCTCGCGAATGAAGGCGAAGGCGTTGTCGGGATCGATGGCGCGGCGCGCGGCTTCGGGTAGTGCCATGAAGGCGGCATAGCATCGGCCGAAATAGGCGCAATACAATTCCGGCAGGTAATAAATGTGCGAGCGCGGATCGGCGAACGCGCCGCTGTCCGCCAGCCGCCGCTGGAATGCGATGATGCCGTGGATCACGGCAAGCCGCGACGGGGTCTCGACGATCTTCCAGCGCGCGCAGTTGCGGAAGGAGACCTCGAGCACGTCGAGATTAAGCGTCGGATCGAGGTCGTTGCCATAGGGCCGATCGCCGGCAAGATTGTCGATCCATGTCACGATGCCGCCGCGATAGTCGACGTGATCGTTCAGCGGTACCGTGACCAGCGGTTCGTTGGCGCCGTCCTGCACCTGATAGCCGGCGTAGAAATCCACTAGCGGCTGATCGAGCAGCGGATCGCTGCGGCCCGCCTGCAGTACTGCCGAGAACGAGCACGCGGTGGTGTCGCAGTCCGGCACATAGATGCCGAACCCGAGGTCCTGCTTGATCTGCGCAAAGAAGCGGCTGAAGCGCGGATGCGGCGCGGGGGCAAGCGCGGTGATGACGTCGAAATTTTTGCCGTCGTGTCCGCGCACGGTTTCGCGGCTCGGCCCAAGGCAGAATTCCGCCATGGCGTCGATCGCCGCGCGCGCCGATGCGTGTTCGTCCGGCAAGGCAAGGCCGGTTTCGAGATAACTCAGCAGCGCCTCGATGAAGAACGCATCGTAGTAGGCCGAGCGATGGCGGATCTGCACCGGCTCCCACATCGGCTCGGCGATGCCGGTCCATGGCGGATTGATCAACTGCCCGGCCTTTGAGCGCGCGATGAACACCCGTGCGAGATTGAACAGCAGCGTCGAATTCTTGTAGCCGCGCGCATCGAGGCCGGTCAGCGCCGCGAGGAAGTCCGCGCCGCGCACATCCGGATCGCCCATCAGGTTGAACGCAGCGTAGGTCGGCAGGAAACCGTTCTTCGCATAGGAGCGGAGCAGATGTTGGCCGCAGGTGCGGATCGTCGCGTCGATCTCGCTCATGGTCGGAGCGGCGCGCGGCGCGGCGAGCGGTTTCGGCTGCGGATGGCGCAGTTGCAAGGTGTCGACCAGCGCGGCAATCGGCTGGCCGATGGCGGCCCAGTCGGGATTGCTGTCGTCGCGCGCGCGGGTCAGCGCCGCGCGAAGCCCATCGAGACGATCCTCGTTGCGCAGTTCCGGCAGGCCCGCCCGCCGCAGTAGCGGCCGCAGCGCGGGATTGCCCAGGGCGGTCCGATAGAACTTGGCAAGATGGGCGTCGCCCGGCGGCGGGCGGCCGCCCACGGCGCGTAACAGCGGATCGCACACGTCATAGAGCGAGGGGCCGTCCTTGCTGGCCGTGAGCGCGCGGAAGGTGGCGCCGGCGAAATACCGCACATCCGTCAATGATTGTCCGCCCTGTCTGCCCCGGTCTCGTTTCCCCGATGCGGCGCGCATGGCGGCGTTCGTTTCGGGGCTCGCACGTCGGTGAAAGCTGTCACGAAGCCGGCAGCTTTTCAAATGTGACGTCCATCACTGTGGAGAAATGCGGCCGGCGGCATGGTGGGGCATCAAACACGGCCAATCCACACGGAACGGCCCACAGCCCAGGGAGAGTGTCATGTCGAAGATGTCCAGCAAACTCAGCATTCGCACCGTCCTCACCACGTTGGCGGTGGCCGGTTCCCTCACGGTCTTCGCCCAGGCGGCGAACGCCTACACCAACGAACAGCGCATTGCCTGCACTCCTGACGCTTTCCGCCTTTGCAGCAGTGAAATCCCGAACATCGATGGCATCACCGTCTGCATGCGCAAGCAGAAGTCCAGTCTGAGTGCGGCTTGCAAGGCTGTGTTCGACAAATAATCGAGGGGTTGTCACGAAGGCCTGAAAGACGGTAACGCTTTGTTATACCGCAGTGCCGCAAATCGAGCACAATTGAACTTCAAGACCTTCTCGATCCACGAACCGAGCGAGTACCGGCGCGCGCGTGACGTCGCGACGGATGATGACGGGACCCTGTACGGCTATGAAAATACGGAACTTTCGCGTATCGCGCCGATCGGCTACCCTGCTCGCAGTGATGATCGGGACCCTGTCCCTGGCGATTGGCGCCCACGCCGCCCTGTACAAGCGTGCCGTCGATGCCACCAAGATTGCCGCTGTCGCCCCGGCCGCCAACGGCGCCGCCAAGGTCGCGCTGGTGATCGGCAACAGTCTCTATCCCGATGCCAACGCGCCGCTGGCCCAACCGGTCAATGATGCGCGCGCTTTGACCGCAGCCTTGCAGCGGGACGGTTTCGACGTCGAAACCGTTGAAAACGCTGATAAAGACGAGATGCACGGCGCGGTCGAGCGGCTCAAGGCCAAGATCCGGCCGGAGTCGGTGGCGATGCTGTTCTTTGCCGGATACGGTGTGCAGGTCGGCCGCGAGAGTTACATGATACCGGTCGATGCCGCGATCTGGAAGGCCTCCGATGTCCGCCGCGACGGCACCAGCATTGAATCCGTGCTGGCCGCGATGAAGCAGCGCGGCGCCCGCGCAAAGCTGGTGGTGGTCGATGCCTCGCGCCGCAATCCGTATGAGCGTCGCTTCCGGTCCTATTCGCACGGTCTTGCGCCGATCAATGCGCCGGACAATGCGCTGATCCTGTCGTCGGCAGCTCCGGGTCAGGTGGTCGATGACGCCAATGGGCAGAACAGCCTCGTGGTGGCCGAATTGCTGAACAACCTCAAGGCGCCTGCGGCTGACGCGGCGACGGTGTTCAACAAGACCCGGATGGCTGTCTCGCAAGCGTCGAACGGCAAGCAGGTTCCCTCGGTATCGTCGTCGCTGCTCGACGACGTGCATTTCCATGCGACCGCCGGGGCCAATATCGCCAAAGCCGGCAGCTAAAGCTGGCCGCGCGGCCGCAAAGCCAGCGAACTTTCCTCTATTTCTTCGCGGCGTCGGCGACGATCGGCCGCACCGGATCGCCCTCGCGCAACAGTGCGCCGGCGCGTGCAACAACCGTCTCGCCCTCGGCCAGTCCCTCGCGGATTTCGACGCGCCCGCTGGACATCAGCCCGATTTCGACGCGGCGGGTTTCGACGCGGTCGCGCCGCACCACCTGCACCACGGTGCCGGCGCTGCTGTAAAGGATCGCGGTCAGCGGCACCGCGACGCCGCAGCTTTCCCCGGTTTTGATCGACGCCCGCCCCGACGCATTGACCAGCAGTGACCGCTTGGTCGTGATCGCAACGAAGGCCGTGCCGAGCTGGCTGTTGGGATCGACGGTGGCGCCGATCTGGCGAACCTTGCCCTGTAGATCGTCGATGCCGCTGATCCTGATGGTGGCGGGCTGGTCGACTTTCAGCTTGGCGAGGTCGCGGGTGGGGACCCGCACCGCGAGATCGAATTCGTTGCCGGTGATGATGTTGAACAGCGCTTCGCCCTTGCCCGAGGCGATGGCGCCGACCACGGCCGTCGAAGCGCTGACCAGCCCTGCGGCCGGCGCCTGCACGGTGGTCGATTCGCTGCCGTCCGGCTGGCTGAGCTTGGCCATCGCCTGTCCGGCGGTGACGGTCTGCCCGGCGTCCACCAGCACCTCCTGTACCTTCAGGCCGGGGCGGTTCGGGCGCACCGCGATTTCCTCGCGCGGGATCAGCAGGCCGAATGCATCGACGATATCGGAGAAGCAGGATTTGGCGGTGGTGAAAACCGTTACTGCCGCGGCGTTGTTCGGTGCCTCGTTGGCCGCGAAAACGGATTGCGGCAAGGCGCACAGCGCCACGGCCGCAAGCAGCGCCCGGACGGGACGTTCAAACCGGCGCCGGAACGGGAGCAGCGCGGCAGTGCGTTTCATCAAAGGGATTCCGGTTGCAAAGGAGTTCGTCGTCGTTGGGGACAGACTATTGAAGCCGCGCGCCAGCGCCAAGGGGTGACACAAGCGTGGTTCGCCGCAGAGTGAGTCGGTTGCAACCTGCGACAAGTTCAGGACGCCCGGCTGGAATGCTGCGTCTCGCTCCCGGCATCCGCCGAGGGTGTGCGCCAGCGCAGGATTTCGACGGCGGCGACCGGATGGTGAAAGCCTTTCAGGCTAAGCGGTTCGATCGGCCTCGCCTCGACGAAGGATTCCACCATGCCGTAGGCGCGCTGGCTGACGATGATCTGTCCGGCCCTGGCTTCGTCGGAGAGCCGTGACGCCAGATTGGTGACGCTGCCGATCGCCGCATATTCCAGCCGCCGCTCGAAGCCGATCTGCCCTAGCGTCGCGTAACCGACTGCGATGCCGACGCCGAAGCCGAGGTTATGTCCGCGGCTGCGCCACTTGCGGGCCAGCACCTCGATGCTGTCGCGCATCTCGACCGCCATTCTGACGGCGCGCTCGGCGTGATCGGGGAACGGCAACGGCGCATTGAACAGGATCATGACGCCGTCGCCGGCATAGCGGTCGAGCGTACCCTCATAGCGGACGATCGATTCGCCGAGTGCGGCGTGATACTCGCGCAGCACGTTCATGGCTTCTTCCGGCTCCGAGCTTTCGGTGAATGCGGTGAAGCCGCGCAGATCGCAGAACACCACCGTCACCTCGCGGCGATGGCTGTTGAGCAGCGAATCATGACCGTCGGAGGAAGCGATAAGTTGCGCCACCTGCGGCGCGAGAAAACGCTCCAGCCGTCGGATGCGCTCGATTTCGCCGAGTTGCTTCTCGACGCGTTCCTCCAGCGAGCGATTCCAGTGCTGCAACTGGTCGGTCTGCTCCTGCAGCTTGTCGGCCTGGCGTTGCACGGTGTCGCGCGCCGTCGCCAGTTCGTCGACCGATCGTGCGAGATCGCGGGTGCGTTCCGCGACCTTGGATTCCAGCCCCGCATAGGTCTCCTGCAATTCTCCCGCCATGCTGTTGAACTGATCGGCGAGTTCTTCCAACTCGTCGGAGGTCTTGACCTCGATACGATGGCCGAACTCGCCGGCGCCAAGCCGTCGCGCGCCGGAGCGCAATGCATTGATCGGCCCCACCATCCGCCGCGCCAGCAGGATGCCGGCGAGGATCGCCACCGCGAGGCCAAGCGCGGCGAGCGCCGCAATGCGCAGCAGCAGCGCCCGCGCCGGCGCCAGCGCCTGGCTGGTCGGCTGCTCGAACACCACGAACCAGCCGAGCTTCGGCACGCTCTGCGCGGCGGTGAGAACGGCGTGACCGTCTTGCGCAGTGCCGGCCTCGAGCGGCGCGCCGTCGGGCTTCAGCAGCGCGGCGATCTGCGGCAGCGCCGACCAATCCTGTCCAATCACGCGGCTTGAGCCGGAATGCGCCAGCACGCGGCCGGCGGGATCGACGATATAGGCCGTGGTGTGCTTGCCGACCTGCGCGGCTTCGACGAAGTCGCGCAGAAACCGCAGGTCGATCTCGGCGACGGTGACGCCGGCGCCCTGTCCCGCATGCGCCACCGCGATCGCCATGAAGGGCTGGCCGCTGCGGAAGATCGCCGGTGCGAATGCCGCGCCCTTGGCGACGCCCTGCGTGAAGACGCTATCGCGAGAGAAATTGGCGCCACTGTCGAGCGTCACCGCGGCACGGGTCATCCGGAGTTGTTCGCGCCCGGCGCCGTCGAGCTTGGAGATCTGGCTCACCGAGGGTTGCTGGTTCAGCAATTGGGCGTAATCGCTCTGGCGTTGCTCGAGCGTGGAGACGCTGGCGCGTGTCACCCAACTGACTTGCCGTTCGAGATCGGACATCGATTGCGCGATGCGTCGCGCCGTCGCTTCCGCCTTGTCGCTCATCGCCGCGGTCAGGCTTGTGCGCGTCTCGCGATAGATCATCCAGGTTTCGAGCGCGGCGTTGATCGCGAGTACGAACAGCACGAGGCCGACCAGCGACATGACGTACTTGGCGAACAGGCCGCCGCGCCGCCACCAGCCCTTCTCGTTCTGCCCGGCCATTCCGTTCCTCTTGCACGGCGAAGCGTGATCGCTTCGCATCGTGAAACCGCATCAAACCGAAAAATTCGGAGCACGATCGATCCGACGCGAACCGCCCAGCCGTCATCCTGAGGCGTGACACGCGGAACGCGTGGAGCCTCGAAGGATGGCGGCCGTTCACCCTTCGAGGGGGTCATGCTAACGCATGACCCCCTCAGGATGACGGCGCGAGTCATTCAATCCCTGCCGATCATGCTCTAACATAATTCGGCGGGGTCGCATGCCGGTCTTGTCGATATGGTTAGATTGGCCGGGATCGTCAGCGGCCGAAGAGTTGCTTGAGGATGCCGTTGATCGCGGAGGTGCCGTCGGGTGCGCCTGCGCCGTCCTGCTTGTCGGGCGGTGCGCTGCCGGGCTGCCGTGGACCGCCCAAGCCCTGCTGGATCATGCCGCCCAGCGTTTCGCCGAGAGTTTTCCCGGTCTTGTTGTTGGGATCGGTGCCGAACAGGCCCTGGCCCAGTTCGCGCAAGCGCGCATAGGCGGCATCGGGATTGTCGAGAATGCCGGCCATATCGGGATAGATCTGCGGCGTGGCCCATGGGCCCTGGATCATCACCGGAATGCCGAGCCCGACCGGATCGGCTTCCCCGCCCTGACCTTGAATCGTCATCACCAGTTTCGGTTCGACCCGCAAGGCCAGCGTCTTGCCGCCGAGATCGACGGTGCCGGTGCCGCGCATCCGTACCAGCGGGCCGGAAAGCACGAGGTCGCCGGTCTCGGCCTTGCCCTGCGCGATGCGGAATGAGGCGCTGAGTTGTGACAGGTCGGTCGCCTGTACCTCGTCGCTCTGCCAGCCGTTCAAGGTGCTGGCGGTCAGCGCGCGGATCATCTGCGCGACGTTGATGCCGCGGATTTTTCCGTCACGGAAATCGAGGAAGGCGGTGCCATCGAGATTCGACATCATCGCGCGCGCGGTATTGCCGGACGACTGCACCGTGAACTTGGCTTGCAGCTTGCCTTCGAGCCTGTCGAAATCCGCAAGGCCCGACAGCATCGGCAGCGCGCGGATGCCGGCGAGGTCGCCCTGCAAGGAGATATGCGGCGTTGCGCCGGAGGCATCCAGCGTCAGCGCGCCGTTGGCGAAACCGTCATAGATGCCGAGATTCTCGAATTTCGCGGCGAGAATCCCGCGATTGAGCGTCGCGCCGAGTGCCAGCGGTGCGATGCGCAGATCGCTGTAAGCAAGGCGCGCGGCGGAGATGCGCACATCGGCATCGACATAGTTCAGGCCGCGAAGATCGAACGTGGCATCGCTCCATGCCGTCGTCGCCGGTGTCTGCCCGGAAGGTGCGGCTTGCGCCGGCGTCCCGATGACAAGGTCCTGAATGTCGAGATCGATTTTCACCAGCGGCTTGCTGGCGAAGTCGACGGATGCCCATCCGGTGAAGGGTTTGCCACCGAGCGTTCCGGTGACGCCGTTGACCCTCAGCATGGTGCCGGCGACGCGGACGTCGGCTTTCGTGGTGAGGATACCGGTTATCAGGCTCGGCGCCTCGAACGTCAGTTCGAGAGGGACATTCCGTGGCGCCGCTGCGTCCTCGGGAAGCGTGGCACGAAGGTCAAGCTTGAGCACGTGCGCACCGCTGCGTGCGGTGGCGTCGATCGCGAGTTGCCGATCCGTGCCGATGGTGGCGGTGGCGTTGATCGCCTCGACACGATCCTCGACCTTGTCGCGCGGATTGGCGAATACCACCGCGCCGTCTGTGACGGTAACGCGATCGACCCGGACTTGCGTTTGGTCGGACGTGGAGGTCGGCATGGCATCGTTGCTTGCCGGCGCGGGTTTCACCGCTGTGCGTTCGCGCAGCAGCGGCAGATAGGCGACCGGCTTCTCCAGTTTGAGATCGGTAATGACGGACTTGCCCGAGATCAGGTTCGCGAGCGGCATTTCCAGGCGTGCCGACGCGATCTCGATGCGCTCGGCCGCGTCGGTCCCGGCATGCCGGTCCAGCGTGATGTCGTTGAGCGTGACATGGAAGGTGGGCCACAGCGCCACGCGCGTTGGGCCTTCGACTTCGATGCGATAGTCGGTTTCGCGTTCGATTCGTGCCTGGATCGCGGAGGTCATGATTCCGGATGGAATGCCGACCGCGAGAACGATCGCGGCGAGCAGGACGATGACCACGATGACGGCGCCGGCGCGTTTGATAATTTTCATATAGGAATCCGGCCTCGCGAATTGATCGTCGGAACTTGGAATGTCGGCGCAGTCGGCTTTAGGGTTCAATGCCCAGCGATTCAACGCGTCGGCGCGACGCTATGTCCCGGTAATGTAGAAATAATGCAAAGGGGCTGCAAACCTGTGTGACCTGTGACACACTCGCATGATCCATAGACAGCGGGGCCGCATCGGCTTCGTCGGAGCAGGGAAGCGATGGGCAAGCAGGCTGAGTTCGCTGTCATTCTCAAGATGAACCCGATGTTTGCCGAACTGGGCGCGGCCGAGTTGCAGCGTATCTCGGGACTTTGCCACACCCAGCAGCTCGCCAGCGGCGAAGTGCTGTTCCAGAAGGGCGACGACGGTGATGCGCTGTTCGGTGTACGGCGCGGCCAGATCCGCATTGAGACCGGCGCGTCCGACGGTTCGCGGTTGACACTGAATTTCCTCGGTCCCGGCGATCTGTTCGGCGAGGTCGCGGTGCTCGATGGCCAGAGCCGCACGGCGGACGCCACCGCCGGCGAGCCGACTGAGCTGTTCGTGCTGCGCCGCGAGGATTTTCTCGCGCATCTGGAACGTGAGCCGAAGGTGGCGGTGAAGCTGATCGAACTATTGTGCCAGCGCATCCGCTGGATGAGCGAGCGCATGGAGGAATCGGTGTTGCAGCCGCTGCCGGTGCGGCTGGCGCGGCGGCTGTGCGCGCTGGCGTCCGATTTCGGCTCCGAGGTTCACATCTCGCAGGAACAACTCGGCATCTTCGTCGGCGCGGCGCGCGAGAGCGTCAACCGTCAACTGCAGCAATGGCGCAAGGACGGCATCCTCGACCTGCAACGCGGCCGCGTGCTGCTGCTCAACATGACCAAGCTTACGGCAGTGGCGCGCAACGACTAGGAATGTCAGGCGCGGTCGAAGCGACGGCTTGCACGCGTTCGCGTAGTCGTTCACGTTGCCTTGTGTTCGACTGTCGGCGGTTCGTCTTCGTGCTCGCCGGTGGACGACAGCACCTTCTTGCCCAGCCGCGCGAACAGATTTCCGACATCGTCCATCAGCAGGAACATCGCCGGCACGAAGATCAGCGACAACAGCGTCGAGAAGATCAGGCCGCCGATCACCGCCAGCGCCATCGGTGAACGGAATTCTCCGCCGGCGCCGAACGCCAGCGCGCTCGGCACCATGCCGGCGGCCATCGCGATGGTGGTCATAACGATGGGGCGGGCGCGCTTCTGCCCGGCATCGATGATGGCGACATCGCGCGCCATGCCGGCGCGGATCGACTCAATGGCGAATTCCACCAGCATGATGGCGTTCTTGGTGACGATGCCCATCAGCATCAGAATGCCGATCCACACTGGCGTCGTCAGTTGCTTGCCGGTGAGCAGCAGCGCCATGATCGCGCCGCCGATCGAGAGCGGCAGCGAGAACAGGATGGTGATCGGTTGCAGGAAGGTGCCGAACAGCAGCACCAGCACCGCATAGACCATCATCAGGCCGGCGCTGATCGCGGTGGCGAACCCGGCCGAGAGTTCGTTGAGGCTCTCGGCGTCGCCGGACTGATTGACGCTGACGTTCTTCGGCAGGCTTTTCATCACCGGCAGTTCGTAGATCGCCTTCAGCGCGTCGCCGAGCGCGGCGGTGCCGACGAGGTCGGCGGCCACCGTCGCCTGACGTTCGCGATCGTAGCGGTTGATGCTGGTCGGGCCCTGGCCGAGCGTCACGTCGGCGACGACGGACAGGGGCACGCCGCCGCGGCCGCCGCCGATCGGCACCCGCAGTTGTTCGAGCACGCGCAGGTCGCCGCGCGCGCTGTCCTCGAGTTGCACGCGGATCGGCACCTGACGGCCGCCGGCATCGAATTTGGCGAGCGCCGGGCCAACGTCGCCGATGGTGGCGACGCGGATGGTTTCCGACAGGCTTTCGGTCGAGACGCCGAGTCTTGCGGCGAGGTCGGCGCGCGGCTGGATGCGCAGTTCGGGCCGGTCCAGCGCGGTTTCCGAGATCACGTTGGCAATCAGCGGAATCCGCTTCATCTGATTGGCGAGTTCACTGGCGACGTTGGCGACGATGTTGCTGTCGCTGCCGGTCACCACCAGCGAGATCGCACGCAGGCCGTTCTCGTCGAGGAACCAGTAACGGATGTCGGGGACGCTCTCCAACTCCTTGCCGATGGCGAGTTCAAGTTCGCGCTGGGTGATCGCGCGGTCGCCCTTCGGTGTGTAGTTGATGATCAGCGCCGCGCGCCGCACTTCATAGGTGCCGGGTGGAATGTGGCCGCCATCGACGAACACGCTCTTCACCTCGGGTCGCTTGCGCAGCCGCGCCACGATGTCTTCCGTCACCTTTTCGGTGAAAGCGAGTTGCGAGCCGGGCGGCAATTCCATCGCCAGCAGCGAGCGCGCGGTGTCCTGCGCCGGCAGGAAGCCCTGCGGCAACAGATGGATGCTCCAGATCGACGCAGCGAACACCGCGAAGCCGAAGATCACGGTGAGGAAGTAATGCTTCACCGACCAGGTCACGAGGCGGGTGTAGGTGCGCAGCACGCGGCCCGGCGGCGGCTCCTCATGCGCGTGGTGCTTGAGGAAGTAGGCGGCGAGCACCGGCGTGACGAAGCGCGCGGCGAGCAGCGAGAAGAACACCTGCACCGACACCGTGATGCCGAACTGCTTGAAGAACTGCCCGGCGATGCCGGACATGAAACTCGCCGGCGCGAAGATCGCGATGATGGTGAGGCTGATGGCGATTACCGCTAGGCCGATTTCGTCAGCCGCCTCCAGCGCAGCGCGATAGGGCGATTTGCCCATCCGCATATGGCGTACGATGTTCTCGATCTCCACAATCGCGTCGTCGACCAGAATGCCGGTCGACAGCGTGATGGCAAGAAACGAGACGAGGTTCAGCGAGAATCCCAGCATGTCCATCGCCCAGAACGCCGGGAAGATCGACAGCGGCAGCGAGATGGCGCAGATGATGGTCGCACGGAAGTCGCGCAAGAACAGGAACACCACGATCACCGCGAGGATGGCGCCCTCGAACAGGGTCGAGATTGCGGCCTCGTAATTGCCCTTGGTGAAATCCACTGATGTGTCGATCAGCTTGAGATCGACGTCGGGATGCGCCGCCTTCAACGCCTCGATGCGTTTCTCCACGGCGGCGGCGACCACCACGTCGCTAGCGCCCTTGGAGCGCTTGATGCCGAGCGCCACCACCGGCTCGCCGTTGAAGCGCGCGAAGGTACGGCGGTCAGCGATGGTGTCGGTGACGGTACCGAGATCATCGAGGCGCAGTTCGCCGCCGGCCGGCAGGCTGATCATGGTGCCGGCGAGATCCTGCAAGGTCTTGGCGCCGGCCAGCGTGCGGATCGCCTGATCGTTCTTGCCGATTTCGGCGCGGCCGCCGGCGAGATCGACGTTGGTGCCGCGCAAGCGCCGGCTGACATCGAGGGCGGTGAGGCCCGCCGCCTGCAAGCGGTCGGGATCGAGCGACACGAGAATTTCGCGCTCGACGCCGCCGATGCGCTCGACCTGCGCCACGCCGCGCACGCCTTGCAACGCGCGCTTCACCACGTCGTCGACGAAGTAGGACAATTGCTCCGGCGTTTTGCCGGGCGAGATCGCGGCATAGGTGACGATCGGCAGGCCGATGACATCGACGCGCTGGATCAGCGGTTCGTTGACGTTCTGCGGCAGGTTGGCGCGCACCCGCGTCACCGCGTCCTTGATGTCGTTCAGCGCACGGTCGGTGTTGGTTTCCAACGCGAACTGGATGGTGGTCACCGACAGGCCATCGGTGATCGAGGACGAGATATGCCGCACGCCCTCGACGCCGGAGACGCCGTCCTCGATGGTCTTGGTGACCTGCGCTTCCAGTTCAGCAGGCGCGGCGCCGAATTGCGAGACCGCCACCGAGATCACCGGAATATCGGCGGCGGGCAGCCGCGTCACCGCGAGCTTGGTGAAGCTGATCCAGCCCAGCGCCAGCAGGATGATGGAGAACACCACCGACGGCAGCGGGTGGCGGATCGACCAGGCCGAGATGTTGAGGGACATTTTTACCGGCCTCGCACGCGATCGGGATCGTCGTTGAAGATGGGTTTGACGCGGTCGCCGTCATGCAGCGAGGTGCCGGCGTCGGCGACGACGAGTTCGTCGACTTTCAGCCCTTCGAGAATCTCGACGCTGGTGTCGGAATTCAGACCGACGCGCACCCGTCGCGTCTCGATAGTGTCGCCGGTCACGACCTGAATCGTCGAATGGTCCACCGCCGAGCGCGGAATCGAAACGCCGCAGCTTCGCTTGGCGTCGATGTTGACGCGCGCGAACAGGCCGACGCGCAGCGGCGCGCTGCCGGTCAACGCCACGCGAACATGGCCGAGTTGGGTGCGTTGATCGATTTGCGGGTTGATCAGGCGGATGCGGCCGGCGAGGTCGGGCTGCCCGTCGCGGACGATGCGGGCGGTTGCGCCGGGGTTCAGCTTGGGCATGTGGATGCCCGGCACCTCGACATCGAATTCGAGGACATTGCCGATCGCCATGCGGAACATCGGCTCGGCCTGGGGCGAGGCCGGCGCGCCGACCATGGTGTGAACCTTGGTGATCAATCCGGCCGTGGGCGCGCGCAACGTGATGGGGTTGCGCGCGTTGCCGGCCGGCGGCGGCGTCAGCTTCGCCAGTTCCTGATTGGCGGTGACGACATCGCCTTCGTGCACGAGAAGGTCGGTGACTTTCGAGCCTTCGGTATCGACGTTCACCACCGCTTCCTGCCGCGGCACGACAAAGCCGGTGACGCGGATCATGTCGGAGAAGCAGGCGTGCTTGGCTTTCACAACGCTGACGCTAACGCCGTTGCCGTTGGTCCCCTCGGCGGCATGTAGCGGCGGGATTGTGGCGCCGCCGAGCAACGCGGCGACCGCCAGCGCGCGCGGCAGATTGCCAAGCCATCGTGGCGCTATGGCGGTGTCGGGCGCCACGGACGGCTGGCAGTTTGGCTCGATCATGAACGGCGGCGCCTGTCGATAAGAATGAATTCGCGGGATGGTGTAAGACAATAGGCGCTATTTGGACGCCGTCTGGTTCTGCATGTTGACGACCTGAACGCGACGATTGGCGGCATCGCGCGGCGCGTCCGGTTTCTTCAGTCGCGTCTCGCCGTAGCCGACGGTGACGAGATCGTTGCCCGCGATCCCGAACTTCTCGACCAGATAATGCTTCACCGCATCGGCACGGCGTTCCGACAGGGTCTGGTTATAGGCATCGCTGCCGGCGGCATCGGTATGGCCAGCGAGCAGGAAGGTCGAACCCTTGAGGTCGGGGTTGGTGAGCGCACGTCCCAGTGCCTCGACGGCGGACTTCGCTTGCGCGCCGATCGTTGCCGAGTCGTAGTCGAAGTTGATTTCGAGATCGATGCTGGGCCGCTGGTCGGCGATGGTGGCGATCTGCTGGCGCTCGCCTGAGGACAGCGAGCGCGTGGCGCGGTTGCGCACCGTATCGATGAACCGGGCATCGGTCGGCGAGGTCGCGGTTTCGCGCGGCGGGGCCATCGACAGGCTGCGCGTCAGCGGCTTCTTCGGCGTCAGCGCTTGCAAGATTTGTCCCTCGGTGACTTCACCGGCGATGGCGACGCCACCGGTCATCGCGATCAGCACGCCGATGGTCAGGAGCCAACCGAGCATGCCGCGGCGTTGCTGCTTCGATGCGATCGCCATGATGAAATTCCTCCGCTGCAAAAAGGACGTTGCTGCGCCCAACGATGGAAACACTGTCCGGTCAGGCTCGCGAGCCAGTTCCCGGTTTCGAAAACCGATGCGGATCGGTTGGCCATGAGGCCACGTTCCGCAAACTCAATGCACGCCGTAGCCGGCGAATTCCTTGACGATGTTCGGATCCATCGCCTTGGCGTTGGTGATGTCCAGTTCGCCGGCGGCTGCCGCACCGCTGTGCTGTTTGGCGAGGCCACGGCCGTAGAGCGAGGAGGTCAGCCGTGGGTTGACCTTGAGCGCGGCATCGAAGTCGGTGATGGCATCCTTGGCCTTGCCGCTCTTGAGATAAAGCAGGCCGCGGCTGTCCAGCGCGTCGACGAACCCGGGACGCAGGCGCAGCGCCTCGTTGCAATCCTTCAGTGCGGTCGACAATTCGCCGATCACCGTGCGGGTCCAGCAGCGGTTGTTGAGCGCTTCGACGTCTTTCGGGTTGAGCTTCAGCGTCTCGTCGAAATCCTTGATGGCCGCGCTGTAGGCGCCCTTGCTGGCATAGACCTGGCCGCGCCGGTAAAGCGAATTCACGTCCTTGGGGTTGGCCGCGATCTTGGCGTTCAGCGCCTGGACCGTCGGTTCGTTGGCGAGCGATGCGACGCTGACTTCCGGGCGGGAGGTTGGCGTTACGGCTTCCACCGGCTTGGTTTCCGTCGGCCTGGTTTCGGCTGGCTTCGTCTCGACGGCTTTGGTCTCGACCGGCGTCACGGGCTCCGGCTTCGTCGTCACAGCGGGTGGCGCGACCGTTGGCTGGACGGGCGGTTTAATCTCGGGCACCACCGGCGGCGCCGGCTTGGAATCGGGCTTTTTCGGATCGAGCTTGGCCACCTTTGCGCCGGCGACAAAAGCGAAGTCTTCCGCCAGTGACGACGAGATCCACGGTACCTGCTCGCTGCGCGATGCGCGCGTCACGCCGACGCGGGTGCGGTTAAGCGTTTCCTCGGCGGTGAGATCGGGAACGCGAATTTCCTTGAGCAGTTCGCCGACGAACAGACTGCGGTCGGCGCCTGAATCGCTGACCACGGAACTCAGCGCCGCCGAATACATGACCAGCGAGCCGCTCGGCGCGATCACCGGCGCAAGGCCCGCCGAAAAGCTGCGGAACCTGCGCTCGAACGGGTTGCGGCGCGAGGCGTCGAGCAGCGCGATCTTCACGCCCGCGCCGCGGCCGTTGATCTCGCCGAGAATGGTTTCGAGGCTGAAGCCGTCGCGGCGCACGTCGGCCTCGGTCCAGATCTGCGCGTCGACCGGCAGGATGTAGCTCTGCCGCGCCGATTGAATGCCAAAGCCGCTGAAGAAGATCAGCGCGGCGGAGCCTGGCTTGATGCGGCCGTAGAATTTATCGAGTACGCTCCGCATGGCGTCGCCGGTGAGATTCTCGCCGATCTCGACGTCGAAGCCGTCGCGCTTCAACTCGTCGGCGAGATCGCGGGCATCATTGATCGGTTCTTTCAGGGGCGTTTCGTTGTCGGGATATTTGGCATTGCCGATGACCAGAGCGAGGCGCTCACCGGCGGCGTTGGCCGCGACCACTGGAAACAGCGGTGTTGCCAGCATCGACAGGGCGGCAAGCAGGGCAATACGCAATTTCATGAGGCGCCGGTCCGCGGAATAAGACAAACTGAATTCAGCAACAGATCCACGACCGTACCCCACGCCATCGCATTTTCAAATAGGACCCCCTTGTTCGCGGAGGCTTCCAGCCACCTCAACGATGCAGGGCATCGTCCGCTGCGGCAACGGACCACAGCGCGGCAAGGCCGCGCTGTATTTGGAGGAGAAGCAGGCGAGGCGGCTACTTGGCCGCCTGCTCCTTTTCGACCATGTTGACGATCTCGACGCGGCGATTTTCCGCGGCAAATGGATCGGCGCTGTTCTTCAGGCCGGCCTTGCCGTAACCGGATGTCACCAGCAGATCGGGCGAAACCTTGTAGTTGTCGATCAGGAAGCGCTTCACCGTCTCCGCGCGGCGCTCCGACAGTTTCTGGTTGTAGTCGTCGGTGCCCTTCGCATCGGTGTGACCGCCGAGCATGACCACGGTGCCTGCCAGTTCCGAACTGGTGAGCGCCTTGCCGAGGCTGTTGAGTTGCGGTTCGGCGCGCGGTGTCAGTTCGGCCGAGTTGAAGTCGAAGTTGATCTCGACGTCGATCTTCGGCCGCTTGGCCGCAATCTCCGCCATGTGCTGGCGATCGTCCAGCGACAGCGAGCGGCTCTGGCCGCGCACGCGGTGGACGAAAGCAGCGTCGGCCTCGCTGAGGCTCGCGCGTGTCGACGCGCTCAGGCTACGGGTTTTCGGCTTCAGACCATCGATGATCTGCTGTGTCGAAAGCTCTCCGGCCACGGCCGATTGCAGGACCGGCGACACGACAAAGCCGCCAGCCAGGATCGCGAGGGCGAGGGTGGTGCCCAGATATTTCCGCCGGCTCATCATCTTCATCTCCGTTCGATTGTGAGTGCGATGGCTGCCATTCTAGTCCGCGCCGCCGCAGGGAATGTGATTTCAATCACACAAGAAACGAGCCTGTTCGCGAAGCGCGGGCCGCACCGCAGCCTGCCCGGATAGGACGCGATATGGATCGCCAAGGTTCAAAGGCGGCGCGTGTTGCCGACGGCCTTTGACATTTGCGGCCGGGATGGTGTGAATGCGGACAAGAAACGCAACGAGAGGACTGCCGGTGTCACAGACTTATGAAATCTTCGCCATCCGCTACGCGACGATGTCGCCGCGCACGCCGCAGATGAATTTCCTCACCCCCGATCCGCACGAGACCACAGCGTCCGATCTCGACTATTTCGTCTGGCTGGTTCGCGGCGGCGGTCGCGACATTCTGGTGGACACCGGCTTCAACGATGTCGCGGCGAAAGAGCGCAGTCGCAAGCTGACGATCAATCCGGCCGATGCGTTGGCGGCGTTTGGCGTCAGCGCCGACAGCATCGGCGACGTGGTGGTGACGCATCTACACTACGACCACGCCGGCAATCTCGACCGCTTCCCCAATGCGCGCTTTCATTTGCAGGATCGCGAAATGAGCTACGCCACCGGGCGCTGCATGTGCCACGGCATGTTGCGGCATCCGTTCTCGGTGGAAGACGTGACCCTGATGGTGCGCCACGTCTACAGCGACCGCGTGACATTCCATCAGGGCGATGGCGAGGTCGCGCCCGGCGTGACGCTGCACCATGTCGGCGGCCATTCCGACGGCCTGCAGATCGTGCGGGTGCCGACCGCGCGCGGGCCGGTGGTGCTGGCGTCCGACGCCGCGCATTACTATGCGAACCTGCATCGCCGCAGCCCTTTTCCGATCGTCTACAACGTCGGCGACATGATGGAAGGCTGGGCCACCGCCGAGCGGCTGGCCGGGCATCCCGACCGCGTCATTCCGGGGCACGATCCGCTGGTCTGCGAAATCTATCCGCGTGTCAGCGACAAGGCCGACGCCTTCGCGCTGCACATGCCGCCATCGCGCTCGTTCGCGAAGGCCTAATACGCCTCGATCTCGCTCATCGGGCGGCTGGCTTGCACCAGATCGAGGCTGTCCTCGATCTTGCCGAGCAAACGCGCGAATTCCTTGCGTTCCTGCGCGGTGAGGCAGGAGAGGATTTCCTGCTCGCGGCGCAACAGGCGCGGGATCAACTCTTCGTAAAGGGCCTGTCCCTTGCGGGTCATGCGAAGCCGGAACTCGCGGCGATCTTCGGTGTTCTCTACGCGTTCGATCAATCCATGCTCCAGCAGCGACGTCACGGCGCGGCTGATGGTGGATTTATGCGTGCGGGTGCACTGCGCGATGTATTGCGCGCTGCACGCCTCGTTGCGGAAGCCGAGCGTCGCCATCACCCGCCATTCTGGAATGTCGAGGCCATAGCGCGCGCGATATTCGCTCGACAATGCGGCGGACACCTCGGCGCCGAGCCGGTTCAGCCGGAACGGCACGAACTTGAACAGGTCGAGCTTGGCCACGGGCGGCTCCAAAGTTTCAGTTGACGAACGGGGCGGCAAGGCGTTTAGATAGTTGCAAGTGAGACTATCTCGCGATTGGGATCGGAGCAACAGCCAATTCGGGCAGGGCGGCGGTTTCGACCGGCGCCCCGGTGAATTGGCCTTGAGGGCATGTACGAATCGGCATGACGCACCACATCACCCAATTCGGCTATCGCCGCCATCCGGATCAGGACCGTGCGGCCACGGACGCCGCGCATCATCCCGTCGTGGTGGTGGGCGCGGGACCGGTGGGGCTGTCGCTAGCGATCGATCTGGCGCAGCGCGGCCAGCCGGTGGTGCTGGTCGATGACGCGGACCGCATCGGCGAGGGCTCGCGCGCCATCTGCTTCTCCAAGCGTTCGCTGGAATACTGGGATCGCCTCGGCGTCGGCCAGCGCATGGTCGACAAGGGCGTGGTATGGAGCGTCGGGAAAATTTTTCACGGCGACGAGCAGCTCTATCAGTTCAACCTGCTGCCGGAAGACGGTCACAAGATGCCGGCCTTCATCAACCTGCAGCAGTATTACGCCGAAGCCTATCTGGTCGATCTGATCCGCGATCTTCCGGCGGTCGATCTGCGTTGGCGCAACAAGGTGACGGCGCTGGAGCAGCGCAACGATCATGTGCTGCTGACCATCGAGACGCCGGACGGCCCTTACCGCCTCGCAACGAATTATGTCGTGGCTGCCGACGGCGCACGCTCGTCGCTGCGCGGCATGGTCGGTGCGGATTTCCACGGTCAGGTGTTCGAGGATCAATTTCTGATCGCCGACGTGAAAATGACCGCGGAGTTTCCGACCGAACGCTGGTTCTGGTTCGATCCGCCGTTCCATGCCGGGCGTTCGGCGCTGCTGCATCGCCAGCCCGACGACGTCTGGCGCATCGATCTGCAACTGAGCCCCGAGCACGACGCGACGGTGGAGCGTCGCCCCGAGAACGTGCGGCCGCGCATCGCGCGGATGCTGGGGCATGACGCGTTCGATTTCGAATGGGTCTCGGTCTACAAATTCCAGTGCCGCCGCATGGATCGTTTTGTGCATGGCCGCGTGCTGTTCGCCGGCGATTCCGCGCATCAGGTATCGCCGTTCGGCGCGCGCGGGGCCAACTCCGGACTCGAGGACGCTGAGAACCTCGCGTGGAAACTGGCGCGGGTGTTGAAAGGCACCTCGCCTGAAGCGCTGCTGGAGAGCTATCATACCGAGCGCAGTTTCGCCGCCGATGAGAACATTCGCGAATCGACCCGCTCGACCGATTTCATGGCGCCGACGACGAAACAGGAAGCGCGGCTGCGGCGCGCGGTGCTGTCGCTCGCCAAGGAAACCGAATTCGGCAAGCGCATGGTGAACGGCGGCCGGCTGTCGACGCCGTCGCGTTACGAGACACCGCTGTCGACGCCCGATGTCGACACCTGGAACGGCGGCCCGTCGCCCGGCACGTCGATCTTCGATGCGCCGCTGAAGACGCGCGACGGCGCGGGCACGTTCCTTACCGAGGCGTTCACCGCGCTCGGCAAGGACTTCACCCTGATGCAGTTCGCCAATGGCGGCGCGGCCGCGTTGCCCGACGCGATGAAAGAGATCCGGATCGGCGGCGATGGTTTTGGCGATGACGCCGGCACCGCGCAGGCGCGTTACGACGCGCGGCCTGGCACCGCCTATCTGCTGCGGCCCGACGGTTATGTCGCCGCGCGTTTCCGCGCACCGACCCGCGACACCGTTGAAGCCGCGATGAACCGCGCCTGCGCGATCAGTTGAGGGATATGATGCCGTTATCGACCGCATCCAATTTCGCAAAGCCCGACGACGCGTTCCGCGCCATCGTCGAGGCGCATCGCGGCCTCGACGAGGAGCAAAGCGCCGCGTTCGACGCCGCGCTGGTGCTGATCCTCGCCAACCATATCGGCGATATCGATGTGTTGCGCGAGGCCGTCGCGCTCGGCCGCCGCCGAATCGTCGCGGACGTACAGCCGCAACAACAATCGTAACTGAAGACCGAACGAGAGAGTTTCAACGATATGGCCAAGGGTTTCGCTTCCACCACCGATCTTGCCGAAAAGAAGGTCACCTTCTCCGAAATCGGCACCGATCTGTATGCCTTCACAGCCGAGGGCGATCCGAATTCCGCGGTGATCGTCGGTGACGACGGCTGCATCGTGTTCGACGCGCAGGCGACGCCGGCGATGGCCAACAAGGTGATCGAGCGCGTCAAGACCGTCACCGACAAGCCGATCAAGTATGTCGTGCTGTCGCATTATCATGCGGTGCGTGTGCTTGGCGCGTCGGCCTATCATGCGCAGGGCATCATCGCCTCGCAAGAAACTTATCGTCTGGTCGAGGAGCGCGGCCAGCAGGATTGGGATTCCGAATACGGCCGCTTCCCGCGCCTGTTTCAGGACGCCGCCAGCATTCCCGGCCTGACCTGGCCGACGCTGACTTTCGAAGGCGAGATGTCGATTTATCTCGGCAAGCGCGAGGTGCGGCTGATGCAGCTTGGCGCCGGCCACACCTCCGGCGACATCGTCGCATGGGTGCCGGATGCCGAAGTGATGTTCTCCGGCGACCTGATCGAATATCACTCCGCCTGCTATTGCGGCGACGCGCACTTACGCGAATGGCCGATGACCTTGAACGAGATCCGCGAATTCAATCCCAAGGCGATTGCGCCGGGACGCGGCGACGCGCTGAAAGGCTTGTCGACGACGCGCGAAGCAATCGCCATGACCCGCGATTTCGTGATGTCGCTCTATGGCGCTGCGGAAATGTCGGTCGCCAAGGGGCGCGGTCTCAAGGACACCATGGCAGCAGCGCGCGAGGTGATGGATCCGAAATTCTCCAGCTTCGCGATTTATGAGCACTGCCTGCCGTTCAATGTGTCGCGGGCCTTCGACGAGGCGTCCGGCATCGACGATCCGGTGATCTGGACCGACAAGCGCGACCGCGAAATGTGGGCAACGCTGCAAGGGTGAAGTTATTCGTCATTGCGAGGAGCGCAG
>JAEWIX010000055.1 GCA_023386885.1 Pseudomonadota bacterium
CAGTACGAGCGCGGCATGCCGAGCACGTGCTCGGCGACAAAGGACAGCACGAGGTTGGTCGAGATCGGCGCCACCTGATAGAGCCGCGTCTCGCGGAATTTTCGCTCGACGTCGTATTACTCGGCGAAGCCGAAGCCGCCATGGGTCTGCACGCAGGCGTTGGCCGCGTCCCATGACGCATCCGCCGCCAGCATCTTGGCCATGTTGGCTTCCGCGCCGCAATCGAGGCCGGCCTCGTATTTGCGGGTGGCTTCCTTCACCATCAGTTCGGCGGCGCGCATCTGCGCATAGGCTTTTGCGATCGGGAACTGGATGCCTTGATTCTGGCCGATCGGGCGGCCGAACACGGCGCGCTCCTTGGCGTAGTTGGTGGCCTTGGCGATGAACCATTTGGCGTCGCCAATGCATTCCGCCGCGATGAGAATGCGCTCGGCGTTCATTCCTGACAGGATGTAGCGAAAACCCTTGCCTTCCTCGCCGATCAGGTTTTCGGCGGGCACGCGCATATCCGTGAAGAACACTTCCGTGGTGGCGTGGTTCATCATGGTGCGGATCGGGCGGATGGTAAGGCCGTTGCCCTTGGCCTCGCGCATGTCGACGATGAAGACCGACAGGCCCTCGGTGCGCTTCTTCACCTGATCCTTCGGCGTGGTGCGCGCGAGCAGGATCATCAGGTCGGAGTGTTCGGCGCGGCTGGTCCAGATCTTCTGGCCGTTGACGACGTAGTGGTCGCCGTCGCGGCGCGCGGTGGTTTTCAGCGAGGTGGTGTCGGTGCCGCTCGTCGGCTCGGTGACGCCGAAGGCTTGCAGCCGCAATTCGCCGCTGGCGATCCGGGGCAGCCATTTGGCTTTCTGCTCGTCGTTGCCATGACGCAGCACCGTGCCCATGGTGTACATCTGGGCGTGGCAGCCGCCGCCGTTGCAGCCGGCGCGCTGGATTTCCTCGAGCACCGCTGCCGCCGCAGACAGCTTGAGGCCCGAGCCGCCGTATTCCTCGGGCACCAGCACGGAGAGATACCCGGCTTCCGTCAGCGCATCGACGAAGGCTTTGGGATAAGCCATCTCACGGTCGAGCTTGCGCCAGTATTCGCCGGGGAATTGTGCGCAAAGCTTGGCGACGGCCTCACGAATATCTGCGTAATCTTCGGTGCTCACGGTTTCCTCGATTGGTTGGTGGCCGCAATGTGCGGCATCGCGGTCGATAAATCCAGCACGGATCGGTCACCGCATGCGCTGCATGCAGCTAACGAATTCGGCCGCGCACCGCCAATACAATTTCGCTGGGGCGATAGAGCGAAAAGCGATGGCCGGCGCCGCGGAGTGCGTCACCGGCCATGTTGTGCGATATCGGAGATCAGGACAGCCGGACGGGCAGCGACTCGTAGCCCTTCACGAAGCTGGAATAGATTCGCTTCGGCTCGCCGATCACTTCGACGTTGTCGAAGCGCTGCAGCATCTCTTCCCAGAGGATGCGCAGTTGCAGTTCCGCAAGCCGCATCCCGACGCAGCGGTGGATGCCGAAGCCGAACGACATATGCGTCTTCGGTCGCGCGCGGTCGATGATAAATTCGTTCGGCTGCTCGATCACTTCGTCGTCGCGATTGCCCGAGACGTACCACATCACCACGCGGTCGCCCTTGCGGATGGCTTTGCCGCCGATCTCGGTATCCTGAAGGGCGGTGCGGCGCATGTGCGCGAGCGGCGTCTGCCAGCGGATCACTTCCGGCACCATGGATTCGATCAATGCCGGATTGGCGCGTAGCTTGGCGTACTCGTCGGGGAATTCGTTCAGCGCCAGCACCGAGCCGCTCATCGAGTTGCGCGTGGTATCGTTGCCGCCGACGATCAGCAGGATGAGATTGCCCATCAGGTTGTCGGGGTCCATGTGACGCGTCGCATCGCTGTGCGCCATCATCGACAGCAGATCGTTGCGCGGCTCGGAATTGACACGCTCGTTCCAGAGCTTGCCGAAATAGGTGGCGCACTCGTTCAGTTCGTCGCGGCGTTGCTCCTCGGATTCCACCACCATGCTCTTCGGCAGTGCGGTGGAGACGTCGGACCAGCGCGTCAGCTTGTGGCGATCCTCCCACGGAAAATCGAACAGCGTTGCCAGCATCTGCGTGGTGAGGTTGATCGACACGCGCTCGACGAAGTCGAACGGTTCGTTGCGCGGCAATTCGTCGAGCACCTTCTGGGTGCGCTTGCGGATCAGCTTCGCCATCTCGTCGAGATGGGTCGGCGTGAACATCGGCATCACGGTTTTCCGCTGCGGCATGTGCTGCGGTTCATCCATCGAGATGAAACTCGGCCAGTCATAACCCGGCGCGATGTCGCGGATCATGATGCCGCCGTTGCGCATGTCGGACGAGAAGACGCCATGGCTGGTGTCGACATGCATGATGTCGTTGTATTTGGTCACGGACCAATATGGTTCGATCGGCGCCTTGGTGCAGTAGTGCACCGGTGCTTCGTTGCGCAGCCGTTCGAAGTACGGCCACAGCGTATCGTTGCGGAACAGGCGCGGTGCGCCGGGGTGGAAATCCTCGATCGGCATCGCATAGGCGTCTTCACGGGCGGCCTGTTGCAGCGCGGCCTTGCCCGGCTCGATGGTGCGATGGATGTTCATGGCCTGACGGCTCCCTATGTGGTCATGGCGGCGCGAGGCCGTCGCGACGAAGCGGCATCGGTCGAGACAATCTTCCACAGCCTGCGCGAATTCCTAGAGGGATTCTTGCGTCAAAGCGCCGGCAGGATCGTGGCGACTTTATGCCGGGTCGATACGGTATCATGGTGGGTTGAGCCGGTCGGCGCATATTCATCATGCACGGTAAAGTTGATGAATGACGCAATACACTAAAGCTGGTTTCCCCTCGAGGCATGGGTGGGGCATCATCCATGGCGCGGGCATGTCGTCATCGTTCTCGATGATCGCGGCGACGAAATCCGTTTCTCCGGCTGCCTCGGCCATGGCATGGTTGCGACCGGTCACGGACTTGAGCGGTTGCGACGAATGCGCGGCCGGGTCCGGTGGAGGAGATGGTTGACGATGATACCGAACGCGCTACCGACGTTTAATTTCGATCTTGGCGAAACCGCAGACGCGATCCGCGAGACGGTTCGCGATTTCTCGGCCAACGAGATCGCGCCGCGCGCCGACGAGATCGACAAGACCAATCAGTTTCCGCGTGACCTCTGGCCGAAGATTGGTGCGCTCGGGCTGCTCGGCATCACCGTCGAGGAGGAGTACGGCGGCGCCGGGCTGGGCTATCTCGAGCACTGCCTCGCGATGGAGGAAATTTCGCGCGCCTCCGCGTCGGTGGGCCTGTCCTACGGCGCGCATTCGAACCTCTGCGTCAACCAGATCCGGCGCAACGGCAACGAGGCGCAGAAGCGCAAGTATCTGCCGAAGCTGATTTCGGGCGAGCATGTCGGCGCGCTGGCGATGTCGGAGCCGGGTGCAGGCTCGGACGTGGTGTCGATGAAGACCCGCGCCGAGAAGAAGGGCGATCGTTACGTCCTCAACGGCAACAAGATGTGGATCACCAACGGCCCGATCGCGGAGACGTTGGTGGTCTATGCCAAGACCGATCCGAACGCGGGCCCGCGCGGCATCACCGCGTTCCTGATCGAGAAGGGGATGAAAGGCTTTTCCACCGCGCAGAAGCTCGACAAGCTCGGCATGCGCGGCTCCGATACCTGCGAACTGGTGTTCGAGGATTGCGAGGTGCCGGAGGAGAACGTGCTGGGCAGCGTCGGGCGTGGTGTCAACGTGCTGATGTCCGGCCTCGACTACGAGCGCACGGTGCTGGCGGCGGGGCCGCTCGGCATCATGCAGGCGTGCCTTGATGCCGCGGTGCCTTACGTGCACGAACGCAAGCAGTTCGGCCAGCCGATCGGCACGTTCCAGCTCGTGCAGGGCAAGGTCGCCGATATGTACGTGACCATGAACGCCTGCCGTGCCTACGTCTATTCGGTGGCGAAGGCCTGCGACCGCGGCGAGACCACGCGCGAGGACGCCGCCGGCGCGATCCTCTACGCCGCCGAGAAGGCGACGCAATGCGCGCTCGATGCGATCCAGTTGCTGGGCGGCAACGGTTACATCAACGACTATCCCACCGGTCGGCTCTTGCGTGACGCCAAGCTCTATGAAATCGGCGCCGGCACCAGTGAAATCCGCCGCATGCTGATCGGCCGCGAACTGTTCGAGAAGACGACGTAAGCGGCGGCGTCGGTGGCGTGACACTCAAGCGCCGCTAACGGTGCAAGTATTGACTCCTCGTCATGCCCGGCCTTGTGCCGGGCATCCACGTCTTAAAGGCCTTTCATCAGGGAGGACGTGGATGGCCGGGACATAGGCGAGCAAAGCGACGCCGTTCTTCGAACGGCTATGCCCGCCCATGACGGAGGAGAGTTTGATTTTCGCCGAGAACAGCATGGGTACGACATGACTGATAAGTCGTTACTTGGCCCCAGCCCGTATCACTTCGCCGGCAGGCCGTTCACCTTCGCCACCCAGGCGCGCACGTCGGTCAGCACTTGCGGCAGCGCCGCTTCCACCTCGGCAAGGGTCATGCCTGCCTTGATGCGCGGGTCGTACAGAATGTTGAGGATGTACTGATCGTAGACGTCGAAGAATCCCATGCGTACGTCGTCATTGAACATCGTCCATGGCACCGAACCGGTGTCGTTGATCGGCCCGAGCGATTGCAGCAGTTCCTCGTAGGCGCAATCGTGAAAGGTGAAGTCGCCATTGTCGACGGTGAGAAACACGTCGGAATGCTGGATGGCAAACGCCTCGTTCTTGCGGAAGCCGGACAGGCATTGCGGATCGAGCGATTTGCGAATCTCCCGCGCACGATCTTCGCCGTAGAACCTGGCGAGGGTGCGATCGAAGTCGCGGTCGCGGATCAGGTGGACATTGACGTTGGCGACGGCGGCATCCGTCGTGATCGCGATATCGAGATGCTGCACACGTCGTGCGATATCAGCGACAATGGCGGCGATCTGTTGTTTCCGCCGGGTATGACGGCCACTGACGGAAACCCGCACAGGCATCTCGTACTTGCGGATGCGATCGACGCGCCCGGCGAGATGAAACTCCGCGCCGAACGTCGTCTTCAGGAAGCCGTCGATGATTTGGCGGTCGGTGAAAGCCGTTCGCTGGCTGCGCTGGCGTGCGGCAATGGATGCATTGTCGGCAGCGTTTGCGGGAGCAGGCAGCGCGATCAGCGCAGCAAATACAATCAACGCTGCGCGAATGTTTGACGAATACGCCATACGAAAACCGTCCTGCCCCCGCCGGGGGGGGACCGACGGTTTTCGTATAGCGTATTCGTCAAACATTCGCGCAGCGTTGATTGTATTTGCTGCGCTGATCGCGCTGCCTGCTCCCGCAAACGCTGCCGACAATGCATCCATTGCCG
>JAEWIX010000093.1 GCA_023386885.1 Pseudomonadota bacterium
GTGAACGACGCCGCAAAGCTCGCCGTCGCGTCCGTGCCTAAATTCGTCTCGTCAACCTTCAGCTGAACCGTGTCAGCCATCACCACAATCGACGGCGCGTCGTCCAAAAATCCCACACCGAGCGACCCCGAGGACGTCGCAGTCGCGGTGTTACCCAGATCATCCGTCACCGTCTGTGTGACGAACAAAACGTCGCCAACCAGTGCCATCTCATTCGCGCTGGCCGGATCGGAATGCAGGAGCGCCTTATACTGCGCGACATCGAGTTGCAGCGTCACCGGGTCAAGATAAATCGCAAATGCCACCGCCCCGTTGGGGTCGGCCGCGCCGCCGGCCCCCTCGCGGCCGATCACGAGATTGCCCTCGGTGAACAGGAAAATTTCATTTCCCGTCGCGGTGGCGCGCAACCCGGAATCCACACCGCTGAAGACGCCTCCCGACGACGTCGTCAGCGCATACGCCACGGTGCCCGAACCAGCAGTCCCGAAATCAACATTCGACGATGCGATCACTGGAGCGCTACTTTGCGCCCAGCCCATCAATCCAACCGGCGAGAACACCGCAGGCAAAGATCCGAGCGATTGATCGTTTGCGCCACCAATCGATTGAACGCCAACCGACTCGTCGTGAGCCAGCAATATCCCGGCCACGGTAAAACCAGCCGTCGGAAGGATGTTCTGCGTCGGAGCACTGCCCGCGATCGGGAACTGAACAACGAAATTTCCGAGTTCTTCCTGCCCGAGCAGCGCAAGCGGATTTCCAACACTCAACGCGTCGACAGACGGATCGGTGAAATAGGCGCCGGTCGCCTGGCTGTTGCCGCCATCACCATTTCCCGCAGCCGGCAACACCGACTGATCCGTCGTAATCGGGAAGATGCTTGCGAATTCAGTCGCCGACACATCGCGTCCGGGCGCGACCTCGACCGTGACATTGTTCAACCCGTCGTGGCGCGATGCGAAGAACGGCTCGACCGTCACCGTAGATTTGTTGTCGAAAAGGATGATGAGCTTTTCGCCGATGTGAACCAGCGTCACCTTCTCGTTCGCGATCGACGTGAAATCGATTTTTGCCTTCTGGTCGTAGCCAAGATTGACGACCACCGACTGATCCGTCAGCGGCTTGGTCAGCTTGTAAATCCGCGTTGGTGCCTGATTATCTGCGGTTGAAGAACCACCAGCTTGCGCGATTTGAACATGCTGATTCATGACAATCCTCCGAGGACTTTCGTCCTATCAAATCAATTTGGCGACGAAATAACCGAAAATTTGAATTTTAAGCTATTATTAACCCCGAGCGCGGTCAAGAAAACCGCATGGTTAATCAATACTTTCCTTAAAATTGTGGTAAAGATGGAACGGATGGGAGCGAGCAATATCGGTTAAAGCGGCCGGGTCGCGCTTACACCCCTCCCGGGGACTGTCAGAAAGCCTCCGAGATTGCTGGCAAACGGCTGAACGTACACCGACTCAGTTCACCGGATAGCCATCGCCGCTGCCCACAGACCGCACCCAAGGAAGACCTATGCCAGGCTGGCGGATCACGATCGAATGCCGATGCAATCCGATCCTGTTCGTCGTGTAAGCGAGCTTTGCAAACCCGACTTCATCGGTTCAAAGCGAGCAGACAACTTCCTGAACGCTGACAGCGAAAGCAGTCGATGGACACGGGGGCGCAAGACAAGCGAGCCCTATCAGTATCCATTGCTTGGCCAAGTGTTGGCCGCTAAACACGCATCTCCACCAGTGGCATAGCCCAGCGAACATGGCACCCTCACCACCGGATAAAAATACAACAGTTCGCGCCAAACGAGTGCCCGCCCGCTTGCCCTGATTGACCCGGTTTGATTATTTTGCTCTCAATTTGCTTTATTTATTGCAGGGGCAGCCTTCATGATTCTCAACCTTTTCAAGGCCTCTATTTCTGGCGCCGCTTTGAGCATTATCGCAGGCCTCCTTCCCCAGACGGCAACAGCAGCCGACATGGCTCTCAAGGCTCCTCCGCCGTCGGTTTCAGGCGGGTGCGCGGAATTGGTCATCGCATGTGAAAATGGCCGCCAGTACGCCCTCTGCCCGATCGCCGTCAGTCTCGCGGGCGAAATCGTCACCGCGTCGCTTTCAACCGGCGCAAGATCTTCCCATGTGCGCCTCGTCCCGATGGGCGTTGGTTACCGTTATATCGGCAAGGGTATCTGGCTCGACGGATTCCGGGATCAGGCCCAACTCAATTTCGGCAAGCATCACCAAGTGGCCTGCACGGTTTCGCCGTCCTAAGGCCTCCGCCGCCTCGCATTTAAAAACGCACCCGCCGGCGCAACCTCGTACTGCCGATTTGCAGATGGCGAGGTCGTGCCGCGCGCTGTTTTCTCGTGCTGTCTCGAGAGAAAGAAATCGATCGCTCAGCCTAGCCTAAACGAGCCTCAAGGGCGGGATGATTGCGTCCAAAGCAAATCCAACCGTGAACCCGTCCAGGCAGTTTGCCTCCGCGAACCAATTAACTTGGACAGTACTAGCGGCAGAAAATCTGCTCACTCGAATCCGCAAGCCTGTCGCGGTGGATAAGCCTTGAAAAGCAGCCGGCCTCAGAGCCATCAGACCCGCAAGCTATGCGAAGAAAAACCGCGCGAGTGAGATCCGGTCCCCACCTCACCCGCGGGTGCGCAATACCGGTCCGCTGCGATGGCGTCGAGGGTACATGTAAGCCGTGGGATTAACCGGAACCGCACATTGATCGTACCAACTGTGCTGCTGCCAATTCCACTTCAAACAGTCCGCGGCAACGTTGGCGTCATCCACCCAGTTCAGCCGATACGGCCGATCGCCAAATGAGAACGCGGCGCTCGAAGAGAGCGATAAAAGCACCAAACTGAAAATACCTAAGCCAAGGCTCTTTTGCATGATGACCCGCCTGTCCTTGAAGAGCTGACAAAGTACCGCCGAATCCCGCGAAGCTTCAAGTCACTACGGTTGATTATTCGGCGGCCGTTCAATGAAACGTCGGCTGCCATCGAGAAGCTTAAGATTGTTGATGATAACCGGATTGGACGGATCGAGCGAATAGGCTCTCTGGAATTGTCGCCGGGCCGCACTGAGATTGCCACGCAGCATGTAGGAATATCCCTGATCGTTCAGGATTTGAACGGTCTCGCCACCTAACCGGATCGCTTGCGAATAAGCCTGATCTGCAAGATCGAAACGACGCAACCGATCATAGCTCGCGGCAAGCCCAATCCACGCTGTTACGTCTCTCGGCGCTTTCTCGACAGCATCCTTGAAATAACGCTGGGCGAGGCCGTAATTCCCGCGGTTGAAATGTTCAAGCCCCAACCGCACCGGTTCGTCGGAGGGATAGTACTGAACGTCGGTCGGCTCCTGCACCGGATCCGTGCCGGGCGGATTGGCGGGAGCGTGAATCGCGGCTTCCCTCGTCGTATAGTCACAGCCCGCAAGACCGACCGCCACCCAGCAACAGGTCAGCACAAAAATGAGACGCCGCATCTCCCTTACCCCCGCCCAGCGTCAATACGTTTAACAAAACACTGCAAATCAGCCTCGCAATAATCAGACTTCAAACCAGTCGTCCGAAAATGAAACTCCAGACACTGCTACAACAAAAACTCAGCTAGTCGGCGTTGCCAATCGGCACCGCAGTTCCAGTAGATCCCGCCCCCGATCCACTGATATTCACATTCTGATTGACATTGCGCGTCTCGGGTGGCCCCTGCCCCATCGCCTTGCCCGCTTCACCAAGATCTGGAAGTTGATCCACCGGTCGCTGCGTATTGCCATAGCGCGTGACCGCGGGTCCCACGCGCCGCGCGTCATAGGCAATTCTGCGATCGCCGACATAGCGCGGCCACGGCGTAATGACGTGCGTAGCCGCGTTGACCTGCTTGGCGTTGCCGCCATCCATGGTGATGGTTTCGGAACGCTGTAAATAGCGATCCATCTCGTCGTGACCGGCGAGCCCGTAACAGCCTCCGAGCAGCAAGGGTGCGAACAGAGCCAGATACCTGATGGTCATCTCTCGCGTCCCCTAGTTGAGAGTCTTCACAACCGGCCGCTTCGCAGTGGCGGGCGCCCGGATCGGCGTGGTGACTTGCGGAGCGATGATGTGGCCATAAGGCCCCTTAACCTCACCTCCGGAATTGACGTAATCATTGTAGCGTTTACGCACGTCCATCTGGCCGTTCAGGAAGAAATCGACGTCGTTCGCCGGCAGACGATTGTCCAGCGGCGTAGCCAGTTTCTGCCCCGGCGCCGCAGGTGCGACGAGGTGCGGCGTAACGATGATCACCAGATCGGTCTGCTCATGCTGATAGGACGCGCTGCGGAATAATGACCCAAGCACCGGCACCGAACCGATCCAGGGCAGTTGCGCAACGTCTTGCCGATTGCGCGTCTGCAGCAGGCCGGCGATCGCAAAACTCTGACCATCACGCAATTCAACCGTGGTCCGCGCATTGCGGACGGTCAAAGCCGGAACTTGGGTACCTGCAATGGTCACCGCATTGGCGAAATCAAGTTCGCTGACCGATGGCTCTACGCGAAGGTTGATCGCACCGCGCGAGAGAACGGTAGGCACGAAGGCCAGTTCGACACCGAACTTCTTGTATTCGATGGCAATAGTGGGAAAACCGTTCCCACTCACTTTGGGTATCGGCACCGGAAACTCACCGCCGGCAAGGAAGCGCGCAGCATCGCCCGATAGTGCCATCAGATTCGGCTCGGCAAGCCGGCGCAGTGCCCCTTTGCTTTCCAACGCGTTGATCATGACGTCCAGCGATCCGCCACCGCCTGTTTTCAGCACGCTGGTCAGCAGGCTACCATACGGTACGGCGCCAGAAGCTAGTGTGGCAGCCGTGGTCAGAAGCGGAAGTCCAGCAGGTGTCGAAATCAGATTACCCTTAGAGTCTTCAATCGGAGTACCGTCCGGTTTTGCTCTAAGCCGTCCCGCGCCGGTTATTCCGCCGCCAGGTCCACCCAAACCGAGACCTGAGTTCGCGACATTCGAACCTCTGGCGTTGCCGGCGAACCAGTTAACGCCCAAGTCTCGCCCGGCAGTCCGATTGACCTCGAGGAAGCGCACCTCCAGCAAGACCTGTTGGGGACCTGCCACGGTCATGGCGTTGACCACCTTGCCTCCCGCCGGGACGATACCGGTGGCAATCGACATCGCCCGCTCTGCCGCCACAGCATCCGCCGCCGTACCGCTCAGGATGACCTGACCAAGCGAGGTAGAAACGTGAATGCCGCGGGTGCCGGTGCCGGACTGAATGCGTTGCTGCAAACTGCTGGTATCGATCGTTACCTCGACATCCAGAATGCCGATCTGCTTCATCGCGCTATCGAACAGGAGAACGTTGGTGGTGCCGGTCTGCTTGCCCTGGATGTAGATCAGGTGATCGCTGAGGGATTTGACGTCGACAACGTCAGGCGAGCCCGCCACGACGGTGGAAAAAGCCTTGCTGACCCTGAAGGTGCGAGACTTGTTAATGACGACCTTGACACGCTGGACGTCGGACATCTCGCTGACGAAAACGCCACTGGAGGATTCCTGCCGGTCCGCAGCCTTGACGCGTTCGGCTGAGCCTAACAGGGCAAACACGACGCCAAACACCATTACGCTCAAAGCGAGAAGCCCTGCTCTCGCCCTGCTCGAAACGCCACCGCCAGTCATCTGATCCCCTTCGCCGCGACCACGGCTAACCTCGCAATACACGCCTTCCGGCGCCCCAGAAACTCTCCTTCGCTTACCACGTCGCAGAGCTTACAATCATCTCTAGTAATAAGTCGTTACGTTCGAATTCGATTTTCTTGATTGACGCGTCACAAGCTAAAATCAGCCGAGCCTCACGAAGTTTGCCGCCTATCCCTCGCCGGCAGCAGTTAATACTTCGAAGGATCCATCATCCCTTCTGTGCCCGGTTGGTCAAGAAAAGACCTCGGCTTGCCCACCGCATCATGCAAGAAATTCTCCCAATGTGGCCACCGGGCACCACTTTCTAATCATGGGGATGGCCTCATATCTCCTGGGTTGACTTTCATCCCCAACAAACCTGGACGTCTCCACGGAAGCGCCAGCTAGAACGGAATCTCGGTGGACGTGCTCGGCTTGTCGAACGATGCCGGCCACAGCGGCTTTGTCAGCGGGGTCATGGCCATGACGAAGGAATCGTCTTCGGCCGTCACGGTCAGCACGCCGGAGCCCGCTGTCAGGCTTAGCGCGGCGGACGCCCCCAGAAACGGCGAGATCTTTGACTTGTCGACGGCGGACAGATCCGCCGTGCTGCAGGTCGGCTCCTGCTTCGCAAGGACCGGCTCCACATAGCAGTTGCCGATCATCGCCGCTCGCGCCCCGGCATTGGCATAAGCCCGCAACGACTGCATCGTAATGGCATAACGTCCGAGATCGAAAATGACGAATATCGACATCAGAAACGGAATAAGGACGATGCAGAACTCAAACGACGACACGCCGCGCTGGTCGAGCTTTCTCATCACTGCACCAGACGGACTGTTTGCACATCGGGCTGAACGGCCCCAAAGCTGTTGCAACCTGAATTATCTAACTTCGTGTTCCCCTGGAAATTCACCGCGTAGGCGATAACTTGATAGCAACCTGACGCAGGAGCGGATGCGCTGCTATTGCCGCCATATGTCACGGGCGTATTGGGGACATAGACCGTACCATTGAAGTAGCTCGCCGAAGAACCGCTGATGTTGACACCCTTCTTCGAATAACTCTCTCCGTCATAGATCAGCAACCCCTTCATCAGGCTCGCAACCGACGCCAATGCCGCGGGTCCCGCAGGCGACGTCATCGCCGTAAGTTGAATCGTCGGATTTCCGGTAATTGTTAGCGTTGCGCCGCCGAAAAAGATCAGGGTCGCCGTTCCTGATATCGTCGGACTACCGTTTATCTTGACGTTTCCTGTAAAGTAATAAGTGCCACTCAATGAGCCGGATAGACTTACATTGCCCGAGATGTAACAAGCGCTCGTTTCATACGATATGACGTCGTTTTTGCAGTCTTTCGAGAAATTCGCCGTCTTCAACGCCTTCAT
This sequence comes from Pseudomonadota bacterium, assembly GCA_023386885.1. GTDB lineage: Bacteria > Pseudomonadota > Alphaproteobacteria > Rhizobiales > Xanthobacteraceae > 62-47. Next base: position 7,067 of record JAEWIX010000093.1, read on the forward strand.
CGCTGCGTCCAATCCATCCAGCGGATCGGGGAAAGTTTGCTGATAGGTTTGCACGCTCGTGCATGCAGTTCCTGACGACGAGGTTTGGGAGCAGCCGCCGACCGTGTAGCTCGGTGCGTCAAAATCGATGCCGTTATTGCCAGTAAAACCGATACCATTGGCGGCGGCGCTGTTCGACGCGATGCCGCAAGTCGGAGACGTCAGGGTCGGACTGCCCTGAAATGTAATGGGATCGGTCAATGCAAGCACGCAAGGCGGCTTCGCCAGCCCGTCGATCTGCGCCAAGGCGGTTGCCCCGATCGTCACGCTGGGTAGACCAAACAGTTTAGCAAGGTAGGCCGGCTGGGTCTGGCTCACCGTAGCGCGAACCTGGTTACCGGCCGGCTGCTCGATCTGGACACTTTGGGATATGCCGCTCGGAAGGCTGGCCGCGCAACGGGTGCCGGGATAAGTTGAGCTATCGCCCTCATTGCAAAACGCGTTCTGCGCCGCAAACTGCTCGCCACGATACTCGACTGTCTGGGTGTCCGCGCAGGTCACCGAACCAAATTCGCAAGCCCGCTTTAATGCACCCGAATAGGCGGCGGCATCAGCCGCGTTCTGCGCCTGTTGTTTGGTGACGTACCACGATCCGGCTTCGGCTCCGAGCGCAACGACGCCGATCAAGGGTACCAGAGCGATCACAGTTGCGAAGGCGACCGAGCCGCGACGGTTCTGAAGCAAATCGCGCATCGATGATCTCCTATTGAAACCGTTCCGAATAGGACAGCGTGAACGTGCAGCCGTCGCCTACGCCGCTCGTGCATAGCACCGATCTCAGCACCATCGGCGTCAGCGTCACGCTCGTCGAGTACGAATAGGATTTGGGCGACACAGTATTGCTTCCGGAGCACGCAGCATTGCTGTCACCGCAAATCAGATTGATGCTGGAGATGGGATAATTCGGATCGGCCTTGGCAATCGCGCTCGACATCCAGCTTGACGGATTCGCAACATCGTCCGGCGGCGAATACAGGATGGACTGCCCGAATGCGCGCAACGCCTGCCGCGCCGAGATGAACTGAAAGCCCGCGATCGCCATATCAGCCAGCGGCAGTAGCAGGGTCATGATCAGAAAGAGGAAAACAATAAGCATCTCGAACGCGACGGCGCCGCGTTGATCCGCGAGCAACGATGTCCGCTTTGCAAATCTGCCTCGACGGGAAAGACCCAGCATAACTTTATCCGTTGCTAAATGCCTTCAACGAGCGAAGAAGATTGAGGAACGGGCTGCCACCGAGAATGACGAACATCGCCGGAAGCAAGAACAGAACCATCGGAATGGTCAGCTTGGCGCCCAGCTTGTGCGCTCTTTCTTCGAGTTTGGTGATGCGTTCGCGTCGCAAGTCTACTGCGATGCCCCGCAGCACCTGGCCCAAAGGCGTGCCATATTGCAAGCTCTGGGCGACCATTGAGCCGAAACGGCGAAGTCCTTCCGACAGCGCCCCGAATTTCTCAAAGGCTTCGGCGCGACTCGGCAGCACTCGCAAGTCGTCGAGAAGTCCATTCAGAACCCGCGCCATGGCAGGATTGGTACGGCTCATTTCCTCGGCCACGCGCTCCAGCCCGCTTTCCAGACCCATCCCGGCCTCGCTGCACACCACCAACAGATCGATGGCGTCCGGTGTCCCGACCCGCACCGCTGCATCGAAGCGACGCCGCAGCACCAGCAACAGCAGCCGCGGCCCCATGATGCCGATCACTACGCCGATCAGTGTGAGGATTAGCGCGTCGTTCAACGACGCCCCTGCAAGCAGCCCCGTGATAAACGCGGTCAGCGGAACGACATACATGCAGACGGTTTTGATGCCGATCCAGATCGGCAGGGCCCGACGATAATTGAATCCGGATCCCTGAAGCACGGCGCGCAGTTGTTCGAGATTCTCCTCCGCGTAGAACCGCCGGTAGCGCATCCCGAGTGATGAAAACCAGCCAGCGAGGCCCTGAAACGGCGCGGTCTGGCCCGGTATGCCCATCACCGCCTTCGTTACCCGCGCATCCAGCGCACGGACATGCATCTCTCGGATGATCAAGACGAAGGTCACGGCCGCCATGATCACGGCCAGTGCGGCGACACCAAAGCCGGCGCTCATAATGTCGTCTCCCTTCGGATCATCCAGCGGATCACGAAATGCCCGACGATGACCGAGCCCACAGCATAAGCCAGCAGTTTGTTTCCGGTCGGATCGGTAAACAACATGTCGATAGTTTTCGGATTGATCATATAGAGCAGACCCCCGATGATGAGCGGGGATAGTGATAACGCGCGCGAGGAAAAGATCACCTCGCCGGCCAGAGCTTTGGCACGCGCCGCAAGCGCCACACGCTGAGTCACGGTCTCCGCCAACGTCTGCAAGGTTTCCGCCAGACTACCGCCCGACTTCAACTGAACCGCAAGCGTCACTGCGAAAATTCCATATTCCGTCACCCCCGTACGCTGGAAGATCGATTCAATCGCCTCCTCCGGGGGGCGTCCCATATTGATTTCACTGCACGCAATGGCGAATTGTCCAGCGGTCGGCTGCGGCATTTCGCGGGCAATGGCGCGAAACGCCTCATTCACCGGCAGTCCGGCCCGGACGGTGCTGACGACAAGCTGGACTGCGTCCGGCAATTGCCGAAATAGTTGATCGGTAAAACGACGTTGCTGCCATCCAAACAAGCCGCGCACCACCAGCAGAGCGACAGCCGCTGCGACGATCTCGGCATACAACATTGGAAACTTCAAAATGCTGTTAGCATAGAAGATCGCACCGACAGCGACGACGGCAGCGAGCACGACATAAGGCGGCCCCCATGCGTAGGGCGTTTCGGCACTATAATTGAAAAGACGATGGAGAAATCGGTTGCGGGCGCTGGCCTGCGCCCTGCGAATAGAGATCAGTTTCATCGCCTCCGCTTCCGGCAGAGCGATCGCGAGTTGACGATCGACCCGCCGCTGGCGCGCGTCGAGCCAGAGGGTGATGGCCACGGCGCATACCAGCAGCACCAGAACGATAATGGTTGATGCCTGCAACATCAGATTTGCCTCATCGCCTCGGTCCAGGCGCGATCGAACCCGAAATAAGCAAGACGGCTTTTGAATTTCGGGACCGCCTGAGCAGACTTGTAAGTTCCCACAATCCGTCCGTGAACGTCCTCTTCCTTGTATTCGAACGCCGCGATATCGTTGGTGGTAATCACCTCACCCTCAAGCCCGATCACCTCGCTGATCTGGACAACGCGACGGTGCCCATCTCGCATACGTTCGACTTGGACGATGACGTCCAGCGCGGCGATAATCTGGGAGCGGATCGCTCGCAGTGGCAGGTTGACCTGTCCCATCTGCACCATGTTCTCGACACGGGTCAGCGCGTCACGGGCGCTGTTGGCATGCACCGTCGAGATCGAACCATCGTGTCCGGTATTCATCGCCTGAAGCATGTCGAACGCCTCGGCGCCGCGCACTTCGCCGACCACGATCCGATCTGGGCGCATACGCAAGGCATTCCACACCAGATCGCGCTGGGTCACCAATCCGGTTCCTTCAAGACTCGGAGGCCGCGTTTCCAGGCTGATGACGTGGGGCTGTTGAAGTTGCAACTCAGCGGCATCCTCGATAGTCACGATGCGCTCGCTGTGATCGATGAACTGGCTCATCGCGTTGAGCAGCGTGGTCTTGCCGGAGCCGGTGCCACCTGAGACGAGAACATTCAGCCGGCAACGCGCGGCTATTTCCAGAAGTTTCGCCACCGCTTCGGTCATCGAACCGTTGGCGACCATACCGGCCATGTCGAGGCGACGGCTTGGAAACTTACGAATCGATATGCAAGGACTGTGGATCGCCAGCGGCGGGAAGATGATGTTGACGCGGCTTCCATCCGGCAGGCGGCAGTCCACCATCGGGCTGGATTCATCGATGCGCCGTCCCACCTGAGAGGCGATCTTCTGCGCCACCGACGCGATATGATCGTTGTCGCGGAATCGGACCGCAAACCGCTCCAGCCGACCGTTACGCTCGACATAGACATTGTTGGGGCCGTTGACCATGATATCGCTGATCGTGTCATCTTGCAGCAGCGGGCGAAGCGGCCCGTAGCTGGTCATGTCGTCGGCGATCTCGTTCGCCAACTGGAATTGTTCACGCGCCGACAGTTCGAGACGATCCTGATTGGCAATTCCGTGGATGATATCTTCGATCTGCTGCCGCAGCGCTTCGCGCGAAATCGTTGTCGCCACTGCAGGATCGATCTGCTCGATCACCCGCTCGCGCAACGACGGCGGCATGGCGGGTCGCTCAGGTACAGCCGGTCGCGAAGCCGCCGCAGGCCGCTCGACGATCACGGGGCGCTCCGACGCCACAGAACGCTCAACAGGCAATAACCGCTCGACCAAAGAGTCGTCGCGGCTTGCCGTCAATGCCGGTAAACGAGGCGGCATACCGTCGCGTTCGCGGGTCCCGAATTTTCTCATCGCCTAAGCAACCTTCTGAACCATCCGCCTTTCGCCGCCCCGACGCCGGCGATCTCGCGAACGATCGGGGCGAGATGACGCCGCAGCCCTGAAACATGCTTCAGAGCCGGGATTCCGAGATTGACCGCCTGGGTCATTCCCTTTCCGAGATCGGGGATCACCATGTCGGGCTCCGCGCCCAACGCCTTCACAATCGTCGCTCTGGGAAGCCCGCCAGCGCGATTGGCGCGATTGAGCAACGTAAAAACGCGATCCTTGCCGGCGATATTGGTGACGGCAGTACGGAGTGCATGGGCATTGCGAAGTCCGGTTACTTCCGCTTCGAGCAGCACCAGCACATGGCGCGACAGCATGATCACCGGATGAATCGACGGCGGAAACGGCACCGGCACGTCGACAACAACATAATTGAAGCGTTGACGCAGCAAACCGAGGACATGCCGCACACCCGCTTCGGTGATATCGAGTTGCGCGTCCAGCTCCTCATCGCCGGAAATCAGGCAGACCCGCTCGTTGACATCGATCGCCGCGCGCTCGAGGAACAATGTATCGGCGCGCATCGGGTTCTCGAGGGCGATGCGCAGCCCCGGCCCTGGCCGGACGCCCAGCATGACAGCCGTTTCGCCGCCTTGCAGATGCAGGTCGAGCAACGCAACCTTGGCCTTGGTCGTTTCAGCCAATTGCAGCGCAAGGTTGATCGCGATGCTGGTGGCGCCCGCACCGCCTTGCGCGCCACAGATCGCAACAACGTGGCCGCCACGATCGGTCGGACCGGGCGCGACATCGCCGATCAGCTTCGGGCGCAACTGGTCCAGCACCATGTCACGCGTCAGCGGCTTCGGCAGATATTCGCACAGCCCCACTTCCATCAGTTCGCGATAGAAGGTGATTTCCCGGCTCTCACCGATCACCGCGACCCGGACATCGGGCGGGCAGACGCTCGACAGTCGTTCCAGTTCAGTGAACGGATCGTCGAATCCGCTGATATCGACAACCAGGCCGAACATTTCGGTGTCGGTTTCAAGCATCCGCGCGGCATGACGGATCGTCCCGCGCCGGATCGACACGTTGACGCCATCGAGGCCCTTGCGCAGCGCCGCCTCGCTCAATTCGTCGTCGACGAAACAGACGACCCGATTGCGCGCGACAGCGAACGGGACATCGTCAGGGGGACTGGTCACTGCCATATTCATGTTCACCTCTGCCTCCCCTACCGGCGCGCTGTCGCGGCCGAAGCATCCTGCGTCGGCTGGGAAGCCGACGCGCGGGAGCTTCCGGCATTGTCCCGCCTGACCGAATACTTGATGCCGTTGTTGCGGGAGTAGACCACCACCGTCGTATCGGTGTCCGCGCTGTCAAGCCGGTCGACCGCCGCCCGCACGGCGAGCGACAACTTGCCGAGTTGCGTCGCCACCGTCACTTTTCTGACCTGATCGGGCGCGAGTTGCAGCGTGACGGTCTTGGCCACCTTGCCGGCGGCGCTGTCCTTGTTGGCGGCGTTATCCTTGCCATCCTTACCGGTGTTGACGGCACGGCCACCCTGCATGATGTCCTGATCGATCGCGACCACACGCACGTTGTGGACAACAGTCTCGCTCAACGTGGCATGTTGCTGGTTCGGGCTCGTGGCGCCGGCAGATGCCTTCTGTGTCAGCACCACGTCCACATAGTCGCCCGGCCAGATCAGACCCGAAACTCCAGAGGTGGCGTCAACACTGATACTAAGAGCGCGGGTATCTGGCGCCAGCACGCTGGCGAGAAAGCCGCGCTCCTGCGGGCGCAGGATATCCTTTGCGGTGACGGGCGCACCGGCGTCCAGATAATTGCGAACCAGTGATCCGCGAAGCGCAGCCTTTGCATCGGGCTTGGCGTCGGGCCTGTCGATAATCGCCCCCTCCGGGACATCCGCCTGCGAGGCGACCGAGCGCACCGTGAAATCGTCGTCGCGAACCAGCGTCCCGCGCGACAACGGATGCGAGGCCACGAAATAACCGACAGTCGCCGGCACGGGCGCCTTCACTGCCGCCTGCGCCACCGCCTGTGCGGGCGGTTTCGGTGCGTTCATGCCGTAGGCGATCAGCCCGAGCGCGGCGGCAGCGAGAACGAACACCATGATAATCGAAAGCCGCAAGGCGGATGACATGTCAGTATCCTTGTAAAAATCCTTGGGTGAAAACGGTCCAGATGCCGCCGCAAGCAATCGCGACCCCGTAAGGTAACGGCGCATGTCGTAAATGGCGCCAGCGCTCGATCGCGTACACACGGCGCAGCACCGACGATCCCGCGGGCGCGAGCTTGGGCGACGGCAGAGCACGCATCATCAGGTGCACCATGGCGAGAACGCCGCCGGCCAGCGCGGTGACTGTCAACAGTTCGATCACACCTGCCAGAGGCAATCCGATCGACAAGGCGACCAGCAGCTTCACATCGCCACCGCCGATCAACCGGCGCTGATAGATGACAAACAGCAGCAGGAACAGGATTGTCGCGACGATCAAAGATTGAACAAGCTGCATCGGATCGGCGATCTGACGCACGATCCCGAGCAGCGCCAGCGCCAGGCAAATTTCATTGCGGATCAGGCGTGCCGCGATATCGGTCGCCGCGACGCACAGCAACAACAATATTTCTAAAAACAATGTCGCGGAAACAATCCAACTCATGAAAAGCGTGCCTCAAAAAGAGGACATCAGACATCAAACGAATGCAAAATAGGGAGAAAAGCGGGGCGTTGAAGAATCCAACGCCCCGGTATAATCGATTGCCTCAAGCCGGAACCTTGCCTTGAATAAAGGTGGACACTGCATTGAGCGCGTCCGAAAGGGCCGTACCGAGCGCACTAGTACCGGTAGTGCCATAAACCGCAGCCACGACAGCAACAACGCACGCGGCGACGATGATATATTCGAACGACACCACGCCGGCCTGATCCTTGCGGAAGTCCTTCAGAGCTTCGGTAGCCTTGATGTAATACTTCAACATGACTGATAATCCCTTGTTACTCGATAAACTGTTGCAAACATCGCAGAAGCGTTGACCGCGCAATTTTTTGCCGCCAACGAGGAGGTATTTTACTTTTTTTTATTAAAAAGAATATGGCTTTCGGAACCCAAATTGATTAACCCGGAATTAACCTTACTTCGGCGCCCGCAAGCTACTATAGTACCGCTCTAATTTGCCAACTAGCGCGCGCTCCGGGGGCAACCACGTCTTTTTCGACAGCTTCCGGCGCGTCCGCCCTCTCCTTTTTTGAGGCCAGCCGCCTATCGACAAGCACCGAATCCGCAGCATGATGTTCAAGTGATAGATGTCGCACGATCGACGAAGCGGCGCACAGTTGTACGATGCGCGACGCGCGATGATGGGATCGAACATATCGTGCCATGACCGGGGGAAAGCGTGCAGTTCAAGCTGGCGGTCCTGACTGCTCTCGCCAAGCGAGCCGATGGCCGCGCGACGCTTGACGAACTCAGGCGCGAAATCGAAACGCTCGCGGATCGCTCCGATCAGGAGATTTCCTCCGCCCTCGATAACATCGACATTTTTCAGTCGCGGCTCGTGGCAGCGGACGGCAATCGTTTCAGGATCACGCAGCGCGGCCGCGCGACCTTGGCGTCAATCGAAACCTCCGCCGATCTTCCAGCGACTTCCGGCTCACATTCGCTCAAGGCCATCGACGATCTTGCCGGCAAGGAGGAACGTCAGAAGATCCTCGATCTTCAACCTCGCAGCGATGAAATCACTCCCCACGCCGAGGGAATCGAAGCCGGGGTCGCGGCGCATCCGAAACCGATGGCCCCTCACCTGCCGCCTGACGCACCGGCATTTCTGCGGCACGATGGTTTCGGACCCCATGTCAGAACATCTCGGCCGGAGACATCCTGGCGAACGAGTTTGTCGCGGCTGATCTCCGCCAGATGGCAGGAGCTACGCGCGATCTGGCGAAGCCACGTGGAGCCCGACAGGGCGGACGTCAAAGCTCGGCCAAAACAAACTAGTAATGTGAGCGGCGCGGCCATCGCACTTCTCAGCCTGCTCGCCATCCTGATCTGCGCAGGAACTCTCATCGCCCTCACCCAAACACGCGCCTTGAAAACAGAGGCTATTGCGCTCCAGCGCGAAGTCACACTTCTCAAGGAACGCGTGGCCAGGATGGAATACGAAAGAGCCACGCAGGAGCTGAACCGACAAACCCAATCAGCGAATAAACTAGCTGCTGAACAAAACCGAGACAGGTCAAGCGACCGAAATCATCAAACCGCACTCAATCTGACACAAGACGATATCCAACTCATCCGGGAATACATCAAGCCTGCACCCACTGCAGGCACACCGGCCCCCGCGATCAATGTCGGCGATACAGTTGCCACCGGAACAATCCCGTTGCCGTCGCAACTGATGGAGAAGATTCCGAAACTGTTGGGCGCAAGATTTACGACCCGTAACGGCTCCATCATCATCTTAAGGAGGGGCAGCCAGCAAGCCGATGCGGTGTTGTCACCTGGCTAAGAAAGCAAAGACTGATTCAGTGAGTTTTGGAGCTAACAGGAGTTTCATTTCGAACACACTGTCGGAATGAAACTTAAGCTTCGCGCCCGACGCGCACACGACGCCAATAGAGCAGATGCGTGATGGCAAAGGACAACAAACAGGCTGCGAATATTGTCGTTACCATGTAGGGGCCGGCGCCTGACGGCATCGCGACAGGCACAAGCGACGCCTCGCTGATGCCAGGCATCCCGGCCCGCCAGGTGCGCGCCAGGAAAACCGCATAGATCACGCTCATATGAGTGGCGATCATGAAGGGGAGCCGCGATTTGGCTACGAGCCCGTAGCAGGCAAGCGCGAAGGCCGGAAGCGCCAGCGCGAAGAACTGGAATCCGTCGATCGCGATGAACTCACTCAGCACGATGTGGGTTCGCTGAAAGATTCCGAACACTCTGAGATTGAGAAACCAGAGAATTTCCGAACTGGGGGCGTATTCAAGAGCACGCGCAGCCAATTCCGCACCCAACGCCGCGGCGAAAAGCACGAACGGTCCCAGGACCTGCAGCTTGAAAAGCCGATTCATGCTGTGATCGTTACCTGGAGAATATTGAGTTTATCTTAAAAAGGAACGCGACCTGCCCTGCAGGCTCGATCCGAAAGCCGGCCTGCGTATCGGCGATTGGGCTTCACGCAGCACTTGACGAACGCCATCCTGCCGGCGACGTTTCGATCATTGTGAGGACATTTTTTGTTTTGTTTGTTTTGGCCCTGCTCCCGGCCGTTGCGCGCGCAGCGGATCCGGAGGCGACCTGCCGGGCTAAGGTCGCCGGGGTGTTGCCGAACGTTCGCAATCTCGTCATCGAGAATGAAACGATCACGCCTCTGCGGGATCGCCCGGCCGATCCAAACTCGCGCTACTTTCTCATCGACGTCGATTTCAAAGCGGGGAAAGCGACCGGGCATCAACGATATATCTGCCTCGCGGACGACCGCGGAAATGCATTTCTGAGGGGCGTAGCACGACCATAACGATCATATTAGACGTCCAGGTAACTGGCCGCAGTCAATCGAACACCGTTGGCATCCTACACCATGAAAGGCATACGCTTGGACGGGATAGGCCGATGAAAGCAAAATAGGAAGATCGACCCACGCACTGCCTGCGCGGATGAGAGATCTGCGCAGCACTTCCCTCACCACGCGTATTTGAGTGTGCCTTTTCCGGTGTAGCTGGTGACGTTGTTGGAGAACTCACCCTCGAAGGTTGCGGCAAGCGCGACGCCGTTGCGCCAGGCGATCTCGGCACCGGCGGAGACCAGCGCAGCGTCCGGCGCCATCGCAGCGCCGTTGACGAGGAAGCCTGATCCCGGCAGCGCCTGGAACGTCGCCGCCGCATTGCGCGCGGTGTCGAAGTTGTGCGCCCACGCGGCGCGGCCGCGCAGCGTGAACAACGTCTCCCCCATCACGGTGGTGCGGTCGAGCCGCAGGCCAAGTTCGCTCCGCGTCGCGGTGACGTCGCGGCCCGCATAGCCGAGCGCAAAACTGTCGATAGCGCCGTTGCCCTGTTCCAGATAGGACGGCATCCGATAGCTGATCGCCTGCGCCGCGGCATAAGGCGTGACACCGGCCCACGCGGTATCGATACGCCAGCCCGCTTCCAGACGACCCGAGAGCACGCTCGCCTTGTAGGCGCCGCGCAACCGTTCGCCGGTGGGGGCCATGCGATCGGTGTTGACGTCGTGCCAGCCATAGGCGAACGCGCCGCTCAGGTAGCCGCCCTGCGCAAAGCCGT